>NZ_JBALCZ010000028.1:0-14274 GCF_036917615.1 Nostoc sp.
GGGGAGTGTTGGGAGATATAGAGCGCAATCGCAGCAACTGGGATGCTGCCGAAACCCTGTATCGGCAATCTTTAGAAGTGATGACAGAATTAGGCAATCGCTCTGGAATGGCTTCTAGTTGGGCATCGTTGGGAGATATAGAGCGCAATCGCGGCAACTGGGATGCTGCCGAAACCCTGTATCGGCAATGTTTAGAAGTTGAGACAGAATTAGGCGATCGCTCTGGTATGGCTTCTAGTTGGGGAGTGTTGGGAAATATAGAGCGCAATCGCGGCAACTGGGATGCTGCCGAAACCCTGTATCAGCAATCTTTGACAGTGAGAACAGAATTAGGCGAACGCTCTGGAATGGCTTCTAGTTGGGCATCGTTGGGAGATATAGAGCGCAATCGCAGCAACTGGGATGCTGCCGAAACCCTGTATCGGCAATCTTTAGAAGTTGAGACAGAATTAGGCGATCGCTCTGGTATGGCTTCTAGTTGGGGAGTGTTGGGAGATATAGAGCGCAATCGCGGCAACTGGGATGCTGCCGAAACCCTGTATCGGCAATCTTTAACAGTGAGAACAGAATTAGGCGAACGCTCTGGTATGGCTTATTCTTATGGTGGTTTAGGAGAAAATGAACTTCATCGCGGTAATCTCGAAGCAGCAGAACAGTTTTCTAAACAAGCTTTGGTAATGGCGCAAGAATTAGGGATAACTCACCTAGTAGCAGATGTTAACTACGATTTAGCACGGCTAGAGCGTAAGCGCAGCAATACAGAACTTGCCCAACAGTATTACAACACAGCACATCAAATATTTCAGCAATTGGGTGCGGCGAAGGATTTGGAGAAAATTGAGCGAGAGTGGGAGCAAGATTAATCGCAATTATGCAAAGTTTATTGCTTCTGGGTGAGGGTGCTGTTGTTTCTTATGGTGAATTACTTCAAAATTGGACGCAGAGGAGATAACCTCACTCCGCATCACATACCATCCAATGCGTTTATGCAAACAAAAGTACCTGGTTATACAAAAGTAGGACTTACGCAGAGCAGATCCCCCAACCCCCTTAAAAAGGGGGCTTTTCAGATCCCCCCCTTAAAAAGGGGGGTTAGGGGGGATCGAGGTTTCAGGTTTTCAGTGCGTAAGTCCTAAAAAGATAAAGGCATTGTAATTATGATGGAGCATCTGTCTTTTGGAAATCTTGTAATTCCCCCTGATAAAGGCGGAAAATAAGAAATCTTGTTCCCTCCCCTTGACAAGGGGAGGTTAGGGTGGGGTAAAACTGACGCGAGAAACCAGGTGAGTAAGCTATTTCAGACTTGTGTATACACCGTAGCACCGTAGCTTACCAAGGCAGGACTACGGGGGGTTAAAACGATCTCAAATTCTTACGAATGATTTAGGACTGCTATATAAGCAACAGATACCTCGAAGTCATGTTGAAGTACTTGAAAGTCGTGTTGAGGTACTCCAAAATCGTGTTGAAGTACTTGAAAGTCGTGTTGAGGTACTCCAAAGTCGTGTTGAAGTACTTGAAAGTCGTGTTGAGGTACTCCAAAGTCGTGTTGAAGTACTTGAAAGTCGTGTTGAGGTACTCCGAAGTCGTGTTGGAGTACTTGAAAGTCGTGTTGAGGTACTCCGAAGTCGTGTTGGAGTACTTCAAACTTTGTCGCACCGCGATCGCTTTCATATATCTCCACAAACAAAGCGATGTCTACGACGGTCACTGAGCGCAGCCGTTCGCGCAGCGTCTCGTAGAGAAGTGCGGGCTACGCCTACGCTTGACTTTTAAAACAGTCGCTACACCTGAACACGAACTTCCGAGACAAAAGCTCAACATTCCGAGTTCTGAGGTTTAACGATGAGGCTCGGAGGTGGAATGATGAAGTTGAAAAGCCTATTTCTAGCTCTTAACACACGCGATTAATCGCATCTCTCATTTAATTTCGTTCTTGCTGCGCCAAGTTTGTACTGTTTGCTGCAAACCCTCTTTGTAACTTAAATAACGCGGTTTCCAACCAAGCTGTTGACGAATTGAGTCACTTTTAACTGTGGTTGCCAATTTAAGTAACTCTACCTGCTGAGGTGTAATTACCGCCAGAAGTGCTACAGGAGTCAGCCACATCGGAATGTGTGCAGGTTGTTTTCTGCCTAAGGCAAAGGCAAAGTAATCAATGAAATCTGCAAAGGATACCGGAGTTCCATCGACGATGTTAAACACTGCGCCTACTGTTTGCTGCTCTCCTGGTTGAACTAGAGCTTGAGCAGCATCTTCAAAGTGTAGCCAGTTGCCTAAGTTATTTGCAGGCCCTGCAAAATAAGGGCGTCTGAGGTTGAATGATTTTATATATAGTTTGAGGTCTTCAGATTGGGGGCCATACAAGTATCCCATCCGTAAAAGGCTAGAGGGAATCTTGCTGTTGCTCACCTGGTTTTCTGCGGCGATCGCGGCGGCAAAAATTGGGTCATCGCCAGGTACAACTAGAGGCGCAGTTTCTGTGCTATCTTTTGCATTGCCATAAAGAAAAGTATAACTGGTGTGGACAAGAAACGGAGTCCCTGCATCTTCAATCGCTGTCAATAGTGCATCAGTTGTGGCTTTTAAGGTTTTGTCAAATCCTTTCCAGTCCTGACCATCGCTTAATAATGTATTGGCAAACTGTGGCGTGAGGTTAATAACCACGTTAGCATTAGCTGTGGATAAAACATCCTTAAGTTCAGTGGCACTTGTCAAACTGACATCAGCAACTAGGCCACCCTTTGAACGTATGACCTCAGCGCCATCCTTACTTAGTGGTATTCCAGTCACCTGATGTCCACGAGCAACTAGTTGCTGCGTGGTTTCTTGTCCCAGTTCCGTATCAGCGCCTGTAATGACAAAATTTATAGTCATATTTTTTAAAGTAGTTCTGCCTGCAAACAGCTAATGTTAATCATCTGGACAGGAGATTAACTATCTTTAAAGTTTTTTACAATGATCGCAATGCTCAGGAATACCCCCTTAAGGTTGACATTTAGAGCGCCTTTTTCAAGTGAGCGATCGCATAACATCATTTTTCAGTTGATGTAGACTACGGGCTGATTTCTCTCCAAACCTCTGTGTCTTGGCTCCTGCGTCACTAACTGAGCGCTGGCTTCCGGTACTCAAACTTCTTTGTGCTACTACGCATTCTCTGGAAATATACTTTTTCAGCAACTTACCCACAATCAAGATCCCTTGCTCAATCTCCTCTGGCGATAGACAGAAAGTCAGACGCATCGCTGGATAACCCTGCTTATCGGGGAAAAATGCCGAACCGCACGCCAGGTAGACATTTTGTGCAAAGGCTTCCTTACGAATTGTCCCAATCGGAAAATCATCTGGTAACTGTACCCAGAGAAATAATCCACCTGTGGGAACTGTCCAACGGATCTCTTCGGGAAAATAACGCTCCAAAGCTTGCAGCATAATATTACGACTTTGGAGATTATCTGTGCGAAGGCGGCTGAGGTGACGGCGGTAATGTCCTGAAGCAAGATATTCGCTAACTATTGTTTGCGAAATACTGGATGTGTGCAAGTCATGGAGCAACTTCCGCTCAACAATTGCTTGATAATGCTTACCTGTAACTACCATATAGCCCACTCGTAAACCAGGCATTAAAGTTTTAGAAAAGGTGCTTAGGTAAGTCACCAAATTATTTTTATCTAAAGCTTTAATTGGCGCTGGCACTGCCTCAAAATTTATTCCTTCATAAGCATTATTTTCTAAAATGGGACACTCATATTTTTCAGCTAATGCTAATAATTGTTGACGATGAGCTTGTGTTGTCGTCAATCCTGTCGGATTGTGAAAAGTACTAATCGTATAAATTAATTTCGGGCGGTGGCTGTGTAGATATTGCTCTAATAATTCTAAATTCATTCCCTCCGCAGTCATGGGAATGCCAATAATCTTGGCTTTTAAGTTTTCTAAGATTGAGATTGCACCATAATAGGTGGGAGCTTCCACAATCACCCAATCACCAGGTTGTACATAATAATTCATAGCTAATGACAACCCTTGCTGAGAGCCATTAGTAATAATTAAATCCTCTGGAAAAACCTCTAATCCTTGATGTACTAGCATCTGGGCAATTTGTCTGCACAGAGTTAGTTGTCCTTGAGGCATCTCATGAGGAAAGAAAATATCAGTATCATCTTGTCTTAGCGCTCGTCTAGCAATGACGTTGATATCTTTTGGTGGACGTGGATAACCGTAGCCAAAATTAATCATTCCTGGCTGCGTTTGTGCTTGCACCAGTGGAGTATACATCTTATAAAAAGAACACTTCTCTGGTTTTGTAATTATGACATTTTGGGCTGGAGCAAATGTAGATTCTAAATTGGCACTCTTCAGAGAAACGCTGCTGACAAAATATCCTGAACCCGGACGGGCAGAAACAATCCCATCGGCTTCTAAAACGTTATATGCTTCAATAATCGTGAGTTTGTTAACTTGTAAACTTTCTGCGAGAGAGCGGATAGAAGGGAGGCGATCGCCACTTTTGAGTGCGCCAGATTTAATCAAACGACTAATGCGATCGCGGATCTGCAAATAAATCGGTTTGTGTGACTGTCGTTCTAAGAAAATGTTCATTTTGGCGCACTCCTTAATGACTAAATAATCATCAATACTGGCAATATAAACTATTTTTACCAAGTTTACCTAGTACAGTTAAGAGATTTTTTACTATACCAGTTGGGAAGGCGCTGAACTGTACTAGTTCAAATTTGTCAAAACTGTACCTTCTCAGTTTAAAATTCTTACGTGAAAGTAAAAGTAATAGTTAACTGTTTAGCAGGTACTTTCACTATGAATAAATTTAATGTTTTGTTAAATTTACGAAAATATTGGCAACATTTTGTTATATGGATGACTAGTGGTTCTGATCTCCAAGTATGGCAGGAATCTGACTGGCATGGTCACATTTTTTCTTGGCACGCCTACGATCCGATCACAGGACGCTCGGCTTGTTTTGGTTCTGAAGAAGAAATGCGAATTTGGATTGATAAATGTTATTACAAATAAAATCTTGTGCCAAACTGCAACTCAAATTAACTAGTAATTAGTTATCAAAAGTAAACAGGGCAAAAATTTATAGCTTTTCAATTCAGCAGAAAATACTGGTACTATTACAGCACGGCATAAATAACCGACCCATTCAAAATCAATGAAACGCTTACGTTGTATTAATTTTGACTTTTGACTTTTGAATGAGTGACTTCCGCCTTGCGGTACTAGGAGGCTTTACCAAATCCGCCTCCTCCAGGAGTTTCGATCACAAAAACATCACCAGGTTTCATCTCTACTGTTGCTGTGCTGTCTAAATTCTCTTCAATTCCATTCTGACGTTGTATCCAGTTGCGTCCGACAATTCCGGCTTCTCCACCATTTAATCCAAAGGGAGGGACAACCCGATGACCAGAGAGAATATTAGCTGTCATAAGTTCTAAGAAACGGATGCGGCGGACAACTCCATTACCACCGGAATATTTTCCTTTTCCACCGCTATCGGGACGAAGACTAAAGCTTTCTAAAAGTACAGGATAACGGGTTTCTAAAACTTCTGGATCAGTCAAGCGGGAGTTAGTCATGTGAGAATGAACACCATCAGTTCCATCAAAATCAATTCCTGCCCCAGAGCCGCCGCAGATAGTTTCATAATATTGATATTGCTCATTACCAAAAGTAAAATTATTCATCGTTCCTTGAGAAGCAGCCATGACACCCAAAGCACCATATAAAGCATCAACAATTGTTTGAGAAGTTTCTACATTACCCGCCACTACTGCTGCTGGATAAATTGGATTCAGCATACAGCCGACCGGTATAATAATTTCTAAAGGGTTAAGACAACCGGCATTAAGAGGAATATTATCATCAACCAAAGTCCGAAAGACATATAAGACTGCTGCTTGAGTTACAGCTTTAGGAGCATTAAAATTACTATTTAGTTGCCGAGAAGTCCCAGTAAAATCAATGGTAGCACTGCGACTTTCTAGATGAATCGTAACTTTTACTTGAATTATTGCTCCATTATCCATTTGATAAATAAATGAGCCATCCTTGAGAAGATTGATAGCCTTTCTCACCGATTCTTCAGCATTAGCTTGCACAAAACTCATATAAGCTTGGACAGTCTCAAGTCCGTATTGTAAAACCATTTTACGGAGTTCTTGAACTCCCCGTTCATTGGCGGCAATTTGTGCCTTAAAATCAGCTATATTTTGGTCAGGGTTACGGGTAGGATAAATATGATTTGAGAGATGCTGTCTTACTGTAGTTTCTCGAAAGCTCCCCTCTTCAACCAAGAGAAAATTATCAAAAAGAATTCCTTCCTCTTCTACAGTGGTACTGTGAGGAGGCATTGAACCAGGAGTAATTCCACCGATATCCGCTTGGTGTCCACGAGAAGCAACAAAGAAGAGGGGCATGGGGAATGAAATATTTTCACTCGTTTCCAAAAATACAGGGGTAATTGCAGTTATGTCAGGAAGATGTGTACCGCCGTTATAGGGATTATTTGATAAATATACATTTCCTGGTTTTAGGGTGTCGCGTTTATCGTTAATTAAACTGCGGACACTTTCACTCATTGAGCCTAAATGTACAGGAATATGAGGGGCATTAGCAACTAATAATCCCGAAGAGTCAAAAATAGCACAGGAGAAATCTAGCCTTTCTTTGATATTCACAGATGTTGCCGTATTTTGGAGAACAATTCCCATTTGTTCGGCGATAAATTGATAGAGATTTTTGAATATTTCCAAGCGGACAGGATCAGGTTGAGATGTTGTGTACATTTTTAACTCCTTAAAAAAATTTTGTAGTAATCCCTTAACTCACATCTTGCACCTGGAAATTTTAATGTCAATCCCTTGACTAAGTGTCTGTTCTCTTAGGTGTTCAATGTCTTGTAAAAGAAACAACACCACCAAATGGGGAAATATAGTTTGAAACGTAATTTCTGCGGATTGTCCCCAATCAAAGACGCAAAGCGCTAGAAAAACGGCGTCCTTTTTTTCAATCCCACACTTTTAAGTGTGGGTTTCCTGTTCCCTCTGAAAAACATCTCGGCTCAATGCCCTCACTATTCCACTGTTAATGTCCAAATATTAAAGTTCAGGGACTTATAGTTTTTGAACTCGGCTTCAGATATGTCTAATTTTTGCATTGCAGTTAGCTGATAACTTCCGTCTATTTGTGGAGAGATGCAGCTCCTAAAACCTAAGTGTGAAAAAAAGTCCACAATTTGTTGTTGATTATCAAAGCCTGTTTTGTGCACATCACGCTGCGTTGTGTCTTGGACTCCTTGCGCGATATTCTGCAATTCTGAGTGAGTCTGTAAACGTCCTTCATGCTCAGCGTTTGTTAGAAAATCAGGAGTGATCCACGCGCCACCGAAGCGGGAAAGAACCGAATGAATGTTGCGTGCTGCCCTCTCCTTTTCTTCCATTGAAAGGTAATGATAAAGTCCTTCGTGGATGACGGCTACTGGATGATTTGGCTTAAAGTGACGGATGGCTGATTCAATTTCAGGAAACGAAAGAATGTTTACGGCATCAAAGAATAAATTCTTGCGCTCTCTTAGTCCGTGATTAGATATAATTTTTGACAGTATTTGTTGCTTTTCTTGCATTAGCTCAGGAAGATCTGTCTCCACATAAATATACTCTGGATCTTCAGTCATAGCTAGCCCACGAAATGATAGCCCACTGGCTAACTCCAAAACCTGCGTAATGCCCTCTTTCTTTATCGCGCTGACAATACTTTTATAACGTATCTCAGCAGCAAGAGCTGCCCATTTCAAAAATTCTGGTGTGAGGTTCGTTCCTTGTGAGAAATTTTTTAAAACATCTTCTGCACGTATCAGTGTAGCAACATCCCTGCTAAAGGGAATATCTGAAAATTGCCGGAAATAAGCCACCAACTTGGCAGTCGGGCTAATCTTACTATGATCAGGACTAGTCGTTTTCACTGATTTACTCCTATTGTTGTTAGC
Source organism: Nostoc sp. (assembly GCF_036917615.1). Classification (GTDB taxonomy): domain Bacteria; phylum Cyanobacteriota; class Cyanobacteriia; order Cyanobacteriales; family Nostocaceae; genus Nostoc. The sequence continues at coordinate 8,009 of NZ_JBALCZ010000028.1, forward strand.
TTAGAGGATATTGTCTATGGTAAAGAGATTGTACTCTAAATACTAACCTTATTGTCTTTCATAACTAGCGAATTGGCTTATTTGTAAATAGTGTGTTTGTACTGCATTAATTTCTGTCTCTTTTTTGCTATTACTGATGTTTTTTCACTGGTGCGATATCTGAGTTAAGCACTTTTTTAAACACTTCAGTGTTTACTACCAGCTATCACTATCTACTTGGGCAGGAGCGAAATATGCAAGATTTCGCTTATTGTAGAGAATCCGGCGCGGGTGTAAATTCGCATTTCCTGTAGCGAGGGTGAGTATTTTCGAGAACAACAGCCGATTTATAAACGTTCTAAAATTAGATGGTTCTGTTGAGTTAATCTTGCTTGCCAGTTAGGTTCAACTACAATGGTGCTAATTTTTTCAACAACGATCGCAGCCCCATTAATCCTATCTTCTGGTTGTAAATCTTCCCGCCGATAAACAGGAGTATCATACCATCTATCAGTACTAAACATTCTTACTATCTCAACAGATGCAGGAGCTTCATCTAAAGGGCGAGTCCGAATAATTAAAGGTTCTTCCGGAGTCTCCATCTTCTGAATTACTTCCACTGAGGCAGATTCAACAATTAAGGTTTTCTCTAATTGAATGAAACCATAACGAGATTTATGTTCAGCCTCAAATTCTTGTCGCATCACTGCTACTTCATCAGTAAAACTAACGGTCAATGTAGAGTTAGTCCCCTCATATTTTAAGTTGACTTTGCGGACTACCTGTGCTTGGATATTATCTTCATTTATTTCACTTCTAGCTTGAGTTTCTAAATCTTCTATTAACTGGTGTAATTTAGGAATTAATGTTTGAGTTAAAGGCTGTTCTACTCCCCCTTCTCTAATTGCCCGCACATCAGCTAATCCCATTCCATAAGCAGATAGAACACCAGCATAAGGATGTAGAAATATCTTTTTCATTCCCAAGGTATCGGCAATTAAACAAGCAACTTGCCCGCCTGCACCGCCAAAACAACAAAGTACATATTGGCTGACATCATAACCCCGTTGCAGACTGATTTTTTTAATTGCGTTCGCCATATTTTCCACTGCGATCGCCATAAATCCAGCGGCTACTTGTTCAGGAGTACAATGATTTAATGTAGCGGCTTGAATCTCTTGGGCTAATTGTGTAAATTGCTGAATGACAGTATCTTTATTTAGAGGTAAATTGCCATCAATTCCAAAAACTGAGGGAAAATATTGCGGATGAATTTTGCCTAACATCACATTGGCATCAGTAACCGCTAATGGCCCGCCACATCGGTAACAAGCAGGCCCAGGATTTGAACCAGCAGATTTAGGGCCGACACGATAACTAGAACCATCAAAAAAGAGAATTGAACCGCCTCCAGCAGCAATGGTATTAATTGCTAATACGGGAACTCGCATCCGCGCCCCAGCAATTTCTGAATCTAGTTGTCGTTCATACTCTCCTTTAAAGTGAGCGACATCTGTACTTGTTCCTCCCATATCAAAGGTAATAACTAACTCGAAACCTGCCCTTTTACTAGTTTGAACTGCACCGACAATACCACCTGCCGGGCCACTCAAAATACTATCTTTGCCTTGAAATTGTTGGGCTGCGACTAAACCTCCGTCAGATTTCATAAACATTAATTTGACTCTAGGTAACTGACTCGCTATTTGGTTGACATAGCGACGGAGAATCGGAGTTAAATAAGCATCTACTACTGTTGTATCTCCTCGGCTGACTAATTTAATTAACGGACTAACTTGATGAGATACAGATATTTGGGTAAAGCCAATTTCTTGAGCGATTTGGGCTATTTGTTGTTCGTGTTCAGGATAGCGATCGCTATGTATAAAAACAATAGCACAACTCCTAATTCCTGTGTTGTAAACTGCTTGTAAGTCATTTTTGGCTATTTCAATATTTATGGCGATTAATTCGTTGCCATGAGCATCATAACGTTCATCAATCTCAATCACCTGTTCATAAAGCATGGTTGGTAAAACGATATGACGAGCAAAGATGTTAGGACGGTTTTGGTAGCCAATTTGCAGCGCATCTTTAAAGCCTTTGGTAATCAGAAGAACAACCCTGTCTCCTTTCCTTTCTAACAGTGCATTTGTTGCTACTGTTGTCCCCATTTTTACCACTTCTATCGCTTCATTAGGAATGGGTTCGTTACCAGAAATACCCAGAATATCCCGAATACCTTGAATGGCTGCATCTTGATATTGTTCGGGATTTTCTGAAAGCAGTTTGTAAATTATAATCCATTGCTGATTAGGCAGAGTCACAATTAAAAAACGTTCTGGATGTTTTGAGAGTCTGTCTATGATTGCCTGATTATCAGTAACAGCAACAATATCTGTAAATGTACCACCCCTGTCAGCAAAAATCTTCAACATTATTCTGTTTCCTCAATGCTATACAGGTAGCATAACAATGGGATTTGGAGTATTTCTACTTCAGATGGGGAATATTCGATATAGTCAATATCATCATCTGACATCGATTCAAAAGCGTAAATCCAGCTACCATCTCAATTAACAAGACTTGTGCTTAACAAGGGGCAAAGGGCTTAAGCCCTTTGTTAAAGGTAAAGGTAGGTTTGGATAAAGGTAGGTTTGTTACCTTTTATTAGATTTGGTTGATCAATATACCCACCTTCAATTAACATCCTATGCATAAAGACGCGGTTGAGGTGTTGTATCAATTGGGAATAAGTCAAAAGACCGTTGTTGTGGTTGGTCAGTTAACTCAGATATCACCTTATTAGACTTTGGACAAAATAGTGCAATTGCAGCAAAATAGCTGTTTTCATTGAGAATATAGCTATTTAACTGAGGATTAAAGCTCGATCTAACTTTGGGGGATTTCTCCTTCATTTAGGGGTTTTTAGCAATAAATGAGCAATAAATTTACCGGAGTTAAAACTGGTATTGCAGCAGTCCCTGAATCCTATTTTGGGCTAGGTATATTAACGCTGGGTTTTTTATCTACAGCTGCTCTGTTGAGAAAGAAAAAAAGCAACAAAGCGTAAGTTAACAATATTTCTAATAATAAACTGGGCGGAAATGTCGTTTGGGTGTTCATGGATGCCCTGCTACGGATAGGCGCAGTAATTAATAGAGATGTGTGTAATTATCCTTAACTACTAACAAGTAGGTAAATAAAGACTGACTTTTTTAGGAGACAACAACATGAATAGGAAGTTATCTTCCACCTCACGACGTGCCTTATTAAAATGGGGCCTTTGTAGTTTTGGTACAGCAGCCCTAACGATATTACCTAAGAAGATAACGGCACACACTATTAGCTCAACCAAAACTCTGACATTTAATGCTAATGATGTTGGCATCCTTAACTTTGCTCTCTTATTAGAGGAGCTGGAAGCAGCATTCTATTTATTTGCTCTTAGTTCTGGCAAAATTAAAGACAAAAAAGAGTATGACTATCTTAAAGCCATAGGCTCTCATGAAGCCTCGCACGTAACTTTTCTCCGCCAGGTGCTAGGTGCAAATGCGAAGTTTAAAACGAAAGACCTCAGCTTTAATCAAGCTGGGTTAAATGCTGTTCTCAAAGACCGCAACACTATCTTGAATACAGCTGTGTCCTTGGAAGACACGGGTGTTCATGCTTATAATGGTGCGGGAACCAGCCTGAAAAACCCCACATACTTGCTTGCTGCTGGTTCTATTGTGTCTGTAGAAGCACGTCATACAGCAGGTGTACGTGCGCTCCTAAAGCGACCCACCACTGAGTTAGATACAGAGCGTGCAGTGAATGATGCTAATCTAGTTCCCGCACTAAATCCACTCAAGGGAAATGCTTACGACGAGTTATACACGCCTAAACAGATTGTGGCGATTGTTAGCTCTTTGAATTTATTGAACAACCCAATCAATGGCGCTCTCGTCGCCTAACTTAAGGAGTTACTCGAAGATGAAAACCCTTTTAGATTTGGCGACACAAATAGTTGCAAACCTTAGTAATTTCAGTGGACTATTCCGCAGTCTGGTAGCAAGAGCTTGGGGGATAGTTCTTATCCTACCTCTAATCCTCTTTCTATCTTTGTTGGTAATTCCAGCAACATCAGCCTATGCTCAGGGGACAGTGCTGAAGCCAAAAGAAGTTGTTGAATATGCCCTAACGTTGGAAAAACTGGAAGCTGATTTTTATCGCCGTGCAATTACTGCAACCCAAAGTGGCGGATTGAGCAGTCTCCCAAAGGTAGCCAAAAAGGCCCTCATCTCTTATGGAAAGGATGAAGCTCAACACGTTACTGACCTATCATCTGTATTGAAGTCTTTAGGAGGTAATCCAGATGGAATTACTATCCCAGCTAATCCCAACTACGATGCCATACTTCAACGCAACCCATTTGCTAAACCGCAAGACTTTTTACTTGCCCTACAGTTCGTTGAAGATACAGGAGTAGCAGCTTATAAGGGACAGGTACAAAACTTGCTTGCTGCAGGTCCATCTGGCAAAACGGTGCTAGCCGCCGCCCTAGAAATCCACACTGTAGAAGCCCGACATGCTGCTGGAATACGATACCTGCGGGAGACTTTTTACGGTGTAAACGTGCGACCGTGGATTAGAAATGTAAGTGAAGTAATCTATAACGAGGATCGTATTGGTAGTCCAATTCCGTTCGCCAGTGAAGCTTTCGATGGCTTTGCTACAAAGGATGAAGTATTAGCGCTAGTGGGTCCGATATTAACTGAGAAGTAAATATAATTGCGCTATTAATTGATTGTGATTTAATTAAGGCATAGCCATCAATATTTACCCAACAATACTTTGTCGTTCATACAGTAGATTGCAATTTCTCTACGAGAGGCTACGCCAAGGTGAGGTACAGATGATTTTAAGGGCACAGCACTGCTGTGCCCCTACCTCTGTACTTCATTTACCTGCAATCTGCTGTATTACTATGCGTCGGGGATCTGGTGTCAAAATGATAGTCTAATTTCCATTTCAGGTGATGCTACGGGTATAGAGAAAATTGCTACATATTTTGGTAATTAGGTAGATTGCTGGTTTAGCGGAATTACAATTACAAATTCTGTACCTTGTCCAGTAGCAGAAATACATTGTAATTTTCCCTGATGTTTTTGGGTGATAATCTGATAACTAATAGATAAACCTAACCCCGTACCTTTACCAACTGGTTTAGTAGTAAAGAATGGTTCAAACAAGTGTTGTTGTACATCTTCTGGAATGCCTAAACCATTATCAGCAATGCGAATAACTACCTGCTTTTCGTCGGTGAGTTGAGTATGAATCTGAATTTTTCCCTGAATATCTGATGGTCGGAAGCCTCCGCTCAGACCTCTGTCTTTGTCTTGTACAAATGACAGATGACTAATGACTAATGACTCTTCAATTGCATCGATCGCATTTGCCAAAAGATTCATAAATACCTGATTCAGTTGTCCAGCGTAACATTCTACTAATGGCAGGTCGCCGTACTCTTTGATGACCTCAATTGCTAGAGAGTCAGATTTAGCCTTGAGGCGATGTTCCAGAATCATCAATGTACTATCGATACCCTCATGGATATTCACAGCTTTCATCTCTGTTTCATCTAAGCGGGAAAAGTTTCGTAGAGATAAAACGATTTCTGTGATTCTTTCAGCACCAACTGTCATAGAAGTTAGCAAGTTTGGCAAGTCTGCCATCACGAAATTTAAGTCGATGGCTTCTGTTTCTTTTTGAATTTCAGTGACTGGATTAGGATAGTTTTGCTGGTATAATTGCAACAAACTAAGTATATCTTGGATATATTGATTGGCAAAAGTGATATTGCCATAGATAAAGTTAACTGGGTTGTTGATTTCGTGCGCTACACCTGCTACCAACTGCCCTAAGCTGGACATTTTTTCACTGTGCACTAGTTGAGATGCTAGGTGCTTTGCCTCTTGGCGCAATTGTGCTTCTGAGTGTCGCAAAATCTCTTCTGCTTGTTTGCGCTGGGTAATGTCGTGGAGAATGACGACATACTCTTGAAAATTCTGATGGGGTCGGTCTGAGATGGAAACTTCTAGGGTTCTGTTTTTCCCATTGCAGAGTAGAGTTTTTTCGCTGCGCTTTGTCCACTGGTCTGGATAGTAGACTAATGCGGGTAGCCATTTATTGAGGTGATTTCCCAGCAACTCAGAGCTGATTCGTAAAGAAAATCTAAAGAGAATTAAGTCTCGCTTTACTCAGGTTATAGGCTAAACCGAGAGCAGTTATGTTATTGTCGATGA
>NZ_JBALCZ010000029.1:0-12197 GCF_036917615.1 Nostoc sp.
CATCGACAATAACATAACTGCTCTCGGTTTAGCCTATAACCTGAGTAAAGCGAGACTTAATTCTCTTTAGATTTTCTTTACGAATCAGCTCTAAAGAGTGGATTTAGGGAATGGATACAATCTCATTGTGTTTGGAAACTAACATTGCAAGCCTCCACATTGATTAGTTAAATACACAATATATATAGTAATCAAGGAAATTTTTGTAATATTCATTTTTTAAAGCATTACAAAACTAGCTTGCGCTTCTTCCTCTAATTCATAACCATTAGCCAGTTTTTCTATTGCTTGATCAATCATTGCCAAACCTTGATCTACTTTTTCAACTACACTTAACTGTCCTCGGAGTTCAGCAGCACCAACGAAACCTTTAGCATACCAAGTCATGTGCTTACGGGCTTGACGCACACCGCGATCGCCTTTATATTCCCATAAGGCTTGTAAATGATCTCTTGCACATTCCAAACGCCCAATTGGTGTTGGTGGCGGTAATATCTCCCCAGTTTTCAGGAAGTGATCAATTTCTCCCACCAAAAACGGATAACCCAAAGTTCCACGGGAACACATGACGCCATCAGCGCCAGTTTGCTCTAAACATTTCACAGCTGCTTCAACGGAGAAAATATCTCCATTCCCAATCACTGGGATAGAAAGCACTTCTTTTACACGGGTAATCCACTCCCAACGGGCATTGCCATTGTATCCTTGGGCGCGGGTGCGTCCGTGTACCGTAATCATCTTTGCCCCTGCATCTTCCATTCGCTTGGCAAAGTCGAGAATAGTAATTTCGTTGTCATTCCAGCCAATACGGGTTTTTACTGTCACAGGGACATCAACAGCTTTTACCACTTCCCGCACAATTGCCTCTGCTACTTCTGGTTGCCGCAATAACGAAGAACCGCCACCATTTTTAGTAATTTTATTTACCGGACAACCCATATTAATATCAACAGTATCAGCACCTTCGGCAACTGCCTTGATTGCTGCTTCTGCCAGAAAATCTGGACGGCAATCAAATAGTTGAACGCTAATTGGGCGTTCATTTGGGTCTACCTCCATGATTTTGGGTAACTGCTTGACATAATGCAAGCCCGTAGCATTCACCATTTCGGTATACATCATCGAATCTGGGGCATAGCGACGCACGAGACGGCGAAACACCATATCTGTCACCCCAGATAGAGGCGACTGGAGAACCCGGCTTTTTACCTCAAATGAGCCAATTTTTAAGGGTTGCGACAGCCTAGCTTGAAGAGTGGGAGACAGAGAAATCATAGAAAAAATTAAAAATTGTGGGAACCGAAGATAGCTAGGATATTTAGAGATACTATTTATTTTCGTTGATGTATCTTGACTTAGAGGCTATTTTTGCAGCTTACCGAGCTTGTAATTAAGATATTAGCTTTTAATTTAGCTTCCATGCATCCTTTTTACCATGCCTTCCTCTCTCAATACGGTTCAGATAAGCTTTTGAGTCAGGGGAGGCACAGGAGGAAAGAGAGCTTTAGTACGATAATCGCAAGGGTTCGGAGATTGCTTCACTTCGTACCCTTCTCTACGAGAGGCTGCGCCAACGGGAACGCCAAGGGCGAACGCAATGACAACTAATCAGTCGGACATGATATGAAATGGAAATGAACCAGACAGAAATCAGTTTCAAAGCCTCTCTCCGAAACGGAGAGGGGTTTTTTAGGATACTTTTAGACTTTTGAAACAACCTCTTAAAGGATTTCCTTTAGGCTTGAATTAGTCTCTGAATTTTTCCTAATTAGAAACGGATAAATGAACAGATAAACACCGCTGACTGCCAGTGTTGACATAAAAAACAAAAAGGACATTTCAATCAGATCGTGAATCCAGGGAGCAAACCATCCCAGCAATCCTCGATGCTCTAAAAAATCGGTGGAGTTGAAGCCATACTTGACTAATTTGCCGTTATGAGCATCGATATACCATTCAAACAAACGTTTTTGATTTTCAAATCGATAAAGACCTAAATTTGGTAGATAGGCAATTTCATCAATCTCTTTTAGCGTATTAATCCCCTCTGGATGTAGAGAGATTAATGCTTGCGAAGCCTGTTCCAGAGAAAGTAAAGACCTGGTATTTTCTGCAACAGTTTGAGTGGGTGGTTTCCCGTCAACTGTAGGTAAACCAGAACTGAAAACAGATGGAAGGGCAATTATTTATATTAAGTAAATTCCAATCACTACAGCAAAATAAAGCCCAACCCATCGATGAATTGTTCTCGACCATTTTGAAAAGAACTGCTTAATTTTCATGATATCTCCTTAACCTTGACAGAAAATTCTGTACCCCCTTTCAAATCCAAAGTTGATGACCGATAACCATTAGCAGGGTTTTGCAAGAACTCAACATAAGGTTTGAGCGACTCCTTAAAAGTATTGACATTATCAGAAATAATGACTCCGCCTGGTCGGATCAACGGATCTAGAATTTTCAACACATCCAAGGCTAAGTGTGTCCAACCATCAATCAATACCAAATCAACTGTTTGATTTAAGGTTTTTAGTGTTTTTAAAGCATCACCTTCTCGAATATCCACATAGGTTTCTAGTCCGGCTTCGGCAAGATTTTTTCTAGCTTGTAAAACTTTCTCATGCACAATTTCTGTGCCAATAACAACGCCGCCGCCATTGTCCCTCACAGCAGTAGCTAGATATATGGTGGAAATCCCAAATGAAGTGCCAAACTCAACAATTGTTTTAGCATTAATCGAACGGACTATCAAATACATTAATTCCCCTTGGTCTGGTTCAATAGGAATGTATTTATCGTTGTAAAATTCAGTTTTTGTCTGATCCCACTTAATGCCCTTACCCAAAAATAAGCCAATAAGCTTCGGCAAATAGTGGAGAATTAATCCACCAAATTGCTTATTAGCTTCTGCGTGCAGTCGATTTAAAACAGTTTCAATTTTCGTGTCATTGAGTGCGCTTGCTTTAGACATTTTGCTCATATTTATCAATAATTTTTCAGATTATTTCAAGGTAAATACTCCGTACTTCTTGAATACTTTACCTGGTTTAAGCTTGTCTATGCCTTCAACGATCGCAATTAAATCACCGCTAGCAGTTAAAATGTGAAAGTTTCCTTTTACAGTCTCAAACTTGTATTGTTGTGGTTGCCCTGCCAAGGAAATTCTATCCTGAGACTTGGTAAAATTTTGAATCAAAGCATAATCAGCATCTTGCTTACCGACATAAAACGGTTCAGCTTTCGGGTTAGCAACAGTGATGAAGCTACCCAGGAGAAATTCATTGTTTGAACCTTTGTTTGCAATCAAGGTATCGACTTCGCCAACGCCCCAAGTTTTCGGGCGTATGGGAAACTGCCCCTTCTTATCTGATACAATTTCAAAGTTCACGCCAGTCAGGGCAGGAGATTGACCAAACCCAGTCACTGTATCATTGCCACTAGTGCCTGTAAAGTATCCTTCAATTGCTTCTCCTTTGGGATTTTTGCCAGACTTCCCTACTTTTTCATAGTGATCTAACGCAGATTTGAATTTTCCTTCTTGAATCAATTTGCCAACATCGGGATTTGCCAGCAGATAAATTTCTGAGTTGAAACCAGCTTTTTCTTGATTGTCTATCTGAGTTGCTGAGATTTCACTTGCAGTGGGTTGATTCGCTATCGGTGGTTGAGGTGTTGGTTGACAAGCAACAGCGATCGCACTACTGGTAATTAACAAAGCACTGAATAAAAATGATTTCATGGCAATTATCGGGTTAATTGATTGGCAACTAATAGAATGCTTGAGTAGCAGCATTGCAATTAAAATTTCACTGCAATAGCATCAATCATGGTGAAGGATTTGCATACACGTTAGCTTGATGACAGCGGTAAAACCTTGGTTTCAAGAATCAAACCAGCATTGCGAAAGTAGGGCAGTTTAGCAATCCAGGGAATCCATCGCAGGGCATTAAGTCGATGAGGATAACGATAATTTTCCTGCATTAACGAAAGCACCTGGGCGATCGCTAATCCCATTCCATCGATATCACGTTCATTTTTGACAAACCACTGCATCGGCGCACCTAGTTCTGCCAACCATTTAGCGGCTTTTCCTTTACTCACCCCTCCCACGACATCAAACATGAATGTTGCATTGGGAAACCGCTGACGCAATTGATAAATTAATTGCTGGACTTGCTCAACAGTAAAGTACATGAGCAATCCTTCGGCAATAATTAATAGATGCTCGGATGGGCAATTTGGTAACTCGTCCATCCAGTCAAAATCTAAGGCAGAACGGCTGATGAAACGATGCTGTTCTGTTTCACTATCCAACTGACGCCGCAGGGTTGTTACCTGAGGTAAATCTAGATCGATCCAGCATTTGCAGCCTCGCCCAACTCGGTAATAACGAGTGGATAATCCCGCGCCAAGTTCGACTACAACAGCATCAGCATAGCTGGTAATGTGTCGCCGAGCAACTTGATCAAATGCATTTGCCCGCACTGCCCAACTGAGTTGAGAAAGCGGTTGATAAAAGCGATCAAGATCAGTGTCCCAGGCGATCGCTTGCCACCATTCAAACACTTTAGGATCGCAAAACAACGCACCAATCTCACGTTGATGTTCATCTACCCGGGCGCGGGTAGTCATCAGCATAGTACGCGGAACGCCTGTGAGTTTTGTCTTAATTTGAGTCATATTTATGAATGACAAAATAGCAGTTCTAGCGGATGGTGGACTATCTTGAAACTTCCTCTAACTACCCCCCTCAATCCCTCGATGGATTGGTAGGAATAAATCTGGCTAGCTTCCTTTCCCAAGGCATTAGGGAGGGTTCAGCGGGGTTAAAACTGCACCGAAACCGAGCCAATCACCGTGAATGGTTCGCCAAAATTGTTGGCTCCGCTTCGCTGATTCCCTACACTTTCAATGTATTTGACATCACCAATATTTTTGAAGTTAAGGCCAAATCGCCAATTATTGCGTCGATAAAAAATCGCTGTATTGGTCGTGAAATAACTATCTGCCTGATAGCTATTAGCTAAATCCCCCTGTCTTTCACCAACATAATTAAATCCAACTCCCACCCCTAAACCCTGCAAATTACCGCGCTGAATTTCATAAGTTGTCCACAAACTGGCACTATTTTTGGGAACACCATATAACCTATTGCCAACCAATTCGGGATTGGTATCGGCAGTGACTTCAGCATCAATGTAGGCGTAGGAAGCAATCAGTTTCCATCCCGGCAATATTTCTCCCGCGACATCGAACTCAACCCCACGACTGCGCTGTTCTCCAGATGCGATCGATGCAAGCGGGAAGTTGGGATCTGTAACCGGCACATTTTCTTTGGTAATGTCAAAATATGCCAACGTGGCAAACAGTTTCCCGTCTAGCAACTCCGTTTTGACGCCAAACTCATACCCTTTGCCCCGTTGCGGTTCCAGGGGTTGACCCGTTTCTGTATTTGTTGTACTGGGGGTGAAGGATTCTGAGTAACTGGCGTACAAAGATACAGCTTTGCTCGGTTGGTAAAGAATCCCCACACGCGGGGTGAAAGCATCATCATTTTGAGTCGTTTCACCCGGTTGTGTCACCTGCCCCGGCAGACTGACTGTTTTTGATTCTATGGTGTCGTAGCGGATGCCTGCTAACAGCTTCAAATTCTGGAACAGCGAAATCTGATCTTGCAGATAGAATCCCCAGCGATTGGATGTTGTATCAGTGCCGCCAAAGGGCGGTAATGTATCCTCGCTGGGTTTAGTTACCCCATAAACCGGATTGAAAAGATTCAACGGTTGGGGAGTAAAATCAAGCACCGTGAAAGTGTTTGTCACACTATGAATGTAGTCTGCACCTAATAAAAGAGTGTGATTGATAGAACCCGTAGCAAACTCACCCACGACGTTGGCTTGCAGGGTATAATTTTCATCCTGTGCTCTTGGGAAGCAAAGAAGCGATTCACCGTACCTGTTGCTTTGTCAAAGCCAAGGGGAAGGGCAACAACGTTGAAATCGTACTCATAGGAGGAATAGCGAAAGGCATTGCGGAATTTCCAATTCCGATTGAACCGATGCTCCAAGTTATAGCCAACATTTAGATATTCATTTGTCACTGCGTCACTAGGTTCGGAGCCAATGCGATCGCGTGGAATATCAGCAATCCTGTTGCCAATAGCTGGGATACCAAAATCAGCAGGGCGATTATTGTCGAGATATTCCAGTGAAATTCCTAAATCGGTGCGATCGTCTATTTTCCAGGTAAGTGTAGGCGCAATGAAGATTCGCCGATCTTCCTGGTCAAAGTTGCTAAAGCTGTCCAATCTCTGGTACAACCCATTTAAGCGGTAAAGTACTTTACCATCAGCGCTTAAGGGGCCTGAAAAGTCAAAACGAGGCCGCACTAAACCCCGACTTCCCACTTGTACTTCTGTTTCATAAAACGGCCGTGACAATGGCTGCTTGGACACTGCGTTAATCAATCCTCCCGGTTCAATTGTACCATACAAGATGGATGCCGGACCCTTGAGTACTTCAATCCGCTCCAAATTGGCTACTTCTAAAGGCGCTTGAACAACGCCATACCGTCTAAATCCATCGCGCAAAATCGTGGCATCAGTAAACCCTCGAATGCTGAAATCCGCACCAGCCCTGTTGCTTGCACTTCCCTGGTAAGTGACACCACTGACATTGCGGAGCGCTTCTTCTGTGCGTGTGACTTGCTGATCTCGAATTATCTCTTGAGGAACTACCTGAATTGAGAATGGAATATCCCGGATAGGGGTATCAGTTCCAGTGGCAGTGGAGGCATTTGGTACACGATACGTGTCTTGCTCCCCGGTTACTACTAATTCAATCGGTTCATCAGTTTGTGCTGATGGTTGCTCTGGCTTGGTTTGAGTTCCCGGCTGTTGTTGTGCTGGCGGTTGCGGTGGCGTCTGCGCTGAAGATGTAACTGGTATTAACCCGAAGATCAAACCTTCATCGCTATCAAATAACTCAACAGTAGGTAAACCCGCCTCACCCGTTACCGTTACTCGGATAGTATTGGCATCCAGATTTATTACCGTTATCTCACTAAGACCCGTAATTGGTTTGTCTGAATGAAATGTGAATGCATCGCCTGACGGCAAACGTAGTTGAGCATTGGGAATATCAGTGATAAAACTATTGCCAGCACTGCGGTTTACCACTTGCAACTGTTGACCAATGGAAGTCTGTAAAATAATCTCCACACCCTTAGAGGTAGGATTTGCCTTGACTCCCGTCACTTGCACAACTTCTGAAGTCGGCAGTGTTTCTGGTGCTGGGGATTGTACTAACTGTTGAGCGCTGATGCGAGGAAATTTTACTTCACCCAGTCTTGGAATCTCTCTAGTCATTCTAGAATTGAGTAGTGCTGATCCAACAGATTTACCCTGTGGTTGTTTGTTTACTTCAGTCGCCTTTACACTTATTGCAACCCAGAACCAAATAGAGCTTGTGACTAAAACAATCTTTAATATTTGCTTCAATACCATTTTTCACCCCTACACCTGCTCTCCACCTACTACTTACTCTCAATCAAGCAGCAAATAGCTGCTGCTTGATGAAATTTAGTAATTAGCTACTTGAGAATAAACATTACAGGAAATAACTACTCAATTGCAAATAATTCTCAGAATTTATTGACAAACATAGATGACACTAAAAAAAGACGCTACCCAGCAGTCAAACTCAGATAGAACCAGATGTTAGCGCAGCTAGGCGTAGCCCATTACCAATTACGAATGATTAATTTGGGGATATGACTTGCAGAATAGGCAATCAAGTCAGCACGATGAGTTTTCAATTCCGACTCAGTTCCATAGCCATAGTTAACGCCAATTGAAGTAATGCGATGCAGAATCTAAGTAAGTCGGCGCTAATATTTAAAGCTATGTTAAGAAATTTAAATATAGGGCGCGTTATCTCTGAAAGTACGGCACCATCAACGATTCAAGGTGCGTTAACCTACGGCGTAACACACCCTACTTTTACTTCAAGTTTATATTTATTTTGTGATTTCAGTTACTTTTTTCACACATAATGTATTACTGAGATTTGGGCCGTTGCGATTTTACCGTGAATACTACTGATAAAAATTTGCCATGCCGACTGCTTCCCGCAGTCGGCATGGCAAATTCATAATGGTTAAGTTGCAATTTAGCCGTGAGTTGCACTTTGAGGGGGACGCGAAACAACTTTTTTGGCTAAACCCAAAGTCTGCAAAACTAGGATACTCCACCAAGTAACATCAATTTCCCACCAAGACAACCCAGATTTTGCCATGTGGGGATAAGTATGATGGTTGTTGTGCCATCCTTCTCCATAAGTAACGATGGATACCCACCAAAGATTACGAGCGCCATCATTGGCATCAAAGGTGCGATAACCCCACAGGTGTGATGCTGAGTTCACAAACCAGGTTGAGTGCCAAAGCAAGACACATCTGACAAACACTCCGTAAATCACAAAAGACCATCCTCCTAAGACATAAAGCAGCAACCCAAAGGGTATTTGCAACAGCAAGAAGTAGCGATCCAGCCAACAATAATAAGGTTGTCTTGCTAGGTCAGGGGCATATTTTATATAGGTTTCATAGTCAAAAAATTCTGGACGTGGGTAGAAAATCCACAGGATATGGCTCCACCAAAATCCTCTTTGAGCAGAGTAAGGGTCTAAATTGATATCTTCCGTGTGGGCGTGATGCTGGCGGTGTCCACCTACCCAAAAAATTGGCCCGCCTTGCAAAGCCAGCGCTCCAATTAGGGCGATCGCATACTCTAACCACTTAGGAACTTGGAAACTCCGATGGCTCAGTAGTCGGTGATATCCCAGGCAAATACCAATGCTCCCGAATAACCAGTGCAGAAACACTAGCAAACCTAATGCTGGCCAAGAGAAAAACCAAGGAGCCAGAAGTGCTAAAGCATGAAATGTAGCAAAAAATACTACATTTGTCCAACTGAGCTGAGGTGAGTTGCCTCTCTCAGGGGCAATGGCTTCTCTACGAGACGCTACGCGAACGCCAACACCTTTGGCGAACGCCCCAAAATTTGCGGTCATAAAAATTCCTGTTGATGGATGAGGAACGGATTTGCTTTTTCTTGGGCATAATCTCACAGGGATTTACCCGCCCTGTACACCAGTTCGTTACAGTAGAGTCAAGCAAGTATCACTTACATTTGTTATGCTAGCAGAACTCTAATTTTCCTGCAAGTGCCACTTGCATTTTTCTATGTCATCTCAACTCATTTCCACTCGTCAACGCCTGATTCAAGCTGCACTTGAGTTGTTTTCTGCTCAAGGAGTTAGCGCTACCACAACCCGCCAAATCGCTGAAAAAGCCGAAGTCAACGAAGTGACTCTATTTCGGAATTTTGGCAATAAGCATGGACTGCTTTTAGCTGTGCTGGAAGAGTCCGCAGCCTTCAAGGATTTAGGTGAGTCGCTGGTGCGACGGGCAACGCCTCCGGGCAATGTCTACCAAGCTCTTAAAGATTATGCAAGTGATAGCTTACATGCATTAGAACGAGTGCCAGAGTTCGTCCGGTCTGTGGTCGGTGAAGCCGACCAATTCCCGGCAGAAAATCGCCGCGCACTAGGTAGGGGAGTAACAGAGGCAAACCGCTATGTAGCTCAGTATTTAGCTACTGTAATCCAGCAAGGACACTTAAATACCTATTTACCCGCAGAAAAATTAGCCAGTTTGCTGAATGGGATGATTTTAGGATATGCCGTAATTGAGTTCACCAGCGAATTTCACGAACTTTGGGAGGATCGGGATGATTTTCTGGAAAATTTGGTGGAGTTGTTTTTACATGGAGCCATGTCATCTTCGGCGGAATCAGCAACCAACTCTTTACAAAAAGGGTTGACTACCACAGAAGTAGCTGATTTGCCTGCTAGTTTAGTTCACGAAATTCTGCAACAAGCCAGAAAATGGGGAGTACGAGATTATGCCTTGGCTTATGTGTTATTTGGGGCTGGATTATCCGCCACAGAAATAATTAGCTTGGAGCGATCGCACCAAATCTATGATCCTCAAGGGCACTTCCTGCAAATCACAATCCCAGGATTTGTCCGTCAAGTACCTGTGAATCAGTGGATTCTGTGCAAACGCTACGGCTCTTTCACCAATAATCCCTTAATTAAATGGCTGAAAAGCCGTAAAGATGCTCAAACAGCTATGTTTTTGAATGAAACAGGCAAACCACTGTCAGAATCAGAACTTCAGACACGTTGGCAAGTCTGGAGCGAGGGACTGTTAACTCCCCAAGGACAAAGACCAGCTGTAGCTCAGGCACAACAAACCTGGCGCGTAGAAATGTTAATGCGGGGGATCAGCTTGGAAAACCTGAGTATTTTAACAGGTTGCGATCGCACCCAATTACAACCTTATGCACGCCGAGCCAAAGAAAAAGCCGCCCTAGAGCAAGCCACCCGTCTGGATCATAAGCCAGGATAGGGGAGTGGGGATGAGGGAGATGGGTAAATAAGGGGAATAACGGGACTTAAACAAAACTGAAGAAATAATAGGAAAGCGATCGCCCCATTTGTAACCAGATAAAGGAACAATTATCAACATGATGCAGTTAAACGATTAAGGTAAAACAACAGAGGCTTCTGTACCATTGTTGTTTGCACCATTCAAGAATGTAGCTGTACTATCGGATGGGGATTGGGTGTTGCTCAAACGGCGTGATAAATTTTTGCGTTGCTTGCCTCCCGCCTGGACATATTGCAAACTGTCTTTACCATAATGAGTAGCCACACTCATTAACATCTTTTCAGAGTAGCCGCGCAATTCTTCTTCAGTGAGAGAAAGGCGACCTGTCATTTCATCCAGGGTAGAGAGTAAAGTGTTGTAGGTTGATAGCTGAGTTTGCAAGATTTGGATGCGGCTGTCGTAGTCTGTCAAACTCAATCCGTTGCCAAATTCTAGCGTAGGGCTAATTGATCGCATTCCTGCAATTCGACGTAGAGCTTTTTCGAGAGTGGGTGAACTGCGTTTTAGTCGTGCCATGAAATGCGCTCCTGAAGTAGGTTATAGGGTTACTGCATATACTCTAGCCAATGCAACCATAAACTTCTCTGAGAAATAATTCGGAAAAATTAAAGCTAATTGACATCGACTTAATTATTTTTAGTAAATTATACTGAATTTTTTATTTTATTTGTCAAAAAAGCTACTTAGAAATTAGCAACAAATACCTCAAAGTCGTGTTGGAGTACTTCAAAGTCATGTCGAGGTACTTGAAAGTCGTGTTGAAGTACTTCAAAGTCATGTCGGGGTACTTGAAAGTCGTGTTGAAGTACTTCAAAGTCATGTTGAGGTACTTGAAAGTCGTCTTGGAGTACTTGAAACTTGTGTTGGAGTGCTTCAAAGTCATGTTGAGGTACTTCAAAGTCATGTCGGAGTATTAGAGGATGGTTTTCTTTGGCTTAACCGGACTTACGGCGAAGGCGATCGCGCTGAAGAGGATGATAAATATAATTCAACGTTACTAATTAATCCAGTCAGAACTCAAATACCAACTTATGATCCTAAGTTGGTAAAACACACTTATATGGTGACACCGCTCACAAGCAGGAGTAATGAATACTTTCAGCCATTCATTCTACTTAATAGGCCTTAAATGTAGCGCAACGACTATATATATTAATGTAACGAAAGAAGCTTTCATTTACTCAGCCAGCTTACGTACTTTACTTCATAGATTGGCGTGAATTTTACTTTTCAGACATCTTCTAACATTGATTTTTATGGGTTCTGGGTATGAGGCAAGAAACCATTCAATAATCCAAAGTTGGTAAAAGTCCAAATTAAGAGTGCAACACCTATCCTACTTCACGCACAGTTTTGTAGCCTCATCAGGAGAGCGACTTCCTAGCTTAGATATCCAGCTACTACAATTGTAAGAATTATTAAACTTCAATACGCCATTAATATTTTCAATTCCGGGAATGCGAATAGATGTATTGTTGTAGCTGCCATCTATTTTTATACAAGTTGCTGATAACAAATCCCCACTTTCAACTTTAATATTAGAACAACTTTTTTGATAGCTACTAGAACTGTAAGAATTATTCAACGTCAATACGCCATTAATATTTTCAATTCCGGGAATGCGAATAGATGTATTGTTGTAGCTGCCATCTATTTTTATACAAGTTGCTGATAACAAATCC
>NZ_JBALCZ010000030.1:0-26480 GCF_036917615.1 Nostoc sp.
AGCGAGTTAAGTGAAGCAATGATTTATGGCTCATTGATTCGTCTTATGGTCAGGCGAATGGCATCTTAAGCTTTTGTTTACGAATCAGCTCTAAAGTACGAAGTGTAACAACTTACTCTCAAGTAAATATAAAAGGAATGCATATATGGGGAAAGGGAGATTAGAAGCATTCAGCGATGGAGTAATTGCAATCATCATTACCATTATGGTGCTGGAAATCAAAGTGCCGCATGGGTTCGATTTAGCCGCGCTACGTCCGCTGATTCCAGTATTTCTGAGCTATGTGCTGAGTTTTATTTATATCGGCATCTACTGGAACAATCACCATCACCTACTACAAGCAGTCCGACACGTTAATGGCCGTGTCCTTTGGGCTAATATGCATCTGCTGTTTTGGTTATCGCTAATCCCCTTCGTCACTGGCTGGATGGGCGAGAATCACTTTGCCGCCATGCCAGTTGTGCTTTATGGTACGGTGTTGTTGTTGGCTGCGATCGCTTACTTCATTCTTACCCGCGTCCTCATTTATCACCAGGGTAAAGATTCGGCTCTAGCGATCGCAGTCGGTGGAACCTTTAAGGAAAAAGTATCGGTGGTGTTTTATGCTGTGGCAATTCCACTTGCATTTGTGAACTCATGGTTTGCCTGTGCCCTATACGTTATGGTTGCAGTTATCTGGCTTATCCCCGACCGTCGCATTGAAAAGACTCTTATTCCCTAAATGTATTTGTTCAGTATGTGATTGTATCGCCCTACAATCCGATTGTATCGATTCACAATCCGATTGCATCGACTAGCAAACAAACCCACCCTTTTTTTTACCTTGCCCTATCTAAAAACCTTGCCCCAATCACACAGAGGTATCCTAATAGGGTTCGGATAAGCTGTTGAGGCTCTTGAGGAAAAAGAGTTATTGAGCAATAATTCTTTCTCAAAAACTGCTCAAAAACTGCTCTTCCTCTCAAAAACAGCTGGCCTCAACTGATAACTTTCTTGGAGGGTTGAGGTTGGTTATCACTCAATACGCTTGGGTTAAGCATTTTTTCTCTCCCCCTGCTTCCTCTGCTCACGTTACTGGCTGAGGTTTTGAAACAGAGAATATCGCGTTCATGAAGATAGCTTTGATCATCTCACGCGGCTCCACCGTTTACACGGATGTTTTGCCCAGTGATCCATCTAGCTTCGTCGCTGGCAAGAAATGCTACTACGTCGGCGATTTCTTCAACCTCTCCCAGTTTACCAAAAGCAGCCATTTGGGCTATATGGTCTATCTGTTCTTGTGTTTTGCCTTCTCGGAATAGTTCTGTATCGGTGGGGCCAGGAGAAATAACATTGACTGCGATCGCCTTTGCACCCAATTCTTTAGCTAGTACCCGCGTGATTTGTTCAACAGCACCCTTGGTTCCTACATAGGCACTATAAGTTGGCAGCATCATCACCGTGGTTGATGAGGAAAAGTTGATAATTCGTCCCCCTTCTGCCATGTGTTGCGCGGCTTGTTGGCAAGCAAAATAAGTGCCTTTGACGTTAATGGCAAAAATTTTGTCGAAATCTTCTTCTGTCACCTGACTAATTGGTTTATAGAAGATGATTCCGGCATTGTTGACCAAAATATCGAGTTTACCGAAGCGTTCAAGTGTTTGCTCAAATAACCGTTGGATGTCGGGTACTTTGCTAACATCAGCTTGGATAGCGATCGCTTCTACTCCCAACTTTTCAATTTCTGCAACAACTTCCTGTGCTTTGCCTGCATTACCCGCATAGTTAACGACAACAGATGCGCCGTTACCTGCTAATTTTAGTGCGATCGCTCGTCCAATTCCCCGCGATGCACCAGTGATAATTGCGACTTTTCCAGCTAAAGATGCCATAGATTAATCTAATTTTATTTTGATTCACCAAAGTGATTATCTGCTGTCATTAGTCATTAGTCATTAGTCATTAGTCATTGGGTATTAATTATTTCTTCCCTGCTTTTCCTGCCTCCCCTACCTCCCATGCTTCCCATGCTTCCCATGCTTCCCCTGCCTCCCATGCCTCCCCTTAATTAAGATTCTGGAACGATCGCAACGCCATCCCTGAGATTGAGCAACCCTGAGATAATAACTTTATCTTCCGGCTGTAATCCTTCAATAACTTGGTAATTATTACCTTTGATCTCGCCTAGCTTCACTCGCCTTTGCCGAGCTACTTCTTGGGATACACCTTGGGGAGATTTTTCGGTTTCAACTACATAGACAAAAGTGTCCCCAGCTATACGAGTCATTGCTGTTGTGGGGATTAAAACTCCAGGGCGCTGATTCCAGAACACTCTAGCCCTTACCAATTGATCTGCACGTAGCTGACCATTAGGGTTGTTAAAAAGTGCTTTGATCAGTATCTCTTGTGTTTGATTACTGGCATTAGGTGCAATGAAATATACCCTACTTCTGCCTAGCTTTTGACCTTGTGTGTTCATGACCTCCACTGGCATTCCTTTACGCAATAGGGCCCCTTGCTGTAGTGGCACTAAGATATTGACTTCTAAAGGTCGATTTTGTGTGATATTAACTAATTGTGTGGAAGTATTAACTAAATCACCGACTTTCACTGCGATGTTGCCAACTGTGCCACTAAAGGGAGAGGTAATTTTGTCATACTGAAGTTGGACTTGTTGTTTTTGAGTATTTACATTACCTTGCTGCAAGGCTTTTTCAGCCTGCAATATGATAGTTCGTTGTGCTTCAATCCTAGAATTAATTGCATCAAGACTAGTCTTAGCAGTGGCGAGTCTATCAGCATACTGATTGCGAGTCTGTCGAGACACGGCTCCTTGTTCAGCTAGGGTGACCAACTTTTCGTAGTTCTGCTGATACAATTGCACATTCGCAACGTAGGATGGTCGTTGTGCTTCCAGAGATTTGAGTGTAGCGCGGGCATTTTCCAGTTGCACTAAAAATCCTTGAGGCACAGGATTGCTTCCACTGACATCCGCTTGTGACCTAGAATCTACTTGAAGAATTGCCGTTCCTGGTGCAACTGGATCTCCCGATTTGACAAATATCTGGGTAACTTGGCCCTGAATCCTTGGCTGGAGCGTAACTGAGCGCTGGGACTTTAGGCTAGCAATAAAATCTGAACTTTCCTCAATGATGCCGCTTTGTACTGTCGATATTTTGACTCTTACCCCTAGAGGTTGAGCATTAGCAGTTGAAGGCGCTGAATTTTGCGGAGTTAGCAAACGCCAAACTATAGCTGTTCCGCCCCCGAATAATAGTAGTGCAGGTAAAAATAACCAGAGCCACCGCCGTTGTCCAGAAGGTGGCTCAAATGGGGTTTGTGGAGGTTTGTCTCCAAAATCATTTTGAGGCTCAGGGGATGTCATGGCTGATGAGGAACTTAAGGAATAAATTAACTAGAATTCAATCAAAATTACACCTGTTGATATTGAAATTACTGATTTGGCATGAGGTTTTGTGGCAAATTATGTGTTATATCATCCAAATTATACAGTTTTGATAATTCTGTCTAAATCTACCCAAAGGTCAACTTGTCGCAACGAGGAGTCCCTCACTAACCGACGGGTTAGTGGCGCAATGTTCGCCGCTTTGGGACTAGGGACTGGGGACTGGGGACTGGAGACTGGGGATTGGGAAAAGTTTTTCACAATTTGGTGGTTGCTCATTACCCACCATCAAAATTTTTCGATTTAGCACCCAATCCCCAATACCTATCGCATTCGCAAAAGCACAGTTACTGGCTTAAAATCTCTTGCATAAGCCTTGCTTTGTAATGATATTGTCATTAAAATGATACCAGGTGACAAAGCCGTGCTGGTCATCTCTTTGCAAAACCTTCTCCAAAAGTGAGAGGCAACGCCTTTGACAACTCATCACCTAACATTTTGACAGGACAAAGTACTCAGCAGCAAAAAATTTTGATTCTGACAGCTATTCCCCACGATCTACGCTTAGATCGGGAGATTCGAGAAATTGAGGAAGCCATCCGACGATCTGTCAGACGAGACTTCTTCGAGATTCGTGTCAGGACTGCTGTACGCCCTCAAGATATTCGTAGGGCGATCGCAGAAGAGCGCCCCCAAATTGTCCACTTTTGCGGACACGGCACAACAGATGGCAGCTTGGTTTTGGAGGACGATGGGGGCAACAATAAAAACGTCTTACCAGATGGGCTGGCGGCATTGTTTAAGTTGCACGCCAATTACGTAAATTGTGTACTACTCAATGCCTGCCATTCAGCAAAACCTGCTCTTGCAATTAGTCAGCACATTAATTATGTCATTGGAATGAATCAGGAAATTAATGACAAGGCTGCAATTGCATTTGCTCAGGGTTTTTATGATGCTTTGGGGTATGAAGCTTTAGATAATCAAGATGTTTTTCAAAGAGCTTTTGATGAAGGTTTGGTAGCTATTCAACTAGAAGATACTTTAGAAGGACAGATTCCAGTTATTCAAAACAAAGCAATAACTGAAACTAATTTACAGGTTAGCTTTCCTGGCGTTGAGTTTAAGCAGGAACTCAACAAGAATTTTGCAGAGATTTTAGAATCTATTTCTACTAACCCAAATCTTGGGAGGAAAGCAGATTACACCAAGTTAGAAAACTTCTTGAAAGCCCAGCAGTGGAAAGAAGCTGACTGTGAAACATATCGGATAATACTCCAATTTGTGGGGCGAGAAGAACAGGGTTGGATGAGAAAAGAAGAATTATTAAATTTTCCTTGCATCCATCTTAATTGGATTGACTATCTCTGGCTCAAGTATAGCAATAGTAAATTTGGCTTTAGTGTACAGCAGCGAATTTGGCGTACCATTGGCGGACAACCCAGCAAGTTCGATGGCGTTATTCACCGCAAACTTGCTGACTACTTGGGCTGGCGACAGAATCATGATTGGTTAAGATATGATGATTTTACTTTCAGCTTGGAGGCTAAAGAAGGACATCTCCCGTCCTTTGGATACAGTGTTCAGCGCTGGGATGAGTGGGAGCCAAGTTTTCGCAGTTTTTTTCTTCGCTTTAGTGCTTGTGTGAAAGAAAAAGTTGTAGATTGAAGAAAGAGTTAGCGACTTCGTAATTTTTATTAGCGCTCAGAGGAAATTGCTTATTAGATATCTTACGAGGATGTTTGAAAAGTGCTCTTGTTGGTAGCCAAACGTTCTATAATTTTCCTAAATCCCCCGATAAATTGGGGGACTTTGATTCCGGTTACCCCTTAAAAAGAGGAGCTAGGGCAGGGTGGTTTCATACAAGCAGAGAAAAACTAAAACTGGGTTTCAAAGCCTCTCTCCCCGTGGGGGAGAGGAATGGAAGTGGGGTAAAAAGCCATGCCACTTTCACGATAAATCAAGACTTATGTATTTTTCTTTTTTCGGATGAAACCACCCTGCTTAAAAAGAGGGGCTAGGGGGGATCGGTAAGTGCCAAAAATCAGAGCCAACCACTTTTCAAACAACCTCTTAAGAAAACGTAAATTAACATACCAAATCAATACTCATAATTCCCTTCCCAGCAAAAAATATGGAGTCAACTGCAATATGAATCCCTTGGATCTTCTTTATGGTTCAGTCGTAATTGGTGAGAATGAAGTTGGGATTGTCATCAAAAAAATTAATTCTAAATCTCCTAACTCCACTCTTTCAACCCATCAACTTATTGCTCTAAATGGTGAAGCTGGTTGCCAAGCAGATACACTCTCCCCTGGTTTGCATCAAGGCTATTGGCCTTGGATACATACCATTCTCAAAGTGCCTGTAATTAAGATTCCTGCCGGAGAAATTGGGCTTGTCATTGCTAACTACGGTAGCTCAATTCCACCAGGGCGAATTTTAGGTAAGTTTGTTGAATGCGATAATTTCCAGAATGCCCGTGCTTTTCTAGAAAATGGTGGTGAAAAAGGTCGGCAGCTAGGCATCTTGACTGGTGGCACTTACAGGATTAATACCAAGCTATTTACAGTGATTACTTCAGTGAATGCTTTTGATTATCCTATGAACCCAAAGGATTTGCGGGTGCATACAATCGAAGCAGACAGAATTGGAATTGTTACTGCTTACGATGGCACTCCAATTAAACCAGGTGAAATTGCTGGCTCACCTGTATCAGGTCATGATAATTTCCAAACCCCGCAGAAATTTATTGATGGTGGTGGGTGCAGAGGTTTACAAGAGGAAATTTTGCCATCAGGCTCTTGGAACTTGAATCCCTGGTTTGTCAAGGTTGAACAAGAGGGAATGACTAATATTCCAGCAGGGACAGTAGGGGTAATAATCTCCCATGTTGGCAAGACTCCTGAGAATAATCTTGGTAGTGAACCTGTTGAACTTGGCTACAAAGGTGTTTGCAAGACTCTACTCTATCCTGGTAAGCATCCTATTAATCCCAGAATCATGAGTGTGGAAATAGTTCCAACTCATGATGTGACCCTGAATTGGACAAATAAACAAAAACCACCAACAAACTACGACGCACAACTCCATGCTTTGAAGCTGCGTTCCAAGGATGGATTTTTCTTTGATATCGAGGTGACACAGGTTATTAGTATTGCTGGACAAGATGCTCCCAAAATGATATCTCGTGTTGGTTCTTTGGGAAGCGAGGTATTAGAATCAGAACCAACGGTTGGGCGTACTACTGGTTTTATAAATGCTATCAAGTTTCGCTCAATCAAAAATCTTGTCACCAGGGTACTAGAGTCAATGATTGACAATTACTTTCGTAATTCAGCCCAAGATTACGAAGCCCTGGACTTTCATGCTAATCGCAGCGACCGACAAAGAGAAGCTATGGACCATATTAAATCAGCCCTCAGTGCTTATGGCGTTCAAGCCGTTGGCACGTTTATTAATGAAATTGATTTGCCTGATGAATTAGAGAAGATTCTCATCAACCGTAAAATTGCAGAGGAGCAGCGAAAGACTTATCAGCAACAAATATTCACAGAAATCGAACGCCAAGAACTTGTCCGTGCAACCGAGTTGGCAGAGGTTCAACAAGATTTGGTAAGGAAAGAAAAGGGTGTGGAAATTGCCAAACTGGAAGCTGAGGCGCAAATGGAGAAGGCTAAGGCAGATTCACAGACGCACCGGATGATGGGAGAAGCGGAGGCAGATGTATTGAGAGAAGGAGCTAATGCTCTTGGTCGTCAAGAATACACATCTCTGAGAATGATTGAGACGGCAGGCGAACACCAAATGCGCCTAGTACCGGATGTTGCAGTTAATAACAGTGGTGGCAATGGTTCGGGCTTGCTTGATGGGTTGATAGCCACAACATTAAGAAACCAAGCAATTCAGCAACAGCTAGTCCAGCAGTCTATGAAATTAGAGAGTTCAGCGCCATCGGCTGCACTTCCTCAAGGACAAATTATTTGTACTCATTGTGGGACTAAAAATCCGTCGTCTCACAAGTTTTGCTCTAAATGTGGTGTCGCTCTAACTATTGAATGTGATGTAGAAAAAACTTAGCATATTCCTTAGTTAAGCTAAACCACATCTAGTTTGCATAATCTGAAATTGTACATTTCTTGTGGAGTAGGCGTCTCGCCCGCCCAATATATGTAAGTTAAATGTGGAACAGCTTATCAACTGTTTAGACTTTTTTTTAGCAGAAATTTGCTGAAAACACGTAAGAATGCAATAATGGTCATTATTTACATAAATTGTTTATGGCAATAGCTCCACAATACCAGCCAATTTTAATAAGACTAGCTATTTCAATGTGAAGATTTGTACTATGAAATAAATGGCATTTTAACCCAATCTTGGTATTTTGGATGAGGCGATCACTTAATTTCCAGTCCAAAAATTTGGAATTTACTGATAATCTCTTTGTTCAATTCCAGACGATGCCTGAAATGCCGTAAAAACTTTGATAGTACAGATGCTCACTTTGAAAGAGCTAATCCTAAAAGGTACACGTCAGATTGCTAAATGTGCAATCTGCTGTGTATGTTCCAGAAGAGCATCCCAATTTTGCAAATCTACCAAGATGATCAGTTGTCATTGCCAATGAAGCGTTCGCGGCAGCGTCTCGTAGAGAAGCGGAATGTTCGCCCTTGGTGTTCCCGAAGGGTAGCAATCGTAATATCCGTACTCTGCGATTGCTTCTCTTCGAGACGTTCCGCTCGCAATGACAAATTATGTTTTTACACATTTGGGATACTCCCTGTTCCAGTGGTGTTGTTTGGTCAGTAGCGACAAAAGCAGTTGTACCACTAGGGCTTCACAAAAGGAGGAAGTAATTCTATGCAGTTGCGATTTAAAGTTCCATTTCTAGTTACCTTAGTTGTTTTCGTAACGTCTATTTTTCTAGCATTCTCTTCCTACCAGTCAGCATATAAATCGATTGATGCTGCTGGAAAACAGGAATTGCAAACAACAGCAAATCTAATCCAGAATAGTATTCAGGAGCAAAGTACAAAAGCCTTAGCTCGGGCGGATTTAATTTCTCGTTTACCCCCTATTCAACAACTATTCCGTACCAACAACCGAGAGCAACTACTCGAGACTATACTACCGTCGTTTGAAGAGCAGAAAGCTAGCTTTGGTGTTGCGGACGC
This sequence comes from Nostoc sp., assembly GCF_036917615.1. GTDB lineage: Bacteria > Cyanobacteriota > Cyanobacteriia > Cyanobacteriales > Nostocaceae > Nostoc. The sequence goes on from NZ_JBALCZ010000030.1 coordinate 8,560, forward strand.
ACAATTTCACTTGCCTCCTGCAAGATCATACTTGCGAGTTTTTACTCCAAATGATGGAATTAATGAAGACCTGAGTAGTTTCCGGGAAACGGTTGTGCTGACGAATCAAAAGCAGGAACGTCAAAGCGGTGTAGAAATTGGGCGGCGGGGATTGGGTATTCGAGGAGTTGTTCCTGTCAGGGATGCTCAGGGCCCCATCGGTAGTTTTGAAATTGCTCTAAGTTTTAAGCCTGTTCTGGATGCACTCAAAAAAGTCACTGATTTTGAGGGAGGTGTCTTTGTGGATGACAAACTCATGTCTGAAATCGCCACACAAGTTGATAAACCTGATAGTGAGCGCATTATTGGAGGATTGCGGAATCAAGATTCTACAAACTGGCAGGTTATCCGCTCTCTCGTCTCCCCTGACCTACTGACCAAAGCTAATGATGTAACGTTGAACATTCAGAACATTAACGGGATGGACTATGGCATTGCCCTCGTTCCTCTGCTGGATTTTAAAGGAAAAAAAATTGGTGTGATTGTCGCTGGGCGCGATTTCCAATCCTTGACTAGTCAAGCTAGAGCAGTTCTGGTGAATAATATCGTTTTGGCAATCTTCCAGGTGATTGTGCTGACAGGAACAGTGTCAGTACTGTTCAATGGCTTACTGATGCGTCCCATACTGGCACTGGGTAATCTAATTGCAAATTCAGCTAGGGATGATGTCTTCATCACTGTAAACGACCTATCTACTCGTCAAGATGAAGTTGGACAGATTGCCAGAAGTTTTGAACTATTACAAAAGCGGTTTACAGATATGAAAAAAGAAGTTGGGCTTTTGAGAAATAATGGTTAATCGTCATTACATTAAAGTTTTGTTAGGTCTTTGTCTGAGCTTGATACTGTGGGGAGTCAGTGCCCAAGCACAAGAGAAAGTGCCTAATACTGCAATAACTACAGCTAAACCCGTAGCCGCAAGTACAGTTAAACCCGTAGCTGCAAGTACAGTTAAACCCGTAGCCGCAAGTACAGTTAAAGCTGTGATTGGATTTCCTGCCAACGTTCCCAACCCATTAACGGTAGGGGTTGCATTGATTGTCAACAATATCTCTAAAATTAATGAATCAGGAGGCACATTTACCGCCGATATTGACTTGCTGCTTCGCTGGAAAGATCCTAGACTGGCTTTTAATGTCAAAACGGTTGGTGTAGACCAGCAGCAGTTTAATGGTGAGGAAGCGACAGCTAAGTTAGCAACGCTGTGGACTCCCCAGGTAAAAATCACTAACTTGGCAGAGAAACCTCTGCGCCAAGAAGACGGATTATTTTTGTATGCTGATGGTAGAGTAGTCTACAACCAACGGTTAACTGCCACTTTTGAAAACAAGTTAGAACTGGCATCTTTTCCCTTTGATACCCAGGCTCTAACGATCCGTCTGACTTCTTCTAGCTACAGTATAAACAAAGTTATCTTTGGACAAGAGCAATCTGATATCGATTTCTCCGGCTTGAGTCAAGAATTGCAACTATCAGGTTGGACTCCCAGTAATCTTGAGTTTGTGTCCTCTCGGTTTAGAGGGTGGGATGGAAATTTTTATCCTCAAATGGAAGCTCAGATTATAGTAAAAAGAAATTCTGCAAGTCATATTCCGGGCTTGTTTATTCCGTATTCTTTGATTCTTTTGTTGCCAACTATTGTATCTCTGTGGGTAACGACTACGGATCTAGAGCAGCGAGTAAGTTCTTGGGCTGGCAGCATCTTAACGCTGCTGGCCCTCAGTTTTACTCTGGCTATTCGTTATCCAATACTCGGGCCAGAGAACATTTTTTACCAGATTATCTGGACTGGCTTTGGATTTCAGTTTCTAATGCTAGTAATTACCGCAACAGTAATGAACCCTGCATTGCAAAGTATCTTCGGAGACAAATATATCATAGCCGAACTAATAAACTTTTTGCGCTGGAGCCTCCCTCTGGGATTAGTAATTTTCCTTAGCCGTATGGTTCTACTCTCTATGGTTTAAGGGACTTATTGGCTGGTGAATTGAAGAGATGAGTAAATCCCAACTGCCAATTAAAATCGCAATGAGTAATGCAAGTTCATTAAAAACTTTATTCTTATAAATGTTTAATATGCTATCAAATGAGCAACGTCGTAGATTGGAAAAGGAAAGAGATTCACTCCAAAATGAGTGGGATATTAGAAATGATAGATTGATGCGAATACGCAAAACCCTGGCTATTGAAACTGACCCATCAAGTCAATTTAAATACGAACAGCAAATTCAAAATGAGGATAATGAGCTTAAGAGACTTACTGACAGGTTAGATGAAATTGAAAAGCAATTGCAATCTGTGGAACACAAAGCTTTAAATACTCAAAATAAATCTGATAATTCGGATTTAATAAATAAAATTTTTCTAAAAGCTAAAAAAGTAACACCAGAGTTTTTGGAGAAAGTACCTGAAATTGAAGGATACTCTAAGGCAGAAGTTGTTAATCAAATTTATGAGATGTTACAAGATGGCTATCTTGAGGCACTGCCTTTAAATAGTCAAGCAAGCCAATATCCCGAAGATTTTCAAAACATAAAAATCACTCGAAGAGGACGTGGTTTTCTTCGTAACCAGTACGAAGGATTGGTGCAACAGCAAAAAATATTAATTTTGACAGCAATTCCTCATGGACTGCGTTTAGATAGAGAAATCCGAGAAATTGAAGAAGCTATACGACGAGCCACTAATCGTAATTTATTTGAAATTCGCATTAGAACTGCTGTACGTCCTCAAGATATTCGTCGAGCTATTGCAGAAGAACAGCCTCAAATTGTTCATTTTTGTGGACATGGCTTGGAAGATGGCAGTTTGCTATTAGAGGATGATGGGGGAAATAATAAGCCAGTTACACCAGAAGGGTTAGCATCACTATTTAAGTTACACGCCAATTATGTAGATTGTGTACTACTTAATGCCTGTCATTCAGAAAAAACTGCTATAGCAATTAGCCAATATATTAATTATGCAATTGGCATGAATCAGCCGATTGAGGACAAAGCAGCGATTACATTTGCTCAAGGTTTTTATGATGGACTGGGTTTTCAAAACTCAGGTAATAAAGATTTATTTCAAAGAGCCTTTGATGAAGGTATTGTTGCCATTCAAATGGAAAACCTTTCACAAGGGTTAATACCAGTTTTAAAAAAAACTTTAAAATAACATGAAATAAAACAATTCTCATATCTGATAATTGTTGTCAGACAAGAAATTTCAGGAAGCTGACAAAGAAACTTTTAGGATAGGATTATTGCAACGGGTGGTAATGTGCATCCGTGAGAGGTTGAAATAAAATACCTTTCGTCAAATGCCACAAAAGTTTCTAATTTTTCTCTGATAAGAGTCATAGAAGAGCGTATAATCAGCAACGCCCACACTAGATTATTACAAAAGTATAGTAGCGATCGCACTCATGGTTAGCACTTTTGTTCAATTAACTGTAATAACTGTTCCCACACTCTCATTCGCCGATCTATCCACCGCACACACGGCATAAGTTCCCGCTAGTTGGACAGTAGCGAAGGTTGTGCCAGCAGACAAAATTCGCTGAATTGTCCAAGTATCACCACTTTGGCGATAAAGTGTCCAAGAACGAACTGGTTGATTATCACCAGGCTGCCAACTCAGTTTGCGGTTATTGACTTGTAGTCCAATGGGTGGAGGGGGTGGGGTTGTATCCTGCCAGGACAAAGTTGGCGGGAGCGCAGGTTTGTTATAAAGCAGACTTTGGAATTTATCAGCAATGCCTTGACTATTTTGCGTCAAAACAGCGAGATTAAAGAAGATATTCCCCAGTGACAACTGTCCAGCTTGGCTACGACTAATTTTCACCTGCTTTTCAATCTCTTCACTTTCTCGACTCTTGTTGCTTGGTTCTGTCAAATTGTTACCAGCATAAACGTGTCTTTGCTTTGTATTTACCTGTGTCCACCACTTTAGCAACGCCGAATAACTTTGTTGTGGTTGGTCTGTGCGCCAATAAAGTTGAGGCGCAATATAATCAATCCAGCCTTGTTCTAACCATTTCTTCGAGTCAGCATACAGCACGTTGTAAGCATCCAACCCAGTAATCCCAGTGGGTTGTCCGGGGCGATAAATCCCAAAGGGACTAATACCAAATTTAACGTCGGGTTTGGTTGTTTTAATTCCCTGCCAGAGGCGCTGTACCATTTTGTTAACATTGTCGCGTCGCCAGTCGCCAAGGCTGAGTGTACCGCCAGCTGCTTTATATGCAGCGTAGGTTTTGTCATCGGGGAAAGATTGTCCCTCGATGGGATATGGATAGAAATAATCATCTAAGTGAATGCCATCAACATCATAGCGCTTCACTACGTCGATAATTACGTTGTAAGCTCTGTCCTGAACTACTTTCAGTCCTGGGTCCATCCAGCGTTGAGTTTTCCACAAATAAACGCTTTCTGGATTGGTAGCTGCTATGTGGGGACGGACAGTTTTGGCTGGGTCGGTGGAAGTGCTGGCGCGGTAGGGGTTAAACCAAGCATGAAGTTCAATGTTGCGCTTGTGACATTCTGCGATCGCAAACGCTAAAGGATCATAAAATGGTTCTGGTGCTTGACCCTGAGTTCCTGTAATCCAAGCACTCCAAGGCTCTAATTTTGATTCATACAAAGCATCTCCCTCAGGTCGCACCTGGAAGATCAGGGCATTGAAGTTTAACGCTTGTAATTTACTAATAATCTCGCTAAGTTCGGCTTTTTGTTGGGCAACAGAAAGTCCCGCTTTGGAAGGCCAGTCACCATTCCACACAGATACTACCCACGCCCCCCGGAATTCTCGGCTATGATTTACCCTAACGCTACCGACAGGTGTAGGTGTTGGCGTTGGTGTTGGTGTAGGTGTCGGCGTTGGTATCGGTGTCGGCGTTGGTGTTGGCGTTGGTGTTGGTGTGGGTATTGGTATCGGCGTTGGTATCGGTGTAGGTATTGGTATCGGTATTGGCGGCTGCACTAGGTAACTAGAGGCAATTTTTTCTGCTTCACCTAAATACACCAAAGCTTGATAAATAATCACTGCCACATCTGCACGGGTGGCTGCGAGATTGGGATTGAGTAATTTCAGATTTGGGAAACTAACCACCAATCCAGCGCTGGTGGCAATAGCTACCTGATTTATACCATACCCAGGAATCTGAACAGAATCTTGATAAATTTCTGGGAGTGCTGAGAGGAGATCAGGTTTTACTTTGGTGGCAATTTCTAGGCCTCCTACCAAAGAAACTAAAACTTCTACTCTAGTAATTCGGTTAGCGGAACGGAAACTTTTATCAGGAAAACCGCTAATAAATGCTTTTTCGTAAGCTACTTGAATGGCAGCTGCTGCCCAATAATTCGTGGGTACATCAACAAAGGGGACATATTGCCGCTTCTTGGTAACTGTGGGAAATGCCTTAGCAATGATGGCGGCAAATTCAGCACGAGTGAGTGAGTTATCGGGGCGATATGTGCCATTAGGCGACCCACTGACAATACCACGTTGGGCTAAGGCTGTAATAAATGAGCGTGCCCAATGGTTTTGAATATCCGAGAATGGAGTAGCAATAGATACCATTGTTGATTGCAGCTAGCTGGCCTTGATTTTGATTTCCTTAGTTAATTTAGCAATTTTGTTGGCGTAGGTGTAGCCAGCCGTAGGCATCGCTGCTGCAATGTATTATAAAATATGCGAATACTTAATATTAAGTAAAAATACTGTTGCAAAAAGCAAGTTACTAGATTTAAAGTGGTTAATTGAATGCTATAACGCTGACAGGACTGTTAAAATAGTAGCGACTACCCCAAGTTAATATTTAAGTTCTCTAATCAGACATCTTATAAGTAGTAAGTAGCGAAAGCCTTTTATGCATTATAGGCTGTAAATTAGGCGCTACTTATTTACTAGTTTATTGTACTCGCTTGCTTATGGGTTCTATAGAAGGATAGTCAACGTGTATACAAAAGCTAGAGCAAGTTACGGACTTCTTTGCTTAACGGGCTGCTTTGAGGTTTCCGTACTAAAGCAATCATGCTTCACAGGCACGGCGAGGAGTTTTGAGGGCTGCATGAGTCAGTTGCTACTTTCTTGATTGTAAAAAGCCTTATTACACAAAGATTATAGGAGAGTGGCATTGAAATATATAAAGGCAAAACAGCCTCTAACTCGAAGAATTAATTCAAAAGCAGCCGTTTGAAATTTTCTCAAAATAACTCAATTTATGGACAAACTAAAAGATACAACAAATAGCAAAATATTCAGTATAGACTTAGTTTTTATCGCCCTCTGCTTCTTCATCGGGTTAGCTGGATTTGCTTATGTTTTGGCAATATTGCCAGGAATTACAGAGTCTACAACAGTTAAGTCTCGAACCTGCATTACTGGTGGCTGGAAATTCGGATTGATTATCACCCACGTTTTAACTTTTTGCCTCATCCCTTTAGCGATGAGAATTTTTTACCAAAGTTTAAACAATATAGGATTCCCACTGAGAACAATTTTTGCTTCTCAGTTAGCTCTAGCTTTTATTATGGTAGCAATAGGCTCAGAGATTGGCTGGCACGTTACGCAATGTTGGTATTATCAAAACGATTTCACAATGCTGAACTTCATGTTCTACTTTTTCTTGATTTCAGCATTTGCTTTGTGGTCGGATGGATTGATTGAGAAGACTACCGGAATCACTAATTTAATCAACATTGTGTTTGCAATTAGTTTATTAATTGTTTCAATTTTGTACCCTTTAGGCTATGAAGCAAGCAACGATAACTTTAAAGTTCCTATCTATATTGCACTTACTCTGGTTTTTAGCGTATTGACTTATCGTGGCTATAAGGTTCTCCTAGATTGGAAAATTATTCTTGTGCCAATTTTTTCAGTAGGAGTTAACTTAAGCTTTGTCTTTCTTCTAGATAAGTTTGGTGGCAATCCTTATACTGATCCTCAAGTACTTTACAATCCTTTATTTCATATCCTCCACGACTTATTAGGAACAGAAGCAGGAGTAGCTATATTTACTTGGTTAATTTACATGAAAGGCATTGCTCCACAAAATATCAAAGAAAAATTAGCCACCCAAAAATAAGGTAAGTTCAAAACTCTACGTTTCTTACAAACAGCACATTATCCATAGCTTGCTTCATCGTCAGGATACCTTAATATGCCTTAAGAATATTGGATAATTTATTTTACATTATTCTTAAGTCTATGCAAAAATCTGAAAAAGTTGCGAATTAATCAATATTTACTGATATCTTTAGACTCCTTATCTTAATGTCGCAAAATAATATATTTATGGAAAATAATACAAGTTTTAATCTCCCGGAAATTTGGCCTCATCAGCAAAAAGACGGCTATAAAATATACCAGTCTGGCAGCCATATAAAAGCGAACTTTATTCGAGTTTTTGTACCTGATAATCCTTATCATGACAAACAAGGTAAACTGAAGTTGATTGCTTACTTACACGGTTTTGGTTTATGTATGCCGCAATTCTATGAAGCTCATTTAGAAGTATTAGCTAAAAGCGGCTATTACATCTTTTTTCCAGATTTTCAAAAAAGTGAATATCCCAACTGTATAGTTGCTGAAAAAAGACAAGAAGCCAATATAAAAAAGCCTCATTTGTCGCTTTGGGCTTATAGAGCTTTTAAAATTGCGACTAATAATAGAAGTTCAAAATTAAATAAGTTTCAACCTGAAGACTTGTTCAGCACCGAAGAAGAACGGACATCGCAAGAGGTTCCTACTATTCAAGGAAATTTAGACGAACCTAAGCGATTTGATTACCTTCGCACTTCCTTGGCTGTAGCAACGATTATCCTAATCATAAAATTTATTTATACTTGGTTCAATCACACATATGGCAAGAATCTGATTGACTTGATTTCTACTGTTGGTTTCAGTCTTGCACATAAACCTTCAGAGTGGATAAAAGACGCGATCGCTTTAACCGAGCAATCTTGGCAATATCTGTGCAGAGTTAATCCCCAACTTGCTCAACAAGAGTTTGATTTCTATGTATTTGATCATTCTCTAGGAGGATTGTTAGCCTTGAGTTGGCCTATTTATATCTGCGGTGAAAATCAACAAAAGTTTTTTCCCCAACAAATTATTACTGCTGACCCAGCACCAAATACGGAGATGGGAATTCCTCGGATAGCCATCTGTATTTTAAAACTGTTTCGTTCTCCGTTTGCAATAGCGCCAATCAATATTAGTGATATTGGTAGTCAGTTAAATATCCCCATTGGGATTATGCACGGAGCAGATGACAATATTGTTAAGCCCCAGTCTTGGGTTAACACATCATTCTGGCAACCAAAATCTAACTTTGACTATATCGCTAGTCAGCAGAAGAAAATCTACTTTTCGCTCTCCAACAAACAGCATCACCCTCCTTTGATTGCCTTTCATAACCAAGCAGTAACAGACACGACTTATTACGATGATGCTTTATTTAAACATTTTGGTGGTGTCAAGAATGGGCCAAATGATTATGATAACCAATACGTCTGGCCTGGACTGAGCCTAGTTGTCGAAGACCAAGTAAGAGTTGATCAGTTACTCAGTAATTTCCCTCTACAAACGATAGAAGTCAAAGATAGTTTGCCGCCTAAAGAATGGGATCTCAAATTGATTGCTACCACGATCTTAGCTGTATTGGCTTTAGGTTACTGGTTATTCTCGCACTTTGGAACTGTTTTTAATCGGTAATTAGGGCTGGTACGATGAACAAATGTTACTCATTAAATAGGGCTGTTTCATTCCATCTCAAACAGGATTTGTCAAGATGGTTAGCAATAAAAATCATAAGTATGGGTGGCGACGAAATAGACTTTTAAGCACATAAATAACAGTATAATTGTCTGTTCTTTCGATACGCAAATAGCAAAATCATCAATTTTAAATTGCTATAACGCTTGATTTTTATAGCTTTTTAGGGAATGAAACAGTCCTGCCACAGGCGGGGGGATCTTATCCGAACCGTATTGGATAGCCGCCCGCCGACTTGGGCCAAACAGGTGACTCTTCCCGATGCCCCATGCCCCATGCCTACTTCGTTTTAAGGGACTGACAAATAAAAAAATGTATCGGGATGCATTGGCATTGCAGAAGAACGCATTAACAATGCATAGGGATACATTGGCATTGCAACAGATTGCCAAATTTAATTCGCTACGAATTAATGAAATGCAGTACTAAGTCGCTTTTGCAGATTGGTCAGAAGGATTCAAAGTAGAACGCGCATTCAACGCCAGCATCACGCGTGAAATGCCAGTGAAAAGAATGCTGACACCGACTAGTATCCCTAGCAGCCCAGGCGCATCAAAGGGCCACTGGAACCAAATCATTGCGCCTAAGACCAGCGTAATAATGCCATCACTTAGTATCCACGTCCAGTTCTGTTGCGGACGTAGCTGGAATGCCAGAATTAACTCAAATGTGCCTTCAGTTAGCAAAAAGGTACCAAGCAACAGAGTTAGTGTGAGAACACCTGTAAAAGGATAAACAAACAACATCACGCCCGTTGCAATATAGAGTCCGCTCAATAGAAGTTTCCAAATAAAACCTCCTCGCTGGCGGGTTTGAGTGGCGTAAACTAGTTTTGTAAATCCCGCAGAAATCAAAATCACTGCAACCCAAGTCTCGGCGAATATGGTCGAGATACTAGGCAGTGCGATCGCAACAACTCCTAAAATAGTCAGCAGAACACCAGCTATTAGCGACCCATTAACATCCTTGTTAATATCTCTAGAAACATCAGTTGTCATACAAATCTTTTCCCTATGCTTAGACTCAACTCTACATTTAGGTTAGGGAATTTCTAAGTAATAGAGTATGAACCCTAAGATAGACTCATCAGTATTAACTTAATCCTGATTACGATTAAAATTCACGACTATTGATGCACCAAACCAATCATCTGATGACAACTGTATTGTCTCTAAGTAACCCTCATAAGAGTTCTGCAAGATTGCTTAGGCGTTCATAAACAGAGATGAGACGATCTCCTTCAAGTTCAACAGAAGTATTTGGATAATTCTGAATGGCTCCAAGCAGTGTAACTTCACCATTTTGTTTAATAGAAGCACTTAAAGCGCTTCGCAGCGCCTGCTTATCTAATTGTCCTGCGGGAGGGTGAACTACCTCACCAATTTGGTCAACTAAAATCGGCCCTGCCCAGCTAGACAGTAAGCTATTTAAAAAGGCAGGATCGGCTTTGATTGGGGCTTTTAGTGCCTTACGAGCTACTGCGGGGTCTTGTTTAGCCGCCTGCAAATAAGCCGTTAACGTCGGCGTAGTCTTGCCAGTTTCTGTAAATTGACTTAATTCTTGAACAGATATTTGCCCTTGAAAAGTACCATACTTTAAAACAACTTGCTCGGCAGCATTAGCATTAGTACTTGAGAGTAGAACAATAGCACCTATGCCTAAAGCTACTGTTGGAGTGAGTAACTTAGTGAATTTCTTATTGTTTAATCGATTGAAAAGCTGAGAAATCTGCATTTTGTCGAACTTTATAATGGTGTGGAGCATACATAGGCACAAAATGCCCAAGCATTATACTATTTTACGAAATTCCTGCTACAGATACATGATTAGGGGCGTACATCTTTACACCCTTACAGCTAATTTATTTGTTGCAAAGATTTTTGGAAATGGTGTTATTAAGCCTTTTCATTAGGCGAAGCTGCATGAGGTAGTACAGATTGCTCTTCGTCTAAAGTTGGTGCAGGTATGCCCAAATGCTTCCTTGCAGATTCTTCAGCTAGCTTTCGGTCTTGCTCGTTCTCGAACTGACTCTCATCTAACAAATGATGGTTTTTTACCGCTTCATCTCGGCTTGGTCGATAACCATTTTTCCACCTGTACTTCCAGTCCATAATTTGAAAAGCAAATATACTGCGATTTTATTTCCTAGTTCTTCATCGTAGACGCTTAATGAAAAATTATACTCCTGCTATAGGTTGAAGAGGCTCATTCAAAGGGTACAAATTTAACATCATCTTAAAGTAATAATACTCGAATCGGTAGGATTTGCTAGATTAGCACGCTGATCACAAGACATGAGTGGCGATCGCAAATATAATAACTATGGTCATCACCTGCGATCACTGCTGCAATATCTGATTAACTTTTATTATTGTTCGTTTGAATCAGCTAATTAATATCAGACCAAATCGAATTTTTATTACCGATAAACAAATTATTTTATATCAAGCAAGTAAAATAAAACCGGAAAAATCAACAGAGGTGATTAATCAAGTTATTGAAATTATCCAGTAGTGAAAAAAGCAAAACTGATTTGATTTTTAGGGTGCGATCGCATACCTACCAGTAGTAGGTGATGGGCTATGCTCTGCTAAGAGCGAGCGCAATTATAAAATCTAGATTTTGATTGTTACCAATAATCTATCAATTCATGTTAAAGAAACATCAATTTTATCTATTTTTTCCCAGGAAGTTCTATATCCATTCTGCCTACATGACCAGAAGCAGCAAGTTTCCTGTTAGAAACCACCTTTAGTTAATGACGGCAAATATTTCAAACTAAACTATTTAATTATACCTGCAATTCAGAAATAAATTTGCAATAGACGCCCATCAGCAGCGCTCATAACGCCGACTGAAAGTAGACTTGCAAGATATGTCCAACTAGAAGCGTAGTCAATAGCTAAATTCATCACCCTAAAGTTACAGAGACGTTTGAATTTAGTGCGAAAACTCGAAAATTTATGTCTAAAGAAATAAGTGCAAAATTAATAAGGAAGAGGCGATTCGCATCGCCCACGAAGCGATTGACAACGGCATCACCTTCATGGATAACGCTTGGGAGTATAACAAGCATCGTAGTGAAGAGTGGATGGGAGAAGCGTTGCAAGGGCGACGAGACAAGGTTTTTTTGATGACGAAGGTTTGCACCCACGGACGCGATCGCCAAGTGGCAATGCAGCAACTTGAAGAATCTCTGCGTCGTCTCAAAACTGACCACCTCGACTTGTGGCAAATCCACGAAGTTGTTTACTACAACGATCCAGAGATGATTTTTCGTGCCAACGGGGCAATTGAAGCTCTGGATCATGCGAAAAAAGAAGGTAAAGTCAGGTTCGTTGGCTTTACGGGTCACAAAGACCCCGCTATTCATCTAAAAATGCTCTCGTACAATTACCCATTTGATACCGTGCAAATGCCGCTTAATTGTTTTGATGCCACCTTTAGAAGCTTTGAGCGACAGGTGTTACCAGAACTTAACAAACGGGGAATAGCGGCGATTGGCATGAAAAGTCTCAGTGGGAATGCTGATGCAGTAAAAAAAGGTATAGTGACTCCCCAGGAAGCCATCCGCTATGCCATGAGTTTACCGATCGCTACACTCGTCAGCGGTATTGATTCTCTAGAAGTACTACGGCAAAATTTAGCGATTGCCCGTGGCTTTCAACCGATGCAAGGAAAAGAAATGCAAGCATTGCGTGATCGTTGCGCTCAATATGCTGCCGATGGGCGTTTTGAACTGTTCAAAAGTTCCAAGCAGTTTGATGCTGATGAAGGCAGAATCCAACATGGCTTTCCACCTCAAAGCCAAATGCAGACGTAAGACGGGAAAATAGAATTTATGCCTTACAAAGAGATTGCAGACTTACCAGATTCAGTCAAAGAAAACTTACCCAAGCACGCTCAAGAAATTTTTCGGGCTGCATTTAACAATGCTCAAGAAGAATATGGTGAAGAAGAGCGTGCCTTTCGTGTTGCTTGGAGCGCGGTGAAACGCGATTACGAAAAAGGCAATGATGGGCATTGGCACAAAAAGCCAGAATAGCTCGGATGGCATTCAGCAGTTTTATTGTTGCACAAAAAAACTTAAGGAAGGATAAAATTTAGTTATGATCAAACAAAAAATAATTATGGCTGCGCTTGTAGCCATTGGCGCATTTACCGCTGCATCTGGACAAAATATAACCACAGCTCAGTCAAATCAAACTCCAACTAGATCAACTCAGAATGCTGTCAGTTCTACAGATAAACAATTTGTTACCCAAGCTGCTAGGGGCGGTATGGCAGAAGTACAGCTTGGGCAGTTGGCTTCGCAACGGGCGGTAAAGAAGGAGGTGAAACAGTTTGGACAGGGTATGGTTCAAGATCATACTCAGGCAAACACTGAACTTAAACAATTAGCTACCCAGAAAGGTATTACTCTTCCTAAAAGCATCGGCCGTGAGAATAGGAAAGTGAAGGCTAATCTCTCAAAGCTTTCTGGCACGACCTTTGACCAAGCATATATGAACCAGATGGTTAAGGATCATGTTAAAACTGTATCCTTATTCCAGCGTGAGGCAGACCAAGGACAGGATCAAGACTTGAAAGCTTGGGCAACTAAAACTTTGCCGACTCTGGAAGAGCATTTGCAACACGCTCGCGCCCTTACAACTCAATCTCCTAGAAGTGCCAAGTGATCAAATAATCCGATCACTTAATTTTACCTCACCACTACGGCGATAGAGCAGTTGTCAAAGAAGCAATTACTATAAATATCAGTTTTAATCACTCTTGGATTTGGATGTAGACGCCAGTAAGGTGTCTACATATTTACCCTATCTTTCATATTTTCCGCGAGGTCTTATGAATTACCTTGTTGCAGTTTTACCAGATCGAATACAAGCAGAAGCTGCCAACTCTGCTCTGCAAAAAGCAGGCTTGCCAACTTCACAAGTGAATATTTTAGGCGATGGTTATTTAAGTGCTGATGAATTTGGACTGATTAATCCCGACAAGCAAGCCCGCAAACAATCAACTCGGCTCTTATCGTGGCTTGTACCCTTTGGATTTGTTGCAGGTTATGCCTTCAACTATCTCACAGAAATTGAAATATTTCCCCAGGTTGCTCGATTTGGCAATGAATTTCTTGCTGGGATTTTAGGAGCGATAGCCGGTGCCTTGGGCGCTGCTTTAATTGGTCGAGGAGTCGGCTCAACAGTTGGCAGTGGCGATGCTTTACCCTATCGGAATCGTTTGAATGCTGGCAAATATCTGATTGTAGTTACTGGAAACGAGGATTTAACACGCGAAGCTACGCGCGTACTGCGTCAATTTGAACCAGAAAATGTTCAAGGCTATACAGACTTTTCACAAAACAGCAAACTTGTGGGGAATTAAGTCAAAATTTGGGAGTTATAAATGTGCGAATGTGCGATCGCTATTTTGTCATTGCGTTCGCCCTACAGCCCTTCTCTAGGAGAAGGGTACGGAGCGTGGCAATCCCAAACCACAAGCGAATTGCAACTCTACCAGACGCACTCGCATTCATTCCATTTCGTTTGATAAAAGTTAATCTACATCGGGTTCAACGCCGAGCGATGTCTAACGACAAGCCGCTTCGCGTCTACGCAATTGTGCAATCAACCGTTCAGCCCGTTGTCTTTCTTGTTCAGCTCGTTGTCTTTCTTGTTCAGCTCTTTGGCTTTCCTGTTCTGTAGAAGTCAATACCCAGCAGCCTGTCCAATCATACCACCGTAACCACGGCTGTTCTACATCTTGATAGCGTCCCGGCCACACACCTAAGCCTAATTCTAGTTCTGGTATCCAAAAGCGTGACTCTGACAGGGCTATCTCAGTATAACGACCGCCATCTAACTTAAATACCTTTAACTCATATTTGTACCGATCAAATACTGCATAATAAGGAACACGCAAAATCCGTTCATACACTTCCCATTTTCCTGGTGGTTGCTTGATATCCCGCAATGTCTGCCCCAAGTCTTCCTTTTCAGTTCCTGGAGACAGCAATTCAACCACAACAAAAGGATGAACTCCCTCTTGCCAAACAACATAACTTAAGCGTAAATCCCGTTGTTCATAGAGACGGGAAACACCTAAAACGGCAAACCAATCTGGTCGTTTATACCACAGTGGATGGCGCGGATCATAATAAAGATTCAAATCGCTAGCAACAAATATCTCGTCGCTAGGATAATTCTGTGGACGAAAGGTTTCGTCTAACAAACGAGGTTGCAATAAATGAAACTGATCGGGCAAACCAGGCTCCTCAGGGTCTTCACTGGGAAGATCATACATGGTCGGCAATACATCTTTTGGCGATCGCGGCGGATCGGTTTGATACATCTTTTGGCAGTCCTGATGATGAAACTCTCAGTTCTATTATGATTCAATTGTTTTTGAGTAACTCAACACCTTGCAGAACGCGGCAGCATAAATTTATCACCCTCGTCGGCTGCTTTCTTTTCCACGAACCAGGGGGAATGATTGCACATCTTTGACATCGAGAAGTTCTGGACTAAAGGAAATCACCACTTCTTCAATGAGTTGAGGTATCTTAGCAAGAATATTCTTCAAATAACACTAAACCATACTTATCGCCAGTAGGCAAAAAGCCAATTCCTGGATCAACGGCTTGGGCTGCTTGGTTATTATGACCTGTAAACAAGATAGCGTGTTCTACTAAAAGCGATCGCGCATCTAACAACGAGCCTGCTATTGTAAGTGTACCGGGAACAGGGAGATTACCGTTAAAGAGGCAAACTTGGTGAACTTATCAAGAATTCAGAATTCAGGAGTCAGCCGAAGTTTAAGCAAAGGGGAGTAGGGAATCAGGGAAAAAAGAATAACTAATACCCAATGCCCAATCCCCAATGCCCAAGTATTATGCAGTCACTGCCTCACGCCGATTGTACCCAGAAGCGTCTCCTTTGATAGCCTCACTTTGTTTACCATCGATACCAACTGGGAGATCGCCGACAATTGTCACTCGTTGAACGTGGCGGGGCTGGTCGCCGTAATCTGCGATCGCTACATTCACACCCTCACTATAGAGTGCTTTGGCGATGGCTAAACCAATTCCCGCACTTCCTCCGGTGACAATCGCTGTTTTACCTGATAGTTTTAGTTCTAAGCTCATACAAAGTTACCCTCAAAAATGTAATTTACTTGCGAACCAATAATATTGCCGATTGAGAGCCTGTATTGTGGATACCCAAGATGACTTGGCTTTCTTCAGATGTACAACCCAGAAGTATCTTCATTTCTGTATCCCGTTTTTCCAAGTCAACACTACAAATAACGGCAGTTACTGTTTGACTAGACAAGCTACCTATCCAGACATCAATATCATTTCCATCTCCAGAATGAGTATCTTGTAAATATCCATAATCCAGCGGATAAACGAAAGATGGATAACGTGGATGTGATGTCCCTTTTGGGCGATCTATCTTGAGATTACTAGCGGCTACAAGCTGATCTAATTTGAACCAGAAGTCAGCATAATTCGTAATACTCAATTTGAAATGTGCAATACAGCCTTGCCAGGAAAACGCCTGTCCAGTAGTTGTTGCGCTACGTCAGCTATTTGTGTCCAAGAAGCTTCTAAATCAATGTGAGGACGCAACTGACCTGCTTCTACTAGATTCAAAAGCCGTTTTAGACCGACTGCGGCTGATTCAAATCTCAATTCATCAAACAGACGTAAACCATACAGGTTTACGCTACCAGTCCCAAAAAATTGGGCAGCATTGAATGTTACTTCTGCTCCCCCAGATACTCCATACAGCACAGTTTTTCCATCCTGTGCCAGTAAGCCAAGAGCTACCCCCAAAGTCTTGCCACCCACTGACTCTACAATTAGATGATAGGGGCCATACTCGCTTGCGGGTGAGAGGTCTTCACCAATCACCACCGATTGTGCGCCTGCTTCTCTAACTAAAGTCTCATAGGCAGCTTGACGAATATATGCCACGACGTGCGCCCCTGACAGCCGCGCCAATTGGATAGCAAAGTAACCAACACCTCCTGATGCAGCTGTAACCAGAACTGGGCGACCTAACAGCGAACCGCCTTTAAGTACAGCATGATACGCGGTTAAACCCGCGACAGGCAGTGTGGCAGCTTGAGCAAAGGATACCGATGGCGGCACTTCTGCTAAGGCGTTGGTGGGAACAGACACGAGTTCTGCCCAAGCACCGGCATGGCGAAAGCCAACTACACGCGCCCCTTGGGGAGGCCCTGAACCATCGGCAGCGGAGGTTTCCACCACGCCTGCCAAGTCCCAACCAGGCTGCCAACCAGCTTCAGCAGAAGTTGAACGTTTCACCTCTCCCCGATTCAGGGAAATTGCTGCTACCCGCACTAAAGCTTCATCTGGAGCAGGCTTTGGTGCAGTCACTTCACTCAGTGCCAAACGCCCCGGCACATTGGGGTCAACAATCACAGCACGTATTTTACTCATAAAGAATGCCTTGGCTTAGAGATAAATTTCTAGATCGGTAGTTCACAATGTACTGCCTACAATAATAAACTCGACAGATTAGCTAGTCCTTCTTAACCCCAAATCCCTACAACTAGGTTAATGATATTTAATAATCTACGGTAAATCGATAAATTTATAGTATTTTAGAGGACGTAGAAAGAAAACTATCACAAGATAGACAAAAGAATCAAGCACTCTACGAAAAGATTTGTTTCATCAATGCTTGCATTTATTGGTACGTTGTAAGCTAGTCGCTGTCAACCTCCTACTCTACGATCAGCCGCCTTCCAGGCGTCTAGGGATTTTACTACGTAGTACAGGAGTATTCAAAAGGAAGAATTTTTATCTGATGAAAATCAAACGTTATTTCTGGATAGCTATTTTAACTATCACTGCACTATTAGTTGCTATTTCGCCAGGTACAACTCAGCAAGGTACGTCATCCAATACTCTATTTCAAACATCTACAATTAGCGCTTTGGCAGTAGGAATTTTTGACGGTAATACTAATTTTAAGCAGTTGAGAAAATATGGTAATTTTGGTTTAGAGCTGATTCGTAAACAAAAGCTTAAGATGCCATTCGCCTGACCATAAGACGAATCAATGAGCCATAAATCATTGCTTCACTTAACTCGC
>NZ_JBALCZ010000031.1:0-312767 GCF_036917615.1 Nostoc sp.
AATAGCGATCGCAGCAAAGCGTCCACTGCTCTTAAGGCATTAATGCCTGTAATCATTATGGAGTATAGGTTAGAGCTTTTCTTAGTGCCATTCGGCTATAATCATTGTGCAGTGAGGATTATAGCCTTCAGTATTCCGATGACATTAATTTGTTAAGACGATATTTAATTAGTTAACCGACATGTTGTGTTGAAGAAATAATTATTTGTCGTATTTAACACATTAGTGTCGTTATCAACGAATTATTTGTTGTATTAACAAATTAGTTCAGTGAATCATCTTTAGTCTACAAGGGGCGATGTCTAAGGGCGGGCTGTTCGGTGACACTTTTCTTACTTAGCGTTGTGTGAAATAAGTCTCAAGATAGTGTCTACCTCACCAAAGAAGAACTTAAGCTTCTTTTCTTACTTAGCGTTGTGTGAAATAAGTCTCAAGATAGTGTCTACCTCACCAAAGAAGAACTTAAGCTTGGTTTATAAGTTTGGGGAAATAGTGATGAATAAGGAAACAGTTCCTAGTCAAGCAGAAAAGTCGAATCCAGAAGGTGATCCATTGCAACTAAGTCCAGAGGTACTCGACAAAATCAAACACCCTGCGAGAATAGACGATGTTATCCGGGAGCAATCACCAGAAGAACGTAGGAGTAACCCAGCTTTAGTACCGGAAATGATTGATGACCCAAATGAGGAATTGAGCGGATTCACGAAAGAGTAATCGAAAGGTTGAGATTCCCGATTTTTCTAAAAAGTTGGGAATCTTGTTATTTATGAATCATTAAGTAGAGCGATCTAGATAGCTTGCTAATTGTAAAATATAAGTATCTAGGATAATTGTTATCTGCTCTAAAATGCATTTAGAATCTCCTCAGGCAAAGGTGCATCAAAATCATCAGGCAGTATGAATTCTCCAGCACATAAACAAAATGGGCGTTGCTGTTTGTTGATGGTTGAAATTGGTTTTAATTCAGCAATTGGCTTATCTGCCTGGACAATGAGAAAGCATTCACCTGCCTCAAGTTGATTAAGATACTTCAAAAAATCTCGTTGGATATCATCAACTGTGACTCTCTGCATTTGAGTGTTTCGGCATAGGGGTATGGTGATAGTAGATTACTTGACTCAATTGTAGTGCGATCGCCTCTCATCTAGGTTGGGTGAAGCTATTGCAGAACCAAACAATTGATTATATTGGTTTCGCTACTTTTCACCCAACCTACGAATCACTATTTAGTCTAGTTTGATCCAGCCTTTGATGATTGCTTTACCAATGTTGATATAGGAATTATCCAAAAACTCTTCAATTGCAGCTTCAGTAAGTCACTGGAATGCGCCAATAAGGTGACGCTTCCAGCTAGGAGTAGTTTCATCATTTACATAAGCAATCTTCTCAGTTTCATTAGCAGTAGGATTATTTTGCTCTAACTGTTTTATAAGCCGTTGTATTTCAGTTGATGCATCAACAAGAGTTTGTTTTTGTTCAGATGTGTAGATGTTTTGGTTTGCTTGTTGCCGTACATTATCTTTAATTTTGTTAGCAAAATTGCTAATCTTTGGTTTATGGAAATTATTGTTATATGTGTCTGACATAATCTTCTCCACATTAATAGGTCTTGTTGCTTACAGGTCAGTGCGATTGCATAGAATGCGCGATTTCCAATCTAAAATTACTGACTATCGTCATCTATAGCAATCCTAAATCATTCGTGAAAAGTTAGATCCCCGACTTCTTTGAAAAGTGGTTTGCCGCAAAGTTCTTGCGTAAGGCCTAATATTGTGAAACGATAGCTTGTAACTTGCTGATACAGCTGCGACTAGCCTGTCTCTAGGCTCACTCCAGAAAAAAGTACTGGTAACGATAACGATAATGACGCACTCTCCAAATTCAGAAAATAACCAGAAACCATCTAATCGTCGTTTATGGCTCCTTATCTTAGGACGTACCAGTTTGGCTCTCGGTGGGGTTTTGCTGGTTGGAATTGCAGTCGGTGCCTGGTGGGCTAGGAACTATGTATATAAAGATTTAGCGCCATTAGTGCAGCAAAATCTCCAGCAATTGCTTGGGCGTCCAGTAAAAGTAGGGAATGTTGAACGTTTTTCGCTTTCTAGTCTGAGATTTAGCTCTCTATCGATACCAGCAGCTCCCAATGATCAAGATCAGGTGGTAGCAAAAGCTTTGGAGGTGCAGTTCTCGCTGTTGCAACTTCTCCTCACGCGAAAACTGGTATTAAATGTCATATTAGTTCAGCCCAATGTCTACATTCAACAGGATCAGGATGGTCGTTGGGTGACAGCCCAAGTTAAGGCTGGGGAAGGACAAGGCTTTATTCAAACTGAGTTGCAGACACTTCAAATTCAAGATGGCGATGTAGAGTTGATGCCATTCGCCGCACCAACTAAACCGAAAGGCTCAGTAATATTAGATCAAGTTGGTGGTGTTGCCCGATTTTCAGATCGAAATCAAAGAATCGCTTATGACATCAATGCTCAACTCACTAGGGGAGGCGGTGTTAAAATCGTTGGCGAAACACAACTGAAAGCTCAACAAACTAACCTCAAGCTGCAAGCACAAAATTTACAAGTATCAGAGGTCAGTCGATTAATTCAGTTGCCAATTGCCTTGCAAGCAGGGTATTTAAATGCTGACTTAGAGGTTCAAATTCCACCCAAACTGTCAGAAATAGCGATTACCGGAACAGCTACAGCTAATCAAATCGCTGCTAAAATTCAAAATATTCCTCAGCAGGTTTCTAATTTGAATGGGAGATTTATATTTCAAGGTCAGACAGTTGCTTTAGAAAATCTGAATACGAACTTTGGCAAAGTTCCGATTCTGGCAAATGGAACAATTAATACTCAAACTGGTTTTAATGTCGCAGCTCAGATAAAACCAGTTAGTGCGAAAAATATCTTAGACACCCTGAAAGTAAAATCGTCAGTCCCAGCTGCTGGCGAAATTCAAGCAAATATTCAGGTACTAGGGTCACTTCAGGAGCCAATCCTTAGCGGTACAGTAAGCAATACTAAACCTATTCAAGTTGATCGTGTTCAATTCCAAACCGTCAATACTGACTTCCGCTTAAATGTATCTAAAACTGCATCTCAAATTGCCGTCTCTAATCTGAAAATAGTCCCCGCAGCAGGCGGTCAAATCACTGGAGGCGGTCAAGCTAAACTTGGCCTGAAAAGCTCGGCAAGATTTAATGCTCAAGTTGATGGTGTATCAGGGGATATACTAGCACGCGGCTATGGCGTGACTCTACCGATCGCAGTTGGAAATGTTTCAGCAAAAGCACAAATTTCTGGCTCACTTAGCAAACAACCCTTAAAACTTGATATTACTAATGTTCAGGTAACGCCGCCAGCCGGGGGAAAAATCACAGCCAATGGTCAAATTCAACTGGCTCCCCAAGGTCAAGTAGGCGTAAATATTCAAGCTCAAGGTATCCCAGGAAATGCGATCGCTCAAGGTTATGGTATTTCAACTCCGATTAAGGTTGGTGGTATATCTGCGAACGCCAAAGTTTCTGGTTCTCTAGGTAGACCGTTAAACGTCAACGTTACTCGCGTTCAGGCAAATCCAGAGGTAGGAGGGCAAGTCACAGCCAGTGGTCAACTTCAGCTTGCACCCCAGGGCAGGGTGGCGTTGAATGTACAAGCAAAAAATTTACCAGGGGATGCGATCGCCCGAGCATACAACTCCTCACCCTCCATTACCATTGGGAATGTATCGGCAAATGCCAATATTTCCGGCACTCTGAGCAACCTGCAAACAGTAGCACGGGTGCAAGCGCCTACAGCCACCTATCCGATTACGGGACGAGTTGTTGTTGCTAAACAAGGAGAGAATATTCTTTTTCCGGATGCAGTTTTGAACGTGGCAGGCGGGACAATCAGGGCTAGAGGTCAAGTTGTACAACAACGCTGGCAAGCTTTTGTGAATACCCAACAACTGCAATTGAGCCGTTTTGGACAGATACCACCCCAGTTCCAGGGAGTTTTAAACAATGTCGCCTTGAATTTGTCAGGAAGCACTGCTTCTTTCCAACCCTCAACCATTCAAGGCACAGGACAAGCAAGGCTGAATGTAGCAGGAGGTACGGTTAATCTCAGAAATGTTAGCTTTAATCGTGGTCGCTGGCAAGTGCTTGCCAACACTTCCCAAATTCAACTCAACCGTTTCTCACCACAATTGGGAGGACGGCTCAATAGTAATATCCAATTCGCAGGCACAGCAAAATCTTTCCAGCTTGCAGATATTCGAGCCGCCGGACAAATCCGCCTATCTCAAGGGTTAGCGCTGCTCGCACAACCGCTGACAGCGCAAGTGCAGTGGAATGGACAGCAGATTATAGTTGAAAACGCAACTACCTCAGGACTGAGTGCTAATGGTGCGATCGCTGTTCAAACTCCACCAACTGGCGCACCTCAAATTACGGGATTTAATTTAAATGTACTGGCGCAGAATTTCAACCTCAAAAATACAGGCTTTAAAGTTCCTGGTGACGTAGCACTAGCAGGGCTACTTGATTTTAAGGGAAAAGTTACAGGCACTCCACATGTACCTCAAGCTAATGGCAATATCCGGCTGCGGAATTTCCAGGTCAGTAACTTGGCGTTTGACCCAGTTTTAACTGGAAACGTGAATTTTCAAGGGGGACAGGGAGCAAGTCTGCAACTAGCCGGGAAGCAAGATAGGATAGCGCTTAACCTGGGTGCAGATTATCGCCCAACTTCATTTTTAGTCCAGCGCGATGAGGCAGTTACCACAGGTAGAACTGAAGGAGATAACTTGCTCATCAACGCCCAACAGTTTCCCATCGCTCTGATTGGCGGCTTTTTACCTAACAATCAGTTGAAACCTCTGGCGGGGCAATTATCGGTAAATTTAGTTGTCAATCTGAATAATTATGCAGTTGCGGGAGACGTGGCGATCGCTCGGCCTCGTGTTGCTAGAGTTGCAGCAGATGAATTTCGCGGAACTATAAATTATGCCGATGGTACTGCTAGCTTGGCTAATGGTCAATTGCGGATTGGAGATAGCAATATCGCCCTGAGTGGAAATGTGCAAACAGGGAATGACCCGCAATTTCAAGTTCAAGCTAATTTAAACCAAACCAGAATTGAGAAACTCTTACAAGCATTTAATATCTTTGACTTTAAAGACTTTGGTAGCGGGTTGCAACCTCCGAAATTAGCTGGAGCAGAGGTACTTAATACCAAGCCTGTCAGTTTGCCCAACGCAGATTTGAAAACACAGTTAGCATATTTCTCGAATATTGCAACATCGGTAGCAAAACAACAGCAGGTAGAAAGAAAAAAAGCCACGTCTTTGCCCACCCTTGCAGAATTAACGGGTGCTTTGAGCGGAGGAATTACAGCTAATGGCTCGTTGAAGTCTGGGTTAAATGTCGGCTTTAATTTTCAAGGTGCTAACTGGCAATGGGGTGAATACTCGATTAATCAAGTCGTTGCTCAAGGTACTTTTGCTGATGGGATCGTCACACTTTCGCCGTTGAGTGTTGGAATCAATCAAGGACTGGTGGCTTTTTCGGGACAGTTAGGAACTGAGCAACTATCTGGAAAGTTGAATGTCGCAAGTCTACCTCTATCACTTTTAGAGCCTTTTATCCAAAAATACCCCATAGATATTACTGGGAAAGTCAATGCTGATGCCACATTGGGAGGTAGTTTAAAAGACCCCAGAGTCCAAGGACAAGTGGCGCTGGCGAATGCAACTCTCAACAAGCAACCTGTGCAAACAGGACAGGTGAACTTTGACTACAACAAAGCTCGCTTGAATTTTGACAGTACTTTGCTAGTCACAGGAACACAGCCACTTGCAATTACAGGTAGTGTACCTGCTCCGTTACCTTCTGCCGCAGTGCAGCCAGATAGCAATCAAATTAGCATCAACGCCAATCTGCAAAATGAAGGATTGGCACTGTTAAACGTGTTTACCAATAATCAAGTCGCTTGGGTAGACGGTCAAGGAAAAGTAGATTTAAACGTTCAAGGGACTTTAAAGGAACCAATTATTAACGGCAATGCCACACTTAATAATGCAACTTTTCGCACTCAAGCCTTATCTGATCCCCTCACGAATGTCACAGGAACAGCGCGATTTAATGGTAATACGGTGAGTGTTGAAGGTATCCAAGGCACGTACAATAAAGGGCAAGTGACAGTATCAGGCATCCTGCCAATTTTTGATCCGCAGCAAGCCGCAGCGAATCCCCTAACAGTATCAATAGCAGATAAACTCAATTTTAAGCTTGCAGGACTGTATGAAGGCGGTGTTGGCGGCGATGTCGTAATTCGCGGAACAGCGTTAAAACCTGTAATTGGTGGAGAGATTAAACTGAGTAATGGTCAGGTGATTATTGGAAACTCGGCTGCTGCGAAGAAAAAATCAGCAGCGACAGCAGAGGCTAACGCTAACGTCATAAATAGAGAAGAGGTTAACGCTAACGTCACACCTACACCAGAGAATAGCACTAACCCAGTGATTACAGCAAAGAGTAGCACTAGCACAGTCACTCCACCCAATTTACCTATAGAGTTTGCAGATTTAAAGTTGACTTTAGACAAAGGTATTCGTGTTACCACTCAGTCTTTACTGAACTTTGTACCAGGAGGAGCCGCATTAAGTCAGCCCCTATTGAGCTTTGACGCCAAAGGCGACTTGACCATTAATGGTACATTCGCCAAGCCGCTTCCTGAAGGAGTCATTCGTTTGACAGGAGGACGACTGAGCGTATTTTCCACTCAGTTCACCTTGGCGCGGGGCTATGAACAAACTGCGAGCTTTACTGCTAGTCAAGGACTTGACCCGACCCTAGATGTGCGACTTACCGCAATTGTACCGGAAGCATCGACAAGGAACAGTCAAATTTTGGAATCACCATTGTCTTCTGAAGTCAGCGATGTTTCTGCAAACAATTT
Source organism: Nostoc sp. (assembly GCF_036917615.1). Lineage (GTDB taxonomy): Bacteria > Cyanobacteriota > Cyanobacteriia > Cyanobacteriales > Nostocaceae > Nostoc. Next base: position 6,942 of record NZ_JBALCZ010000031.1, read on the forward strand.
TGGGACTTTAAATAGCGTTACCGTTCAAGCCACCGTAAACGGGCCAGCTAGTGAATTGGGCGACAATCTAGAACTGACGAGTGAACCTAGCCGTAGTAAGGGAGAAATAGTTGCTCTGCTGGGTGGCTCGATTCTGAGTTCTTTCGGTCAAACAAATGCAGGACAAGGGCTGACTGGTTTCGCTAGTTCGACCATTTTAGGTGGTTTACAAGGAACTATCACTGCGATCGGACAGGCTATTGGTTTTAGTGAGTTTCGGGTATTTCCTACTCCATCTACTAATACTAATAAAGCAGCGAACGGTTCAGTTCTTAATTTATCAGCAGAAGGTGTGTTTGACATCAATAGAAACGCATCTGTTTCTTTATCACACGCTCTTTCTAACAATGATGAGTCTTTCCGTTACAATGTGCTCTATCGACTCAATGACGAAATTTTGATGCGAGGCTCAACTAATTTGGGGGATGAAAATCAATTCCAAGTTGAGTATGAAAGCCGATTTTAGATAAATACAGTTCAGTTAAGCATTTCTTCCTTCTCTTCCTTCTGTACGAGACGCTATGCGTAGCTTGCTTCTCCGTAGGAGTATGTGTCCTTAGAAGATGTCTGAGAAGTTAAAAATGTCATGCTGAATGAAGCGATAGCCAAGTGTTGCATCTCATCAACCCACGAAAAATTGCGATTCTTCTCTTCTCTACGAGAGGCTGCGCCAACGAGACGCTACGCGAACGCTCCACTTCGTTACGCTCAGAATGAAAAATTATACCTTTCGTACACTTTTCAGACATCCTCTTATACCATTTCTTTGTGAGGCTGCGCCAAACCCTTTTAACTTCTTTCTTTCTTTGTGTCCTTTGTGTCCTTTGCGGTTCGTTTTTCTTTCTTGCACTTAAATATGGTTTAGCGCATCTTCATACAGAATTGGTATTACTGGTAGCTTTCTTGAAAAGTGACGCTCTTACGATTAAGCCTTAACCCAAGCGTATCGCATTTTAGATTATTAGACATCTCCAGAAAAGAATGTAGAGACGCGAAATTTCGCGTCTCTACAAGGGTTTGAGTGAACGCATAATTATATTTATCACCAGATGTCTATTGCATTGCCATTGTCAGCCAATACAATGGCATTGTCAGCCAATACAATGGCATTGTCAGCCAATACAATGGCATTGTTAGTCAATACATTGGCATTGTCAGCTGATACAATGGCATTGCAGGTCAAGAGACTTGTGTGTACACCATAGCCCCGCAAGCGGGGAGGGTCCAAGCGCTTTATTACTGGTAAATACCCTAATTTTGCAACATCTTCAAAAGAACTTCTGGGCTGTCCATTTTGTCCATCACGACCTCAATGAAAGCAAGTTGGTCGCGGTTTTGCTCGGCTTTTTGCAATGCCGACTCTAACTCCGACTCGGTGCTTACTTTAATGCCCCAGCCATTACTAGCAAAAATTTCATGGAGCTTGTGATAATTCCACCGTTGAATGTCGTTATATGGCATGGTTGCACCGTGTATATCACGCTCTATGGTATATCCATCGTTGTTAATTAGAAAAATAATTGGCTTCAAGTCATTGCGTAATATTGTTGAGAGTTCTTGTGCTGTCATTTGAAAAGAACCGTCACCCACTAGTAGAATAGCTCGTCGTTGTGGCGCTGCGATGCAACAGCCAAGTAATGAGCCTACTGAATAGCCAATCGAACCCCAAAGGACTTGCCCAATGAAGGTGCTTCTCTTTGGCAAAGGAATTACTGAGGCTCCAAACAAACAAGTTCCAGTCTCGCTAACGATAATGTCATCTTCTTTGAGGAAATGAGCTAGCCTATACCAAAAACGCCGTTGTGTAATAACCCCATCCGTGTTGGGTTGGAAAGGAGTCGTGAAGCCAGCATCCAAATTCTCCATTGCAGACTTGAAGTCCAGCGTTTGAGCATCACGGCGCTGCAAGCGTTTGCTTAAAGCAGACAGCACATCCCGCATCGCCACATTATTGTACAGCGCACGTTTAATTTTTAGATACTGCCCATGCACTTCAATAGTTCGACCTGGGTCGAGTTTGGCAGAAAACTTTCCTGTGTTGAAATCAGTCATCAAAGCACCAATACTCAAGACACAATCTGCCTCTTCAATACGTTTTCGCACATAATCTTCACTGGCAGCACCATTATATATGCCGATAAATTGGGGGTGTGTTTCCTCCAGCAGTCCTTTTCCCATGTTCATGGTGGCATAAGGGTATCCGGTAGCTGCCAGCAACTCTCGCAATTCTTGATGTAGGCGATAGCGATCGACACCAACATCAGCAAGAATCACTGGTTTCTGGGCTTTCTCCAGTATAGTTACACAGGCATCAACTGCCTCAACTAAAGTAGCGATCGCGCTTTGGAATACACGAGGGGTCAAGAAATCAGACGGTATAGCCACTTCATGTTTAGCAACATCCATAGGTATGGAAATGTAAACAGGTAATTTATGCAGAAGACAAATACCTAAAACTCTGTCAATTTCTGCTGTTGCATTCTCTGTTGTCAAATATGCTTGAGTCACCGTTACCTTTTCATACATTCGGGCAAACATGGAGAAATCACCAGTACCAAGCGTATGATGGACAAGCGAACCAGATGCTTGAATGTTGGTGGCAGGAGATCCAGTAATCGTCACAACAGGAACGTGTTCGGCATAAGCGCCAGCAACACCATTAATAGCACTGAGTTCACCAACACCAAACGTAGTTACTAATGCTGCAACACCATTGATTCGACCATAGCCATCGGCAGCGTAGGATGCGTTAAGTTCGTTACAGGTTGTAATCAACTCAATTCCATCCTGGTTAACAATAGAGTCGAGAAACTCCATATTGTAGTCTCCAGCAACACCGAAGATCTGCTTGACGCCGATCTGCACCAGACGAAGCACTAGATAATCACCAACAGTAAAAGTTGTCATTGTTTTAGCCTTTTTTATCCGATCGCTACTTTTAACAGTAGTAGCAGTATTGTTGTAGGTAAAGCTTTTGAGGACTTGTCGGTAATTGGCAATGGTATCTGTGCCACTGAGGGTGAGAGTGGCTAGTGGTGGCGTTGTAGGTAGTGGTGATAGCGCTCATCTAGAGCCAATCCGTTAAAAGTCTTGTTATGGCTGGGCAGTGACAACCCGACTAAAGCAAAATCGCTATGAAATGCACAGCCACGCAAATAGCCAGCACAAAAAGCTAGTCGATCGCAATCCTCCACTGCCCAAACTTCGGCAACAGCTTCTTGATCACAATCTGCTTTCGCCGGATCATCCTCCCAGCATTCTACATTTTTACTTTGTTGCCGAGCCGCGATAAATTCGCTCCATTTGCTCTGGAGAAAGCACTGTCATTGGAAACCGTTGATGTGTAGGAATAGGGAGTTCCTCGGCCGATTGAAACGCGCGTTGTTGAATTTTAGTGAAATGTATTTCCCCATTGCTAGTTAAAGGTGCGCTAAGTAATGTCTCATCTACCTCCGATGGGAGAAGCTGATTTTGGGGTAAGACATAGGCGTGCTTTTGTGCATCGTATGCCAAAATTTCTCCTGTCTCGATTTGATAAATCCAAGCATAAATACTGATCTGCCCTTGGTGGAGCTTAGAGTGAATCACCGGATAAGTTCGTAAATTTTCGATTTGGGTGAGTACATTCTCAGCAATAATTATTTCTAAGAGTTCTTCCCCTTCGTAGTGGCTATAATTGTCTTTCACCAGTCGTCGGGTTGCCTCTGCATACTTGAGCCAGTCATGTACAAGCGGCATTTCTACCCGCAAGCTGTCTAACTTCATTAATCCTTTCATAGCACCACAATGCGAGTGACCACAGACAATAATTTGTTGAATATCTAATGCTTGAATAGCATATTCAATTGTTGCTCCTTCACCGCCATTAGTTGCACCATATGGTGGAATAATGTTGCCTGCATTGCGGATAACAAACAATTCGCCTAACCTAGCTTGTGTAATCAGGTTTGGATCGATACGCGAATCTGAACAAGTAATAAATAGGACTCTGGGCTTTTGACCATGAGAAAGTTGTTCAAACAGTTCTTCATTGGCGGAAAAATAACTACTTTGGAATTCGCGCAAACCTTTAATCAATCTTTTCATAGGAGTACCTAAATGAACAAGTAATACTTGTAATCTATCGTAAAAATTCTCAAATTAAGGAAGTAGGGACGCACAAAAGCAACAATTGGTTTATACCATTGAGCCTTGCTTATCACAAAGGTAAATCGAGGCAAAGCGGATGACCCCATTTAAGTAATTAAGTACTTCGCTGCCAAAGATAACCAAGATTTAAAATTTGTCAAAGCCCTGTAAAAACCAGTCTCCAAGCTGTTATATACCATTCACCGAAATTTTTGACTAAATGGATTAATAATATCTATAAACAGATTGACTCAATTGATCAACTTTTGCAATTGTACCATCGGCTTAGTCAAAGGCTGAAATTCGTTGTTGTATTGTTTAACCAGTCTTGCCAAACTACCCTCTCTAGTCGCAGTTTTAATGTTAAATAAATCTACAATTGGTGATAAATTTGGTATTTTTCTCCTTTTATTCATCTAATTTCCCATTCCCCATTCCCTATCTGCACAAGCAATCCCCGACTGCGGAAATTTTGCCAACAGCTTTTTAATGATCATCTGCTTTCGCCGGGTTATCCACCCAGCACGACAGCAAGTACTCGAAGCTTAGGTTTTCTCTCAAAATCTCAGCCATCTTGAGTTTTTCCAGTCTTCCAGTCCGCAATGCAGACCGGATAGCGATGCCTTCTCTGCGAGACGCTGCGCGAACGGCAGTAAACAACGCTTCACTTGACCATTTTTCCGGGTTTGGAACGGACGCGGCAGAACTTTTACCTTCATGATCCGCTTTCACTTCTTCTCTACGAAACGCTCCGCGAACACCCGAACTGAGTTTTCATTCCTTGGAGCTATTGACAAAAGGTACACACTTTTGATTTTTATAGTATTTATGTACTAATATGCATATCCAGCATTAGTTTCATTGAAAACTTACCTCACTTTACCTTCATCACTCTTATAAGTCATGGGTCTGGGTTTTCTTTTCTTGAGAGGAACTACTGATTTCTTAGGAGATTGAGGAGCGCGGCATCTCTCACAGTAGAGCGGTCGGGGTCCAAAGGTTTCTCTTTGGGTGGGTTGTTCACACTGCTTGCATACGAAATTGAAGACGCGCGTGTGAATTTCCCGCTTGTGCGCTCTGACTGTGTACTCTTTGACTTGAATAATTTTGCTCGGCATTGCTAATCTTTGTGGTTCTACTTCTTAAATATAAATTCTTTACTATCCATCAAAATCCATGATTAACTTGAATCTCTAATATTATTGAGAATTTACTAACATTAGGGTTAGCGATGAAAAAGAAGATTCTGCTGCATCTAACCCTACTGTTAGGGTTAAAGCTGAAAGATCCCAAAGGACTATTGCGATCGCCCTTTACACGAGTATTGCACCAAAGTCAAATCCAGTAAGCTTTTCGCGCCTTTTATCCCCAATTTGGTAGAGAATTTCAATTAGTTTGCGAATCAGGTCGGGAATTTTTCACATACTCCGCGACAAATTTTCATTTGGTCTGCGACATGACGAGCCAGAACCGAATGGCACTCTTGTAAAGCTGAAACACTTGTAGTTTAAGCAGTTTGCAATTGCTTTCGTAATTCATGCCGGAGTTTAGGTAATTGCTGATTTAGTTGCTACTCGCCAAATATTTACCAAATTTCACCTATGTCTGCGACATCCCGTCAATCCTCAACTAGGATTTGCAGAGTTAACTTGACTTGAATTTTGGGAATCATCATAGTAACTACGAAAATCTATTAGAAAACAATATTCAGCCAAGTAATAATGCTTAGATTCATTGCTCGCATCCCGGACTATAGTATTACAAGTTTAATTTATGAAGCTACTGCCACAGTACTTTGTCGAGCATACTCCAACGCTAATGGACACTCAGTTGTCATCAAACTGCTCAGAGCAGAGTATCCGACTGTCAAAGAGATTGCTCAGATAAAGCACGAATACGAAATTATCCAAAACTTGAACATTGCAGGTGTAATCAAACCTTATGAATTAATTAATTACGACAACGGCTATAGTAATGGTCTAGCACTGGTTTTAGAAGACTTTGGTGGAGAATCTTTAAAACATCAGATATCTACTACAGGGTTTGAAATTACAGAATTTCTCAACATTGCCCGTCAAATTGCTGAAACTTTGGGAGAGTTACATACCCAGCACATTATTCATAAGGATCTTCAGCCGGAAAACATTCTTTATAACCCCAATACCGAAAAAATAAAACTGATTGACTTCAGCATCGCTTCGCTGTTGTCAAAAGAAAGCCCAGAAATTAGTAGCCTCAACCTTCTAGAAGGAACGCTGGCTTATATGTCGCCAGAGCAAACTGGACGCATCAACCGAACCTTAGATTATCGTACAGATTTTTACTCATTAGGTGTCAGTTTCTACGAAATGCTGACAGGTCAGCTCCCCTTCCACAATGCTCAAGATTCAATGGAGTTGGTGCATTGTCACATTGCGAAAATCCCAATAGCTCCTCACGAGATTAATCAAAATGTACCACTAGCAATCTCTGCGATCGCTATGAAACTTCTGAGCAAAACTGCTGAAGACCGTTACCAAAGTGCTTACGGGTTAAAGGCTGACCTAGAGCAAGCAGCGATACAACTGCAAACAAAAGGAAGCATTGACCTTTTTAGCTTAGGTCAGCAAGATTTTTCGCATCAATTCCAAATAGCTCAAAAACTTTATGGTCGGGAAGTAGAAGTGGCGGCTCTTATGGCTGCCTTCGATAAAGTTAGCCTTGGTTCGAGTGAAGTTGTATTAGTAGGAGGATACTCAGGTATCGGCAAATCCTCACTGGTTAACGAAGTTCATAAACCGATTGTGCGGCAACGAGGTTACTTCATTGGTGGCAAATTTGACCAACTCAAGCGAGATATTCCTTATGCTTCTTTGATTCAGGCATTTCGAGAATTGATGCGGCAACTGTTAGCTGAAAGCCAAGCCAGAGTTGAGGTTTGGAAAAATAAATTGCTACAAGCATTGGGAGTTAACGGTCAGGTGATTATTGATGTTATCCCAGAAGTAGAACTGATTATCGGGCAGCAAGCGCCTGTACCGCAGTTGGGGGTTGCTGAGTCTCAAAACCGTTTTAATCGGGTGTTTAAGCAATTTATCCATGCCTTTACTGCTGCTGATCATCCCTTAGTACTGTTTTTAGATGACCTCCAATGGGCAGATGCTGCCTCTGTGAAGCTGGTCGAGAATTTAATGATTGACCTAGAAAGCCAGTATTTATTGCTGATTGGGGCTTATCGAGATAACGAAGTTAGTCCCACCCATCCACTGATATTAATGCTAGAGGCAATTCGAGCATCTGGGGCAACCGTTAAAGAGTTGCTCTTGAAGCCATTAGCAGCACATCATATTACTCAACTGCTTAGTGACACGTTCAATTGCGAATCATCTCAGGCAGAACCTTTAGCCGATTTGCTGTTTCAAAAAACCCAAGGTAATCCCTTTTTCTTGACTCAGTTACTAAAACTACTGCATCAAGATAATCTCTTGACGTTTGATTATCGTTCGGGTTTCTGGCAGTGGAATCTTAACAAAATTCAGGAACAAGCCATTACCGATAACGTAGTCGATTTAATGGTGAATAAAATTCAAAGACTCTCAGAACAAACGCAGCAAGTTTTACAATTAGCTGCTTGTGTTGGGAACCGTTTTAATTTAGAAATTCTAGCTGTAGTAAACGAAAAATCTGTATCGGCAACAGCAGTTGATTTATGGGAAGCTTTGCGGGCAGGATTAATTCTTCCTTTGAGCGATACTTACAAAATTCCTCAGTTGTTGAATCAGTCTGAATTGTCAATATACTGCAATACTGCTGTACAAGTTGACTATAAGTTTTTGCACGATCGCGTTCAGCAAGCTGCCTATTCTTTAATTCCAACCGACCAGCAACAACAAGTACATTTGAAGGTTGGAAAATTACTATTACATAATACTGCAAAAGCCCAGTTGGAAGAACATCTTTTTGATATTGTCAACCATCTCAATGCTGGTAGTTCATTGATTGTAGAACCAGCAGAAAGATATGAACTGGCAGAATTAAATCTGAAAGCAGGTCAACGGGCAAAATCATCTTCGGCGTTTGTAACTGCACTCAAGTTGCTAGAAACAGGAATGAGTTATCTACCTGAAAATAGCTGGCAAGATAATTATTTACTTACCTTAAATTTATATTTACAAGTCGGAGAGGCAGAGTTTTTAAATGGTAAATATGAAGAAGCTTTGCTGATTTTTGAGCAGACTTTCAGCCAGGTTAGAACTACTCTTGATATGTGTCGGGTGAATGAATATCGAATTATGTGTTATCGGATGGAGAATGATTTAAACTCCGCATATAAAATTGGGTTAAACACCTTGGAACTTTTAGGCTTGCAGTTTACAGCTTATCCTGATGATATATATCTGTTAGAAAAACTTAATCAAACCAAAAAAGTTATTGGGGATCGCTCAACCTTTAGTCTCGCAGAACTACCAAAAATGCAAGACGAAGAGAAGTTAATGGCTCAACGCATCTTAAAAGAAGTCTGGCCTATTGCCTACTTTTTAGGATCTAAAGCGTTGCATATCACATCGATGAATATAACTCAACTTTCAGTTCAGTATGGCAACTCACCAATTTCTGTATTTGGCTATATGCTTTATGCTTTTAATTTGGTGTTTCAATATGGTGAGGTAGATTCTGGTTATGAGTTTGGTGAGCTATCTTTGCGGTTGCATGAAGTTTTAAGAACGAAAGAATTAGAAGCAAATATTTTAAATATGTGGGGCGGTTTAGTTTGTCACTACAAAGACCATATTAGCGAGAGTAAACCTTATTTATTGAAGGGATTTAATAGTGGTTTAGAAACAGGTTCTTACCAGTGGTCTGGTTATTGTTCAGTTAATTTTTTGTGGCAATCATTATTTGGAAATGAATCTTTAGAAAAAACCGCAGAAATAGCCGAAGATTTTATTCCTAGCCTCCGCAAGATTGACAAAAATATGTTGAATTACCATCTGCTGGCTATGGAAGCGATCGCAAACCTGACTAAGCCAGCAGGTAAGATTGAAGAACTTGTTGGAACTTGGGCAGATGAACAGCAAGTGCTAGAGTTTGCGTTGGCATCTTCGGATATGTTGAGTGCATTTGTAGTTTACATCTATAAACTTGCGCTCTGTAACTGGTATGGAGAATTTATTAAAGCTGTTGAGTATGGAGAGAATGCCGAAAAATTTGTTGGGGGAGCGCGAGGGATTTTTATTAATCCTGTTTTCTATTTTCACCAAAGTATTGCCTTAGCAGGGGCTTATGCAAAGGTAGATACAGAAACTCAAGTGATTTATCTAAAAAAACTAAATGCCAACTTAGAAAAATTCCAGCAATGGGCAATACACTGCCCAACCAATTATCAACACAAGTTCCTGCTGATTCAAGCTGAAATTGCTCGGATTCACCAACAAGATTATCAGGCAATGGAACTGTATGATTTAGCGATCGCTTCTGCTGCCGAAAACGGTTATTTACAAAATGAAGCCTTAGCAAACGAAGTTGCATTTCGATTTTACTTAGCCAAGGATAGGAAAAACTTTGCCAAAATTTATTTAAAAGAAGCCCGGTATGGCTATTTAAAGTGGCAAGCTACGGGTAAAGTTCGGCAACTGGACGAACAATATTCGCAAATTTTTAGAGATACAGTCGAGCGGCGTACGGCTACAAGGCAGATTCAGGACATTTCTGAAGCTAAAACCCAAACTCTAGATATCAGCACAGCGATTAAAGCGTCCCAAGCACTTTCAAGTGAGATGGAGCTAAATCGGCTGCTGGAGAAGATGATGACGATCGCGATCGAGAATGCTGGGGCCCAAATGGGTTATCTACTTGTAAAACGGGAGAACCAGTGGGTAATTGAAGCCGAAGGAAACATTGATCGAGATCAAGTGATAGTGCGATCTTCCAGCTTAGTTCAAGTAAAGCATAAACTACCAGTTTTGCTGATTAACTATGTTCAAAGAACAAAAGAAAATTTGGTTTTAGACGATGCCAGCCATACAGAGCGTTTTGCGAGTGACAGCTATATTGTTGCCAATCAACCCAAATCAGTTTTGTGTTCGCCTTTCGCTCATCAGGGTAAGCTAACCGGAGTTCTTTACCTGGAAAATAACCTCACCACCGGAGCCTTTACCGCAGACAGACTAGAGGTACTTAATTTATTGACTTCGCAAGTTTCTATCTCTATAGAAAATGCTCGGCTCTATACAAATTTGCAAATATACTCCCACGAGTTAGAAATTTCGGAAACACAAGCGCGTGAAAAAGCAGAGCAGCTAGAGCAGACGCTCGATGAGTTAAAGCTAACCCAGTCCCAGATGGTACAAAGCGAAAAAATGTCTAGCTTGGGGCAATTGGTAGCAGGTGTTGCTCACGAAATCAATAACCCAGTCAGCTTTATCTACGGCAACCTTACTTACGTCAATAATTATTTCAAAGACTTGATGAGTGTAGTACAACTTTATCAGCAGCAAAACCAAAATTTAGCACCTACAGTTCAAAATCAGATAGATGCGATTGATTTAGATTTTTTGATGGAAGATTTACCTAAGCTCTTGGCTTCAATGAAAGTAGGAACAGATCGCATTCGCCAAATTGTATTATCTTTACGAAACTTTTCCCGCTTAGACGAAGCTGAAGTCAAAGCCGTTGATATCCATGAGGGCATTGATAGTACCCTGATGATTTTGCAAAATCGGCTCAAACCCCTACCAGATTCTCCGGGAATTCAGGTAATACAGGAGTACGGGAACCTGCCACTTGTAGAGTGCTACCCTGGGCAACTGAATCAGGTATTTATGAACCTGTTCGCAAATGCGATTGACTCTTTGGAAGAATTTAACCAACATCGGACTTATGCCGATATCGCACGTCAGCCAGCCATCATTACAATTCGGACTAATGTTGAAGGCGATTTTGCCGTCATCTGCATTGCTGACAACGGTTCTGGAATCTCCGAAAATGTGCGGCGGCAACTCTTCACACCCTTTTTTACCACCAAACCCGTTGGGAAAGGCACTGGTTTAGGGCTATCTATTAGTTACCACATTGTGACTAATAAGCATCGAGGACAGTTGGAGTGTGTATCAGTTTTAGGACAAGGGGCTGAATTTATTATCTCTATCCCGCTTCAGGCAAGGCTAGAAGCAAGAAGTGTCTAATCATTAGACCTATCCTTAATAGACATCTCCAAAATAGTAATATTCTCTGGTAAAAAAACATCAGCAGAAGTTTGATGACACAAAAACATGAGGGTTGCGATCGCTTAACGAAAGAATGAACATTACAGCCCCGGCAGCGGCAAGATTATGGTTTTATCTGAATAGTTAACTTGATTTATGTTCAGATATTATGTCTACTCTCAAAGATATTGAAGTTCAAAATATAGTTCAGCCGTAACCACATGCTACAGGTTAGGGTGGGGAATGTGGGTTATATCGCTTATTCCAAAGGAGCTTTCTTCAGAAACAATTATTGTTCAATAACTTTTTTTCTTCTCCTGCCTCAAGAGCCTCAAGAGCAATATCCTTCATTCTTGACAAATACTAATTAGACAGTCAGGGTGCTAAACAACTTTGCTCAGACGACTAACGCGATACTGCTTGACTGCCTCTAAGAGTTGGTTATCCCCTGAATTTCGAGATGTCATGACACAACCACTTACATCTACCCTAGCTTTGTAGGCGCTGTTTATACTGCCATCTATCGTACTGTAATCAATGCGAATATCAGCCCACTCCTGGTTCACTTCATCCATTGCTAGTACTTGACCAGCTTTGTGGTAGTTGAGCCAATCCCAACCTTCTTGTGTCCATATTTCCCGCTCTGCAATTTGCTCAAACTTTGATAAACCAGCCCAACCCCGGTAATATTGGTACAGTTCTGAGACAGAACCATGACGCTGGATTAGAGGAGCTAATATTTCTGGTTGCAAATGACCCCAATAATGTCCTGTGGGTAAATCAATTAAAGTGGGAGCAAACTGATGTCCTCCAAAGTGGCTGCATCGCCACACACGCAGTTTTCCACCTGAAGCAGGAGCAAATTCGGAACGTAACTGTTGATAGATGGGATACCCAAACCGACCACAGGCAACATCAACATTCCCATCGGTACAGATCATCAATTCACGAATATGATTGGATTCTTGTCGATACTGCTGCCAATTAGATAACTGCTCAGAAGATGGAAATAAAGTATTAAGTAATGCGATTACAAACGAACCAACCAAATGAGCGGGAATAATAAACTCCTGCTTTTCAAACTCTGCAAAAAGTTTTGCTGGACGGCGGTAATACAGTATGCGAGTATAACCTGGGTGGGAATATTCCTTATCTGGAACAATTAGCTGGGCTTGAATATTTACTCCATACTCTAGCATTAATTGATCAATGAGAGCGATCGCTGACTGTATTGTCGAATTTTCTAGAAAACGTTTTTCACTCCAAGGAAGTCCCATCTCCATTGCGAAAAAATGTTCGCAGGTCGCTGCTGAACCAATGGGGTCTTCGCCATTGGTTTGAGAAATTAGAGAACAAAAATGGCAATTCCTCAAGGAGTCTTGTGTGATCATATTAATTATTCTGTAAATTATTCCAACTACTTAATACTCGCATCATGGTCTGGCACAATGTCCTCTACATTACGCAACATAGGTAAGGTATAGACTGCATACCCAAGTAGTAATAAACATAACGCATTGATTTCGTACAAAAGTGCCATTCCTGCACCTTTACCGGTACCAAAGAAACCTCCAAAAATGGCTGCTAATTTACCTCCAGGTGCAAACGCTGGTTCAAAAATGTAATCAGCTAGTGGACCAGCTATCAAGTATGCTAATGCTGAAGTTGTTAAACCAAATACTCTTCGAGTGGCGAAAACTCGTCCCTGTAAGTTAGGAGCAACTTTCGTCAGCCATAAGGCTGTCTCAGAACTACCTAATAAAGGAAACGATAGAGATGAACAAAATTGAGCAATTACCCAAATCAACGGTATCTGACCTAGACCAAATACAGTTCTGCTCAAACTCACCCCTACAAGTCCGATTACAATTCCTTTAATTCGACGTTGAGGTCCGCCCCAAATACCGATAGCCACCGCACCAAAAACCCCACCGACGCCAGCAGCAGACGTTACATTACTAAATACAGCGCTATTACCACCTGTACGAGCTAAAATCATCGGTTCATATATGGCTGTTCCTAATTGATACATAAACCAAAATAAGGAAGTGGCAACTAATAATCCAGACAATCCTGGCTTTGTCAAGATGTAATTCAAACCAAAAATTACCTGTTGCCAAATTGTCTGATTGTGAGAGTTATCATCTGACTGGGATGGTTGAGGAATATTTACAAACAGTAGGGATGCGATCGCCACAGCAAAAGTCATCGTATCAATTGTGAGTATCCCTACTAAACCCGTGATCGGATAAAGTATTCCCACTAAGGCTGGTGAGAATACAAAGGGGCCGTACTCTACTAAAGAACCTATACTACTTGCACGAGCGTACTGGTGTTTAGGCACCATCATTGCGATCGAACTTGAGTAAGCTAACTCTTGAATTTGTACAAAGCCACCATTGATTAAACCAGTAAGATAAAGATGCCAGATTTGTAAATTCTCTGTGAGATACAGCAGTAAAAGCACAATAGTTAAGATAGCCGCAACACTATCACCTAGCATCATGAGGTACTTCCGGTTAAAGCGGTCTACAATTACTCCTGCAAATGGAGAAACTAGAATGCGAGATAATATGGTAAAGAAACCAACTAAGGCCAGTGCTGTTGCAGAGCCAGTGATTTGCCAAGCCCAGATGGTAATCGCCAAATAGGTCATATAGCTGCCAATATTGGAAACTATCTGACCCATCCAAACAATGATGAATTTACTCACTTATATGGTGGATGAAGGAATTTTGATTCAAAATTTATGGGTTGGATTTTCTAAGTTGATCTGAGTTACACAGAACTAAAAAACGCCAGAAGGCAGTGCAGGTAAATCTTTTAGGTGAATGTCAATCGAGGTTTTTTTGGGCAAATAGGTGTAAGCAGCCAAACCCACGAGCAGATTGACCAAAAAGTTAAACACACTACGACACGCTTGAGTGTTCTATTTGACAACTACCATGAAATGCTATGGATATTGTCATTACCTCTCTCTAATGCATCCTTGATTTACTGCGACGTTCTCCTGTTGTTGCTCTTAACTGTGGCACTTGTTGCCATAAGCTTTCCCATTGATTGCAGAAATCATCGACATCACAGAAGATTTGTGTGATGTCGAGCAAAGCCGGAGACGCTCCGCCTTCGGGCGAGATCCAATGGTAGACATAGCCGATAAGAAAGATTTTTCTGAGATATTTTTAGACTGGCGCGTTTTTTTGTAACTTTTTTACCGATTCTGAATCAATCTTTGCGTAGGCGTAGCCCGCACTTCGGCAAAGCTCAGTGACCACCGCAGGCATCGCAATACCTCCCCAGTTTCTCAAATTCATATCTAGCAAGCTTTTTGCCTTTTTATAACTGTCGAACTCCCGTTAAGTTAGCTGTGTTTATAGCTTACCGACGACTAGGAAATGATTAATTTATTTCCCAAAAACTAATGAACTGCCTGTCAAACTGATAATTCCTATTAACAGTCCTAATATCACACCAATGTCTTGATGTAATTTAATTGAAAGTTGGCGGAATTTCATAATTAATGCTCTCTTAACAGGAGACTTTTTCCAAGTATAAATAAAATATTCTCCTAAAAACTTAAGGGCAAATATTATTTTTTAAACTTGCAGTTTAGAGAAGACTAATACTTATTAAAATTCAACTGAAATTGTCCCTAATACAGTAAAAGGTAGACCGGGAATAACACGATTTCTCACCCCATTAGTGGATTCAATGTAATCGGTATCCAAGAGATTTTTGATGTTGATCCCAGCCCGCCAGTTGTCTCGACGATAAAAAACACTGGCATCTGTACGCACATAACTAGACACTTGAAAGGAGTTATCTAAATCTCCTTGGCGATCGCCAACAAAAAATAATCCTAATCCAAAACCTAATCCTTGTAAATTACCTCTTTGAATTTGATATGTCGTCCAAAAACTTGCTGCATTTCGTGGTGTGCCAAAGAGTTGATTTCCTTCTATTAGAGTGTTATCTTTAGTGACTTTGGCATCGGTGTAAGCATAGGAAGCAATCACATTCAAACCAGGAAGAATTTCTCCAGTTACATCTAATTCAATGCCCTGAGTTCTCTGTTCTCCAATGGCAATGCTAAAGTTGTCATTATCTGGGTCTAGTGTGGGAATATTACTTTTCGTCAAGTAATATGCAGCTAGGTTTGTAGAGAGTTTACTATCAAAAAATTCTCCTCGAATACCTACTTCGTATTGAGTCCCACGTTGTGGTTCTAAGAGGCTGCCACTAGAAGTGCTGCCAGAATTTGGTGCAAATGATTGGCTAAAACTGCCGTAGAGTGATAGGGGTTTGATGGGTTGATAAACAATACCGATACGTGGGGTAAATGCATCAACTTGTTGTCTGTTATCAAAATTGGAGTCTTCTACACCATTTACAATTTCATTACCAAAGTTTTTTTGATCAACAATGTCGTATCGTCCGCCTAATAGCAACTTTACATTATCAGCTAGGGTAATCTGATCTTGTAGGTACACACCCAAAATATCTGTTTTGTAGTTATCAAAAAATTTATCTCCTAGCTCATCCCGCCTCGGTCTGGAAACACCGTAATCAGGATTAAATATGTTAATACTAGGAGCAGAATCCTCGAAATTAGCGTTATCTTGAGTCTCACGGTTGAGATCAACCCCAACTAGAAGTGTGTGTTTGATAGAACCTGTACTAAATTTGCCAATTAAATTTGTTTGCAGACTATAGCTCTTGGTATTAACTCTGTTATCAGTCCATACTCTGCTCAGTTCACCAGTTGTTTCATCCAAGTCTCTAGGTGCTGCTGTAATAACAGCTTCATCCGTATTCGAGAATTGAAACGCACTTCGGAGTGTCAAGTTTTCGCTAAAACGATGTTCTAATTGGTAACTAGTGCTGAAGTCTTTGCTAGTATGTATATCGTCTGGCTGACCCAAAACTCGATCATAGGGAATGTTTGCAACCCCTCTACCGATCGCCACGATCCCCCGATCAAATGGTCGTGTATCATCTAAGTATTGTAAATCTAGGGTTAGGTCAGTGCGATCGCTAATTTTCCAAGACACTACAGGTGAGGTAAAGAAGCGATTAATGCCTTGGTCAAAGTTGCGAAATCCATCGGAGTTTTCATACGCTGCATTAAACCGATAGAGTAAGTTTTTCTCAGAATTTAACGGCCCAGTTAAGTCAATACTCGGTCGTACTAGACCAAAGCTTCCGGCTTCTAGTTCAGCTGAGTAAAGAGGCTCCGCTAGGGGGACCTTCGTTACTAAGTTTACCACTCCTCCAGGTTCCAGCGTGCCAAATAGTACTGAAGCAGGCCCTTTGAGGACTTCTATTCTTTCCAAATTGGCAGTATCTCTGATGATGCTGTTAGTATTACCTCTAAATCCATTGCGGAAAATATTACGCTGCTCAAAACCTCGAATATTAAAGGCATCTCTTGAACCCCCAAAAGTATTGCCTTCTGTAATACCGCTAACGTTACGCAGAGCATCTGTCAGGTTAGTGGATTTTTGGTCTTCTATGACCTGTCGTGGTACTACCTGAATTGATTGCGGAATATCTCGTAAGGGGGTATCGGTTTTAGTAGCAGTTGTAACATTAGTAGCATTGTATCCATCTTGCTCACCTGTCACTACTAGTTCAATTGGCTGATCAGTTGGGGCTGATGGTTGATCTGAAGGGGGTTTACTCGTTGGCGGATTTTCTTCTGGCTGTTGTTGAGTTTCTGGTTGCTGTGCAGAGACCGCAACTTTCGTAAAGGCAAATATTAAGCCTTGATCACTATCAAATAGCTCAACTGTTGGTAAACCTGTTTCACCCCTCACTGTGACTCGGATGGTATTAGCGTCAATATTGATGGCTGTAACTTCAGCAATCCCTTCTACTGGTTTTGGGGAGCTAAATGTATCGCCAGTTGATAGACGCAATTGAGCATTGGGAATATCAGCAATGTATGCATTACCTTCGTTCTTGGTTGAAATTTGCAACTTTTCGCCTTGAGTCGTTTCTAGAAGTACCTCCACACCTTTCTCTGTGGGATTAACTTTGATGCCTGTAACTTGTATGAGTCCTGATGAATCTGTATTGGCTGGTACTGGCGACTGCACTAACATTTGGGCATCGGTGATTAGACGCTTGACCTGACTCAGTTGCACAATTTCTTTGGTCAGTTCATCTGATTGCGTTGCAGTTAACAACCGTAACGCTTGATTAGAAACGGCCTTAGTGTCAGGGGATGGCAACGATTGTTGCACCTGTGTGGCAGTAACCTCTTGAGCATTTACAAGAATTATTGTCAACACAGCAGATGAGCCTGTGAGAAACAGGCTTAAAACTAATTTCTTGAATTTCACTATCTTAAGTTAGGCTCTATCTTACCTTTTTATGCGTGGTTAATCACACATTGGATTTAAAGTTATTGAAATTTATTTGCACTAATTTTGCAAGTTAAATATTAGTTTTCGTACAAAACTTTACAAACTTAATCTGGTGTACGCTCTGAAATATAAGTAATAATTGTTCTTTTTATATAATTAATTTAAGATTTACTATAAAAAATATGTTGCATAAGTCTTATATTTAAAAAAATAGTCAAAAAAGAGTACAATCAATACTTAGAATTTTTGCTAGCAATACCTATTATTACATCTACACGTAACAAATCTAGTGAAAATATATACAACATCACTAAATATTAAGCAAAATTTTGCTAGTGCTAACCATCTCAGAAAAGTAAATCTTCTTGAAATAACGAAAGTTAATGATAAAAAAAATACTGATAATTATTGTTTATAAAATAGCTATTGCAAAGAAGAATTATTCCTGTTAATCTAAGCTTACTGAATCAAAAATTACTTGTAATATAATAGTTAGTAAAATTTGTACTTTATGAGCAAGCTAATTGCTAACTATTCTCTCTAGTTTCTCTGGAGCTAGATTCAAGATTTTTCCCAGTTGAATGAGACTAAAGCGTCAGCAAGACAGTTTGACTCGGCAATAATTCAATGTGCCGGACGCAAAGTTCTATTCAACGCTTTTTGAGTGTGTGCATCCCTTGTCTGAGGCGTAAGATGACTCAACAAATTAACTACTTCAGAGAAGTTATTCAAGACTTTTCAACAGTTGTGGATATTCTGCGTTACAGAAGCTGGATACAGCCAGATACAAAGGCTTTTACATTTTTAGAAGATGGAGAAACTGAAGAACGAACGCTGACTTATCAACAACTAGATCAGCGCAGTAGAGCGATAGCATCACAACTACAAGCAATGGGTATGTCCGGGGAACGAGCCTTATTGGTTTATCCTCCAGGGCTAGATTATCTTACGGCTTTTTTCGGTTGTCTATACGCTGGAGTGGTAGCTGTTCCTGCTTACCCACCCCGCAACCAACGCAACACGCCCAGGATACAAGCTATTGTCTCAGATGCCCAAGCCCAAATTGCCTTAACCACAACAGCAATTTACTCTAAAACCAAATCTTTACTTGCAGAAAAACAAGATAATTTACAGTGGCTAGTTACAGACAACTTAGCCCCAGGTCTAGAAGATACTTGGTGTGAACCTTTGATCAATACAAAAAGCCTAGCCTTTTTGCAATATACATCAGGTTCTACAGGGATACCCAAGGGAGTGATGATCAGTCATGGCAACCTACTACACAATACGACCATGACTTATCAATTCATGAACCATTCACCCGCCAGCAAATTTATCTCGTGGCTACCTATTTACCATGATATGGGACTAATTGGCGGCGTACTACAACCTCTGTATGGTGGTTTTTCTTGCATCCTCATGTCGCCAGCTTCTTTCTTGCAGCGTCCGTACCGTTGGTTAAAAGCAATTTCCCACTATCAAGGCACTACAAGTGGCGCACCCAACTTTGCCTACGATCTGTGTATTCAAAAAATTACACCCGAACAACGCGCTACCCTCGATTTAACCACCTGGGATGTAGCTTTTAGTGGTGCTGAACCAGTCAGGCAAGAGACTTTAGAACGATTTGCAGCCACTTTTGCCGAGTGTGGCTTTCGTCAGGAAGCTTTTTATCCTTGTTATGGCATGGCAGAAGCAACCTTGATGGTTTCGGGTGGCTGCAAGACTGCTTCACCAGATGTTAAAACTATTTTGAAATCTGCACTCTCACAGAATCAGGTGCAGGAAACCACGAGCCAAGAAGATACTCAGACCTTTGTTAGTTGTGGTCAAACTCTGCCCCAACAGCAGATTTTGATTGTCAATCCTGAAACCTTAACCCCTTGTCCAGCAAATGAAGTTGGAGAAATTTGGGTATCTGGGCCGAGTGTAGGACATGGTTATTGGGATCGGGCCTCAGAAACTCAAGAAACTTTTCATGCTTACCTTAAAGATTCTCAGGTTGGACCGTTTTTACGGACTGGCGATTTAGGCTTTTTGGATGATGGACAGCTCTTTATTACTGGTCGGGCTAAAGATTTAATTATTATTCGAGGTCGTAATCTCTATCCACAAGATATAGAGTTAACAGTAGAATCTACTCATCAATCATTACGTTCTGTTAGTGGAGCAGCTTTTGCCGTTGAAGTAGATAATCAAGAACAACTTTGTGTTGTGCAAGAATTAGAATTTCGTGCTAAACCGCATCTAGATGAGGTGATTGCAGCAATTCGCCAAGCTGTAGCTGAGGAACATGAGATCCAAGTTTATGCAGTGGTTCTGATTCAACCGGGTACAATTCCTAAGACCTCTAGTGGTAAAATTCAACGTCGTGCGACAAAAGCAAATTTTCTGGTAGGCAATTTAGATGTAGTCGCTAGCAGTATAAATAAAAATGTTGAGATTGTGAGGCGGGAAACTAAATTGCAGCGCCAAACTCTTTTAACACTTACCCCACAGGAGTCACAACCACTTTTAGAATCATACATTCAGCAACAAGTAGCGCGGGTACTGGCAATAGCTAATGAAGTCAACCCTCAACAGCCATTAAGCGCCTTGGGACTGGATTCTTTAAAAGTTTTTGAGTTGAAAAACCAGATTGAGCTTGACTTGGAAGTAAGTCTATCTATAGTAGATTTCTTTGAAGGCTTGAGTGTGCGATCGCTGTGTGTGAAAATATTGGCTGAACTGACAGCAGAAAATTCTCTACCTTCTGTATCTCTTACCCAAGTCGAGGAAGCTGAAGTTCACCCTCTATCTTTTGCCCAGCAAAGGCTATGGTTTATTCATCAGCTAGCTCCTGAATCTTCTGCACATAACATACCTGTAGCTATTAAATTTCAAGGAAACCTCAACATAGAAGTACTAGCACAAAGCCTGAACGAAATTATCAAACGCCACGAAATATTACGGACAAACTTTTTATTGAGGGAAGGCGAACCCGTTCAGGTGATCCAAAAAGCCATAACATTAAGTTTACCAGTTGCGGATTTGCGGAAATTATCAGTAAGCGATCGCATTGCACATATGCAGTGCCTAAGTACAGAATTAACACAGCAACCCTTTGACTTATCTGGCCAACTACTCTTGCGAGCTAAAGTTGTGCAATTGACCGAACAAGAATATAGATTGCTGCTGATTGTACATCATATTATTGTTGATGGTTGGTCTATGGGAATTCTCATCCGAGAATTGGCTAGCCTGTACGAAGCCTTCTCCACAGGAAAACCGTCACCACTCCCAGAACTGCCTATTCAATATGTAGATTTTGCCTATTGGCAAAAACAGTGGTTACAAGGCAAGCGAATGGCAACCTTATTAACCTATTGGAAGCGGCAACTAGGTAGTCAAGTTCCGACATTAAATTTACCCATAGATCAACCGCGATCGGCTATTCAAACATTCCAAGGAGCTAGTGTTAACTTTGTATTGCCAAAGCAGGTGTCCAAGTCCATCAAAAACTTGAGCCGTGAAGAAGGAGTCACTGTATTCATGACTCTACTAGCAGCTTTACAGACGCTATTACACCGATACACAAATCAGGATGATATTGTAGTTGGCACTGATGTTGCTAACCGCAACCGTAGTGAAATTGAGCCACTAATTGGATTTTTCGTTAACATCCTTGTTTTACGCACCAATTTATCTGGTAATCCTAGCTTTCGGGAACTCTTGGGACGAGTGCGCGAAGTTGCTTTAGGAGCTTACACTCATCAAGATTTACCTTTTCCCGCATTAGTAAAAGCTCTATCTCCAGAACGAAATCTCAGTCAGACACCACTATTTCAAGTGTTGTTCGTTCTGCAAAATCTGCCCATGTTTTCTTTAGAACTTCCAGGGGTTACCTTAACACCTTTAAAAGTTGATATAGAAGGGGCAAAGTTTGATTTAGCCTTATTTATGGAAGAAACAGAACAAGGGCTAGTAGGGACTTGGAACTATAGCATTGATTTATTTAAACCTTCCACCATAACTCTGATGTCAGAACATTTTGAAACATTACTCAATAGTATTGTTACCGAACCTGATACCCAAATTAACTCTTTAGAAATACTTACAGAAACCGAAAAGCAAAATCGCGCTGTAGAACAAAAGCAACGCCAAGAGGCTAAATTTAAAAAATTCAAAACCATTAAACCTAAGACCATCAATTTGCCCACAGGCGAACTAATTAAAACAGGTTATCTCAACATTGAAGAAACCTTACCTTTAGTAGTAGAACCTACCACAAATGATTTAGAATTTCCAGAGTGGCTAAAAACCCATAGAGATTTTATCCAAAATCAATTACTCAAACATGGCGCGATTCTTTTCCGAAATTTTAATTATAATTCATCTGCTGAATTTGAAAAGGTTGCTCAAGCTATTTGGCCAAATTTATTCGGTGAATATGGCGATTTACCACGGGCTACAGTTAATGGTAAAGTTTACGGTTCCACTCCTTACCCAGCAGATAAAGCCATCCTGTTTCACAATGAAAGTTCTCATTTACAAAGTTGGCCGCTAAAAATTTGGTTCTTCTGCTTACAAGCTGCACAACAAGGAGGAGAAACACCAATTGTAGACTGTCGCAAAATTTACCAATTATTAAATCCTAAACTGCGAGAAAGATTTGAGCAAAAACAACTCATGTATGTTCGCAACTTTACTGAAGGTTTAGATGTCAGTTGGCAACAATTCTTTAGAACTACAGATAAAACAGTAGTTGAAAACTGTTGTCGTCAGGGTGGTATTAATTTTGAATGGCTATCAGATCATAGTTTAAGAACTCGCTCTTATCGACAAGCTATCACCCAACATCCACATAACGGTACAATGGTATTTTTCAATCAAATACAATTGCATCACATATCTTATCTAGAAGCAACAGTTCAAGAGTCCTTACTATCTTTATTTGGCGAAGAACAACTTCCACGTAATGTTTATTACGGTGATGGCTCCTCAATTGAAGTATCAGCGACTCAAGAAATTAGCGAACTTTATCAACAAGAAAAGGTGAGTTTTCCTTGGCAGCAAGGAGATATATTAATGTTAGATAATATGTTGATTGCACATGGACGTAATCCCTATATTGGCTCTCGGAAAATCTTAGTAGCAATGGGAGAAATGAATAGATTAACTAACAATTAATATTCCAGAAAATTCTCTTATAGCAATCCGATTTGATTTGTGAACTTACTCGAAAATAATGGATAGAGGTGTAGTGAGTTTTTCAAAAGTCAAATAGGAGTCCTATAGTAGATATACGGTGATAAATCACATCATAAGTATTCTCAATGAATGTGAAAGTTATCCGTGATTCTTACGATGATCACAAATATGTTGGAAATATCCATGTCAAACCCAATTAGTATTGAGGGATTTAAACTTTCTCCTCAACAAAAATATCTTTGGTCTTTACAAAAAGATTCCTGTACTTACTCATCTCAATGTGCCATACTTATTACAGGTGATTTTAATAATGATTTTTTGCAATTTGCTTTACAAAGCATTATTGATAAATATGAAATATTCAGAACAGTATTTCACCATAATCCAGGTTTAAAAGTTCCTATTCAAGTTGTTTTAGATAGTCAAAAATTGCTCTGGTATAAGATTGAATTGACTAATCTATCTAGGAGAGAGCAAGCAACAAAAATCAATGAGATTATTCAGGAAGAAAGATCTAAACTTTTGGAAGAGAAGCAAGCATTACCATTGCATCTGTGCTTCCTAAAATTAGCTTTAGAAAAGCATATTTTGATAATTACATTACCTGCAATTAATGCAGATCAAATAACAATTAATAATATATTTGCAGAAATTTGTTATTATTATAAAGCTTGTTCTCAAAATCAGATAAAGGCTAACTCTGAAGACGAAGTTACCCAATACATTCAATTTTCAGAATGGCAAAATCAATTGATTGAAGATGAAGATGAGTTAGATGGCAAAGAATACTGGCAAAACTTTGGTGTTTCTGCTAATACTACTTTGAAGCTTCCCTATGAGGTTAAGCAGAGTATTTTATCAACTAAATTTGAATTTAAATCTCTTGAATATATAATTAATTTTGATCAGGTTGCCGAAATTAAAGCATTAGTACAGAAATATAATACCTCTACATCTGTATTTTTCTTGGCTTGTTGGCAGATTTTGCTATGGCGGATTATTGGTCAAGCGAATAT
This sequence comes from Nostoc sp., assembly GCF_036917615.1. GTDB lineage: Bacteria > Cyanobacteriota > Cyanobacteriia > Cyanobacteriales > Nostocaceae > Nostoc. Next base: position 30,867 of record NZ_JBALCZ010000031.1, read on the forward strand.
TATTGTTAGTACTGCTTTTGATGGTCGTCAATATGAGGAGTTAAGGCGCTCGTTCGGTTTATTTGCCAAATATTTACCAATAAAATTACATTTAGAGTCTCATTTAAAATTTTCTGAAATACTTCAGCAAGTTGATGCCGCAGTCATTGAGGCTGATGAATGGCAAGATTATTTTACTTATGAAACGCCATTTGTTCCAGTAGCTTTTGACTTTATAGAATTACCAACAAAATATTCTGTCAATGATGTTTCATTCCAAATTTCTCAGCAATACATCTGTATTGACAGATTTAAACTGAAACTTACTTATACTCATCAAGATGAATCTCTAACTTTAGGACTGCAATATGATGTTAACTGTTTTGTTGAAAGCAATATTAAACTAATTGCCGAACAGTTTTTAACATTATTAGAAAGTATTCTTCAGCATCCAGAAGCCGAAATAAACCAGTTAAATATCCTTAGTAAACGCCAGAGACAACAACTATTATTTGAGTTCAATCAAACTACTACTAACTATCCGCAAGACTTGTGCATACACAAGCTCTTTGAAGCACAGGTAGCGCAGAACCCAGACAAAATTGCAGTTGTATTTGAGGAAGAAGAATTAACTTATTGTGAACTTAATACCCGTGCAAATCAACTAGCTCATTACCTCCAGCGCTTGGGTGTTGAACCCGAAGTGTTAGTAGGGATTTGTGTAGAGCGATCGCTATTGGCAATTATCGGAATTTTAGGTATTCTCAAAGCTGGTGGCGCTTACCTGCCAATCGATCCGAACTTACCAACATCTGCGATCGCTTTTCGTTTAGAGGATGCTCAGATATCGATACTGTTGGCTCAACAACAACGCCATGATCTTTTTGAAGATACAGTACAGGTAGTCTGCCTAGATAGTGATTGGCAAAATATTGCTAACGAGGAAAAGGAAAATCCGACTAGTGCAGTTAAACCTGAGAATTTGGTTTACGCAATTTACACTTCTGGTTCCACAGGTAAGCCTAAAGGCGTTTTAATTGAGCATCAGCAACTCCTGAACTATCAATACAGCATCCAAGACATCTTAAATCTTCCCCCAGGTGCAAGTTTTGCCACTGTCTCTTCTTTATCTACAGACTTGGGTAACACTGCAATTTTCCCCTCTTTATCTAGTGGTGGATGTCTATATATCATCTCTCATGAACGATCTGCCGATCCCCAAGCCTTAGGAGATTACTTGCACCGCCACCCCGTTGATTGCTTAAAAATTGTTCCTTCTCACTTAAGGGCTTTAATGGCATCTGATTTCAGCAAGCAAATTTTACCTCAAAAACGATTGATACTTGGAGGTGAAGCTTCTAGTTGGAATTTGATTGAGCAAATCCAACAAATCAATCCAGAGTGCCAAATTCTCAATCATTACGGGCCTACAGAAGCTACTGTAGGTGTGTTGACTTATTTAGTCGAAAAAGTCCCCACAGTTCCAGAATCGCAAACAGTTCCCATTGGAAAAGCGATCGCTAATAACCGTATATACCTACTTGATGCTTTTGGTCAACCAGTTCCTATTGGTTTACCAGGCGAACTGCACATTGGCGGTGCAGGGTTGGCGCGGGGCTATCTCCATCGCCCAGAATTGACTGCTCAAAAGTTTATTGAACATCCCTTGATTCCTGGAGAACGCCTCTATAAAACGGGAGATTTAGCTCGTTATCTTCCAGACGGTAACATCGAATTTATTGGCAGAATTGACCAACAAGTAAAGATTCACGGTTTCCGCGTTGAATTAGGGGAAATAGAAGCGGCTTTAGCCAAACACCCCGCCATAAGTCAAAGTGTGGTCATCCTCCGGGAGGACGAACCAGGCAATAAACGTCTAGTAGCTTATCTAGTACCTCAATATAATTTAATTCTGACAAATAGCCAGTTACGCGGATTTTTACTGGAATTGCTACCTGAGTATATGGTGCCTTCCATCTTTGTACAATTAAAAGCTTTGCCATTGACAGCCAATGGCAAGGTGAATCGCCAAATGCTATTGACATTTGACACATCCAAACCCGATTTGGCAGCAGCTTATGTAGCACCACAAAATTCTATTGAGGAAATACTAGCGAAGATTTGGGCTACAGTCCTCAAAGTTGAACAGGTAGGCATTTACGATAACTTCTTTGAATTGGGGGGTGATTCTATCCTCTCCATTCAGATTATTGCTAAAGCCCATCAAGCAGGTGTACATCTTTCCCCTAAGCAGTTATTTGTAAATCAGACAATTGCTGAATTGGCAATGGTAGCCAGTACTGGTCAAGTTATTACAGCCGAACAAGGTACGATAGTTGGGCCGATGCCGCTCACACCTATCCAGCATTGGTTTTTTGAACAGCATTTACCATTACCACACCATTGGAACCAAGCTGTTTTACTAGAAACACGGCAGTCACTGAATCCAGTGCTATTGCAACAAGCATTGCAGAAATTATTAGTACACCACGATGCACTACGACTACGTTTTGTCAGAACAGAATCCGGTTGGCAACAAATTAATGGTGATTTTGAGCAGGTAGTGCCATTTACAAACCTAGATTTACAGCAATTATCAGAATTAGAGCAAACCATCGCGATGGCTGCAACAGCGACGCAATTGCAGCAAAGTCTGAATTTAGAGCAAGGAGATTTGCTGCGAGTGGCGCTGTTTGACACCGGGGTGACAAAACCAAACCGTTTATTGATAGTTATTCATCATTTAGCGGTAGATGGGGTTTCTTGGCGGATTTTGCTAGAAGATTTACAAACAGTCTACGAACAACTAACAAGAGGTGAAACTATCCAACTACCGCGTAAAACTACTTCTTTCAAAGATTGGGCTGAACGATTAGAAGAGTATGCCCACACAGCAGTAATTGAGCAAGAACTCGACTACTGGATGACTCAAATCAAAAAACCGTTTTCTCATCTACCAGTTGACTATGCTAATGGGGCCAACACCGTAGCATCAGAGTGTACCGTATCCGTGTATCTCAGCGCCGAAGAAACCCAAGCATTATTACAAGAAGTGCCAGCAACTTATCGGACACAAATTAATGATGTGTTGCTGACAGCATTAATCCAAAGTTTTACCCAGTGGATGACAGAATCAAAAGCGAATTTATCTGACAAGCCATCGCTGCTAGTAGAATTAGAAGGTCATGGAAGAGAAGAACTCTTTGCTGATGTAGATTTATCCCGCACCGTCGGCTGGTTTACTACCCATTTTCCGGTGTTACTAGAGTTGACAGCAGATGCTGCTGTTGAAGAGATATTAAAGGCAATCAAAGAACAGCTACGTTTAATTCCGCAACGGGGTATCGGCTATGGTGTATTGCGTTATCTAAGTAGTCATGGGGAAATACTAAATACTTTCTTTCAACCTGAGGTGAAATTCAACTATTTAGGTCAGTTTAACCAAGTGCTTTCGGAGTCTTCTGTGTGGAAATTGGCTGTAGAGTCTAGTGGCATAGCCCGTAGCCCACAAGGATTGAGGGGTAATTTGCTAGATATTAATGCAATGGTAGTTGCAGATAAACTGCGATTAGATTGGATGTACAGCCAGAATATTCACGATCGTACCACGGTTGAGAGATTAGCAGAGAATTTTATAGTAGCATTGCGATCGCTCATTACCCATTGTCAGTCTCAAGACGCAGGTGGATACACACCTTCTGACTTCCCACAAATGCAGCTCAGTTCACAAGAGCTAGATGAACTCTTAACAGAACTATAGTGAGTTTTAAGATGAATAAAACAAAAAATATTGAAGATATTTATCCTCTTTCGCCAACGCAGCAAGGCGTACTCTTTCATACTCTTTATGCATCCAATTCAGGAGTCTACGTTACCCAGATTCACTGCGCCTTAAGTGGTTCACTGAATGTCCCTGCATTCAAACAGGTTTGGCAGCAGGTAGTAAATCGACATCCAGTTTTACGTACTTCTTTTCATTGGGAACAGCGCAAAGACCCATTTCAGGTAGTTTATCGGCATACAGACTTGCCTTGGGAACAGCACGATTGGCGGGGAATAGAACTGACTCGACAGCAAATAATGCTGGAAACTTTTCTTCAAGAAGATTTTCAGCGAGGTTTAGATATTGCTAAACCACCACTAATGCGTCTGAGTCTGATTCAACTAGCTGAAAACTCTTACCAATTCGTTTGGAGTAAACACCATTTAATTCTAGATGGATGGTCTACAGCTTTAGTTTTTCAAGAAGTTTTTGATGCTTATGAAGCACTGCATCAAGGTAAAAATTTACCGTTATTAGCCAGCCGTGCTTATGGAAAGTACATCGCTTGGTTACAACAACGGGAGCTTTCGCAGGCAGAAACTTTCTGGAAACAAACACTGAAAAACTTTACAGCCCCGACTCCTTTAGTGGCAACCTGGAGTAGCGAGTGCTTGTCTGCACAATCTCAACAACAAGAAAGTTATGGTCATCAACAAACCCAGTTATCGATAGAGGTGACAACAGCATTACAGGCTTTTGCCAAGCAACATCGGCTCACCCTAAATACTCTGATGCAGGGGGCTTGGGCTATTTTGCTGAGTTATTACAGTGGTGAGCAAGATGTAATTTTTGGCTCAGTTGTCTCCGGTCGGCCGCCAGACTTGACAGGGGTAGAGTCTATGGTGGGGTTATTTATCAATACCCTGCCAATGCGAGTAGAGGTTGCAGCACAAGCCTCTCTGATATCTTGGTTAAAACAACTACAAACACAACAAATAGAACTCCGCCAGTATGAGTACAGTCCATTAGTACAAGTACAAAACTGGAGTGAAATTCCCAGAGGAATGTCTTTATTTGAGAGCATCATCATCTTTGAAAATTATCCGGTAGATTATTCTTTACAAACTTCAGATCGCAGTCTTAGAATCGGTCAGATTTGCCACTCATATCAGCCAGCATATCCGTTAGAAATTGAAGTAATAGTCAAGCCAAACCAAGGTCTATCAATAGCAATTGACTATGATTATCGCTGTTTTGCACAAAGCACTATCAATAAGATACTAGGACATTTGCAAAACTTGCTAGCAGAGATGATTATTCATTCTGATCAGAGTCTAGCAAAATTTAAAATTATTACAGCATCAGAACAACACCACTTATTGGTAGAATTTAATTATAAGATTAACGAACATCCGATAGAAAAGACAATTCATCAGTTGTTTACTGAGCAGGTAAATAAAACCCCAAAGAATATTGCTGTAGTTTGTGGCGACTCATATCTCACATATCAAGAATTAAACGAAAAATCCAATCAACTTGCTACTTTTTTGCGAGAGGAATTAGCAGTTAAATATGGAGAATTTATTGCTATTTACAAAGAGCGCGACACCAATTTTTTGATAGCAATCCTCGCTATCCTAAAAGCTGGAGGAGCTTATCTACCAATTGATAATAACTATCCACAAGAGCGGATTAGATATATGTTATCTAATAGTGAAGTACGGATTTTGCTAACAGAATCATCACTTGTGTCAAGCTGGCTTGATGTTAAAGAACATTGTACTTATTTGCAGAATATTATTTGTTTAGATGTTGTTGATAATATAAAATTAACTCAAGTAAATATCTATCATCAACAAGATTACTCTGAATTAACAACACAAAATTTAGATTTTATTAATCAAAGCACTTCTCCAGCTTACATGATCTATACCTCAGGCTCAACTGGATTACCCAAGGGTGCAATTGTCAGACATGATGGGGCAATTAATCATATTTATGCTCAATATGATGAGTTAGAATTAACTGAAGATTTTTGTTTTCTACAAAATGCTCCTTCTTCAACAGATATTTCTGTTTGGCAATTTTTAGCTCCACTTTTAATTGGGGGTAAAACTGTCATAGTAGATATTGAAGATGGCGCTGTGCCAAACAAATTATTTAAAGTTCTTAAAGAAAAAGCAATTACAGTTGTTGAATTAGTACCAACAATATTTGGTGGATTGCTAGATTATATTTCCCAACTATCGCCTGATAAGAGATTATTACCGGAATTGAAATGGATGATGGTTGTTGGAGAACCAGTATCAGTCAAACGAGTCAATCAGTGGCTAAAGTTATATCCAGAAATTAAAGTAGCTGATGCTTATGGCCCAACCGAAGCTGCCGATGATATCACCCAATTTATTATTGAGCAGCCCTTACCAGAAAATCAACAAACAGTACCAATAGGTAAACCTTTAGCGAACTTAAATATTTACATTCTTGACCGTCAAATGCGACTGTTACCAGTAGGAGTACCTGGAGAAATTTGTGTCTCAGGAATTGGTGTGGGTGCAGGCTATTGGAAAAATCCAGAGAAAACTAAGAATAGCTTTGTTCCCAACCCATTTACTAGTAATAAAAAACCTTTACCAGAAAATCGTCAAGATTTAATCTACAAAACCGGGGATTTAGGAAGATGGCTAGCAGACGGCAATATTGAATTTTTAGGACGTATTGACCATCAGGTGAAAATTCGTGGTTTTCGTGTGGAACTGGGTGAAATAGAGGCTTTATTAAGTCAGCATTCGGCTGTGCGAGAGACTGTAGTTGTGGTCAGGGAAGATAAGTTGAATTACAAGCGTTTAGTAGCTTATGTTGTGCCAATTACTAAACACCAGGATTTGACTGATAATCCCGACATACAATCTTCTGAATTAGGTTCACAATTGCGTGACTTTCTCAAACCAAAGCTACCAGACCATATGCTACCTTCGGCTGTTGTGGTTTTGGAGTCGCTACCTCTGACACCCAATGGTAAGGTAGATAGACCTGCGTTACCTGCTCCAGACCAAACACGACCGGAGTTAGAAGAAACGTTTGTGGCCCCGCGCACGGCAGTTGAGGATACCCTAGCGAAAGTCTGGGCTGAGGTTTTAGGTATAGAGCGGGTAGGTATTCATGACAATTTCTTTAAATTGGGTGGAGATTCTATTGTCAGTATTCAGATTATTGCCAAGGCTCACCAAGCTGGATTGAATCTGACTCCTAAGCAAATCTTTCAGCACCAAACAATTGCTGAATTGGCTATGGTAGCTGATACAAATCAGTCTATTCAGGCAGAGCAAGGACTAGTGACTGGTGTCGTATATCTAACACCAATTCAGCATGACTTCTTTGCACAGAATTTACTTGATAAACATCACTGGAACCAGTCGATTTTACTGGAAGTGCGACAAACACTAGACCCGAATCTACTAGAGCGGGCATTATTGCAATTGTTGGTACATCACGATGCTTTGCGCTTGCGGTTTGAGCAAACGGCATCTGGTTGGCAACAAATGATTGTTAAACCTGATGAGCAAGTACGTTTTTCGTACCTAGATTTGTCGAGAGTACCGCCACAGGAGCAAGAATCTGTCTTGGAGGCAACTGCTACCAAAATACAAGCCAGCTTAAACTTATCGCTAGGTTCTATGGTGCGAATGGCTTTGTTTAATTCAGGCAAAGATAAAACTAGCCGCTTGTTGATAGTGATTCATCACCTGGCAGTTGATGGCGTTTCCTGGCGAATTTTAGTTGAGGATTTACAAACAATTTATCAGCAGCTAGAGCGAAGGGAAGCGATCGCTTTACCAGCCAAAACAACTTCTTTCCAACAGTGGTCAAAATTGCTACAAGAATACGCCAATTCAGTACAAGTGCAGCAGGAGTTGGATTATTGGTTGATATTATCCCAGAGGCAACTGAAGAAATTGCCTGTAGATCAAGAGGGTTTGAACACTGAGGCTTCAGTTCGCACTGTGGTAGTCAGCTTGGGTACAGCAGAAACCAAAGTTTTACTCCAAGAAGTGCCAGCTGTGTATCACACCCAAATTAACGATGTTTTACTGACGGCATTAGTACAGGCGTTTGCCCAGTGGACAGGAGAGCGATCGCTTTTAATTAACTTGGAGGGTCACGGACGGGAGGAAATTTTTGCTGATGTTAATGTGTCGCGGACTGTGGGCTGGTTTACAACTATGTTTCCGGTGCTTTTAGATTTGAGAACTAGTGATAATCCTGGAGAAGCTTTAAAAGCCATCAAAGAGCAATTACGGTGTATTCCTGATCGCGGGATTGGCTATGGTATGCTGCGCTATCTCAGCACTAATGCCGAAAAAGTCGAGTTAATGCGATCGCTCCCGCAAGCTGAGGTGGTTTTTAATTATTTGGGTCAGTTTGACCAAGCATTTTCTGAATCATCTATTTTTAACTTGGCTTTTACCTCTAAGGGGCTAGAACGCAGCCAATGCAATACCCGTAGTGAGCTGCTAGTTATAGATGGTTTGGTCGTCAATGGGGAATTACAATTACATTGGAAATACAGTCAAGCAGTGCATCACCAAGGCACAATTGAGAAACTGGCTCAGATGTTTACTAGAGAGTTGCGATCGCTCATTGCCTATTGTCAATCTCCCGCAGCAGGCGGCTATACTCCTTCAGATTTTCCCTTGGCAAAGCTGGAACAGTCAACGTTAGACAAACTCCTTGGCAAACAGCGCTTAATCGAAGATGTCTATCCCCTCTCACCCATTCAACAGGGTATTTTGTTTCATACGCTTTATACTCCAGAATTGGCGATGTATTTTGAGCAGTTTTGTTGTATTTTACATGGTCAGCTAAATATCTCTGCGTTGAGGTCAGCTTGGCAACAAGTTATAGATCGGCATCCAGTATTACGTAGCGCTTTTTATTGGGAATTTCTTGACCACCCATTGCAAGTAGTGCATCAACAGGTAGAAATCCCTTGGTATCAAGAGGATTGGCAAAGCTTATCTCCAGATGAGCGTCAAGAATATCTTAAGGCATTTTTAGATAGCGATCGTCAATCCAACTTCATACTTTCCCAAGCCCCTCTGATGCGGATCACACTCATTCAAATGGGCGAAGAAGAGTATCAGTTTATTTGGAGTCATCATCATTTATTAATAGATGGATGGTCAATCCCTTTAATCTTGCAAGAAGTTTTTCAGATATATCAAAGATTAAAACAAGGACAAAAATTATCTCTAGAATTGCGCCGCACCTATTCTGAATATATCACTTGGTTACAACAGCAAGATATTACTCAAGCTGAAAAGTTTTGGCGGCATACGCTCCAGGGATTGACTGCTCCTACAACACTTTTAGGGGGAGAAATCAGCCAAAAGCAATCTTATCTTCAAGATAAAAAATATCAGCAGCAAGAAATCATCATTTCAGCAGCAATATTAACTGGAATTCAAACTATAGCTCGCCAAAATCAATTGACCCTCAACACTCTGCTCCAAGGAGCTTGGGCAATTTTGTTGAGCTATTACAGCAGCGAACAAGATGTTATTTTTGGAGCTACAGTATCGGGTCGTCCACCAACACTCGTTGGAGCCAATGCAATGATCGGGGTATTTATTAACACGTTACCAATGCGAGTGCTAGTACTACCAGATTCATCTATTTTGCCTTGGTTGAAAGATATCCAAGAGCAGCAAGTTACAGCACGTCAGTATGAACATAGTCCACTTGTAAAAGTACACCAATGGAGCGATATCTCATCAGATTTAGCTATGTTTGAAAGTATTCTTGTTTTTCAAAATTATCCAATAGATGATTCTTTACTTGAGGGGAGAGCTAACTTAAGAGCGAGTGATGTTTTAACAGTGAGCATGAACAATTATCCTCTGACATTAAGAGTTACACCTACTTTAGAATTGTCTTTAGAAGTTCTGTACAATTCTTACTATTTTGATTCTCTGATAATTACTCGTATACTCAAAGATTTGCAAGCCATTCTGTCTGCGGTAAGTAAACATCCTGATATCAAAATAAAGCATTTGATAGCAATCTTGGATGAGGTACAAAAACAACATAAAATGCTTAAAAATCAGGATTTTCAAGCATCACGTCGCCAAAAATTAGGTAAAGTTGGTCGTCAAACAATTACTGGTGTTAGTTAGTAATCATTATATTTAAAGAAAGTAGGAGATTTTTATGTCAGTAACTTATCCAATTCCCGATTATGATAAATATGCTCGGTTACAAAACAAGAGTAAAGATGAGAATTACATTAATTTAGTAATGGGGCATTTAGAAAAATTAATGCTACGTCATATTCCTGAAAAAGCACACATTTTTGACCTTTGTTGTGGTACCGGGCAGTTTTTACGAGAATTTGAAATTAGAGGGTATCAAACAACTGGACTTGATGGTTCTGAAGGATTATTACATTATGCTCGTGAAAATGCACCTAGCAGTAAATTAATTATTGGTGACGCACGCTACTTTGAATTGTCGCCTATCTTTCACGCGGTATTTTCGCAAATGTCCTTAAATATGATCATCACCTTAGAAGATTTGAGGAGAGTCTTCCACAACGTTTATATAGCAATGCTAGAGAATGGTATATTCTTATTTAACCTGATTGTTCAAGATTGGTCTCCAATAGAAAATAGAATCGGAGCGACAGAAATAGAATCTAACGAAGAGACTGTATCTGTTACTCAAAATTACAGTCACCCCGAAGAGAGAGTACGTGAAACCAAATGCACTACATTTGAGTTGATTGACGGAAAATTGCAGCGATCAGATAATAATTGGCTAGTTAAGCACTATCAGATCACAGAGATTACATCTGCTCTGGAAATGGCGGGATTTATAGAAATAAATTGTTACAATTCTCACAAAGACTTGGGAGTTGAACTAGGAGTTAGTGAATCCAGAACTCAGGCAATTTTTGTGTGCCGTAAGCCTGTTACTCCAAACTGAAATTAATCAGACAGAAATCAGACTTGATTTTTGAAAGCATGTTAAGAGTAAAGTCTTTATTTGACAAGGCTTTTATCTTAAAAACAACATTGACTAAACCTGAGTGATATATTATTTTATACTAAATAAAATATAGACTCAGTAATTATTTATTAAGACTCTTGTTTAACTCAGCATGATCTGGAAATAAGATGAACCAGGAGGTAAAAGAAAGTGGATTTAAGTACCTTCAAACGCAAAATAATTAATGTATCATCAACAGGTTTGATCAAAACAGAATTCCTTCAGTCAGAAAATACTTTACCTTTGGTAGTAAAACCGGCTATAGAAGGACTAAATTTAATACTTTGGGCTGCGAGTAATCGGGAATGGATGGAAACAAAATTATTGCATCATGGAGGTATTCTTTTCCGCGACTTCAATATTAAGGCAGTTAGTGAATTTGAGCAATTCATTCAAACAATTTCAGGGGAATTATTGGAATATTCTTATCGTTCAACACCACGTAGTCAAGTAAGTGGTAAAATCTACACTTCAACTGAATATCCAGCAAATCAATATATTCCTTTACATAATGAAATGGCCTACTCTCGTAATTGGCCGATGAAAATTTGGTTTTTCTGCTGTAAATCTGCTCAACAGGGAGGGGAAACACCAATTGCTGATAGTCGTAAAATTTTGTCTTGTCTTGACTCCAAAATTCACGAGAAATTTTTACAAAAACAAGTGATGTATGTACGCAATTACAGTGATATACTAGATTTGAAATGGCAAGATGTTTTTCAAACTACAAACAAATCTGACGTAGAAAAATATTGCAAAAATTCAGGAATCGAATTTGAGTGGAAAGACAGTAACCATCTCAGGACTCGTCAAGTCTGTCAAGCTATTGCCACACATCCTAAGACAAATGAAAAAGTGTGGTTCAACCAAGCTCATCTGTTTCATATATCCAGTTTAAAAACAGAGGTACAAGAAACTCTGCTTTCAACATTCAGTGAGGAAGATATTCCCCGTAATGCTTATTACGGTGATGCTTCTCCAATTGAAACATCGATATTAGATGAAATTCGTCAATTATATCAGCAAGAATCAGTAATATTTCCTTGGAAAGAAGGCGATATATTGATGCTAGATAATATGCTGACAGCCCACGGACGTACTCCATTTTTAGGCTATCGGAAGGTTGTGGTAGGAATGGCTGAATCTGCAAAGATTTAATGCTTTTATAAGAGAATAAAGATAACTTTTCCCAAATAATTTAGGACTGCTATCTGTGAATAAATTGGGATATATAAATATCTCTAATTTAACAATGAGGAGAATCAGAACATGGTAAATACAGAGAATCGGTACTCAGATTACGATGCATATGCTCGGATATATAATGCTAGAGCTAACAAAAAAAGTAACTGGGATGTTGCTGTACAAGTTTTAAATAAGTTACTATTACAGCATATTCCTCAAAGAGCGCATATTTTTGATCTTTGTTGCGGTTCAGGACAATTAGCCCAAAAACTTTTATTGCAAGGGTATGAAGTCACAGGTTTAGATGGATCGGAGCAGATGTTAAATTATGCTCGCGAAAATGCACCAAAGGGTAAATTTATTTTGGGTGATGCTCGTTCGTTTACATTTCCACCTACCTTTCATGCAGTTACTTCTACAAGTGTCTCACTCAATCATTTAATGAGTATTCAGGATCTAGAGCAAGTTTTCCAAAATGTGTATAATATACTATTAAATGATGGAATATTTCTTTTTGACTTACGTTTAGCAGAATGGGTTAAATCTTGGAATAATTCTGTTGATAGTGCAGCTATTGTTGATGGATATGTCAATGATAATGAAGTTTTCTGTGTGAGAGATATTTATGATGTGAGTAGTAGTATTGCTTTTAATAAAGTAACTATTTTTCAATATGTAAATAATCTATGGCAGCGTTCTGATATAAGTTTAGATTTGAGAATTTATTCCCCGGAAGAAGTCCAAACTTCCTTAGAGAAGGTTGGTTTTAAAGATATTAATATATATGATGAAGAACGTGATTTACAATTACGTGGAGAGGCAGGAAAAGCTTTATTCGTTTGTGGTAAGTTATTAAATTAATCTCCTCAAAATTAAATTTGATTTTTTAAATTACTACTGCTAGCATAAAAGCTTTAGCAGCTTCACAAGAATTTAGGAAGATCAAAGTTCTGCCTTGAATGTTGAGTTTTTTTATTGCTGACTAAAGAAAGTTATTAAATCTATGCATGAAGTTTCTATAGAAGGGTTCAGAATATCTCCGCAACAAAAGCATTTATGGATGTTGCAACCATCGAAATTTTCGCAACCTTTTCGAGCTAATGTTGCTATTTTAGTGGAAGGAAATATAAAAACTGAAGTTCTTAAAATAGCAGTACAAGATACTATTAGTAAACACGAAATTCTCCGGACTAATTTTCGGATTTTAGAGGGAATGATAATTCCGCTGCAAGTCATTTCTGAGAAAAATGTTCTCACAATTGTCGACTATGATTTTACGGGTTTAAGTCGAGAAAATCAAAATGCCAAAATCGAGTCTCTTTTTCAAGATTTTAGTCAGGAAATATTTGACTTTGAGTATGATTCTTTATTAAATATTTCCCTGCTAGCTCTTGCACCTGAAAAGTATATTATGCTTGTTAGGTTGCCAGCTATGATTGCAGATTCAGCAAGTATTCAAAATTTTCTGGGTGAAATTTGCCGTACATATGAAGCGTGTGTGAATAACCAAAACCTGTTGGGTCAGCCGTTACAGTATGCTGATTTTGCAGGTTGGCAGAATGAACTATTTGAAGGTGAAGACGCAGAGTTAGGCCAGGAGTATTGGAGTCAGAAGCAAAATATATTAGCCTTTACTGATTGGCAACTTCCTGGTGAGCATCAGACTGCTAAAGAATTAGAATTTAAGCCGGAATTTGTTACTATAAACTTTGATGCTGACATATTAAACAAATTGATAGCGATCGCTCAAGATTATCACACCTGTGTTGCTACCATTTTGCAAGCTTGTTGGCAAATTTTACTTTGGCGGCTCACTGGAGGGTCAAATATTACTATTGGCACTCTTTGTCAGAGTAGAAAATATGAAGAACTGGCATCAGCATTAGGATTATTTGCTCAATATTTACCTGTGAATTCTGCTTTAGAAGCAACATCTAAATTTAGTAAAATATTAAAACAAACTGATGCCGCGATCGCGGAAGTATTCCAATGGCAAGAGTCTTTTAATTGGGAGCAGGTTACAGATGAAAGCAACCAGCTTGTATCCTTCTTCCCCTTATGTTTTGAATTTCTGGAACAGCCTGCTAAGTATTCTACATCTGATATCTCATTTTCTATCTATAAACAGTATATCTGCATAGATCGGTTTAAAGTTAAACTATCTTGTATGCAATGGGATGAGTCTTTAACCGCAGAGTTACATTATGATACTAATTTATTTCTAGTAGAGGATATTCATCGCTGGGCGAGATACTTCCAGATTTTGTTGATGAATGTTGCGAACAACCCCGAAGCTGCTATTGGTGAATTCGAGATTCTTAGTAAGAGCGACCTTCAGCAACTACTGACTGAATTCAACAACACCCAAATTAATTATCCTCCCCAGCAGTGCATCCATCACCTGTTTGAGCAGCAAGTAGCACGCACTCCCGAACATATCGCCGTTGTTTTTGAACAGCAACAACTTACTTATACCCAACTAAATACCCGTGCGAATAAACTTGCCCATCACCTGCAAACCTTGGGTGTTGGGCCGGAAACCATCGTGGCGTTGTGTGTTGAGCGCTCTTTGGATATGCTCGTTGGTTTATGGGCTATTCTCAAAGCAGGTGGAGTCTACTTACCTTTAGATCCACTACTGCCAAGGGAGCGGATCACCTTCATGTTGCAGGATGCGGGAGCAGCCGTCATCTTGACCCAACAGCATTTAACTGAGCAATTCTCACAACAGCCACTACCTGTTTTTTGTTTAGATACTCACTGGGATGTAATTAGCAAGCAACAAGATACAAATCCCCTAAATCAAGCTACTCCAGAGAATTTAATCTATGTAATTTACACCTCCGGTTCTACCGGTCAACCCAAAGGGGTTGCTATTGAGCATCGACAACTTTTCAATTACCTATATGGGATTTTGGCAAAATTAGATTTACCGATCGCTAGCAGTTTTGCCACGGTTTCTACCTTCGCTGCTGACTTAGGTAATACTGCGATTTTCCCTGCCCTATGTACAGGCGGCTGTCTGCACCTAATTTCTCAAGAACGGGCGACTAATCCAGAAGCCTTTGCTGATTATTGCGATCGCTATTCCATCGACTGCTTAAAAATAGTTCCTTCTCACTTAAATGCATTGTTAAGCGCCTCCCAGCCGCATAAAATTCTGCCTCGCCAGCGCCTAATTTTAGGTGGTGAGGCGCTCAGTTGGAACTTAATCGAAAAACTCCAGCAGTACCAACCCAAGTGCGAAATTTTCAACCACTATGGCCCCACAGAAACGACTGTCGGTGTCGCTACCTACAAAATTACAGGTGAAGCTATCAGCAATAAATCGGAGACAGTACCCTTGGGTCGTCCGATCGCCAACACCCAAGTTTACATCCTCGATCATGATCTGCGACCTGTACCCATTGGTGTAGCTGGTGAATTGTACATTGGAGGGAATAATCTCGCTCGTGGCTATCTTAAACAATCAGACAACAACTTCATTCCCAACTGCTTTAGTGATGCGTCGGGATCAAAGTTATATAAAACAGGAGACTTAGCCCGTTATCTGCCTGACGGTAACATTGAATTTCTCGGACGTATTGACCAACAAGTCAAGATTCATGGCTTCCGGATTGAGATTTCTGAAATTGAGACAGCACTGGGACAATATCCTGCTATCCGAGAAACTGTTGTCTTAACTAGAGAAGATAAACCAGGTAACAAAAGGCTCGTAGCTTATATTGTGCCTCAGCCACACTCAGAAGTTTCAACCAGTGAACTACGGCACTTCCTCAAACAGAAACTACCAGAGTATATGATACCTGCTGCCTTTGTACGGTTAAAGGCATTACCTTTAACACCCAATGGCAAGGTTAACCGTTTAGCACTACCAGAACCTGATAGCATCAAACCTGAACTAGAAGGGAAATTTGTTGCACCTCGTACTGTTGTTGAGGAAAAAATTGCCAAAATTTGGTCGCAAGTATTAGAAGTCGAGCAGGTGGGCATTTATGACAACTTCTTTGAATTAGGCGGAGATTCGATCATTAGTATGCAGATCATTGCTAGACTCAACCAAGCTGGTTTGCAGCTAACTCCCAAGCAAGTATTTGAGTACCCTACCGTTGCTGGTTTAGCCGCAGTTGCCAGCACGGATGGAATTATTTCAGCTCAACAAGAAGTCGTCACAGGTACATTGCCTCTGACTCCCATTCAACACTGGTTTTTTGAGCAGAAACTACAAGATCCACACCACTGGAACCAATCTTTGTTATTGGAAGTCCCGCCAACAATTGAGCCAGACATACTCAGGCAAGCACTACAGCACTTGTTAGAGTATCATGATGCTCTACGTCTGCGATTTACGCCCCAAACATCGAGTTGGCAGCAAGTAAATACTGGGTTGGATGAGGTGCAAGCTGTGCCATTTTCCTACACAGATTTGTCTGAGTCACCAGCTTCAGTACAAAAAACCATTCAGGAAGCCACTGCTGCTCAACTCCAGACCAGTTTGAACCTGGAAACAGGCCCACTAATGCGGGTAGCTTTGTTCAAATTGAGCGAGAATCAACCGCAACGATTGTTATGGGTAATTCATCACTTGGCTGTCGATGGCGTTTCCTGGCGAATTTTACTTGCAGATATCCAGCAAGTTTACCAACAACTGAGTCAAGGTGAAACGCCAAAGTTATCTTTGAAAACAACTGCTTTCAAACAGTGGTCAGAGTTTTTACAAGAGTATGCTCAGTCAGCTAGTCTGCAAAAAGAGCGGGATTACTGGTTACAATCTTCTCGTCAATCCAGTTTTAGCCTGCCAGTAGATCATCCTAGTGGTGCTAACACAGTGGTCTTAGGTCACACTGTATCAATCTCTTTGAGTGCAACAGAGACTAGTGCTTTGTTACAAGAAGTACCAGCAGCCTATCAAACAGAAATTAACGATGTACTACTCACTGCCCTAGTACAGACATTTGCTCAATGGACAAAACAGCCTTCTTTGTTGGTGGATTTGGAAGGGCATGGACGCGAAGCGATCGCTAACAATATCGATTTATCACGGACGGTTGGTTGGTTTACAACTATCTTTCCAGTGCTATTAACTTTAGAGGGGATTTCTCACCCAGGAGAAGCCCTCAAAGCAGTTAAAGAACAGCTACGAAATGTGCCTAATCGAGGTATTGGTTACGGGGTACTACGCTATCTTTGTCAAGATGCAACTATCATTACCCAGATGCAAACTTTCCCACCAGCCCAGGTGAGATTTAATTATTTAGGTCAGTTTGACCAAGTAATGTCTGCATCATCTTTTTTTAAATTAATTAGCCAGAATTCCGGCACAAATCGCAGTGCACGGGCACAACGACCCTATTTATTAGATATTAACGGCTTTGTGCTTGAAGGCAAGTTGCAGTTGGAGTGGACTTATAGCGAAGAAATTTATCAAAAAGCCACTATTGAACAACTAGCTCAAGGGTGGGTTAAGGCATTGCGATCGCTTATAAACCATTGTCAATCTGCGGAAGCAGGTGGTTACACACCTTCGGATTTTGCCAAAGCGAAATTAAATCAAAAAGACCTTGATCAACTCTTAGCGAAAATCAACCGCAGTAACGATCAAACAAGCAAGTGAATTCAGCATGAAAACAGAAAATATTGAAGATATTTACGAACTTTCGCCAGTACAGCAAGGCATTCTCTTTCATAGTTTATTAACTCCTGAATTAGCACTTTATTTTATCCAGTTAAGCTATACCTTACGAGGTAATCTTAACATTCACGCTTTTGGGCTTGCTTGGCAACAAGTGGCTACTCGTCACCCAATTTTGCGTACTGGCTTTTATTGGGAGCAACTAGATAAACCACTACAAGTTGTACATAAAAAAATCACAATACCTTTAGAGCAGCAAGATTGGCGAGGAATTGATCCAGTTGAAGAAGAGGAGCAATTTCAATCTTTTTTAGCGAGCGATCGCCAGAAAAACTTTGATTTTTCCCAACCTCCTTTGATGCGTTTAACTTTGATCCGCTTGAGTGACGATTCTTATCAATTTGTCTTGAGCAAACACCACCTAATTTTAGATGGTTGGTCAAGTGCTTTAGTCATGAAAGATTTTATTCAGATTTATGAAACTTTGTGTCAAAGAAAAAATACATTTTTAGCACCGAGTAGTCCTTTTGGAGATTATATTGCTTGGTTACAAAAACAGGACTTATCGCAAGCTGAGAAATTCTGGCGACAGATGCTCGAAGGTGTGCGATCGCCTACTTCTTTAAATAATTTAAATACCGATAACTTATCGAATTCAGAACAAAGATACGATGAGCAACAAATCAAGTTATCAGCAGCAATTACGACATCTTTACAATCTCTAGCACGACAACATCAACTCACACTCAACACATTAATTCAAGGAGCCTGGGCTATACTTTTGAGCCGTTACAGTTGTCAAAAAAACGTTGTTTATGGATGTACTGTTTCTGCTCGTCCAGTAGATCTTGTGGGAGTCGAATCAATGGCGGGAACATTTGTCAATACTTTGCCTGTGCAAGTCAATGTTGATGGTGAACAATATCTACTACTTTGGCTCCAGCAGCTACAAAATCAACAAGTAGAAATGCGCCAATACGAATATACTCCCCTAGTAGATATTCAAGGATGGAGTGAAGTCCCACGAGGAATGCCCCTGTTTGAGAGCTTCGTAGTATTTGAAAACTACCCAATAGATCAAGTCTTACGGAAATGGGAGAGTGATCTAGAGATACAAAATATTAGTACTTTGTACAAAACCAACTATCCAATCAATATAGTTATCCAGCCTAGTTCTAAACTAGACATTGGGATTTCTTATGACTGTTGTCGCTTTGATGTCTCCACAATTAACAGTATTCTTAAGCATTTTGAAATTTTACTTCAAAGCATTGTCAACAATCCCACAGTCCGTTTAAAAAACTTAAAAGTATTGTCAGAAAAAGAACAGCAAATTTTTATAAATTTAGAAAAAGAAATAAAGTTTGATTTTAACTTTTTAAAAGTTTAGACAAGTTATCTCTTAAATTAACTTGGTCAAGTATAGGCTGATGAAGATTTTAGCAACCTAAAAAACTAGATAAAGTATGATAGTTACCTACTCCTCAATCGAACGACGCTATAGATTATCTGCTCAAGAATTTAAATCCATTTATGTTGATAAATCCCAGCCAGTAATCATCTCAGGGATTATTCAAGATTGGGATTGTTTTAAAAAGTGGTCATTAGAGTATTTTAAAAAACTTGCCCCGACAACTAGAATTTATGCTAAACAATTTAGTAGCAAAAACGAAATAGGATTAAATCATTTTTCTCTAGAAGAATACTCTGATATTTTAGAGAATTATGAAATAAACTATAGGCATAACAAAGAAATTGACAAACCACCATATTGTCACGATCTGCCAATGTTTAGCTTAGTCCCAAAGCTAATCAACGATGTGACATCATTTCCTTTAGATTATTTACCAAAATGGTATTGGTATGAATGGTGGCGTTACTGTCAGTTCTTTATAGGAGCATCCAATAGTTTGACACCATTACATTTTGATTGTCTGCTCACTAATAATATTTTCTTTCAAATTGTTGGGCAGAAACAATTTACAATCTTATTAGCGGATCATGCTAAATATTGTTATCGTTATAATTGGCGATGGTTTAAAGTTGATCCAGAAAATCCCGATCTAGATAAATATCCAGAATACAAAAATGCCCAAATAATTCAATTCATTCTAAATCCTGGAGATATTTTATATATGCCTCCTGGCACTCTACATCATGTTAGAAGTTTAGATACGTCCATTTCTTTTAACATTGATTGGCATACCCAAAAAAGTTGTTTAAATGGATTAGCAGCTAGTTTAAAAGGGATGCCAGCTAAAAATGTATACTACAATTTCTTATTAACTTTAGGACTGGTATTTAAACTACCACCTAAACTAATTTTTAGGTACTATAAAACATATCTAAATTATATATCTTGAAAAATCATAATAGGCAGTATTGTTATAATGATTTTTTTAATATATTCACCACAAATAACAATAGAGAAAGGATTCTATGAATATTTTTGAAAAGCGTGAGTCGAATGTTAGAAGCTATTGTCGAAATTTTCCTGCTCTGTTTCATAGAGCTAAAGGTTCTATCATTTACTCAGAATCAGGGGAAGAGTATATTGATTTTTTAGCTGGTGCAGGTGCTTTAAATTATGGACATAATAATGACTATATAAAACAAGAAGTAATTACTTATTTAAACGCTGATGCTATCACACATGGTTTAGATTTACATACCTCAGCTAAAGAAAAGTTTTTATCAAAGTTTTCTGAGGTAGTACTAGAGCCTAAAAACTTAGATTATCGAATTCAGTTTTGTGGGCCAACTGGCACCAATGCTGTAGAAGCTGCCTTAAAATTAGCCAAAAAAATCACAAAAAAATCAGGAATATTCTCCTTTATGGGAGCTTATCATGGAATGACACTAGGCAGCTTGTCTATTAGTGGCAATACTAAAGTTAAATCAGGCTTATTAGGTACATCAAATAATGTAACATTTATGCCATATCCCTATGGATTTATGGAAAGTTTTGACACAATAGAATACATAGATTCAGTAATCACTGATGTTAATTCTGGAATTGAAAAACCAGCAGCTATCATATTTGAAACAGTACAAGCAGAAGGCGGTGTAATTGTAGCGCCGCTTGAGTGGATGCAAAGACTCAGCGAACTGTGTAATAGGCATAAAATTTTATTAATTTGTGATGATATTCAAGTAGGCTGTGGTCGCACTGGGCCATTCTTTTCTTTTGAAAGAGCAAATATTGTTCCTGATATGGTGGTACTTTC
This sequence comes from Nostoc sp., assembly GCF_036917615.1. GTDB lineage: Bacteria > Cyanobacteriota > Cyanobacteriia > Cyanobacteriales > Nostocaceae > Nostoc. Next base: position 51,700 of record NZ_JBALCZ010000031.1, read on the forward strand.
AAAATCAATTAGTGGATACGGATTTCCGATGTCAATCTTATTAATTAAACCAGAGCTTGATATTTGGGAACCAGGAGAACATACGGGAACATTTAGAGGCAATCAACTAGCATTTGTTGGCGGTACAGCTGCTTTAAAATATAGAGAAATTTCTCGTCTTGAACAGGATGTTAAAGATAAAGAATCTTTCTTACATCAATTTTTGCATGAGCAAATTGCGTCAATCAATGACAAAATAGAAATACGTGGCATCGGCTTAATTTGGGGTATTGATATCGCTAACTTTGGTGGTAGTAATTTTGCTCAAAAGATAACTTCACGTTGTTTTGATCTGGGATTAATAGTTGAGCGAGTCGGCAGAAATGATACTGTCATTAAAATATTGCCACCATTGACAATCGAGATTCCTACCTTGGAACAAGGTTGTTTAATCATCAAACAAGCTTTTGAAGACTACCTAGCATAAAAATTTGACTGACAATTATTACTATCTCTACAAGCAAATTTTAGAAAGTAAGCATGATGATATCAACTAAAAATATTGTGACCCCTACTCCTGAGGAATTATTTTATCAAAAGATTTACTGGTTAAATCAATTATCCGGAGGAATTCCAGAAACAAATTTTATGACAGATTACGTCAGACCTGCTATCTATAAAGGCAGGAATAAAACACTGACTTTTGAAATACCAATATATTTATCTGAGTTTATTATCAACTTGGCGCAAAAGTCTGAACTATCAATATATTTATTCCTAATATCAACTATAGGAATCTTAATCCAAAAATATACTAATAAAAATGATATAATTATTGGTTCTCCTACTTATCAAAAGTTTCCTAACGAAGATTTCAGTAATTCGATTATTCCCTTGCGTTTTCGGATCAACAATGACATAAAATTTAAAGACTTTCTTATAGATGTTAAAGATACATTATTAAATGCATACGTCTACCAAAAATATCCTTTTAATGAATTAATTAATCTGTTAGAACTACCAGACTATCAAAATCGTTGCCCAATTTTTGACATAGTAGTTTTATTAGAAAATATTCACAAACAGTCTCTACAAGACATCAGACATGATTTAACTTTTGCTTTTATCCATCAAAACAACTTGATTGCAGTAAAAATCAATTACAATGAGGATTTATTTCAAGAAGAAACCATCAAATCAGTTTTTAAGTGTTATTTGAATTTAGTTAAATGTGTTATTAAAGATATCAAGGTATCGAATATTTCTTTATTAGACACAGATGACAAGCAAAAGTTATTGATAGAGTTTAATAAAAAAGTTGGAGACTACCCCATAAATGAAGCAATTCACACATTATTTCAAAAGCGGGTAGAGCAAACACCAAATGAAATTTCTGCTGTTTATAGAAGTAACTATCTAACATATCAAGAGCTAAATGACAAAGCAAATCGACTTGCTAAATTTTTACAGCACATAGGAGTTAAAGTCGGAGACTTCGTAGGAATTCTTAAAGACCGTGATCTCAATTTTATTATAGGTATCCTGGCGATATTTAAGGCTGGTGGAGCCTACATACCTATTGATATTAATTATCCTCAAGACCGAATTAAATACATGGTATCTAATGCGGAAGTGAGCATTATCTTAACAGATTATTCCTGCCTAAATATCTTAATAGAGCTATTAGAGAATAGTCAGAGCTTAAAAAATTTAATTTGTTTAGATACAAAATCCAATCACGGACATTTATCTGCAATAACCCAAGTTAATATATATGATCCTCTTGATTTTGAGAAATACTATCCAGAAAATTTAGCACAAAGTAGTCTCGGAAAAGATCCAGCATATATGCTCTACACCTCAGGCTCGACTGGATTACCCAAGGGTGCAATTGTGCGACATGATGGGGCAATTAATCATATTTATGCTCAATATGACGAGTTAGAATTAACTGAAGATTTTTGTTTTCTGCAAAATGCTCCTTCTTCAACAGATATTTCTGTTTGGCAATTTTTAGCTCCACTTTTAATTGGGGGTAAAACTGTCATAGTAGATATTGAAGATGGCGCTGTGCCTGCAAAATTATTTAAAGTTCTTAAAGAAAAAGCAATTACAGTTGTTGAATTAGTACCAGCAGTATTTGGGGAATTAATAGATTATATTTCTCAACTACCGCCTCACAAGAGATTATTACCTGACTTAAAATGGATGATGGTTGTTGGAGAACCAGTCTCAGTCAAACGAGTCAATCAGTGGCTACAGTTATATCCCAAAATTAAAGTAGCTGATGCTTATGGTCCAACCGAAGCTGCTGATGATATCACTCAATTTATTATTGATCAGCCTTTACCAGAAAACCAACGTACAGTTACTATTGGCAAGCCATTAGCAAATTTAAATATTTATATTCTTGACCAAAAAATGAATTTAGTACCAATTGGTGTTCCCGGAGAAATTTGTGTTTCAGGAATTGGTGTGGGTGCAGGCTACTGGAAAAATCCAGAAAAAACTAATCTCAGCTTTGTTCCTAACCCATTTACTAATAATAAAAATACTTTACCAGAAAAGCGTCAAGATTTAATTTACAAAACTGGGGATTTAGGAAGATGGCTACCGGATGGTAATATTGAATTTATAGGACGTATTGATCACCAAGTAAAAATTCGCGGTTTCCGTGTGGAAATAGGGGAAGTTTGGGCTTTACTAAATCAGCATCCAGCAGTACGAGAAAATATAATTGTAGCTCAAAAACAGGAAGATTTGGATACACAGTTATTATTAGCCTATGTGGTTGCAAAGACTCAAGTCGCTCTTAATATTAGTGAATTGCGTAGCTTTTTGAAAGAGAAGTTACCTGAATATATGTTGCCTTCTGCCTTTATATTTTTGGAAGCTTTACCAATAGGGCCTAGCGGCAAGGTAGATAGAAAGGCACTGCCTCAACCAGATAATCTTCGTCCTGAATTAGCCACTGCTTACGTTATACCACGCAATGAATTAGAACGAGTGATTGCTAACCTTTGGCATAAAGCATTGAATCTTGAGAAGGTAGGTATTGAAGATAACTTTTTTGAGCTAGGTGGACACTCATTGCTGATGCTTCAGGTTTATAGCAAACTGCGTGAAATAGTGACAACGCCACTATCCTTAGTTGATATGTTCAGGTATCCGACTATTAGTTCCTTGTCTAAATTTTTAAGTAAAACTAGCACCGAAGAAATAGATAATTTCCAGGAAGAAGTGGAAAGATTAGCAGCAGGTAAATCACGACTCAAACAGCGATTGCAGCAAAGAAAAAATCTATAAGAGTATAAATAAATCAAGTTTTTATGAAAAACCTTGCTAAGTACAAGTCACCGCAAAAAAGGGTCGAAAATAGAGGAATATCTTTTTTGTAGAGTGGCATACAAATCACATATGCTTTCTTCGTAGCTCAAATATACAGGGTTAAATGACTGATGAGCAACTGGTTTGACTTTAGCGATCGTGATGTGTGGACTCTCTTTAACTAAAATAATAGCACGGAGTTTTTATGAATAAGTTGAACAATTCAAATAATCAAAATAATGGTTTAGAAATAGCCATTATTGGCATGACTGGTCTTTTCTCAGGAGCTAAAAATATTGATGAGTTTTGGAAAAATATCCAAGATGGAGTAGAGTCAATTTCTTTTTTTAGTGAGCGTGAACTAGAAAAATTAGGTATAGAACCTACAATATTTCATGACCCAAATTATGTTAATGCAAATGGAGTTGTTGAAGACATAGAGTTGTTTGATGCATCTTTTTTTGGCTTTAGTCCCAGAGAAGCTGAAGTAATAGACCCTCAACAACGCTTTCTATTAGAGTATGCATGGGAAGCCCTTGAGAGTGCTGGCTATAGTTCAGAAGTTTGCAGAAATCAGATTGGTATTTTTGCTGGTGCTAGCATCAATACTTACATATCGAATATTTATTCAAATCCTGATGTTGTAGCCTCTGTAGGTGGGTTACAAATTTCAATTTCAAACGATCCAGATTTTCTCACCACTCGTGTATCTTACAAATTAAACTTGGAAGGGCCAAGTTATACAGTGCAAACTACTTGCTCAACTTCATTGGTTACCATTCACTTGGCTTGCCAAAGTTTGCTGAGTGGTGAATGTGATATTGCTTTAGCGGGTGGCGTTTCCATCTCAAAACAAGCGGGCTATTTTTATCAGGAGGGAGGAATTTACTCTCCTGACGGTCATTGTCGTGCATTTGATGCTAAGGCTCAAGGAACTGTTAAAGGTAAAGGTCTGGGTCTTGTGGTGTTGAAACGTTTAGAAGAGGCCATAGCAGATGGAGACTATATCCATGCGATTATTAAAGGTTCGGCTATTAATAACGACGGGTCTTCCAAAGTTAGCTACTCTGCTCCTAGCATAAATGGTCAAGCAAAGGTTATCAGAGCAGCGCAGACTATGGCCGAGGTGGAACCCGAAACGATCGCTTATATTGAAGCACATGGAACCGGAACACCATTGGGAGATCCCATTGAAATCACAGCGCTGACACAAGTCTTTAGCGCTAAAACTCAGAAAAAGAACTTCTGTGCCATCGGTTCAGTCAAAACCAATATTGGACATTTAGGACCAGCCGCTGGTGTTGCTGGTCTAATCAAAACAGTTCTAGCCCTCAAACACAAACAAATTCCACCCAGTTTGCACTTTGAAGAACCCAATTCCCAAATAGATTTTGCCAACAGTCCTTTTTACGTTAATACCAAACTGTCTGAGTGGAAAACCAACGGTACACCTCGGCGAGCCGGCGTCAGTTCCTTTGGTTTTGGGGGAACCAATGCCCATGTAATTCTCGAAGAAGCCCCAACGATTGAACCTTCTAACCCCTCTGGTCCCTACCAATTGTTGTTGCTCTCAGCTAAAACCATTACAGCCCTAGAAACTACCACAGCTAATCTGGTTGCTCATATGCAGCAACATTCAGATTTGCACTTGGCTGATATCGCTTATACCTTACAAGTGGGTCGTCGGTCGTTTGAGCACCGCCGAATGGTGGTCTGCCAAGACCTGGAAGATGCGGTGAAGTCACTGCATTCTCTAGATCAACAACGAGTATTTAGCCATTCCCAAGAACCCTGTAATCGTCCTGTGGTGTTTATGTTTTCGGGACAGGGTGCACAGTATGTAAATATGGGACAGGAATTATATGAAAGTGAGCTTACCTTCAGAGAGCAAGTGGATGACTGCTGTGAACTGCTCAAACCTCACCTGGGGCTGGATCTGCGGACTGTACTCTATCCCAGTGAAGAAACAGCCCAAAAAGCCGCACAGCAGTTGCTACAAACTGCTATTACTCAGCCAGCACTGTTTGTAATTGAGTACGCCCTTTCCAAGCTGTGGATGACTTGGGGCGTGCATCCAGAAGCAATGATTGGTCATAGCATTGGGGAATATGTGGCCGCGTGTCTGGCTGGGGTTTTCTCTTTGGAAGACGCCTTAGCGCTAGTAGCAATCAGAGGAAAACTGATGCAGCAACTGTCAAAAGGCGCGATGCTCTCCGTTCAAATGTCTGAACAACAAGTGCAACCTCTGCTGAATAAAGAATTATCTCTGGCAGGAAGCAATGGCCCTTTAACTTGCGTGGTTTCGGGTACGACAGAAGCGGTAGAAGAATTAGAACAGAAGCTACTAGATAAAGAAATTGGATGTCGGAGGCTGCATACTTCCCATGCCTTTCATTCCCAGATGATGGAGCCAATTATCAAGCCATTCACCCAGTTCTTAGAAAAAGTCAAACTCAATCCCCCTAAAATTCCCTTTGTTTCCAACGTTAGTGGAACTTGGATTGCTGTAACGCAAGCAACAGATCCCAACTATTGGGCGAGGCATTTGAGGCAACCAGTGCGTTTCAGTGAAGGGGTAACTGAATTGCTCAAACAGCCAGAGCGAATCTTGCTGGAGGTAGGTCCAGGAAGGACACTAAGTAGTTTGGCCAAACAACATCAAGTAGATGAACTGATAGCACTAACCTCTATACGGCATCCTCAAGAGCAACAATCAGATGTAGCATTTTTACTCAACACCTTGGGTAGGCTTTGGTTATTAGGGGTTCAAATTGATTGGTCTGGTTTTTACGTAGATGAAAAGCGTCATCGCATACCTTTACCTACTTATCCTTTTGAGCGTCAGCGTTACTGGATTGAACCCCAAAAACAGGCACTTTTAGAAAGACAGGTCAAGCAAAAATCAACAGCATCAGAGCTTTGGAAATCTCTTGTGGAGGCTTGTCAGATACAAGACCGTACCCGAATCTCAGAACTGCATAGCCCAACTTATTTAGCGAAGAAACAGTCGTTAGATAGTTTACTCACTGCTTACATGAGTCTTGCACTAAGGCATTTAGGTGCTTTTAACAATCCCTCCAACAAATATTCTGTTGAGGAGTTGTTTGAGCAACTTCCAATTATTCCTCGCTATCGACAATTATTATATCGATGGCTGGAAGTACTGGTAGAGCACAACCTGTTACAGCAACATGAAAAAACCTTTACAAACCTTGTGCCACTTTCAATCAACTCTCTTAGTGCTCTTATACAAGATGTCAGAGTCAGATGGGCAGACATACCCCACGTAGTAGATGAAACTCAGTACATTGGCGAAAATCTAGCAGCCGTACTTACTGGTGAAAAAGAACCACTGTCATTATACGTTGGTCTGTCAAGACATACCGGAGAAAGTCCATCTCCGGAATTGCCTTTGTATGCTTACTTTAAAGCGATCATGCGGGCTGGCATTGAACAGGTGGTGAAATCATTGCCACCGCAAGTAAACCTAAGAATTTTGGAAATCGGGGCTGGAACTGGTATCGCCACGACCGAATTACTACCTTTGTTACCGCTGAAACAAACAAAATATACCTTTACCGACTTGGGCAGTTTCTTCCTGAACCAAGCCCAACAGAAGTTTGGTGCATATCCATTTGTCGAGTATCGTTTGCTAGACATTGAGCAGCCTCCTGAAGATCAAGGGTACTCTAGCCATAGCTTTGATGTGGTGGTAGCCGTAAATGTGCTGCACGTAACCCGGAAGATGGAAGAAACCCTGGAGCATGTTCGCTCTTTATTGGCTCCTGAAGGTATTTTCTTGCTTTGGGAGGTAACTCAACCTGAGCCAACGGTAGACATCGGTGTTGGTCTGCTTATGAATCCGCTAGAGGATGAAGAACGTAGTCGAGGTAACCCGTATTTATCAAAAGAGCAGTGGCATAAAGCACTCAATGTTCATGGGTTTGATAAAGTAGTGGCTTTCCCGGAAACTGATGATTTGGGGGAATATGTTTTAGTTGCTCAGGCTTCTTCGTCAGCAGCGTTATCAACACCTTCAGCATTTACAGTGTTAGTTGAGCAAAAAGATGCTGACAAGATCAGTCAAGTCTTATTAGACAAAAAGCCGGACATTGCCGACTGGTTTTACATCCCATCCTGGAAACGCTTGATGCCGCCACAACCTTTTAAATCTAAGGTTCAGGGGGTTCAGTCCGGATGCTGGTTAGTGTTTGTCGATGAGTGCGGTTTGGGTTTGAAAATGGTGAAGCAACTTGAACTTGAGGGTCAGGATGTTGTTACAGTAAGGGTCGGAGATCAATTTACCAATGAAAGCAAATTTCTTAAACGCGTATATACCATCAATCCTGGAGAACAAGAAGATTATTATGCCCTGCTCGAAGAACTTCGCGCACTCGACTTAACCCCAAAAACGATTGTTCATTTATGGAGTGTCACTCCGAAGGGTGATACAGAATTATCAATCGAGTCTCTTGAGCAGTCTGAAGTTCTGTGCTTTTACAGCCTGGTCTTTCTAGCACAAGCACTCGGAAAAGAAAATCTGACGGATTCCCTTCAAATTGGGATTGTGTCAAACAATATCCAGGAAGTGATAACTTCAGATCTGGTGTGCCCAGAAAAGGCAATAGCTCTTGGACCTTGTAAGGTCATTTCCCAAGAGTACCCGAACATAATCTGCCGTAGCATTGATGTTGTTATTCCCGAAACAGAAAGTTGGCAAGAAAAGAAACTTATAGATCAGCTGCTGGCGGAACTCACTACCGAGCTATTAGATCGGGTTGTAGCCTACCGTGGAAATCATCGCTGGGTGCAGACTTTTGAACCCGTCCGATTGGATGAAGCCGTCGAAGGAAAACCTCGGTTAAGGGAAGAAGGAGTTTATCTAATCACAGGCGGATTGGGAGGCGTTGGTCTGCTGAATGCAGAATATTTGGCAAAGACTGTACATGCAAAGCTAATACTGATAGGGCGTTCGGTTTTTCCTAACCGAGATGAGTGGTCACAATGGCTATTAGATCATGACGAGCACGATAGCATAAGTCATAAAATCCGGAAATTGCAAGAACTTGAGACCTTGGGAGCAGAGGTTCTAGTGATCAACGCCGATGTTACCAATCGAGAACATATGAAGGCAACAATCACTCAAGCAAACAATCGATTTGGTAAAATTCATGGAGTGATCCATAATGCCACAGAAAGTAAACAAGAATTAATTGCACAAAAAACGTTTGAAACGGGACGAGTTATTCTTGCACCCAAAGTCATGGGAACATTAATACTCCACGATCTTTTCAAAGATGCTGATCTGGATTTTTTTGTACTGACTTCATCACAAGCTTCAGTTATAGGTGGAATGGGGGAAGTAGAATATACCGCTGAATGTGCCTTTCTTGACGCATTTGCATACTATAGTGCCTCTAAGTATGACAGGTTCATTAGCTCCATGAACTGGAATAGATGGAACACTCCAGAATGGATAGCTAAAACAAACTTAACGCGTGTGTCAGAATTAACACTAGAAGAAGCAGCATTAACCCTTGAAGAAGGCATGGAGGCTTTTAGACGTATTCTGGTTTGTAGCACAATGCCTCAGGTAGTTGTATCGAGTAGTGATTTTAATCACCTAATTAATCAGAATTTGATCAACCTGAAAGATACTCTCGATTCCTTAGAAGAACAATTTAGTAGGGTTAGTCGAGCCAAACCAACTCACAAGCGCCCTAACCTGAAAAATGCTTATGTTGCTCCACATAACGAGATTGAATGGACTCTGGTTGACATCTGGCAAGAAACATTTGGTATTGAACAAGTGGGCATTTACGATAACTTTTTTGAGTTAGGAGGAGATTCTTTACTTGTCACAATTCTCCTTTCTCGGCTGCGCAAAACTTTCAAGATAGAACTGCCTTATAAAAGCTTCTTCGACGAACCCACTGTGGCTAAACTGGCTGAGGTTATTGCACAAATACTGGCTGAGCAGACAGATCAAGAACAGCAGACTCAGATGCTAGCAGAAATCGAGAAACTCTCGGAGGAGGAAGCACAAACAATACTTCTCTTGGAAGAGCAATTGATTGAGCCAGGAGATGAAAATGAGTGACCTTTCTCAGCAGATTGCCAATCTTTCCCCAAAGAAACGCGAGCTTTTTCTGCAAAGGCTTAACAAAAAAAAGGGTGATGTCTTCTCACAAAAACAAATCAAGTTCCAAAGTCGAAAGTCCAACTGTTTTCCCATGTCCTTTGCCCAACAAAGGCTGTGGTTTGTAGACCAACTGCAGCCTGGTAACTCTGCCTATCACATACCCATTGCTTTACGTATCACAGGTTTGCTCAACATAGCTGCACTCTTGCAAACCCTTAATGAAATCGTGCGGCGTCACGAAGTTTTACGAACTAGTTTCGCAACAGTCGAGGGACAACTTGTCCAGCTAATTACTCCCACCTTAAGTTTGACCTTGCCTATCATCAATTTGCAAGAGTTACCTGAGGTTGAGCGAGAGGCTGAAGTCCGCAAGTTAGTTATGCAAGAAATACAGCAACCCTTCAATTTGAACCAAGTTCCATTACTGCGAACCACTTTACTGCAGCTAAGTAAAGTAGAACATATTGTGATATTTACAATGCACCACATTGTCTCAGATGCTTGGTCATTGGGGGTACTCATTCAAGAATTTGTAGACTTATATAAAGCTTTCTTTAGAGGTGAGCTATCGCCACTTCCCGATCTACAAATTCAGTATGCAGACTTCGCTGTATGGCAAAGACAGTGGCTACAAGGGGAAAAATTAAAGACTCAGCTTTCTTACTGGAAGCGTCAGCTTGAGGGCGCTCCAACTGTGTTGCAATTGCCATTAGACCGTCCTAGGCCACAAGTCCAAAGTTCACGGGGTGCGCTGCAAACTCTGACTATATCTCAGAATTTAACTAAAGCCCTTAATTTTCTGAGTCGTCAGGAGGGGGTTACTCTATACATAACACTATTAGCAGCATTCAACTTATTGCTCTACTATTACACTGGACAGGATGATATCTTAGTAGGCTCACCAATAGCTAATCGTAATCGAGCCGAAACCGAAAGACTAATTGGCTTTTTTGTCAATACTCTTGTGATGCGTACAAATCTATCTGGTAATCCGAGTTTTCGAGAGTTACTGGGACGGGTACGAGAAATAGCTTTGGAAGCATATGCACATCAAGATCTTCCATTTGAGAAGCTAGTGGAGTCGTTACAGTTAGAGCGAAACCTAAGTTATAATCCACTGTTCCAGGTATGGTTCGTTCTGCAAAATGTCACTGTACAAACTTTGGAACTCCCCAACCTAAAAATATTTCCTCTGCAGATTGACAACAGGACAGCCAGACATGATTTAAAGGTCGATTTGACAGAAACTCATGAGGAAATTAGAGGTTCCTTTGAGTATAGAACAGATTTGTTTAATGCCACTATCATTGCTCGGATGACACAACTTTTTGAATTACTGTTACGCACGGTTACTGAACAGCCTGATACTAAAATGAACAATATAAAACAGATATTAATGGAAGTAGACAAGCAACAACAGAACATCACCGAAACAGAATTGAAAACGTCTCTGCATCAGAAGCTACAAAGTGGTAGGCGGAGAACTTCTAGTAATATTTCCCGTGTACAAGCAAATCATCAAGACAATTGATTCAATATTTAGAATCAAAAAATTGCAGCACCATATAGGGAAAAATCAGTGGATTACAAGCCAGCCTTATAAAAGTAGAATGGAGCTAGGAATATGCAAGAGCTAACTGTAGAAGGTTTTCGGCTTTCACTTCAGCAAAAGCGTGTATGGTCGCAACAAACTGATGGACAACAGCCTTATCGCACCCAGTTTGTTACTTTAATTAAAGGAAATCTTGATATAAAAGTCTTAGAGTCTGCCTTACAATATGTTATCAGCAGACATGAGATCCTACGTACTACATTTCATGCATTGCCAGGGATGACAATCCCTCTTCAATTTATTAATAATAACGCCATACCAATCGTTGATTTTTATGATGTCAAGGGGTTAAATCCACAGAGCCAGAAAATAAAAGTTGAGGAAATTTATCATGAGTTAAATCACTTAGATTTCGATTTTGAGCATAGTTCACTCTTACATATCTCCCTAGTTTTTCTTTCAGAATATTCCTATATTTTGCTTCTTTGCTTACCAGCTATGATTGCAGATGCAGTAACTATTAAGAATCTATTGCGCGAAATTAGTCGTTCTTATTCAGCTTGCTTGCATAATCAAGAAATTTCTGATGAACCCTTTCAGTATGTCGATTTTACTGAATGGCAAAATGATATCTTTGCAAGAGAAGAAGATAGAAATATCGGGAAAGAATATTGGCTAAAACAAGACTATTCTGCCCTTGGTAATTTCAAACTCCCCTTTGAAAAATGCTTATCAAAAAAATCGGAATTCAATCCTCAAATTTTCACTTTAACAATTTTCCCTGCTTTGGTAGAGAAAATAGAAGCTTTGGCACAGCAGTATGATACTACTACTTCCGTAGTCCTTCTGACTTGCTGGCAGATTTTGCTTTGGCGGCTCACTGGACAGTCAGAGGTTATGATTGGCATGGGCAGTGATGGTAGGAATTATGCAGAGTTAGAGGAAACACTAGGGCTTTTTGCAAAATACTTACCCGTGTATTGTTATTTACATGAAGATGATCAATTCTGTGAAACCTTAAAACAGACTACAGAATCATCGCGTAATGCCTTGAAATGGCAAGAGTTTTTTCGCTATGAGGACATTATTGAGTCAAAAATAAATGATGAAAAATCATTATTCTACTCACTGTGTTTCGATTTTGAAGAACAACCTATCAATTATTTCACTAATGATTTATCATTTTCTATTCAAAAGCAGTATATATGTTTTGAACCGTTCCAGATTAAACTTTCGGGTGTTCGTCAAGATAATTCTATAATTACCGAATTTCACTACAACTCTAACTCATTTTTTCAAGAAGATATAGAGCGTTTAGCAAACCAATTCCATAGGTTGTTAGAGAGTGTTATTCATTATCCAGAAGCGGCGATCGCAAAGCTAGAAATCCTTAACGAGCGCCAACGTCAGCAACTTCTAATTGAATTCAATCAAACCCACATCAATTATCCGCAAGATCAGTTAATTTACCATTTGTTTGAAACCCAAGCAGATACTATACAAAATGATGTTGCTGTTGTCTTTGAAGACCAACAAATCACCTATGGCGAACTCAACGCCAAAGCCAACAAACTTGCTCATTATCTGAGACGATTGGGGGTAGGCCCAGAAATCTTGGTAGGATTGTTTGTAGAGCGATCGCCCCAACTGATAGTAGGACTTCTCGGCATTCTGAAAGCTGGTGGTGCGTACCTACCCCTAGATCCAGCTTTACCACCAGAGGGTTTAGCTTTCAGGCTAGAGGATGCCCAAGTAGGGATAGTATTAACTCAACAGTCATTGGTTGATATGCTTCCTGAACATAAAGCACGGGTAGTATTATTAGATACTGAGTGGTCAGCGATCGCAACGGAGAGCGACGAAAATATTACCAGCGATGTGAAGCCTGAAAACTTAGCTTATGTGCTGTTCACTTCTGGTTCTACAGGTAAGCCCAAGGGAGTTGCTATTGAGCATCAACAACTGTTTAACTATGTAAATGCGATCACACAGAAACTAAACCTTGAAGTCTGTCGCAGCTTTGCTAACGTTTCCACTTTTGCCGCAGATTTGGGAAACACAACGATTTTTCCTTCTTTGTGTACAGGTGCGTGTCTCCACATCATCTCACAACAACGGGCTTCTGACCCTGATGCCCTTGCAGATTATTTTCGTCGTTATCCCATAGACTGTCTAAAAATTGTTCCTTCTCATCTTGCTGCTTTATTGACATCTTCTCACCCGAAAGATATCTTACCTCGCCAGCGATTGATTCTTGGTGGCGAAGCTTGTAGTTGGAAATTGATTTCGCAGTTGCAGCAATTAGCAACAGAATGTTTGATTTTCAATCACTATGGGCCGACAGAAGCCACAGTAGGGGTGTTAACTTATCAAATCCAGCTTCATGAAACAGGTCAAAATTCACAAACAGTTCCTATTGGTCGCCCCCTTTCCAATACACAAATATATCTGTTAGATTCTCATTTCCAACCAGTACCAGTTGGCGTAACTGGTGAGATATACATTGGTGGTGCAGGGTTGGCTAGGGGCTATCTCAATCATCCCGAACTGACAACAGAAAAGTTTATTTCTAATCCCTTTCAAACGAGCAGGGGAGTCAAAGAAGACCAATACTCAAATTCGGAACGACTTTACAAAACTGGCGACCTTGGTCGCTATCAACCAGACGGAAATCTTGAGTTTATTGGACGGATTGATCATCAAGTAAAAGTTCGCGGTTTCCGTATCGAGCTAGGAGAAATTGAAACCTTATTAGGTCAACATCCCACAGTTGATAAAACTGTAGTTTTGGCACGGGAAGATCAATCGGGCAATAAGCGTTTGGTGGCTTATGTTGTACTCCAGTCAGAAATAGCTCTTAATACAACTCAACTACGCGAATTTCTCCAGGCAAAACTGCCTGAGTACATGATACCTTCAGTCTTTGTGCGGCTGAAAGCTTTGCCGTTAACTGCTAATGGCAAAGTTGACCGTCAAGCATTGCCAGCACCTGATATCAGTAGGCTGGAATGGGAAGGAAATGTTGTGGCACCTCGTACAAGCGTAGAAAAAAAGCTGGCTCAACTCTGGAGTCAAATTCTGGGACTACAGCAAGTAGGAATCTACGATAACTTTTTTGAATTAGGAGGCGATTCTATCCTCAGTATGCAGGTTATTGCTAAAGCCAAGCAGGTAGGTTTACATCTGACACCCAAACAAATATTTGAACACCAGACTATTGCCAACTTAGCAGCAGTAGCTCAGACAAACATAGTCATTCAAGCAGAGCAAGGATTAGTTACTGGTGAAACTCCTCTGACTCCGATTCAGGAATGGTTTTTTGAACAAAATCAGCCGGAACTACACCATTGGAACCAAGAAATTTTGTTAGAAGTTCGGCAAGCTCTCGACCCAGTTCTATTGGAGCAAGCTATAGAGCAATTACTCAAACATCATGATGCTCTGAGGATGCGATTTGTTTGTCAGGAATTTGCTTGGGAGCAGTTTAACGCTGATTCTTGTCTTGAGATACCTTTTAGTCATGTCGATTTATCATCGTTTTCACCAGACAAGCAAGAGTCTGCTTTCGATGCAGTCGTTAGTGAACTACAATCTAGTCTAAATATTTTGCAAGGACAACTTGTAAAAATAACCCTATTTGATTTGGGTGCTAACAAATCGATGCGCCTGCTACTAATTATTCACCATTTAGTTGTTGATGGCGTTTCCTGGCGAATTTTGTTAGAAGATTTACAAACAGCTTATGAACATCTCAAGCGGAAGGAGGCAATTCAGTTACCATCTAAAACTACCTCATTCCGACAGTGGGCGCAAAAATTGCAAGAGTATGCATTTTCTACCCAATTACACTCAGAATTAGAATACTGGTTGGCTGAATCCCGTCGCCAAATCTCACCAATACCAGTAGACTTTGCTGAAGGCGTAAATAATAACACAGTCGCTGGAGCTACTACTGTATCTGTAGCCTTGAGTGTGGAAGAAACTCAAGCACTGTTACAGGATGTACCCGCAGCTTATCAAACCCAAATTAACGATGTCTTGCTGACAGCACTTGTACAAGCATATAAACAGTGGACAGGCTCTAGTTTTTTACTAGTTGATTTAGAAGGTCATGGAAGAGAAGAAATTTCCGATGATGTAGACCTTTCACGCACTGTAGGTTGGTTTACTACCATATTCCCAGTGTTGTTGCACTTAAAAGCAAGCGATAATCCTGGTGAAGCTTTGCAGGCGGTCAAACAACAACTGCAAACCATACCAAATCGGGGTCTTGGTTATGGTGTCCTCCGCTATCTCTGCAAAGACACGAAAATTATTGAACAACTGCAAACTCGGCCGTCAGCAGAGATGAGATTCAACTATTTGGGTCAATCTGACCAAGTGCTTGCGGAATCACCACTATTTGCTACAGCCTTACAAACAAAAGGGACTTCCCGCAGCTTACGGGGAAAGCGCAGTTATTTACTAGATATCAATGGAATTGTTGTTGGTAAGAAACTACAACTAGATTGGACTTACAGCCAAGGTGTGCATAGCCGTGAAACAATTGAGGCGATCGCTAAGAGTTTTGTAGAAGCATTGCGATCGCTCATTACCCACTGTCAGTCTTTCAAAGCCAAAATTGACACGACAAGTACCAGCGAAATTTTGGAAACACTGATTGCTGATACTGCTTTAGACCCTAAAATCTCCTGCGATGTCTACGACGGGCTACGCCTACGCACCTTGTTAAATTATGTAACTGAGCCAACTAAAATTTTCTTAACTGGCGCAACAGGCTTTGTCGGAGCTTTTTTACTTGATGAACTTTTGCGACAGACTCAAGCGGATATTTATTGCTTGGTGCGTTCAACGGATGCTGAGTCGGGTAAACAAAGACTGCAAAAGCACCTTGAATCCTATTTGCTTTGGAATGAATCTTTTAGCGATCGGATCATTCCAGTAGTAGGAGATTTATCTCAGCCGCTTCTAGGACTTTCTGATCAGCAGTTTCAATTAATCGCCAGCCAAATTGATTTGATCTATCACAATGGTGCAACAATTAATTTGATTTATCCTTACTCTGTTCTGAAAGCAGCGAATGTTTTAGGAACTCAAGAAGTTTTGTGGTTAGCTAGTCAAAACAAACTTAAACCAGTGCATTATATTTCCACCCTTAGTGTTTTGTCTTCAGACAATCCTGGAAAAGAAGGAGTACCTTATGGTGGCTATGCTCAAACTAAATGGGTCGCAGAACAATTAATTATAGCTGCACGTGAGAGGGGAATTCCTACTAGTATTTACAGATTAGGACGAGTATCAGGACATAGCAAAACCGGGGTTTGTAATCCTAGCGATCGTTTGTATAGAATGATTAAAGGCTTCATCCAGCTTGGCTCTGTTCCAGACATGGAAACAACTATAGATATGACTCCTGTAGACTTTGTTAGCCAAGCCATTGTTTCTCTAGCTCATC
Organism: Nostoc sp.; assembly: GCF_036917615.1. Taxonomy (GTDB): domain Bacteria; phylum Cyanobacteriota; class Cyanobacteriia; order Cyanobacteriales; family Nostocaceae; genus Nostoc. The sequence continues at coordinate 68,155 of NZ_JBALCZ010000031.1, forward strand.
AGAAAAAATCACTGGGTAAAGTTTTTCATATCTACAATCCTCAACCAAGTAGTTTGACTGAGCTTTTAAACTGGATTCGCTCCTTCGGCTACCCTCTTCAAAAAATTGTAGATAACCAGTGGCAAACAGAGATGCTGAATAACCCAGAGGATTTTATAGATAACCCATTATATACTCTGATCCCTTTTTTCCAGGGTCAACAATCTGAGGATACCAGTGAAACAGAGTCTTTAAAACAATTCGATTTTCATCTGCAAAATACTCTTGATGAACTTGCAAGTACATCGATTACATGCCCACCCATAGATGCAGAGTTGCTAAATACTTACTTTTCTTACCTGATTCAAAGTAGTTTTCTGAATCCCCCACAACTAAGTGATATTATCACATAGCTAAAAAAGGGTAAATTTCTCAATCTAACTCTCTTAAAGTTTTAGCATGTTTTGATTCATTTAAATAGCATTATGATATCTAAATCTAACATCAAAATACATCAAAACCAGCATTTAGAAATGCTGATTGCGCGATATAACGAACGAACAAAAACGTCAAAAAAACTCACACAAACCTATCGCCAATTTTTGGCTGATCCACGAGTACAAAATGGGTTTAACTTGACTACAAAAGAAATGTGTTATCCCATTATTGGCAAAAGCTCTAAGGGTTCTAAAATATGGGATATTGATGGGAACCAATATGTAGATTTTATGATGGGGCTGGGAGTAAATCTCTTCGGTCACAATCCGCCCTTTATCAAAGAAGCTCTAGAAGAACAACTGGAAAAAGGTATACAATTAGGCCCACAATCAGAGTATGTGGGCGAGGTTGCTGAGATGATTTCTTCCTTGACGGGGATGGAGCGAGTTGCCTTTGCTAATTCCGGCACAGAAGCAGTTATGACGGCAATACGTTTGGCCAGAACATTAACAGGCCGCAATAAAATTGCGTTATTTTCAGGTTCTTATCACGGTCATTTTGATGGAACGTTAGCAAAAGCAAAGATAGTAGATGGAAATTCACAGGTAGTACCAATTGCTCCAGGAATACCATCAAATTTTATTGAAGATGTTTTGGTTTTAGATTATGGAAATCCTCAGTCTTTAGAGGTAATAAAAGCGCATGAAAATCAACTTGCAGGCGTCTTAGTTGAACCTGTACAAAGCAATATGCTCCACTTACAACCCAAAGCTTTTATTCAGCAACTTAGGCATTTAACAACAGCATCAGGGATAGCGTTAATTTTTGATGAAATGATTACTGGTTTTCGCATTCATCCAGGCGGCGCACAGGCGTGGTTTGACGTTGAAGCTGACTTAGCAACCTATGGAAAAATTGTCGGTGGTGGGATGCCGATTGGCATCATTGCAGGTAAAGCTATTTATATGAATGGAATTGACGGAGGTGTATGGAATTATGGAGATTCATCTTGTCCAGAAGCTAAAACAACATTTGTTGCTGGTACTTTTTGTAAGCATCCCTTAGCAATTGCAGCCGCACGAGCTGTACTGAAGTACATCAAAGCTCAGGGAGCAGGTCTTCAGCAGGAGTTAAATCAACGTACATTGCAATTTGTGGAAGCTTTAAATACTTACTTTGAAAAAGACGAAGTACCCTTCCGGCTAACAAATTTTGCTTCCTTATTTGGGCCTGACTATACGAAAATATCGGAGTTTTCTCAGGGATTAAGTCTCTTGCCTTATCATCTACTTGACAGGGGAATCATCCTGCGTGGTTCTGGTGGTTACTTATCTACAGCCCACTCAGATGAAGACCTCGATTACATGATTAATGCTATTAAAGATAGCATTAAGGAACTTCGAGAAGGTGGCTTTTTAGGTAGTGAATCTGATAAATATACCAAAACATGAAAATAATTTTACTTCAGCACTGTTGGGTGACAGTTAATCAATAGAATTTGCCTGAATTTTGGAACATTTAACTATAAAGAGGAAAGAAAGATGTCTTTAACAACTCATTATTCCGACTATGATATTTTTGCGCGGATATATAACGAACGATGGGGACAAGAACTGAGCGAATTTGCACTACGTCCTTTAGAAAAGCTGCTGTTACCTCATTTGAGCAAAGGATCACATATTTTTGATATTGGTTGTGGTACAGGACAGTTAGCACAACAATTGGTAATCAGAGGATATCAAGTTACCGGACTAGATGGTTCTCAGGCTATGTTGGACTATGCTCGCAAAAATGCTCCAAATGCTCAATTCATTTTAGGTGATGCACGCTTCTTTGAATTTCCATCAACCTTCGATGCGATCATTTCGACATCTGCTGCTTTAAACCATGTCATAAGTATAGACGAATTGATTAGCGTTTTTCGCAATGTTTATACAGCACTACTGCCAAAGGGACACTTTGTGTTTGATATGAATTTAGACGAACGGTATCAGTCTAATCTTTGGAACGGTGCTATACAAGGTAATATAACCGACGAGTATGCTTGGGCTATTCGACAATCTTATGCTCCAGAAGAAAAAATAGGCAAAAGTGAAACAACTACATTTCAACTTTTAAACGGAGCTTGGCAGCGTTCAGATGTAACGTGGTTAGTACAAGGTTATTCTAAATCTGAAGTTATATCTGCTTTAGAAAAGGTAGGTTTTACTGAAGTGAATATTTATGATGCAGAACATGATTTTGCTATAACTGGTAAGGCTGGTAATGCCTACTTTATTTGTCACAAATCCTAGAGTGGACACTGCCACCAGCATCAAAATTGAGGATAGAACAATAGGAGATGACGGTTATTTATCTACTACTCATACCAATGAAGATATTGGTTACGTAATTCAGGCAGTAAAAGAAAGTATTGGTGAACTTCGAGAGGCAGGTTTTTTGCCTAATTATTCTAATAAATTAGGACTTACGTATTGACAAGATGGGCAAGATATGAAGTAAACCACAAAAGGAAAATTTTCAGGCGATCGTTAAGAACTGGAGTTTAGACTACTTTTCAGACATCGTGTGAATTTAGATTGATGAAAAAGGTTTAACCCAACGCAGTTGAATAGCTATATTAAGAGCAATCGCAGCGATTCCAAACCACAATACACTTTCAAAAGCCAACACCAAAAAAGGCCAAATTGTGCTATTATAATTCCACCCAAGTTCTATCTGAGTTAACCCCCGCACCAAGCCAAAGGCCAGCACACCACCAGCTTTGAGTTGAGGATTTTTATCCGAGCGGATGATATAGCGGTAGGTGACACCAAATAGCAAACCAGTAAAAGTCGCAACTGCACCACTCACCCACAAGTGCCAATTAACATCACTTTGCAGACTTATGAGTGTCTGAAAATACTTTGCCAGTACTAAAGTATTCAACAGACTAGCGATCGCGAAGGTAGAAAATAGGGAAAAACCTCCAACTATTCCAGCCTTGAGAGATTCTAGGCGTTCCGCCATTAATTGAGGATCTAAAGTTGCGTTCATTCTATATAGAAATTAGGGGTTGGCTATTAGGAAAATTCTTCCCCAGTCTCCAATATGATAAATGCTAGAGCAGTTTTGTAATTAATTAAATGCTGTTTTCATGTGGGAATTTTGATGATAAACTCGGTTCCCATACCTGGTTGAGAATTCACATCTAATACACCTTTGTGTTTATCTACAACTATTTCATAGGCTATCGATAAGCCAAGTCCAGTGCCTTTCCCAACGGTTTTTGTGGTAAACAACGGCTCAAACAAGCGTTTTTTAAGCCGTTCAGGAATACCAATCCCATTGTCAGCAATCCGAATTACAACCAATTGTTCAGAATCTATTTCTGTTGCAACTTGAATCTGAGGAATTAGATTGCTCATTTTGCCTTGCGTTATAGCTTCATCAAGGGCATCAATTGCGTTTGCCAGAATGTTCATAAATACTTGATTCATCTGCCCAATATAGCAGTTTACCTCTGGTAATACTCCATAAGTTTTAATAACTTGAATGCCGGGACGATCGCCATTAGCCTTGATCCGGTGTTGCAAAATCATTAGCGTACTATCTAGTCCTTGGTGTAAATCAGCAGATATTTTGGCATCCCGATCCGAGCGACAGAAGTTGCGGAGTGAATTAGAAAGGTTCCGAATTCTTTCACTTCCTAGCTGGAGTGAGTTCAATATTTTTGCCATATCTTCGAGAACGAAGTTTAAATCCAAGTCCTCAATAGCAGTGGTAATTTTGGCTGTTGGGTTTGGATACTCTTGTTCATACAGTAGGAGCAAGTCGGTTACTGCTGCAATGTATGCTTGCAAGGGTGAAATATTGCTGGAAATAAAGTTGATGGGGTTGTTGATTTCATGTCCAATACCAGCAATTAACTCTCCGAGTGTTGATAGTTTCTCTTGCTGCACCAGCTTAACTTGGGCTTTTTGCAAAGCCTTGGTGCGATCGCTGACTTGTTGTTCCAAAGATTCAGTCAATTGTTTGAGTTGTAAATGCACGCGCACTCTAGCAATGACTTCCTCTTGTGCAAACGGTTTGGGTATATAGTCTACTGCACCAAGGGAAAATCCCTTAGTTTTGCTCTCCGTATCCGCTAAGGCAGTGGTAAAAATAATTGGAATGTTTTGGGTAACAGGATTGGCTTTGAGGCGACAACAAGTTTCAAATCCGTCAATACCCGGCATTTGTACATCCAGTAAAATCAACTCTGGTTGATTGCGTTCGGCTTGGGCGATCGCACTTTCTCCATCGACAGCAACACGGAAACGAAAACCTTCACTATTGAGCGCTTCACACAGGACAGATAAATTTGTCGGATTATCATCCACAATCAAAATAAAACCGTTATTTGGGGTTTTGCTCATGATGGATTTAAAAGTTAAATTTAACTCCAATTAATTGAGGGATTGTTGAATAAAATTTTCCAAACGTTTGAGTTGGAAATTACTAGCAAGCTGGACGATTTGCTGGGCGAAAGCGCTTAAATGCTGATCAGCTACAGAAAGTTGCTGAGTTATTTCTAAAATTCTTTGAATATCCCCGTCTTGTACCAGTTCGAGTAACTGTTGTAAAACCTCTTTGGCAGGAGAAATCATCTCATTTGGTTGCTCCAAACCACCTGGATAGGTTTTTTTGATTGCGTCTACCTTCCCGTCAAAAATCCATTCTAGTTGCAAAAATTGTCGTAGCATTTCCAGCAGCGTTTCCGCTTCTACAGGTTTTGGGAGAAATACATCTGCACCGACATCAATACTCTTGTGCTGGTCGATTGCAAACACACTCGCTGAGGAAGCGATGATCGCAGTCTCTCGAAATTGCCCAGACTCACGCAAACGATTTATCAACTCAAATCCATCCAATATAGGCATCACTAGGTCAGTGATAATCAAGTCTGGTTTGTGGGCGAGAGCCTGTTCCCATCCTTCCTCGCCCTGAGTAGCTTCTACAACAGTAAACCCAACTGGCTCTAGTAAATTTACAATTACTGATCGATTTTCCCATCTGTCATCCGCAATCAAAATGGTGCGCCTTTGTCCTTGATAACCAATAATGGTTCCCTGCTCAACCACTCTAGAAACCTTTGCCCAGTCTTTAGATTCTGGCAATTTTGCTTCAAACCAAAAATTGCTACCTTTGCCAAATTCACTTTCCACCTGAATTTGACCACCGATCAACAAAACAATTTTTTGGCTGATTGCTAATCCCAAGCCTGTACCTTCAGATTGTCGTTTTTGATTTCCCACTTGCTCAAACGGCTGGAAGATTTTCTCGGCTTGTTCAGGGATTATACCCGTGCCGGTATCTATTACTTGAAAACGGATTTTGTAGTTAATCTGTCCATTGGCATTTGATTCTTGACCAATGACCTGAACTTTGAAGGTGACACTGCCTTGATGAGTAAATTTAATCGCATTACCAAGCAAGTTAATCAGTACTTGCCGCAAGCGTTTTTCATCAGCATGAATGCCCGTTGGCAAATCAGGATCGAGTTCGACGTGAAATGCGATCACCTTTTGTTCTGCCCGGATGCGGCAAATTTCAGTCACGCTATCTATAAAGGCAGGCAAGTAGAAATCAACAGGATGCAATTCTAGTTTGCGGGCTTCTATCTTAGAGAGATCCAGAATATCATTAATTAGAGTTAGTAAATGGGAACCACATTGATAAATAATGCCAACTCCTTTGCGTCCTTTCTCACTTAAAGATTCTGTGCGTTGGAGGATTTGTGTAAAGCCCAGGATGCCGTTGAGGGGTGTGCGTAATTCATGACTCATATTGGCGAGAAATTCACTCTTGGCTTGGCTGGAGTTTTGAGCGACTTCTTGTGCAAGGCGTAGTTCTTTCTCAATGCGTTTGCGCTCTACAATTTCACTTGAAAGCGCTCGATTGATAGCTTCTAACTGGGCAGGGCTGGGTAGTGTCAGAGCTTGAGGCATGAGATAGAATAACGCAAATGCCGTATATATCGAAATAATGGCAGTTAAAGCTTTTAAAGCACCTGCAATCCAATAGTCTGGATGCCAAAGCGTCCAAATTTCCATCAAGTGTCCAGTACCGCAGACAATGATAAAAGCACCAAATAACAGAAAGACTCCATTGAAAGGAACGTCTTTGCGCTTGGAAATAAAGTAAATTAGCAAGAAGGGAATAGAATAATAGGCAAAAGCGATCGTGGCATCAGAAATAATGTGGAGCCAAACTAATCCAGTTTGCCAGAGATAACAATGTCCGTGGGGAATAAAACCGTTAGAGTGGAAAGGATAGTTGAAAAATGTCGGCATAATACTAGGGGTTGCTGGATTTGAAATATATACCAATAACCTTAGTATTCCCAAACCATCAAGTGGAAAAGCGCTACTTTTTTATATTAGTTTTTATTATTACGTAAAGGACTAGGGTATCAAGAAAAGATGGTGTCTGGTTTGAGGCAGCGACGCCCGTCGTAGACATCGCCCACAAAACTACAATCTCATTGATAAAAAAATCTCAGCCTGCCCTTTACCAGTATGATAAATATTAGAAACCTTTTGTAATTATTTGAAAACTAACTATGGAGATTTTGACACTAGGTTGGGTATCACTGTTAGTTGTGTTCACTTGGTCAATTGCAATGGTAGTCTGGGGACGTAACGGACTGTAGAGGCATGGTGGAAAGTCCATTATTGAGTATTTTGGCTTTATTTGCTGTAGTGCTGCTCGTAGTAGTCACTGGTGGTATTGGTTATTTAACCCTGGCAGATTGGCGCGATCGCCGCCGTCGAGATGAAGAGAAACGCACCACCCGCAGCGCCACTCCCAAACGGCGATAATTCGCTTGTGGTTGAAAAATGTTTTTTTGTAGGGACACGATAATATCGTGTCCCTACACTGTTTTTTCTGGCATTTAAAGGAAATAACTGTTACCTTTGCGATCGCTACGGGAATCATAAGATAGAAGACTTTCAATATTTTAAGTCCCACTGGGAATGGAAAACTCCTCTACTATTCAACCCATACAACCAAATTCAGAACAGCAAGAATCTCATTCAGATATGACATTCTCCCTGCATCAGAATGAGCAACAAAAAGCCTTGTCTGGAGTTATTGCCCGCATTCGCGAGTCTCTAGACATAGACGCTATCTTCAAAATTACAGTCACTGAAGTACGTCAGCTTCTGAAAACCGATCGGGTTAGTGTGTTTCGTTTTTATCCCGAATTGGGATGGGAAGGGGAATTTATCTATGAAGATGTGGGAGCAGAATGGGGTTCGGCACTAGCAGCCAAACTGCGCGACCACTGCTTTGCTGCGGAGTTTGCAGGACTATATCAGCAAGGTCGGATTAAAGCAATGGCTGATATATATCAAGCTAGTGTCAGTGATTGTCACCTCCAGATGCTAGAAAGATTTCAAGTACGTGCCAATATAGCTGCCCCCTTGATCAAAGGTAAAGATTTATGGGGATTGCTGTGTATTCATCAGTGTAGTAGTCCTCGCGAATGGGAAGCATTAGAAATTGAGTTTGTGCAATTAATCGCCGAACATCTGGCAGTTGGCTTGCAGCAAGCAGATTACCTGGAACAAGTAAAACTACAATCGGCACAACTAGCACAAGCAAAAGCTAGAGAAAAAGCAGCTCAATGGCAGAAAACCATAGCCATAACCATTGAGAAAATTCGTCAATTTCTAGACTTGAAAAGCATTTTCCACACAAGCACCGCAGAACTTAGGCAGCTGCTAAATGCTGATCGCGTGGCTATTTATCGCTTCAATCCTGACTGGAGTGGTGAATTCGTGTTTGAATCAGTGGCAGAGGGTTGGATCTCCCTCATGGAGCAGCAATTGCAGCGCCCGGAATTGAAAGAAAACGTCAGCGAATGTAGCACCAAAGATTTAGCTAAACCCCCAGTTGCTGATACCTACTTACAAGATACAGAGGGTGGTAGCTTCAGTCAGTGTGAAGTTTACCGGATTTGTAATGATATTTACAGTGCAGGCTTTAGCGACTGCTACATTAAAATCTTAGAAATATATCAAGCAAGAGCTTATGTGATCATTGCCATTTACCACGGTCAGAAGCTGTGGGGCATGTTAGCAGTATACCAGAACGCCCAAACCCGTGATTGGCAAAAAGATGAAGTTTACTTGCTTACCCAAGTGGGCACCCAACTAGGTGTGGCTTTGCAGCAAGCGGAATTTATCCAACAAATGCAGATCCAAGCAGCAGAGATCAGCAAAGCTGCTGAAAGGCAAAGGGCGTTGGCGAACACCGTAGAAAAAATTCGTCAGTCACTTGAAATTGAAGCTATTTTTAAAACCACTACTCAAGAAGTCCGTCGCCTATTAGAAGTGGAACGAGTCGCAATTTATCGCTTCTATCCTGATTGGAGTGGCGAATTTGTCGCTGATTCCATTGTTGATGGCTGGACACCAATGGTTAAGCCGCAGCCTCTGACACAAGGCGTTCTTGTGCAAGGAAAGCAAGCGGGTAAGTATGCACGTAATGAAGTTTTTGTCCCAATTTCTCAGGGCGAAAAGCTGTGGGGATTGCTAGTAGCTTATCAAAACTCCCAGCCCCGTTATTGGCAAGATGAGGACATCAACTTGCTAGCACAAGTTGGCGTTCAATTGGGGGTAGCATTACAGCAAGCTGAGTCCTTGAAACAGGTGCAGGTGCAAGCCCAACAACTAGCTAAAGCCGCCGAACGAGAACGGAAAGCAGCCGAAAGGGAGAAGGCCTTAGCCGCAACGGTGGAGAAAATTCGCCAGTCTCTTGATATTGACACCATCTTTGCCACCAGTACAGAAGAAGTCCGCCGGTTATTGGAAGTTGATCGAGTGACAATCTATCGATTCGGGACTGATTGGAGTGGCGAATTTGTTGCTGAGTCTTTAGCCCAAGCTTGGACACCAGTAAGGGAAATTGTACCTGCAATGTCTACCACGGGCTACGCCTACGCAGATGATTACTTACAAGAAACCCAAGGCGGAGATTTTATTAATAATAAAAGTATTGTCATTAAAGATATTTACAGCGCCAATTATTCTATCTGTCATATTGCCCTGCTTGAGCTAATGGAGGCTAGGGCATATATGATTGTGCCGATTTTTCAGGGTGAAAAACTTTGGGGATTATTAGCAGCTTATCAAAATATCAAACCCCGTGATTGGCAAGAGGATGAGGTAGATTTGCTGATGCAGATTGGTACTCAGTTAGGGGTAGGACTTCAGCAAGCGGAATTACTCGAACAGACTCAACGTCAAAAAGAAGAACTCACCCAGACTCTTAAAGAATTACAGCACACTCAGAGCCAGTTAATTCAAAGTGAAAAAATGGCAGGCTTAGGGCAGTTAGTTGCTGGTGTATCACATGAAATTAACAACCCGATTAGTTTCATTGACGGTAACATCACTTATGTTACTGAACATGCGGAAAATTTATTTAAAATACTGCGCCTCTATCAGAAACAGTATCCTAAGGCAACAGGAGAAATTCAAAAGCAAGCAGCAGCACTGGATTTAGATTTCATTAGTGATGACTTGCCCAAAATTCTTACTTCAATGAAGATGGGAGCAGATCGGATCTCTCGATTAGTCTTGTCATTACGAACTTTTTCTCGACTTGCCGAAGTAGGAATGAAGCCTGTTGACCTTCATGAAGGCATCGACAGTACTTTGCTAATTTTACAACATCGGCTGCAATCACAGACTAATTCTTTTGCTATTGAGGTAGTTAAGCAATATGGTGAATTGCCCTCATTAGTCTGCTATCCTGCTCAGATAAATCAAGTGTTTATGAATATTCTCAACAATGCGATCGATGCACTGGAAAACTCACAGAAAGCTGGAAAAATAATTGACAATCCTAAAATTTGGATTCGTACAGAAGTCATAGAAGGGAATACTATTCTGATTTGGATTGCTGACAATGGTTGTGGGATTTCAGAGATGATGCGATCGCGCATTTTTGAACCTTTCTTTACCACCAAACAACCTGGACAAGGTACTGGTTTGGGTTTATCTATTAGTTACCAAATTATTGTGGAAAAACACGGCGGTAATATCAAGTGTGTTTCTGAACCTGGTAACGGCTGTGAATTCTGGATAGAAATTCCGATGAAACGGTGAGTTAGCTAGAAGAACTCCAAGCCCAACACAGCACTGTCAGACGACGATAATTTTTTTATATTTCGTTTAAAGGTAGAAATATTTATTAGCACTTTTACACCTATGCTACAATCAGCCCCTAGCTTTGAGAACAGCTACTCTGTAGGAAAGCTTACAGAAAAAGTGAATACTACTTGTTTTTGGGCTTTCACTAAAGGTCTGAAAGGTTTGATTCCTATTAATATACATAATTATAGATTTATATAGTGCGTAAGTCTTACCTAAGAATGAGGGAAATCCCGCAGAGTCTTTATAAACTGATATCTGTACATTTACTTAATTTTGTTACGGAAATTACACCATGAGTTCTCAACAAAAATCCAATAGTAAACAAGGAGAGACTGCTGCCAAGAAAGAAAGCCCAGCAGCTAAAAAAGCTGATAAAGCTGATAACTTGGATTTAGATTCACTTCTTTCTGCACTTGAAGGAGACTTGACTGCTCTTGATAGTGAAACTGCTACTAGCTTAATCGACGATTGGTATACTTATTTACACAAAGCTAAAGAGCCAGAAATCAAAGAAATTGCCGATAACCTCAAGCAACTCAAGCAACTGGTGAAAAGTGGTAAGGCCACTGGTCATGAAATTGGTGAAGTGCTAACTGAAATTGGTGAGCAAGCAGGTAATGTTGCTTCTGATACTGATAATGAACTAAAAACTCTGTTACAGAAGTTGGGTAAGCAACTTCGCAATATAGGTGTTTCACTAGGTAAGGCGGAAGACCGCGAACAGATTGAACACATAGAATCAGTAATAGAAACGCTTGAAGGAGACTTGACTAAAATTGAACCGGAGGCGGCGCAAGGTGCAATTGATACGTGGTACACCTTATTGCATAAATCTGAAAACGAGAATCTCCAAGAAGTTGCTAATGGACTTAAAGAACTTAAGCAACTCTTGAAGCGCAAAACCGCTAAAGGCACTGGCTTTGCTGAGGTGCTGACGAAACTGGGTGAACAAACTCAACAAGTTGCAACTGAAGCCCCAAGGGGATTTAAAGGGCCAATTCAAAGATTGGGTAAGCTTCTAAGTAAAGCTGGCAAGTCATTGGATTAATTTTAAAGTCAGTTTAATTACCAATAATAAAAGCACCTCATTTCACTTTGGCTGAGGCTAATGTGGAGTGGGGTATTTTGTATAATCACATCACTACGTTTTTGCGTCTTACAACTGGTTTTTCTCAGTTACCAAATTATTTATTAACGAACCACAAACAGACTAAGACACAAAGGAAGAAGAGGCGATCGCATGGTGAAGATTTGGCGATCGCTTTTTTAACGAACCGCAGAGGGCATAGAAGAGGCGATCACACGGTAGAGTTTTGCAGGCGATCGCTTTTTTAACGAACCGCAGAGGACACAGAGGGCACAGAAGAAGGAGAGAAGAGGCGATCGCACTGTGCAGAATTTTGCAGGCGATCGCTCTTTTTAACCAACCACAGAGGCGTAGAGGACACAGAGGAAGAAAAGAGCGATCGCACAATGGAGATTTTGCAGGCGATCGCTTTCTTATCTCACCGCAAAGACGCATAGGAAGAAAAGAGCGATCGCACTGTGGAGATTTTGCAGGCGATCGCTTTTTTTAACGAACCACAGAGGCACAAAGAACATAGAGTCAGAAGAGAAGAGGCGATTGCTTTTTTATAATTTAGTAACATAAATATGTAATGCTAAGAGAAAATTTAATTTATTTGAATAAAATATTCTGCCAATGATAAAATATATGAAGATGAATTTGCTATATACATTGATGATTCTGGAAGTCCAAAGCCTGATCCCAAAGACCAATATCCCTTCTTTGCTATGGGTGGCGTTTTAATCAAAAGGAAGGATGAGCAAATAATTAAACAATTAGTATCAGAGTTTAAAAGTCGCTGGTTTATTCCTCAAGAAAAACCCTTGCACGGTAATGAAATACGATCTCGCAAAAAAGGCTTTGCTTGGTTAGGTAAGCTTCAAAAACCAGAGCAAGATAGATTTTTGGAAGACTTGACACTTACTATTATTAGTTGTCCAATAATTGTTCATGCCTGCGTAGTGTCTCGTCAAGGATATCTCAATCGTTATCTTGAAAAGTATGGTGAGCAAACCTGGGAGATGATGAGAAGTGCATTCTCTATTGTAGTTGAACGTAGTGCCAAGTATGCTGGGATGAATAATGGTAGTTTAATGGTTTATTTTGAAGCCGCAGGAAGAAACGAAGATACTTTACTTAAGCAATACTTTCATGATTTAAGAGCAAAAGGACATCCTTTTAATGCTAATAGATCGGATAAATATTCACCTTTATCTGCTGAATATTTATCAAACACACTACGTGGAATAGACAGTAAAATGAAGGCAAACGCAATTATGCAGATTGCTGATTTATGTTTGTATCCCATCGTTCGTAGCAAAGACAATCCCGATAACCAAGCATTTTTGTCTCTCAAGAATGCTAATCTACTTGTCAATTGTCGCTTGACACAGAATCAGATTAATACATTAGGAATTAAGTACTATTGCTTTGACAACCCCTAAAAACAACAAAACCGCCTTGTTAGCGGTTTGTGATGCGGCAGTCAGACGACTACCCCTAGGCTGTGCCTAATCACTATAATATCTTCTAACTTGCTAATTGTCAACTCAGAATCACTTAATGGAAATTTGGAGGTGCGATCGCCTTTTTTAACGAATCGCCAAGACGCACAGTAAGAAGAGGCGATCGCTTCTTGTTTTAAAGTTGAATTAGGTACTTGGATTTCTGCTTATTGCTACTACAAGAAGAACTGCCACTGGATAAAATCATTGTATTGGCATAGTGTCATTTCATACCCTTTGACTAATTCTTGGCTTCTTCTTTGAGTTTCTTGTTCTAGTTTTTGTGTTGGTGTAGCTAGATTAGCCAAATAGTGAGTAAGATGAACCAAATAGTGACTTGTGTGGTTGATTCATTCTTTTTTTTGTATATAATGCTGCTAATTGCATAGAATGCCGTGTCATTTCATATTGGTGCAGTTTTCTTTCATCCTCTTCGGCTAATTGTTTGCTTCTTCTTTGAGTTTCTTGTTCTAGTTTTTGTGTTAGTGTAGCTGGATTAGATGAGCCAAATAGTGACTTGTGTGGTTGATTCATTCTTGCTCCTGTATATAATGCTGCTAAGTAAATAGGATTGTTACTCATTTAATAAAAAACCTCTTGTAGTAAATCGTAAGACTTTTATTATAGAAATTTTATATAGAAGAATTACGGTATTAAGATTACTTTTGAGTAAAAAACTTGCCCTAGGAATATAACACCCCCAAGGCAAGCAAACTCTCTAATTCTTTTCTTACTTCGCGCTCTCTGCGCCTCTGCGGTTCGTTAAAGTTGCTTCACTTCAGAAACCAACTTCGCCACCATATCCTTAGCACTACCAAAAAGCATCGTAGTTTTATCCTTGTAGAACAACTCATTTTCTACACCAGCAAAACCTGTACTCATCCCGCGCTTAATTACAATCGTCTGCTTCGCCCGATCAACTTCCAAAATCGGCATACCATAAATCGGGCTATTTGTATCACTCCGCGCCGCCGGATTTACCACGTCGTTTGCCCCAATTACTAAAGCCACATCCGCTTGCTCAAACTGGGGATTAATATCTTCCATGTCGTACAACTGCGTATAAGGCACATTTGCCTCCGCCAGCAACACATTCATATGCCCTGGCATTCTCCCAGCAACGGGGTGAATGGCATACTTGACATCAACGCCCATTTTTTCTAACTGATCTGACAATTCCCGGACGCTATGTTGCGCTTGGGCAACTGCCATCCCATAACCAGGCACAATTACCACAGAACGGGCATAACCCAACATCATCGCCCCTTCTTCGGGATCGATACTACGGACGCTTTGATCAGTTGCACCACCACTAGCAGCAGCACCACCAGAAGTAGATCCTGTCCCAAAAGCGCTGAACAGCACACTAAATAAGGAACGGTTCATCGCCTTACACATAATCTCGGTGAGGATTAAGCCAGATGCTCCCACCAAAGCCCCAGCGATGATTAACATATTGTTCATCACCACAAACCCCGCCGCCGCCGCCGCCACACCTGACAACGAGTTTAACAGCGAGATTACCACTGGCATATCGCCGCCACCAATGGGGATAACGAACATCACGCCCAACACCAATGAAACGCCAACCACTCCCAAGAATATGGGTAAGCTATCTGGTGTAATGATTAAATAGACACTGCCGACTACATAAGCAGCCAGAAGCAAGAGATTAAATGGTTGCTGGAAAGGAAATGTAATCGGGGAACCGCTGATTAAACCTTGCAATTTGGCAAAGGCTAGAAAACTACCTGTGAAGGTAATACCACCGATTAACACATCCAAAAGTATGGAAATGTTGACATCTAGGGGTATCGGCTGAGAACTATCTAACAACCGCCAAAATTCGGCAACAGCTACTAGTGCCGAAGCAGCACCACCCAAGCCGTTGAGTAAACCCACCATTTGGGGCATTTCGGTCATTTGGACTTTGTAGGCTACGATCGCACCAATTCCCGATCCAATCGCCAAGCCCAACAATATCATCTCGTAGTTCAACACATGCTGATCCAGCATTGTCGCTGCGATCGCCAGCAGCATTCCCACAGACGCGACGAGATTACCGTTCCTCGCTGTAGCAGGTGATCCCAGCTTTTTCAAACCGAGAATGAATAACGATGCAGCGACTAAGTACGTCAGCTGAATGCCAGTTGGTAAAAAGTCGCTCACGCCTTAATCTCCTTCTTCTTGAACATTTGCAACATTCTGTCTGTAACTAAAAAACCACCCACAACGTTGACTGTTGCCAATACCACAGCAATCAAACCAAGAATTACTGATACATTCGTCTCTCTGGCACCAGCAGCAACTATTGCTCCAAGTACCGCAATCCCAGAAATCGCGTTTGAGCCTGACATTAAGGGCGTGTGTAAAGTCGGTGGTATTTTGTTGATGACTTCAAAGCCGATAAAAGATGCCAAAACAAATACAAACAAAGCAGCAAGTAATGCCTCTGTCATGAAATCAAAACTCCTTATGGTAATTTGGCTACTAACCTGCTCCAACGCCGCTCAATGCTTGTAGCGCATCCCGCACTCGTTGATTGCGAATTTCACCAGCGTGGGTAACGCAAGCTGCATCAACAATGTCGTCGCTAAAGTCAACCTGCAAAGCTTTGTCTTTAATTAGCAGTTGCATCAACGAAGTTACGTTCTTGGCATACAATTGGCTGGCGTGAATTGGCATCGATGATGGGAGATTGATGGGGCCGATAATTGTGACGCCGTTCCACACAATATCTTTACCGGGTTCGGTGCAGGCGCAGTTACCACCCTGATCAGCAGCCAAATCCACAATCACTGAACCTGGTTTCATTTGTGCCACCATTTCTTCTGTAACCAGCCGTGGTGCTTGTCTCCCAGGAACTTGGGCGGTGGTAATTACCACATCAGAATTTTTGACGTGTTCGGCGACAACTTCTTGGGTACGTTGTTTGCTAGCCTCAGAAATTTCCTTGGCGTAACCGCCAGCAGCGACGGTTTCTTCGTCTAATTTGACTTCAACGAATTTTGCCCCTAAGCTTTGCACCTCTTCTTTGACGGCGGGACGGATATCAAAGGCTTCTACCACTGCTCCCAAACGTCTAGCGGTGGCGATCGCTTGCAATCCGGCTACACCAGCGCCCATAATAAATACTTTCGCTGGAGCGATCGTACCTGCGGCTGTGGTTAACATCGGGAAATATTTCGGTAATGCAGCTGCGGCAATTAATACTGCCTTGTAACCTGCTAGTGAAGCTTGCGAGGATAAAGCATCCATACTTTGCGCCCTGGTAGTACGGGGAATCATTTCCATACTCAAGGCTGTGACTTTCCGATTTGCTAGTTGCTGTGCTACAACAGGATTTCCCAAAGGATTCAGGAAACTGACTAATACAGCCCCTTCTTTTAATAAGTCAATTTCTGAGCGTCCATCTTCTCGCTCTTGCGGGGGGCTGACTTTCAGCAGAATATCTGTTTCGCCCCATAATTTGGCAGTATCGCTGATTATTGTGGCTCCTGCTGCTTCATAGTCAGTATCGTTGAAAAAAGCTCGCTCTCCTGCACCTGTTTCCACCCAGACTTCCAAACCTTGTTTTATCAATCGAGCAACGGTGTCAGGAATTAATGCCACACGACGTTCACAAACTTCAATTTCTTTAGCAACTGCTATTCTCATGAAATCTCCTGAAGATAAATACCTAATCTGTGCCAGCGATTGTCTAGATGAGGGATATCCCGCACTCTATAGTACTTAAGCAGGAACATCAGCTATGACTTTTACTTGTAGATTGAACCTTGAAACTTTCCTCTCCCACTCTTAGCTGTCCAGGCAAAGCCTGACTTTGCCGCTCGCAGATGTCATATTTTCAGATAGTTGCAAACAGGGTTACGTATTGCACATCCTAGATTGATTCCCAAATTTTGCATCTTTATCTTCAGCTTATTTTCGGGATTGAGAAATTTTGGTATTCCTTTCTTATAGAGTAATATTGACCCAATTTTGAAAGCTTTATAATTTCCAAATCAAATTTTAATGATTACGACTTTGATTCAACTCATTTTAATCAATTTAGCCCAAGTTAACTGGCGATCGCTGATGGCACGCCTCAATTTTTATCATAAAATTCTCAAAATTCGATACAATTATACATATTTAGAAACACAATCCCATCCCAACTGTGTTTCTATCTAGTTAAAATTTGACCAACCTAGTCATCAAATCAGTACTCTGTAAGGGGAATGAAGTAAATTGATTATTATATGTCAAATTTAATAACTAAGTAATTTTACTGTCACCCAAATATCAGGGGGAATGGCACTTTTTGTTGTAACTGAACGTCAATTGTCAGGAAGTGAGTAGTAAACTTTAGTAACGAATACTAACACACGGTTATTTAGATAACAGATTTATATTTTGGTAGAGGAAGCCCAATTATGCGACGTTTACTTTCCGCTTTAGCCGTGACGAGCTGTTTAGTGACTGGATTTCCAGCCCTGACTTGGGCACAAAGCTTACCTGGATTTACGCTGTTTAGCGGCGTCAAACAAGAAAATCAACTGCCCTTTAGGTTAGATTTTGGTGGACAAGCTAATGGTTGGGATCGATACATATTGAGGATTCCAGCCAAAAGAATGAAATTGGCAGTTGGTCAATTTGCCATTACCTACCCTGATTATTACAAAGGAACTTTTGACCAGAAAGAAATTGAAGTCCGAGTCAAAGGCAAAGCAGTTCCGCTTTCTGAGGTGAAGTGGGACAAAGAAGGTAAGCTGATTAATATTTTTCCCCAAGAGCCGGTGCCAGCAGGTAGCGCAGTTGAGGTAGTCTTATCTAACGTGAAAAACCCAGCCTTCGGCGGAGTTTACTATTTTAACTGTCAAGTGCTCTCTCCTGGCGATGTGCCACTACTGCGCTATATGGGAACATGGATTTTGAGCATCACTTAAGTCTGGGGAGTGGGGAGTAAGAATTTTAGATTTTAGATTTTGGATTAAAGAATTGAAATTTAATCCAATCATACGCTCGATAGCCTAGCGTAAAGCCTTCTCTTCTCCTTTAAAGACGCTAACGCGAACGAGAGGCTTGTCTGCGACACGCTGTTCGCGTTCGCCAACGGCATGGCTTTACGCTACGCTATCGTCAATCCAAAATCCAAAATTGAATTGCCTAATCCCCAATCTACTAATAAAGTGATACAATTAGAGATTGTGAGTTTTTATAAAAATCACCTAAGAGGAGAACAGTATGAAAAGAACACTGGGCGGCACTAGCCGTAAGAGAAAAAGAACCTCTGGTTTTCGCGCCAGAATGCGGACACCAGATGGCAGAAATGTGATTAGCGCTAGGAGAAAAAAGGGACGTCACCGTCTGAGCGTTTAGAGTAGATCAAGCTAAAAGAGCATCTGTGGCTTTGCCCAAAGCAAATCGGCTAAAATCCCGCAAGGATTTCCAGGCAGTTTTCCGGGAAGGGATTCGGCGTCATGGCTCTTATTTAACATTGAGAGCCTTAAAGCCGTTATGTTCAACAAAACCTTCTTTGTCCACTGCTACCCAGACTACACAAGTAACTGACTCAGGATATCTTGCCAGCACACGGATTGGCATTTCCATAAGCACAAAAGTCAGCAAAAGGGCGGTAGTTCGCAACCGAATCAAACGGCAAATTACTGCTGCTTTGCACAACTTGCTGCCCAAACTATCACCAGGATGGCGGCTAGTGTTCATTGTGAAACCCACAGCAGCAGAATCTAAGTGCGTAAGCCCACAATTTCTGCAAGAATTAGAGCAGTTGTTGGCACAAGCTGAGGTGTTAGATGGGAATTCGTGAAGATGTATATTATGAAGGTGGCCCCCATATTGGGGATTTAATTATCAACCTGCTGATTGGGCTAACTATTGTAGGGATACCATTAACAGTTGGGGCAATTGTCAGGGCATTGTGGCTGCGTTTCCGTATTACCGATCGCCGAATTACCGTGACGGGAGGTTGGCAGGGGCGCGATCGCACTGACATAATTTACTCAGAAATTGTCAAAATCGTTAAAGTGCCCCGTGGCATTGGTTTGTGGGGAGATATGGCGCTAACCCTAAGAAACGGCAGTCGTCTGGAATTGCGTGCAATTCCCAAATTTCGGGAAGTCTATGACTACATCAACGAAAGAATTGCTGCAAAAAATCCCGAATATAGCGCCGCTGCTAACAAGTGATGAACTGGCGTTGCTGGCGTTGCTGGGGAGAATAACTTAACCAATACCCAATACTCAATGCCCAATACCCAATACTTCTCTACGAGAGACTGCGCCAACGACGCCGCCCTTACCTCGGATTCTCTACGAGACGCTACGCGAACGCTCGGCACAAGTCGGCTACGCTCAGGACAAGCTCAGTACAAGTGCCCTGTTTGGCCAATGCCCCATTTTAATGTGCGGCTATCCGTAGCGAAAGATAGTCGCCGAGAAATGATGATTTAGATAAATTAGATTCAGTCAGTTATACAGTACCTCAGGTTGAATTCAGAATAATGGATTTTGGTATCGGCTTTCTCTCGAACAACGTGATGCTGCCAATCATAGATTTTTTCTATGGTATTGTGCCTAGCTATGGATTAGCGATCGTTGCTTTGACACTGATAGTGCGCTTCGCGCTCTATCCCCTGAGTGCTGGCTCAATTCGCAATATGCGGAAAATGCGAATTGTACAACCTCTGATGCAAAAGCGGATGGCAGAAATCAAAGAGCGCTATAAGGATGATCCGCAAAAACAGCAGGAGGAAATGGTCAATGTCCAAAAAGAATTTGGCAACCCTTTGGCAGGCTGTTTTCCATTACTAGTGCAAATGCCAGTCTTGTTAGCGCTATTCGCCACTTTGCGGGGTTCGCCTTTTGCAAGTGCGAACTACAGCGTTAACCTGCAAATCTTTCCTGCAGAACAAATCGAACAAATTCAACCGCAAGCCTTTGCCACTGCTCCTCAAAATATTTACGTTGCAGATGGGGAACACGTTAAAGTAGCTGCAATCCTTCCCAGTGGTAACAAACTAACAGTGGGAGAACAAACCAAGATACAGTATCAGACCATTGAGGGCAAACCATTTCAGGTGCTCTTAGCAGAACACCCAGAAAATAAGCTGATTCCTGATTGGAAAATCACCAAAGGGGAAGATAGGATAAAAATTGATGCCCAGGGCAATGTAGAAGCCTTGCAACCGGGAGAAGTTTCCATTCAAGGAACAATTCCTGGACTAGCAGCAGAAAAAGGCTTTCTATTCATTGATGCCTTAGGCAGGGTTGGCGCAACTGATCCAGATGGCACAATCCACTGGGATATCGTCGCCATGATCGTCTTCTTTGGGATCAGCCTTTATGTTAGCCAAATGCTGTCCGGGCAAAATTCCAGCGGTGGCAATCCGCAGCAGGATACAGTTAACAAAATCACCCCCGTCATCTTTTCTGGGATGTTTTTGTTCTTCCCCCTACCAGCTGGGGTGCTGATGTATATGGTGATTGGTAATATTTTCCAAACCGCACAAACTTATCTTCTCTCCCGCGAACCTCTATCAGAAGAACTGCAAAAAATCGTAGAAACCCAGGAGAAAGAAGCAGTAGTCACAGAACAAAAGGCATTGCCATTTGAACCGAAAAGTTCTAAGAAAAAGGCGACAGGGGGATCATGAGCAACATTCCGATGCAGCGAGGTCAGCAGTGGTTAAAAACACTGCTGGAACTCACTGGAATACCTGCTGAGATTCAGGGTCATTTAGAAACTGCCCATTCTCAAGACAGCGATTCCCCAGAACCAGATAACTACTGGTTGACAATTGAGCAAAACAACTTGACGTCAGAACAAATCCAGGTATTAATTGGTGCCGATGGTTCTGTGCTAGATGCGATTCAGTATCTAGCAAATTCGGTTTTAAACCTAAGCCAACTCCCTGAGGAACAAGCCTCTTACACCATTGAGTTGAATAGCTACCGGGTCAAAAGAGAAGCCGAAATTCGCTCATTAGCAGAAGCAGCAGCCGATGAAGTGCGCTTTTCTGGTAGAGAAGTGGAAATCAAATCCCTTAGTTCTGCTGAACGGCGTCAAGTCCATACCTTTTTGAAGGAATTTGGAGATTTGGAAACCTTCAGTCGCGGTAAAGAGCCGCAACGTCATCTGGTTGTCCGTCCAGCTTCGTTGGAAGAAGTTAGGAGTTAGGAGTCGTTCAATTTTGGATTTTAGACTTCGACTCCGCTCAGTACAAGTTTGCTCGGCACAAGTCGGCAACTCTTTGAGAAGCTCTTGCTAGCTTGCTTCTCCGTAGGAGTACGCTCAAGGCAAGTCGCTCAGTCGAACGATTTTAGATTTTTTATTCAATCCAAAATCCAAAATTCAAAATCTAAAATTGGTAGAGTTAAGAGTTCATTGAAAGCTCATAACTATATAATTTCAAAATTTTTCTTGTTCCTAAAAGCTAAAATAAAGATGTAGTATCAGTATAATTCCTGGTAATCACCATTAATTTTCGTGAGGATGTCTCACAAATCCTATGGACGCAATTTATATTCCGCAGCTAACTAAAGCCCCGGAGCGGACAGAGGAAATTCAGGTTAAGGAATTTCTGCCTGGTCTGGAAACGTTGACACCAGTTCGCGGTCATGTGCGCGTGCAGCATCATGGCAATTACTTGGAAGTGTCCGCTCAGGCAGAAACAATTATCACTTGTACCTGCAACCGCTGTTTGCAGCAATACAATCGACGTTTAGGGCTTGATACGAAAGAAATCATCTGGTTAGACGAAACTGGAAATCAGCCAAATGACTTGCCCTTAGAAAGGGAAGTGATTATGGAAGATTTGCTTGAAACCCTACCGCCCGATGGTTATTTTTATCCTAACGAATGGCTGTATGAGCAGATGTGCTTGGCAATACCCCAGCGCCAGTTATGCGATCGCAATTGTCCAGGTATTCCTGTAAGTAGTACTGTTGATAGTTCTGATATTCCTGAAACTCCAGTTGATAACCGTTGGGCTTCTCTGGAAGCACTGAAAAAGCAACTTCCGTGATAAACAGGTTACTTTCAACTTGGGTAACGCACTATTAGTAGCGCGTTTATTTTAAGGAGTCAATTATTATATAGCAATCGTATTTGATTTGTAAGAATTGCAATCCGTAGATCCCCGACTTCGTAAAAGTTGTCGGGGATCTTGTTTCTTACGAATGGTTCAGGCTTGCTATAGCTCTAGGGTACATAGTAAAGCCAGCAACTGAAAGCAGTTAGCCGTAACAATAAACACAAATTGGCAAATAATGTTCTTTATTTATCATTATGGCTATGCTTAGTTTAGTTTCGGCTAATTGGTTGATTTAATCGTCTCCCACACTTGCTACAAAAGTTGAAATCCACCGGATTATTGCAACTACAATTGGTACATACTAGATTATTTTCAACTGGAGTTTGAGATGGAGTTTCTCTATTGAAATTGTTGGTTGAATTGAATTCAGTGAGTGCATTACTCCTATCAGTAGACTGATGAATTGGTTGTGAAGTTGATTGAATAACTACTGGCTCCATTTGGGCAAAATGCTCCAGCAGCATTCGATGGATAAAAATGTAACTACCTCCAACTTTTTGCAAAAAGATGTGTTCAGTTGCATATTCCAAAAAGTGGACATAGTTTCGAGGTATGGAATTTTGTCCGTAAAGAAAGAGGCGTAAGGTAAAGTGTTGTATGTAGGCTTGACCACCCCCAAACACAAGCCCAGCTACAAGCCCAAACACTAAACACAATTGCATCCATTCAGTTTTTCCGAAGACTTGTTCACCAATTAATCTCCCAAATAATGCGCCAAGTAATCCCCCGATCAATCCCATTATCAGGGCATTCTTCGCTGAGTTCCATATCCCTTGGTTAGGAATCGTTCTTATCATTATCTCTGGGCCTCTCAGTCCACCTAACAATCCTAAAATCAGTCCATCAATTAGCCCGTATACTAAACCTAATTGCAGCCCAGTTTTGAGATCAAATGGAGTATCAACTAATTGCAACCCAGTTTTGAGATCAAAGGGAATCTTAAATAGCTTGAAAAACAGTCCTATAATCAGCCCCAAAACTAATCCACGTGGTAGTCCATTCTTCAAAAAGTTTTTGGCTTCTTGCCAAGACCATTTCAAAGTTTCAACTGGTTTTATTTCTACTCTACTCCAAGTTAAAAGTATTGCAGCCGTAATTATACCAATTAACGCCCCGGATGATTGATGTATTAGCCAGCCGATAAACCCACAAATTATTACTCCAACCAGCCAATTTACAAATTGATAAAGTCTTTTTTGCACTCGATTTGACAACCATGTAGGCTGTATTCTTTCAAGAAGAAAGACCGTTTGAGACTTCTGGAACATCTGCTGTGCTAGCCAAATTAACCAGCGCATTGCTTGCAATTTTGAGTATCTTGGCTCATATTTACGATGCTTAAACATCCGTTCAATATAAGTATCAAACAGGTGCTTTCGGCGTTCCTCTTTAGAACCTGTATTGGGTAAATCTTCAAGTTTCTTACCTTTATAAGCCAGGGTCATAACACTTAAAGTCAGGGGAGACTTGGCTAACTCTTGCAGCGTAGTGTCTTCTTGAAGCAATGTTTTTACTGCTTTTAGTTGTTCACCAGCCCTGTCTAAATATTGGTTAACTTGCTGAAATGTCAAAGATTGGAGGCAGACAGCACCTTGCAATTGTAACCGAGTAGAGAGAGCTTCATAATCTCGGATACGGCTTGTCACCACAATCTCGATCAACCCATGTTCTTGCATAAATTCGTTGATGGCTTGAATGCAGGTTTCCCGACGCTCAATTTTCACCTCATCTAAACCATCTAACAGCAGTAATATTTGTTGATCTTCAATCCAGACTTTACCAAGTGCCTTAGAAATTTGATATGTACTATTCAATTCCTCAATCAGCCAATCAGCAATTGTTTGCTGTTTATTCCCCCAAGAAGATAAGTTCAGCACTACTGGAATAGGTTGGCTAAAATCTTTTTTGGTACGAGCAATTAATTCTTGTGCCAGCTTCAGGAGAGTAATCGTTTTGCCCGCGCCAGGTTCTCCTAAAATCAGTAAGGTTCGTCCTTTTCCCATCTGATTGAAGACATCAGAGACACTTTTACCTTCAGGTAAGGTTTGCCCAGACTCATCAGGAATTTCTTGAACAATGTTAGACGGGTGCTTTACTGCGTCTAATCGTTCTTCCAGTCCCAAATCAATTAGACCTTTGGTATACAAAGATTTTTCTAGTACGCCTTTAATCCAATACTGTTCGACTTTATTAAGTAAAACTTCTCGGAAACGGTACTCCTCTTTCCCTGAAGGAGGTTTTACCTGCCTATGACCTATTAGTTTAGCTAGGCTAAAGCTTTCATTCACAGTTAGATACTGAATTTGGTGCAAGTCGCGTCCAGCCTGTCCAATTTGAGCTTCCCGAATCAAAGCACCATCAATATTCAAATTCTGAAGGGGTTGTTCTTGATTCATAACCTTTCTTCATGTAAAAAATAAAAGACTTTTAACTGCGACTCCTAACCAAGGAGCTAATTGTTTGGCAATTGGCTCTAACTTT
Organism: Nostoc sp.; assembly: GCF_036917615.1. GTDB lineage: Bacteria > Cyanobacteriota > Cyanobacteriia > Cyanobacteriales > Nostocaceae > Nostoc. Next base: position 92,905 of record NZ_JBALCZ010000031.1, read on the forward strand.
TGCCAAATTCCTTGGCCTGCATTAAACGTTTCGTTCGTTTCTTTGAGGACTTTACTAGCTTTTTGCAAACTTGTTACCGCAGTGTTTTTGTCTGGTTCTTTTTCCTTAACTGCGTCGGTTGCATAATCCAGATGTTTAAGTGCTTGTTTCTTTTGGTCTTCTGGTAAATCTGAATTACGAAATATGAATTCAATTTGTGCCATTAATTCCGCAACCTCAGGTAAGGTCAATTCTTTCTCAGCCCCACCCTGAGTATTTTGCTGGTTTTGGGTCATGTCGCCAGCAGCTTGTCCAACTTGAACACCTGAAAATTGACCACCGCCAATATTGAGGGACATTCCTTCAGTATTTTTGGGCTGTGAGTTATTTTCTGCCATTTTATTTGCTCGGGAAAAACATAATTTCATTTAAGCTTTAATACAAATCAAGCAGATAACTTTCCCGAATATTAAAAAAATTTGCGTATATAGTAGGCCAATTACTACATTCCCGGATGGGAGTGTAAATTCACTTGTTCCCAGTTTCCACCTGCAAATGCAAGCTCTGCGGCTTTGCTTCAACTTTTATCTAAGCAGAGCTTGTTCAAGTTTCATTAGTTGGTACCAGGTAAAGATATATATATAGCGATTCTCCTTTGAATGGGTACTGGGTAGGGACACGGCAATGCCGTGTCCCTACCTTGTATCTGTGGTTAATTATTTTTCTGTGCCTTACCCATACGGGAACCGCTATATTCGTTTTTAGTTGTGAGACACGATACAAACCTGAACAATGAGAGAATAACTAATAACCACAGCTACATATGAACTTCCGTGATGAGTTTAAACTGCTGCTACGCGCCCGCTACCCTTTGATTTATATTCCCACCTATGAGGAAGAACGGGTAGAAGCAGCTATCCGGGAAGAAGCAACCAACCAGGGTAATCGCCCAGTGTATACTTGGGATTTTGTCGATGGCTACCAGGGAAATCCCAATGATGTTGGGTTTGGGCGACGTAACCCGTTGCAAGCTTTAGAATTCATCGAAAAATTACCAGCCTCTGCACCAGCTGTGTTGATTTTACGAGACTATCATCGCTTTTTAGATGATGTAGCGATCGCCCGCAAACTCCGCAATCTGTCCCGACTCCTGAAGTCGCAACCAAAAAATATTGTTTTACTGTCGCCGCGCATCGCCATCCCTGACGACTTAACCGAAGTGCTGACAGTTGTCGAGTTTCCCTTACCCGCCGCCCTAGAAATTAAAACTGAGGTAGAACGCTTACTGCAAAGCACTAGTAACTCCCTTTCTGGCAAAGTTTTAGATGATTTGGTGCGCTCTTGTCAAGGACTTTCGATGGAACGGATTCGCCGGGTTTTGGCAAAAGCGATCGCTACCCACGGTGAATTGCAACCTGAAGACGTGGATCTGGTTTTGGAAGAAAAGCGCCAAACTATCCGCCAAACCCAAATCCTGGACTTCTACCCCGCCACTGAGCAAATTTCTGATATTGGCGGACTGGATAACTTGAAAGACTGGCTGATCCGCCGCGGAGGTTCATTTACTGATAAGGCGCGACAGTACGGATTACCGCACCCCCGTGGTTTAATGTTGGTGGGTATTCAGGGAACTGGTAAATCGTTGACCGCAAAAGCGATCGCTCATCACTGGCATTTACCCTTGCTACGTCTGGATGTGGGAAGGTTATTTGGTGGTTTGGTGGGTGAATCAGAATCTCGGACTCGCCAAATGATCCAAGTAGCTGAAGCCCTCGCTCCCTGTATTTTGTGGATTGATGAAATAGATAAAGCCTTTGCTGGACTTGGTAGCAAAGGTGATGCCGGAACAGCCAGCCGTGTGTTTGGCACTTTTATTACCTGGCTAGCGGAAAAAACCTCACCCGTTTTTGTCGTCGCCACAGCCAACGACATCCAAGCTTTACCGCCGGAAATGCTCCGTAAGGGGCGATTTGATGAAATTTTCTTTGTGGGTTTGCCCACTCAAGAGGAGAGAAAAGCAATTTATGATGTTCATTTATCCCGATTGCGCCCGCATAACTTAAAAAGTTATGACATCGACAGGCTAGCATACGAGACACCCGATTTTTCTGGGGCAGAAATTGAGCAAACTTTAATTGAAGCGATGCATATTGGATTTAGCCAAAACCGCGACTTTGCTACCGACGACATTTTAGAAGCAGCCAGTCAGATCATACCCTTGGCACGAACTGCTGTAGAGCAAATTCAGCAACTCCAAGAATGGGCTGCTGCTGGGAGAGCGCGTTTAGCATCTAAACACAGTCCTTTGAGCGAACGCCTCCGGCGCACTACGTGAACGCATTCAGTAGTAGCTACAATAATGAGTTAGTCAAAAGTCCATAGTCAACAGTTAATGATCAATTATTATGGACTATTGATTCTTATCCGCATGGGTTACTTGGTTCTCTACTCGTAACCCTTGAGAGCCAGTACAACGCCCGCGGTCTTCTCCCATTCGTGAGAAGCTAGCACCTTCTCTACGAGAGGCTACGCCAACGCGGAGCGTCTCGTAGAGAAGGGGGTTCCCCCCATGAGCGACTGCCGTGGGAAAATACGCACGTAACTGGCTCCCCTTGAGAGCCACTTGCTCTAATTGGGGAAACCCAGACGCTTGCGGACTCGTTCTAAGCGTACCCCTGCGCGGAAGCAAGCTACGCGTAGCGTCTCGTAGAGAAGCTATGCCGTTGGCGCAGCCTCTCGTAGAGAAGGCTTTACGCTACGCTAGCGCAAATCTAAAATCCAAAATTGTTTGACTCTTAATAATCAGGTTTTAACTATGTTGTCTGGCTTAACAAAGTTTATACTTGGGTTTTTCTTAGCGATCGCTGTGTTAGTAGGTGGCGGTGTTGCAGTTGCACTTTATTTCATGAATCGCACCGGACTAGCCCCTGCCAAACCCGTTTTTTCCAACGATAGCCCCTCGGTGAAAGCCCAAGCTCCAAAAGCAACTGAGCCTGGAGCAGGTAAACCCAGCCTTAAACCTGGGACTCAGACTAAATCGTCTTCAAGCTCAACTTCTACTTCTACAGAATCACCAAAGGCTACCCCATCACCAAAACCATTGCCATCGGGAGCTTACCGAGGGCGTGTTAGTTGGGCTGAAGGCTTAAGTTTGCGATCGCAACCAAATCAAGAAGCTGAAAAGATTGGTGGGGTTGGTTTTAATCAAAAAATTATTATTTTGTCAGAAAGCGAGGATAAAGCCTGGCAAAAAATCCGTTTGGAAGGTAGCGAACAAGAAGGTTGGGTAAAAGCAGGTAATACTGAAAAAGTTAATCAACAATAGCTTAAAAAATCAGAAAATCAGATGTGTCTACTCAATAACTTCATCTGGATCTAATTGAGATTGCTTTCCCAGAAAACTGGAAGTATGTATCAATGTATCAATTGCAAGCTCAATTTTAAAAGCAGTTCCTTGCCCCTTGGCAGAAATACAGTTTAGCTTACCACCATGTGTTTGAACGACAATCTGAGAGCTAATTGATAATTCTAATCCAGTTCTTTTTCCAACTGGTTTAGTTGTGAAAAAGGGATAATATATTTTATTTTGCATCTCTTCACTAATGCCAGAACCATTGTCAAAAACTTTAATGTTGCTCATGCTATGAAACCCAAATAGGTATAGCAAAAATTTTGTCAGGCAAATAGAAAACAAGCCTCCAAAGCTTTACGTTGCTTATTATTCCCTCTACAAAAGCTTGTATTTCATATCAGCTTGCAGAATTTATTGTAAGGAATCATACTAAAAAAAATTATAATACAGAGCAAATGGTACAATTTTGTATAGTCGTAACTTGAAATAAGCAAGTGAAAACAGGGGTAAATAGCTATTTAACCAAGCTTGCCTCAGTCTACGAGGCATCCGAAAGCGTCAAGGTTGTTCCTACCGTAGCTAATTTCAAATTTTTGAATTGGAAAAAGTTATCTAGCGGTGCAACGATGCGTCTTTTTTCTGTGGCACTGACTATGGGGCTTCTGAGTATAGCTGGGCAAGCTTTAGCACTTCAGAAAATAGGAAGTAATGGGCCTGAAGTTACCAGTAGCCAAAGGTGTTTAAAAAAGTTAGGCTACTTTAACGGCCCGGTGAGTGGCAAGTTTGCTAGCTTGACTCAAAATGCTGTGATCAAATTCCAGCAAGCCAATAGAATACCTGCTGATGGGGTTGTGGGTGGTAATACTCAACGAGCCTTGCAACGAGCCTGTCAAAGTAGAACTTCTAGTAGGAATACTAGTCGCGCATTGCAGCCAAGTGGTCAATATCCTGTTCTGTCTCAAGGCAAAACTGGTGCAGCCGTAACCAGGTTGCAACAGCGTCTACGACAGTTAGGCTATTTGAATGCTAATCCCAATGGGAATTTTGGCCCAATGACCAGAGATGCTGTAATTAGATTCCAACAAAATTATCGCATAGCTGCTAACGGGATTGTAAATCGACAAACTTGGAACACACTACTGGGTTACTCTCCGACTCCAATCAGATCAAGTCTCTCTACTCAACAAGTGAGAGAACTACAAGTGCGTTTGCGGCAGCTAGGTTATTTTAAGACTAATCCCACTGGGAATATTGGCCCAATTACTAAAAAAGCTGTCATTCAATACCAGCGAAATTCTCGCCTACCTGTTGATGGCATTGCCAATGGCCAAGTCTTGGAGTCAGTGCGTAGAACCTCCACAGGTGGATATGCTACTCAACAACAAGGCAGAAATTATCTGACTGTAGGCGATCAAGGAGAAAATGTCAGATTAGTTCAAGAGCGTTTGGGGCAGTTGGGTTTCTCTAATACCAATCCTGATGGTTTTTTCAACGAGTACACCAGACAATCTGTGATTGCATTCCAGCAATCTTCTCGATTGAATTCTACTGGAAATGTAGATTGGCAAACTTGGCAAGCATTAGGATTGAATAGCTCGAATGTAGGGAATTCTGCTGAGGCTAATGGTTATGTATTTGCTGAGACGAATGACTATGTAGCACCTCAAAATAATCGCTATTTACCTCCTACTAATAACGTAGTGCCTGTTACCAATGGCAACACATTAGTTGCTAATAATCCCTACAGAGTAATAGTGCCTATTTCCAATAATGATACTCTGAGTAAAGTGCGACAATATATACCCGATGCTATCGCGGAGCAATCCAATCTAGGGGATTATGTGAATGCTGGAGCATTTAGCGATCGCGCCCAAGCAGAAACATTATCGAAAAAGCTCCGCTCCTATGGTCTGGATGCACGGGTAAAATACAATTGAAGAAGAAATCAGAATTCAGAATTCAGAATCACCTAATGTCGTTTACAACGTCTACAACGTTTATTTGACAAACATTATACGTTGTTGACACTTTCTACAGCGTTGTTCATTTACCATACTCCTCTATCATCTCTTCAACAATTGCCTAGTGGCAGAGAGTCTATTGTACTATTGACGTTGCCAAGAGCATCTGCTATTTACTTCAGCCCTAACACTACCATTTGTTCTAAAAAGAGTTTAGAAAGTTTTCCCACCGTTCCATAAGTTCAATTTCAGAAGCATAGGGATAACTATCTTGAGTATTTTCTTGTTCATATTTTAAGTAATCTTCAAATGTTGGATTCTTAGATTCATCAGGTTCATAGATTATTGGTAAGTTGTTTAGCCTTTCTAACATTTCCAGGTTTTCTCTACTACTTTCTCCTAATAATCGCCTCAATCTTTCATCTATTGGATGGATTTTCTTAATTCTTTCTTCTAGTAGTCCACTGCTAAGAAAACCGTCCCTATCGTAAAAATAATCATTCTTGATGAAATCAAAAACTGAGTGTCCCCAAAAGCTTTCTACCAAAGGATCTAGTACCTCAAGGGAATAGAGTATCGTTAGTTCATCAAGTGCTTTTTTTGGGTTTGGTATTGAAAAGTGAATAATTTGATCCCTTATTTTACCGAATTCTTTATACTGCTGAAGTCGCTCAATTTTAATTCCAGTTGTTTCCAAAAGTTTCTCAGGTAACTTCTTATAACTTACAGTGTACCCATTTTCTATTAGCTCAATCAGACTAAGAGTATCATTAGATTCTTTTAGTTGAGTAGGCAATCTGGAGAATATTAATAGTAGGTCTTCTTGAGCAATTCTAGCTTTCAAAAGTATCTCTGCTGCATGAGCCGCGTGTACTACACACAAAAACTTCTCACCATGACAGGCTTCCATGAATGCGTCACGAAAAAGAAGCATCCCCGTTATTCTCATATTTCGGGGGACATCTTTCATAAATTGCTCAATCATATTTTTTGGAGTAAATTTATCTTCGTAAGCTTAGTTTAACCACAACTGATTAAAATGCAATTTCAATAACACCACCTCAAACTCCAGTAGTTCAGTTAGGGCTTTTGTTTCAATAAAATTTCAACAGTCATCACTGAGAAAATAGTCGCCAAATCTTGAGATTCCCGTAATCTCCACTTACCAAAGTGTTACCATCATGGCTTATAGCTAGGGAAAAAAATGTACTTGGATTAGCATGGAGAGTAGATTCTAACTCTCCTGTTTGTAGGTTCCAGATTTTGATAATGAGGTCATCACCTATACTGAAAAAGGTCTTACCATTTGGGCTAATAGCTACAGACCAAGTACAGTCATGATGCCCACTAAGTGTAGATTTCAATTCTCCTGTTTGCAGATTCCAGATTTTGATAGTTCTGTCACAACTCCCACTGAGCAAAGTCTTACCATCCGAGCTAATGGCTAAAGAAAAAATCGTATTAGAATGACCAGTCAGAGTGGCTTTTAACTTTCCTGTCTGCAAGTTCCAAATTTTAATAATATCAACACCTCCACTCACCAAAGTTTTTCCATCAGGACTGATTACTGAAGAACGAACTATCCGTGAGTGAGCAGGGATGGTTGATTTCAACTCTCCTGTTTGCAGGTTCCAAATTTTAATAGTATCATCCCTACTACCACTAACTAAGGTCTTTCCATCTGGGCTAATTACTACAGACCAAACTTCATCCTTATGACCAACAAGGGTAAATTTTAACTTTCCTGTTTGGAGATTCCAGATATTAATATTTTTGTCTTCACTTCCACTCGCCAAAAATTTGCTATCTGGGCTGATAGCAACAGAAAGAACCGAGCCTTTATGTCCACTAAGCGTCGATTTCAACTCTCCTGTTTGGAGATCCCAGATTTCGATATCGTCATCCTCCTTCCCACTAACTAAGGTCTTTCCGTCTGGGGTAATGCCTAATGTATAATACGAACCACCTCTCGGAAGAGTATTAACTAAAGTTGCAGTTGTAATATTTTTGCGTGAACGAGAGAAGCTAAGTGAATTACTTAAAGAAATGTCCTTCTTAGATTCATAATTTGAGACGTTTTTTGAAAAAATAGGGATGAGTCCAAGCTCTCCCATAAACACAATAAAAAGAGCTATTAATCCCAAAGTTAGACCTAATAACACTATTAAAATTTCGCTCTGTCTTGGCTGACTCATACTAAGCCTTTAGACTTTTAGTTGTATATATTATTTAAAAATGGTTTAGCGAAATACTTTAAACAATTTATAATTTCATTATATTGAAACCCTGTTTCATCAATCCTACGAATAACATAAATTTTATGTCCCCCAATCGTTTCGCTTAAAAATTCTTCTGCTTTCTTCTTTTCATGCATTAAATTTGCAAGAACTTCTATTAAACTATTTTCATTAAAAGTATAATTAGTTCCTAAATCAATATCAGTTTTAGTTCTAGCAAATTCAACAATTTTACTAATATCAGTTGGATAAGTTTGAGTTAAATATTTGACTTCTTGTTGTAAGTTATCATCAGCATCTAAATATTGTAGGAAATTAAAAACTGATAGTTTTGACATATTCAAAAATGTGGTAACTTTTGTTTATATGACATACCATCAATTTAAGTCTTTTTTGGTTAAGAACACTCAGGGTAATTACGGTTTTTAAGTTTATGGATTCCAGATTTAATAAGTTGTTGCGATAAAACCGTTGATTTACCGTTAAGCGGTAAGAAAAATAATTATCTTGATGGTGTTAATCAACTTTTTTCAGTTTCAAACTTTCTAGTGGGTATTGAGCAACCATTTCTTCAAAAGGAATCCATTCTCCGTCAGGGGTGCAAACGTGTAGCACTCCTTTACTCTGGTATTCCAAAGTCGTTATAGCCAATAATTTCATCGGGTGTTCTGCTATCAAGAGTTGGTAAATTTCTAATTTCATGACAGATACTGCGAACAAAATTAATATCAATCTTTTTCGCTTTTATATTTTGGAAGGAAATAGGATGAAGTTGATACAATAGTTTTCCTTTTATTTCCATACCTGCAAGACTTGGAGGCATTTTTAGGTAGAGAAAACCATTCTCATCTACACGGGCATCAACGTTGATTTCCTGCATTGTCTTATGCTCTAAATTAAATTACCTTATTTATTTTAGTCTTTCGCTTGTAGCTACATAAGAATTAATACTTTTTAGTGAATTGTTAAATTGACAAACTTAATTGCGAACCTTCCTGAGTTTTATTGACTTCAATCCTGGCTTGGAAAGCTTCTTTGAGGTGGGGCATATGGGTGACAGTGAGAATGCAGGCAAAATCGGAAGAGATCGCATTAATCGCGGCAATCAAGCGATCGCATCCTTCAGCATCCTGTGTACCAAAACCTTCATCTACAATCAGTAATTGCAACGCCGCCCCCGCGCGTTGCGCTAATAATTTCGCCAGGGCTAAACGGATGGCAAAGTTAATTCTAAACGCTTCTCCACCGGAGTAAGTTTCATAAGATCGCGTTCCTCTAGAATCGGCGATTAAAATATCCAAAGTGTCTATCAGCTTGACATTTTTCTTTGTTGACTTAGCACTGCGCCCAGCTTTTTGAGTAATAAATTGTACATGAAACTGATTACCACTCAGCCGCGAAAGTAGTTGATTTGTCTCGGCTTCCAGTTGGGGTAACACATTCTCAATCATCAGTGCTTGGATACCATTTTTACCAAAAGCTTGCGCTAATTCCTGATAGATACGATATTCGTGCTTGCAAGATTGTAGTTGCTGCTGCTGTTGTTCATACTGAATTTGCAGCGTTTCCAGTTGATGCGCCAGCTGTTCTAAACGCCCTAACTTGGCTATTTGCTCATCGAGTTGCCGTCTGCGGATTGCTAACTGCTGCTCTAAAGCTGGAATTTGGGCAGATGGGTTAGCTGTTGCTTGTAGTTGCTGGATAATACTTTCAATTTGTCCACCGAGTTTTTGCCGCTCGGTTAATCTGGCGCTTCTGGATTCTTCTAACTCTTGCAATCTCGTCTGGAGTTGGGGATACTGCTGCTGGGCTGATAGCAGTTGTTGATAGCGCAAATGCCAAGATTGAGCTTGGCGGACAGCCATCCGCAAATTGTTGTGCTGCTCGGAACTGTAGCCAATTTCGGCAATGTGATGCTCAAGAGCCGCAATTTGTTTAGCACATTCAGAATCAGTCTGATCCTGCTGGATTCTGACTTGTAATTGGGCAATTTGAGACTGGAGTTCTGGTTTTCGGGCTAAGAGTTGCACTTGTCGCTTAGTTGCATCTTTTATTTGCCCTTGTTTAATTTCTGCCCATCGCCACCGCTCAACTTCGCTCCGAGCGAGGGCGTGGTCTTGTTCATTATAATTAGCTTGTTGCAGATATTGGTCTAGCTGCCGGAGTTCGGCTTGTTTATCGGGAGCGTAATCACCACCTTGGAGCGATCGCTCTAAATGCTGTTTTTCGCCAGTAATTTGTTGTAACTGTTGTTGGACATCAGTTGTAGCTTCTAACTGTGCTGCCAACTGTCCCCGTTGTTCACGTAAACCATCGTAAATCGCCAATTGTTGGAAAATTTCCCGATATTCCTGCCTCAATACCTGAATTTCTCTATCTGACACAGCCATTTGTTCCCGGACTACCCAAAACTGCCCTTGAGTATCCTCTATCTCAGCCTGGGTTTTTTCCACCACCCGACTCCAGTGATGTTCATCTAAAGGACGCTCACATAATGGACAAAGTGCTTCCGGATTTTGGAGCATTTGCAATTTTTGCTCTAATTCTCCTAGCAGTTTTTCATAGTCCCGTTGGTGAGCTTGCAGACGTTCGATAAAGTGACGCCTTTCTTGCCCTTTTTCCTGCACTCGTTGCAGATAAACCCGCTTTTTCTCCAGTTCCTCAATCTGGATTGCTACATCCATCACTGCTTGTTGCAGTTGCGGTTGGCGTCGCTGCTGGCGTTGCAATTGGTTCTCAGTATTTTGGAGTTGTTCAAGTCGCGCTACTAAACCAGCATGAGTGCGATCGAGTTGGCTTTGTAAAGTTGCTCGTTGTTGCAACAAAGGAGTAACTTGCATTTGTAGTTGATCTAGGCGAGCAACATGGTGACGAGCTGCGGTTAGTTGTGCCAAAGCAGCTTCTACTTCACCTGATTTAGTCAGAGTTTGCTGAATTTCTCGCTCTTGTTGCTGTAAAGCTTCGATTTGGGCTTGGGCTTGTTGCAGTTGGCGTTCGATTTCGTGAATTTGTTTGGTAAGCTGTTGTTGCTTTTGTTGGCGAGTCTGCCCAGCGCGGGTGTATTCTTCAAATTTGGCAGCAAAAGCTTCTTCTTGAAATTGTAGACTTTGATATTGGGCATATCCAGTTTTAATCTCAGCTTCTTGGTGTAATATTTTTTCTAAATCTGATAGCTGAGAGCCAATAGCTGATTGTTCTTGTTGGAGGCGATCGCAATCTTGGGTAAGATTTTGGTATTGCTGCTTCACAAAGCTGAGTTGTTGTTCCCAATTTTGGCGCTGGTGCTGGACAACTTGCAAACTTTGTAACTGAATATTATCAAAGGCTTGTACCTGTTGCAGTTGGTTAAGTTCGGCTTCTAACTCGATTCTTTGCGCTTCGGTTGTCTGGCGTTGTTGCAGTTGAATTTTTATCGACTCCAAAGAACGCTCTAGCTCTAGCGCCTGTGCTTTGAACTGACGAGAAGATTCCTTTGCCCGTTCTTCCAAATCATCATACTGATTGAGTTTCAACAACTCCGCTAAAATTTCTTTGCGTTCCGTGGGGCGCTTGAGCATGAATTCATCTGCACGACCTTGACGTAAGTAGGCAGAATTAATAAATGTATCATAATCAAGCTTGATGTGTTCTAGAATCAAATCCTGTGTTGCTCTTACCCCTTTGCCGGTGAGTGAGCGAAACCCAGATGGTATTTCTATTTGAAATTCCAGGACGCTAGTAGCTCCCCGAATTCGGGTACGAATCACCCGATATTTTTGCTGGTTACTTTGGAAAGTAAAATCAACCCGAACTTCTTTGGCGCCAGAATAGATGACATCATCTTCAGCAGTGGCGCGGCTTTCACCCCAAATTGCCCAAGTGATTGCTTCCAGAAGTGAAGATTTCCCTGCACCATTGGAACCCGAAATACAAGCCGTATGCAAACCGCGAAAATCTAAAGTTGCATCACGGTAACTAAGAAAGTTTTTGAGAACAAGTTGTACTGGGATCATTCAAGCTATAGTGCCACACCTACTTTTAATAATTAACAGTACAGATGCACTGTTTGTTAGTTTAGCTATCTAAATATCAGGTTTCTAGTCTTGAAGACATCAATTTTACAAAATTTAACAATAAGATGAGCAAATTTCTCTTGTTGCATGAATAAGTTTTGCTGTCTTTGGAGAAAAATGAAACTTCTGTGGAGGTTTCTTGTTATTTCTGCCTGTTATCTGAGATAAAAATATTCATAGAAGAGTTGTTACAAGCATTGAGATTATCGGGCTAAATTTCGCGTCAAAGTCAAAGAATCAAGGTGATAGGGGAAAAAGCGTTAATATACTCAGTAAAATAGAATTCGCGGCTACACAAACAAAGTCTACCTACGTGGACTAAGGCAAAATTAAGGTTTTTAAGCCCTGAGTCGGCAGGATTTGCTTGTGTAGTTGCGGTTTCTAACCGCCCTTTTTACGTTAATTTGACTACAAATTTTAAAATTTCGAGTTCCGAACACCAGCTTCCGAGTTCTGAACACCAAGTTTCGAGTTGCGAACATCAACTTCCGAGTTGCGAACATCAACTTCCGAGTTGCGAACATCAACTTCCGAGTTGCGAACATCAACTTCCGAGTTGCGAACATCAACTTCCGAGTTCACAGCCACAATATCAAGCAAAATTTTTACCTGCTATCAGCAATGGTAGAAAAACCCAACCCCAGTAACTCAAACAATATCGAAATGAATGTCAACTGGCAAGGAAGAACAGCAGAAATCGCCTAAATACAGCAATGGTTAACTGATGAAAATACCTTTTTAATTGGTATAGAAGGCATCGGTGGCACAGGTAAATCCATGCTAGCTACGAAAATTTATGATGAAATTGCCGATTTCCCCAAGCGATTTTGGGCTGATGTCAGTAACGGGGCAGGTTTTAGCGATTTAGCCCGCCAAGTCCTCATAGAGTTTGGCTTTCCCGTTCCAGAACAAGAAGCGCAGTTAGTAGAGGCGCTAGTTAGGTGTTTACGTTCTGGGCAATTTTTACTGATTATTGACAACCTGGAGAGTTTATTACAACCTGATAGACATTGGGGAAGTCTATTATTACGGCGACTTTTTCCAAGCATGGGTGGAACATGGCAGTAATAGTAAGGTGCTAGTTACCACCAGGGAAAGACCAGAATTAAAAGGCTTTGAGTGGCTATCCCTGAAAGGTTTGCAAGTAGATGAAGGGGTAGCACTGTTAACTGCATTAGGCATTCGCGGAGATTTAACGCAGTTTGTGGAATTAGTAGATGGGCATCCCTTACTGTTAAAATTGGTAGCAGACTTATTAAAGGAAGAATATTCACAAGACCCGAATTTAAGCAGATTAGCAGATTTAGGCTTAGGAAATTTGCGGCAGTTGTTGACAGATTCCCAAGTAGTAGGTATCCATCGCCGGGAAAATGTGGGGATGGTGTTAGTGTTGGATGCCAGTTTTGAGCGGTTGAGTGAATTGCAAAAGGCGTTATTGCTGAATATTAGTGTTTATCGTGGTGCAGTTGACAGTGCCGCAGCAGTGGCTATGTTGCCGGAAAATTCAGCAGCCGAGATTGAAGGAGAATTAAGAAATCTGGTTAAACGTTCTTTGTTGGTAGACAAACTCAATGGTAGGCGGCGGTTTGAGTTTCAGCCTGTGGTTTTGGAATATGTGCGGTATCAGGCTGGCGATCAGACAGAGGTACATCAACGAGCCATTGATTATTATCGTTCAATCGCTAAACAACCACCTTGGATAACAAAAGATGATGTTAAAGAATACTTGGAAATCTTCGATCACTTTTATCAGTTGCAAGATTAGAACTCTGCCTTTGATGCACTTCAGGTTTGTTCTAGGTTCTTATTCTTGCGTGGTGATTACACAGTTTTAGTAGAGTTATATAGACAGTTGGTAAGTAAGTGGAAAGAAATTGGCAATAGAGAAAATTGGAACTATCGGGCTTCTCTCAGTTCATTGGGCAATCTTTACGCCTCTCTGGGACAGTACCAACGTGCAATTGAGTTCCACCAACAGTGTTTGGAAATATCTAGGGAGATTGGCGCTCGCAATGGTGAAGGTATTTGCTCAAACAATTTGGGTAGTGCTTACAATCACCCAGAACAGTACCAAAGGGCAATAGAGTTCCACCAGAAGTCTTTGGAAATCTATAAGGATATTGGTGATTCTCCAGAGGAGAGGCTTCACCAACGCAAGAGTGAAGGATATTCCTTAAATAATTTGGGTACTGCTTACAACTCTTTGGGAGAGTACCAACGGGCGCTTGAGTTTTACCAGCAGTCTTTGGCAATATTTAGGGAGACTGGTGATCGCAATGCCGAAGGTAATTCCTTAAACAATTTGGGTACTACTTACGCCTCTTTGGGAGAGTACCAACGAGCGATTGAGTTTCACTAGCAGTCTTTGGCAATAATATATCAGGAAATAGGCGATCGCGATGGAGAAGGTGGTTCTTTGGGTAATTTGGGCAGTGCTTACCGTTCTCTGGGAGAGTACCAACGGGCGATAGAGTTCCACCAGCAGTCTTTGGAAATCAAAAGGGAAATAGGTAATCGTGATGGTGAACGTATTTGCTTAAACAGCTTGGGCAATGCTTACGACTCCTTAGGACAGCACCAAAGAGCGATTAAGTTATTCCAGCAGTCTTTGGGAATAATTCGGGAAATAGGCAATCGTAATGCCGAAGGTAATTGTTTAAACAGTTTGGGCAATGCTCACAGTTCTTTCGGAGAGTACCAACTAGCGATTGAGTTTCACCAATTGTCTTTGGAGATATTTAGGGAAATAGGCGAGCGCAATGGCGAAGGTAATTCCTTAGAGGGTGTTTGAAAAGTCGGGTATGTTGTAAAAAAGCTCTCTCAGTATACGCTGTGAATAGATAATAAACAGCACCGAGAGAGCGACATGAGTAAAGCTTACCCCAGTAACCTGAGTCATGCACAATATGAATTTCTTAGCGACTTGATTCCAGAAGCGAAACCAGGTGGTCGTAAGCGTGAAGTCGATATGTGGGAAGTCCTGAATGTAATTTTTTACATCCTGCTAGAAGGAGTGAGATGGCGATGTCTGGCGACAAGCCGCTTTGCCTCTACGCTACCTGGGGACTTTCCTGCTTGGCAGACCTGAGGCGGAGCGTCTCCGACTCAGCAGTGTACACATATTTCCGAAACTGGCGTCAAAACGGGACATGGTTGCACATTCACGATAGTCTGCGAGAATGGACGAGAATCGAAATTGAACGTAATCCGAGTCCATCGGAAGCAATAATTGATCGCCAAAGCGTTAAGAGTGCGGCAATGGTGAGTCAATCAGTAGGCTTTGATGCCGGCAAGAAAATCAAAGGACGCAAGCGATTTATGACCGTTGATACCTTAGGATTAGTGCTGCGGGTCTTGGTAACAGCAGCTAATAGAGGTGAGCCAGAAGGGGGCAAACAAGTTCTCCAACGGGTCAAACAGTCAGGGGAGCAGGTATCTCGTTTGACCATCCTCTGGGTAGATGGTGGTTTCGACGGTGAGTTGTTTATGCAGTAGGTAATGGACTTTTGTCGTTGGATTGTACAGGTAGTGCTGCGACCAAAGCAAACCAAAGGCTTTGTTTTGCTCAAAAAACGTTGGGTGGTGGAACGCACTTTCGGTTGGTTAATGGGGTGTCGGCGATTAGTCCAAGATTATGAGTTATTGCCCGAAACATCTGAGACTTTTATCTACCTTGCCATGATCCGTATTATGGTGAGGCGACTAGCTTAATTTTTGACTCCCTAAAACTTTTCAAACACCCTCTAAAGCTACTCGGAGTGCACGGGAAGGTAGAACTGCACCTGAAGAATCGGTGTTTATCGTATTGACATGGGATTTGAGAAATACTTGTAACCCGCTTGGGCCCTGTTTCCGAAGCACAGAAACTTCTTGAGATAGCTTGGAAATTTCAGCTACAGGAGTTTGAGCATCAGCTGTCTGCAAAAAACTGAAGCTAACTAGCATGAGTGCGAAAGGAAATTTGAAGGTTCTAAATTTCATATATTTTCAGAAAAATAGGGAGTGCGGGTGTCGCCATCACTAATTAGAAAAGTTTAGTTTAACTTCTAAAAATGAACGAAAAAACTAAAACTGGGTTTCAAAGCCTCTTGACCTTTCGGGGAGAGGAATGGAAGCGGGGTAAAAAGCCATGTCACAAAACGAGAATCAAGACTTATGTATTTTTCTTTCTTCGTATGAAACCACCCTGCTTTTTAAGGGGGATAATGGGGTATCTTTAAAGACTGTGCAGCTTAACCGAACCGTATTGGAACAGCATACACGTATTTTTTATAAAAGTAACTTCATAAAACTCATGTTTTATGAAAACTTTATATATTATTTATTGTAGTTCATTAAATATGCGAATTAATAGCTGATTTACTTAAGTTCAGGTTATTCAAAAACTTCCGTAAAATTTCTCTTTCAATAACAAGATAAATACAACTAAATTATTAATAGTTCGGCTGGCTTGGTTGATGACAAAACTTCAATTATTCCAGGTGTATCTATTTAGAAACTCTCTATAAGACCGATTCTATAATCCTAGAATAACCGCTCTTCTTTTAGAAGACAGAAGTTTAGCTTACCCTTACTTTCTAGTCAAGGTAACTGAGGAGGTTAAGTTTTTGTGAGTGAATCGATGTACTAAGCTGTGTTCAAATCTAAAGCATACGCTAGTAGTCTATTTATCTGAAAATCGCTGTAATCAGGTTTTATTTGACAACGGAGTAATTTATCGGGGAAAATCACGGTTTTATTTCAAACTGAGAAAAAACACAGCTTCTTTAAGCTTTAAACATTTATTAACCAATTTGACAAATCCCCATGCAACAATATATTTCTAATCTGCTCATACTGGTAATAGGAACAAGTTCCGCTTTCATCGTTACTCCATCTCAAGCTCAAACTCCCGTAAAATCCAACAGCCAAAATACTGATAATATTACTTCCATATCTTCAAATTCACCTTCCACTATCCAATTAAGTGATTTTGCCAATTCTACTGCTAGCAAACCACGTATCCTCTCTGAGGCAGCTAATAACTCTTCTGCTGCTAATGCCAATATAACTGCAACTAAGCCTAAGTCACGGATTCCTGTATTCAGCAGAATTTTTCCCAGACCTTCTATGCAGCAATAATTAGCAGCTAAACATTTAGTTTACTTGCTTGGGCTGATAAAGAACTGCATCAATACATAATGTACAACCTTACAAGAGTGAAAATACTACCCCAGCAACAGAGATTCTAATTGTTCTCTCTTTTTGGGGTGTGACGAATCCCCAGAGAGTTACTCATGGTGATTAGTGCCTTGGTTGCGAATTAAATAAGATTCGACTCTAAGCATTAATTCTTTAAGATGATCTATTTTTTCCTCAACATCATCAAACCCGATGGTGATCCCTTACGAAATTTGTTTTTGGTTATTTAAAAGGTGATTGAAATCGCGTGCCTCATTTACCTTTTTCTCAGCAGCAGCTTCTGCTTGAGTAATAGCCTGCTCTCTTGAAAATTTTTGTTTATCGCTCCATCGAAAAAACCAACCTGATGCAGCAACAATTAAGAAAAGTGCAAAACCGGCCAAACTCAGATCAAACTTCATTGTGGTTAATATTCAGAAATTCCCATTTATTGCAATTTTGAAGCTGTTTTAAAATACCCTTTTAAGCCGCTAACGCTGCTAGGTTAGATACAACGTTAAATATTTCTAAAACCCTTCCTGTAAGTCTGCCTGTTGCTGCCAACGCCTGTTCACTTATACCTACAGCTTTCGCGCCAGAAACAATTGCATTACCCACACTTTTTTCAACCTTGGCAATTGCTCTTCCAAAGCCATCAACCTTTTCACCAATGCCATTAGCAAGATTTCTAACACCATCAACAGCACCACCAAGATTCAAAATGTCTTTTGCGTTTTCGGCTGTTTTTACCACGCTGGCTGCTGATTCCACTTTGGCTGCTTTGGCAACGTTTTCTGCGCTACCAGCAGTCTTGGCTGCTGCTTGTGCTTCTGTTCTCACAGTTTCTATTTTTCTTCCAGCATCTTGTGACTCCTCAGCTATTTTCAATATCATTTTGTCGTGTTCAGTTGCAATACCTTGTTTCAATCTCTCCTCGGCATCCGCCAATTCTTGTTTTGCTTGTTTCCATAGATCCATCATTTCAGCATTCGCCTGATCTCTGGCTCTTCTCTCCTCTAGGAAAGCCTTATTACGTTTTTCTTCTTCAGTTAATGCATATTCTTTTGCTATACGCATAGTTTCTGTGGATTCTTTTGCAGCATTTTGTTTTATAACTTCAATCTCTTGTTTAATTCTTTCAGCATTGGCTTTTATTCTTTCATCGGAGCTGTTTTTTAGTTCTATTATTTTTTCTATCAAACTCAGTCGCTATGCCTTGCCTCGCTCTTTCTTCTGCCTCAGCTAATTGTCTGTTAGCTTCTTTCGTTATTTCTTTGGCTTCATTTATTGCTCGTTCCGTTGCTCTTTTTTCTTCCAATATTTTGCCATTAAGTCGTTCTTGCTCTGTTTGTTGGTAACTTTTTGTTTCACTTGACAATGTGTGAACTTGTTTTAATGCATTACTGATATCTTCTGTATTCTTATCTATTTTTGGTGTTAGCTTATCAAACGCTACAGCGATCGCTCCAGCAATGGCTGATAGTAGTCCCGGCTCAATGGCACTTTTAGTAGCAGTAATAATTCCACTTTTGTTGGCATCGATAGTGGCTTGTGAAATACTACGTACCTGTTGCTTCGTCAATGATTGTATTTTCGCCACTTCCGCCCTTAATGCAGCAAGTTCAGCGCTTAAACTAGCGCAAGTATCAGCCATTCTTCAACCTCAATTCATTGGTAATGACTCTAATTTGTTCAGCGGTGGCATGACAATCAAGACAGCAATATCCAGGATATCCAGGCATTTCACATCGGCAATAACCTGGAGGACAATCACCGCAAGCCACCTCAATATTGCATGGTGCATCGCCTTCAACAGTAAAAATATCAGTAATAGAATCAACCCGTTTGATGTGTACTCTTCCTTTTTGTTTTGCTGTTTCAGTGTTAGCGCAGGTGATGGATTGATTGATGCTTATAGACGATGGATCAACATTGAATACTTTAGTGGTTTGACTTTGTAATATAATTCCGGTCAGCAAGCTTTCAGCCGTATTATTAGCACCAGGGGTTAACCGAGGGAGATTAGCCTTGGTAATTGTAATCGTGGTCGCTGTTTGCACAGCATCCGCGCCGAATACTTCCTGTAAAGTTGGTTCTGACATCTGACGGATTAATGAAGTGAATAAATCCGTTGTATGAGGGATTGAAAAATATGTAAATATACCACTTTTATGTAGAAGCGGACAATTACTGAAGACGTGTAAGTATTGCTGCTAATAGGATTAAGGCAGTTTTAACTAATAGTAAGTTTTAAAAATGCTCCGGTTTAACCATTGAGAGTGGTTAAACCGGACATTTGAAATTAGAAACAGAATGAAAAATAACCGCAATGGGCAAGCAGCTATTTTATCTAACACGGACTATTCTAAAATTCGTGGGCAGATAAAAAGCCAAAAATATAAACTGCTTTTGGATATAGCATGATACACCGGCGAAAGGTGGGGAGCTTTGGTGAAGTTGCAATTTCAGGATTGCTACGATTCGGAAGGGAAGCCACGAGAATATATCAATTTTTGCGCGGCTAGTCGCAAGGCCTCACCCAACGGTGAACGCAAAACTCGCCAAGTTCCAGTGCATCCAGTATTGCTTTCGTCGCTTTTGAGTTATAAGCCGGAGCATCAGTCAATTTGGCTATTCCCGAATCGGGAAAACAGGCTTCCAATAGAGATGAGGTGCGCTGACAAAATTTTACGTGCAGCTGTTGCCAAGGCTGGATTGGTTGCAATGGGGATTAGCACCCATAGCACCCGCCGGACTTTCATTACTAAGCTGCATCATAACGGCACAGACCTTTACACAATCAAGCAGATCACGGGCCACCAGGACTTCAAATCACTAGAACGCTATGTGGAAATTGACAGCGATCGCGTCCGTGGAGCAATCAACGCCCTATGAACGCCAAACTCCTGTTTCTGCAAATTGAGATATTCTTTGACCGCTTGCAACATGGGGAATACGACCATCCTCTGTACTTGGCTATGGCACTTGAGAAT
This sequence comes from Nostoc sp., assembly GCF_036917615.1. Classification (GTDB taxonomy): domain Bacteria; phylum Cyanobacteriota; class Cyanobacteriia; order Cyanobacteriales; family Nostocaceae; genus Nostoc. Next base: position 112,639 of record NZ_JBALCZ010000031.1, read on the forward strand.
CTCGCAAATCAGGTATGGGATGAAGTGGATGAAATTTTCCCGAATCTCTGACAAACTGATGTGAAAGCGAATAAGCTGAAATGTTCAATGTCTTCAAAGTTACATTGCAATCGCACTCTCATCTCCAGTCAGTGCGATTGCATTTACTCCAAAAACGCTGTATCCTGCCTTGACACAGGCCTTTCAGGAAACAGTCCATGCTAAGACCCAGTTTTTTTGGTATCTAATATAACTTGCGCCCCAACACGAGGTTCTACTGTGGTTAAAACTGTCTCAGAAGAAACTTGCGCCCCAACACGTGTTCTCCACTCAGCCCAGGCACAATGATAATCATTCAGATTTTTATAATCGTCTGGTTCTGGTGGTTCATCTGAATCGTCGTAAAAAATTGTCAGTTGACCGTCAGAATCTGATTTGTGGGAGACTTCCCCAAAGTCGGCAGGATTCCACCTATCTTCTGGCCCAAGATGTTGGGGCACAATATCTACCTCATCCCAGTAAGGATCGTGAACGGGAGTAGGGAGTGAGGGATTAGTAAATGCTTTTAAGTCAAACAGTGCGGGTTGATTCATAATCAGACTGGTTATTATGGTCGCTGCTCTCTTCTGAGGGCAGTTTTTGTATGCATATTCCCTAGTAATCCCTTGGGAGTTTGCTAGGGAAACAAGAAGTTAAAGCTTGCAAAAATTCAGATAAACCAAACGTTTCATCTTGCCAGTAACGGTCACGCAAACAGTCAATTAGCCATCCTTGAGGAGTCTTGACTACCTGATGTCCCCGCTTTTAACAAAGTGCTTTAAAGCTAATCGCACTTCTGGAATCTCAAATTTAAACAGCTGTCTAGTCGGTTTTTTATTTGGGTCAAAGTATATTTGGTGTTTAGCACAAGCAATCAGTATCTCGTGTTGCCTTTCTAACTCCTCAAATTCGGACGTGGTGGGAGTAAGATCATTGTTGCTGCTGTCAACCCCCGTTTCAGCAGAGATATCATTTGAGGGGTCTATTTCGTAACTAGAATTATTGTTTTGGAAGTTTTTTTTTTCGCTGATTTTTCGGTGGATTTAACCACGATAATGGTCTTACAAGTAACTTGTGTATCTTCCATGAGTAGCGTTTAATTACTTGCAAAACACGGCATGATACCAGTATTTCAAATATCTTTTTGAGGTAGTTGTGAGCGTATGGTTTACCTCTTGACTTTGCCACTGTGGCATTAAATTCTGATAAATCTGACTCAATCTCAGATGCAATTTGCCCTTGCCTCATTAGCCATTGCCAAAGTGATTTTGCGGCAGGGCAGATATGATGTTGGTAACAGAATGCTTCGTGTGCTTCCGTCCACGGAAGATTGTTTTTAAATGTGTTTTGTGTCATGATTACTATTAGTAAATGTTTCAAGGAGCCACCAAGAGATTTAGCGATCGTGGTGGCTTTTTGGTTTTCTTAGTTCATCGGATGTTGATCATGGTGCTGTGGTTTGCTTCTTAGAAGTGCCCCTAGCTCTTTGATTTGCTCAATTATCGAGGTGTTTTTCATAAGCAATTCTGGTAATTGGCTCAGGATCTCTGCTGCGATCATCGTGGCTTGGTTAGATTTCAATTCCGGATCAATAGTGTGAACGTATGCGACCAATTTCTCTAACTCGTAGATGGCTAGAGTTTTAGGGTTAATCAAATTCGACGGAATTATACGTTTAGGTATTACCAGATGTGGCTCCTGCGATGCCTGCCCCGTCTTGCTACGCAAATTCAACTTTGTATTCAAGGGGTGGTCGTCGGGGAAAGAAGTTATTGCTTGGTAATCGGCATAATTGCACCCGACAGCCCCGAAAAAGGTTAGCCCATCCTGTTTGGCAACAGCGTCTCCAACCTCACTGGCCCTCTGTTTTTCGGTGTGCCAGCATACGGACACCAGTCCTTTGTCATCGCTGGTTACGGCATAAGCAACGTAAATTAGTTCTCTAGTCATTAGTTGTTACCCCCGTTGGACAATCGCACTTCATTAACAACAATTGGGGCACGAGCGCACTTACGCTTTTTGTGGATGTCTGTTGCTACGAGTTTTAGTTGGTCGAGTAGTGGGGGGTTGATTTGAAACAGTTGCGGCAAGTCATGCAGTGCAAATGGTGCTAGCACTGTTGTCTGGTCGAGACTCAATCTTGGTTCAACACTGTGGATGTAGTCGATAAATTTGTCTAATTCGTAGCTAGCGAGAGTTCTGGCATCAACTAACTTTGATGACATTCTTTTAGTCATGGGCTAATCTCCCCTACTTCACTTGGCGCAGCTGCTTTGCCGTTACCGCCAGCCATTAACAACGCCTTACTAAAAATCTCTGGTTTTTCGGTAAACAAGTCAGGCAATACCGTGATTATCTTTTCGGCTAATATTTCGGCGTGCTGGTCTTCTATTATCGGTATCTGGGTTTTGATATATAGCAACCGCCAGGATAGTTAGGACGTAAACTAAAGGTGTTATCGTGATCTGCTATCGTCTGCTCTGCCATGCCTAAACCCTACAGTTACGACTTCCGTCAGAAAGTGATCCAAGCGATCGAGTTAGATGGACTCAAGAAAAGCGAAGCGAGTGAACTGTTCAATATCAGCCGCAACACGATCAACCTGTGGTTGCAACGTAAAGCCGAAACGGGAGATGTGAGAGCATTGCCTAACCGACCAAGAGGCAACAACCATAAAATTACAGACTGGGAGCAGTTTCGGGCATTTGCCAAGACTCATGGAGATAAAACCCAGGTGGAGATGGCGCAATTATGGCAGGGTGAGATTAGCGATGCCAAGGGCGAGCTACGCTAACGCACAATCTCACGGCCTGCTACTAATTTGATTACCACGCTTCACCGCGGCGATTTGTGCAAATTCGCTCTAGCGTAATTGTCAAAATCCGCGAACTCGTGCTGAGACTCGCTCACCTCAACCGGGTGCAATCTCCGATCATCAATCGTGCGCGTCAAGACTTAGCTTGGCAGTTTCCAGAGGTGGCGCTGGTGCGATCGCGCCGCAGTGAGTCGGGTGAAGTGCCGCTACTGTGGGGCTGGCTTGCCGGTGAACGTAAAAGCAGCCGCTATAGACCGCCTTTACTCCCAAACAGTCGGTTTAAGCATCACCGATACAGTTCGCCAACACGCAAAACGCATTTGTGATCTCCAAAGGGAAGAATACGTCATCGAGGAAGAGTTGCGAGAATTGCTTGATGATCCTCGGTTTGACAATTATCGTACAGTTTTTAAAAAGTTTGGATTTGGCGATCACCTCTCCTCAGTCATTATCTCTCAGATTTACCCCATTGAGGGTTTTCTTGATGCTTCGGGTAAACCAGAGGTAAAAATACGCCTTGGGCGAAACTCTAAAAAGCCTACAAAACGTCACCTTTCACTGAGAAGATTTCAGAAAGCTTTGGGCGGGGCATTAGACGGTAAAAGTTTCTTTTACCCTACCTGGGATGACGCAATACAAGGGCATCTGAAAATATGCACTCAAGTTTTTAAGCTCTCAAATTGCTAGAGTGAATATCATCTATAGCGGTTCTCATTTGGATGCAATATACTTTGATCTCTGTGTTGAAAAGCTTTGATGCCTGTCTTGAAAAGTTCAGTTCGCCTTTGGCGTTGTCGCAGGCAGACGCTCTCTACGAGACGCCAAGGGCGAACGCGGACTCGCTCTAAGCGTTGGCGCAGCCTCTCGTAGAGAAGCTATGCCAAAGGCTTTACGCTGCGCTATCGGCGAGAAACGACGCGATACACTTTTCGCCGTGGCAAACCCTTTTCTACCAAAGGCTGCGCCAACGGGTTCGGGGGTGACGCTCGTTGCGCGGCATTGTCTTCCCATCTCCCAAAGGGAGAGGCTAGCGCCTGCCGTAGGATGCCCGTTCGCCTTTGGCGTCTCCTTTAGGAGAAGGGCTCTAGGGAGAAGACTCGCTCTCCAAACCTTTCTCCTTTTAGGAGAAAGGTTTGATGGTTACTCCCCAACGCTACAAGGGAAGGGGCTGTTTTTGTGAGGTCTATATTGGACTCAACTGAGAACCCCTATATATGTGAGGCATACCCTGATTTGCTTTATGCCTGCAGCTGACAGAGCAGTAAACCAAACCATTGATTTGAATCTGTCCACACATGAAGAGGTAATAAACCTTGTGTGGTGAGTTGCTGCTTGATAGTATTAAGGTCAAATTTGCGAGAAATTTCAGTGAGGATAGTCTCACCTAGTGCAAAATTCACCTTGAGGTTAAGAGCGCGTAATTCTACAATTTGCGATCGCAGGCTGCGTAAATGCATTTCTATTTGATGCTCACTTTCATTGTAAAATGCCCTGTGTTCAAACTGGGTGGTGTCAAAATTCCCCTCAAACCGCTGATTTAAATGCTCCAGCATATTAAGGTTAAATGCTGCTGTCACTCCCTGGCTGTCATTATAAGCTGGTTCCAAAATCTGTTTCGGCTTTCGTAAATCTATCCCCAACAATAAATATTCACTTACTTGTAGGGCTTCTGTAATTTCAGAAAAGAAGATATCACACTCATTAGGTGTCAGATTACCTAAACTGCTACCAATAAAACAAATCATCCGACTGGGTAATTGCGTAGGTATGAGTTGTGCAAGGGCTAATTCATAGGTTCCCGCTAGTGCATAAACTTGCAGTAAGGGATAATATTCTAATAACTGTTTAGCACTACTTTCCAACATACCTGCACACACATCAATTGGTAGGTAGTGCAGGGGATAGCCTAGCTGCTGGTAGGCATCTAGTAAAATGCGGGTTTTGCTAGAACTGCCACTGCCAAGTTCTACCAATTCACAAGCGCCAGTTATCTTGGCAATTTCACTAGCATACTGCTGTAAAATCGTGGTTTCTGTGCGTGTGAGATAATATTCTGGTAAATCACAAATTTGCTCAAACAGATTAGAACCACGGTCATCATAAAAGTAACAGGGGGGTAGAGATTTAAGTGTTTGAGTTAATCCCTTAATCACATCACTCCCAGCATTAGGTGCAACTATTTGAGTTGCTCCTACCAAACGCTCTATCTGCAAGCGTTTTTCAACGCTGTTTTGAGAAGTAACCTTGCTGTTAACAGCTTTAGATATCGACATTAAACCTCCGTATGCTTGGCGTAATAGGTTACCCTTAATAGCAGACCTTTACCCCAATCAGTGAAACACATAGTCATAGCTAATAAAATCATGCCTGAGCTATATTGCTCAAGCTTTAGAGCTATTTTTAGGCATTTTCCCATTAAGATGATAGCAAGTAAGTGCTTAAGTGCTATTGCTAACCCGTTACTTCATTAGCAGCACAGCGAAACCCTGCGAAAATCTGGCGCACACCAGGATAATACCAATTGCGAAAACTAGAACGCAGTACCCAAAGACGAGTTGCTCAACTACCGCGTTTTAAAAGGCGGTGCTTGTGGGCGATCGCAATCAAAGCGTTGGGCGGTTGGTTCTTCATCTCCCCAAGGATAGGTGCGGTGATTATTAGCTTGTGCATCCCAACTGACTGCTTATTTCCCATTTCGCTTCTGTGGGTAGCCGCTTACCCACAAATCGCGAATATGCCTCGGCTTCATACCAACTAACACCGGAAACTGAGTGATTATCCCAACTGCGTAGCTTGCCACCTTCTCTACGAGACGCTCCGCGTAGCTTGCTTAAGAGTAGGGGGTACGGCATCGCTGCACCAGTAAAAGTGCAAAAGTTTTCGGGCGACATTCATCCAAGGCTTGAGAAATAGCCTCCTTCACATTAGATTTGCTCAATTTGGATCTCACAGTCTGCTCCCACACTAATGATGCTATTTTCTGGGCAAGCAATCCAATTACCTATAAATAGAGGTTCGGACGCAATAATTACAGATTTTGGAAAAGTCGGATCATCTCGTATCCAGTAAAGAGATGGAGGCGGTGAAGTCGTAGCAACACGAGAAGCTATTAAGCGATGTCCGTCACTAAAGATTACATTGAGTGAGGTTTCTACTTGATAGCGCTTTGCCATCTCTAAAAGGGTTAATAATGTGGTACGTAAAGCATACTCTGGAGGTCGATGTTTGTTAATTTGACTTTGTGAAAGTAACAATGCAAAAATGTGTTCGGAGTCAGTACTGCCATTAATTTTTTCGTAAAAATCTTGAGTTAAAGTGCTGCGGATTTTTCTGTGTAATGTTTTCCGAAAATTTTCGATTCGTCCATTGTGAATAAATAGCTGTTGTTGATGGTTAAAGGGCTGACAATTAACAAAATCTACGGCTTGTTCGGATGTAGCACTGCGGACATAAGCAAGTACACACTTTGATTCAACGTAACGGCTGAGACTGGGTAGGTTGATATCATTCCAAATAGGTAGGGTATTTTTGTAAATAAAAGGGTCAGTATCTTTTTGACTATCATACCAACCCACACCAAAGCCATCTGCATTTATTACCCCAGAGGTCATTTCGCGGGGTTGATAACTCTGGACTATCAGCGAGTGTTCTGGTTTATACAGAAGATGATCTAAAGAAATAGGCGAACCGAGGTAAGCAAGTAAACGGCACATTATGAATATTCCACCTTCTATTAACACAATTATTGGGCAACAGCCTTACCCGCTTTTATTTACCATCATCAGTGGTTCGCACTTATATGGTTTTCCGTCACCTGATTCTGATTATGACTTGCGTGGTGTGCATATTTTACCAGTTAAAAAAGTGGTGGGATTAGAGACTGGGAATGAAACTATTGAAGTCTCAGAAGTTTGCGAATCTTTAGAAATTGATTTAGTCACTCATGATGTCAAAAAATTCTTTTTGATGCTACTTAAAAAGAATGGTTATGTATTAGAACAACTGTATTCACCTTTAATATTAACAATTTCACCCGAACATGAGGAATTAAAATTTATTGCCAAAAATTGTATTACCCGTCATCATAGCTACCATTATATTGGTTTTTAGGCAACACAGTGGAAACTTTTTAATCAAGAAAACACGCATCGAATTAAGCCATTACTTTATGTGTATCGTGTTCTATTGACTGGGATTTATCTGATGCAAACAGGGTATAGTAGAAGCTAATTTAATTAAGCTCAATGAGGTTTTTAATTTACCATATATTCATGATTTAATCGTCCAAAAGCTAGCAAGCACAGAAAAGTCTATTTTGTCAGATATTAATGTAGCTTTTCATCAAAGAGAATATGAACGTCTGCGTAATATGTTGCAGGAGGCCTATGAATCCAGTCCATTACCTGAAGTACCTTCAGCTAAGGTGGCTTTGCATAATTTGTTGCTACGCCTGAGAGCGAGGAGCTATGAATTATGAGTTCTTATATCAGGTTCGGTTAAACACTTATAATATGTGTAGGTTAGGGAGCCACTGCGTTGCGTACTTTCCAAGAGTTGTTCGCTCTTAGCGTTCCCGCTATGATAGCAAATGGCGTTTGAGGAACGTAGCAAGATCCTGAAGGGTAACCCAACCTACATTGTGAGATTTTATTATAAGTAATCACCCAAACTTGATATTAACTCCTCACTTTTAGCTTTTTTAAAAAAGAGAACTTTTTCAGACGGATTTTTAATTCTATGTTGGTTAGAGAGTAAAGGTACTAATTTGTTTGTGTCTTAATAGGTAGGACGATTACAAACTCTGTTCCTTGTTGAAGTTTTAATATTACTTCTATGTAACCTTTATTTTTGTCAATTCTTTGATAACAAATACTTAAACCTAACCTAGTACCTTATAACAGTGCTGGTGCTGCTGTGGTATTTTCTACAGGAAAAAACTCAAGTTTTATGCCCAATATTTTTTCTAATGTGGTACGAAAAAGTCCAAAATATCGTTGCAAGTCTTTAATTCCAGTAACATCTGTAACTACAAGTTTTAGATTTTTTTGTGCAGTTATTGCCATTTGATATGAGCTATTATTAATAAAAGTAACTCCTGTTATGCAACAAGCAGCAAACAGTAGCGAATACCAAAGAAAGTTGCGCCTTTTCATAGGTCTGAATGATATTACGAATGTAAAATTTTTTTATCTATTATTTAGTAATATACTTATGCAGTTTATTACTTATTTGTATTCGTGGCTTCTGTAATATTACGGAAATAAATTTTCGGAGTTTGGCAATTCTGTTTGTTGGAAAATATTCTTGTTGCTTTATTACTTTTTATACTTGAGCCTGCTTTTCCCTGCTTAAAAGGGAGGGAATTGAGCTCCAAGAAATGGAGTTATACCAATTCTCTGTAAACTTGCACTAAATAATGACTCTTCTCTTCCTTGGCGTTCTTGGCGGTTCGTTTAAAAAATTAAGTGCATCTTCATGGAGAATTGGTATTAGGAGTTAAAAACTCTTAACTCCTAACTCCTCATTTCTAACTTTTTTACAACTTCAAATTCCAAGCAGCAAAAGCTAAAGCACCCCAACCCGCAAGAAAGGCTGCACCGCCTAGTGGTGCGATCGCTCCTAAGGATTTAATCCCGGTTAAGCTAAGAGCGTACAAGCTACCTGAGAAAATAGCAATGCCAATGATAAACAGCCATCCACTGGCTACGAGTGTGGGTTGAGGGAACTCGGTACGACTAATTAATAGTGCTACTAGAAAAAGTGCTAGAGCATGATACATTTGGTAACGAGCGCCAGTCTCAAAAATTTCTAGCGATCGCTCAGTAAGTTTTTCCCGTAAAGCATGGGAAGCAAAAGCACCAGCAGCAACTGACAAACCGCCTAAAATGGCAGCTACGCTCAAAAAAATCTGCGTCATTAGACCTAGCCGTAAGTTGATTATTAGTCATTAGTCATTGGTCATTAGTGAATAACAAATGACAAAGGACAAATGACTAATGACAATTAGACATCAAAATGATATGATACAGCCCCTTCTTCGTTCACCTTAAAGTTTGCATTGAAGTCTTTAGCTTTTTCATCTAAATATTGCCTAGCATGGGCTGCGGGTAGTTGTGCCTGCATGGCAAAGCCTAAAACAGTTACGCGCCCATGATTTTCTTGTAGCATCTCATAAAAAATCAATTGTAGGCGATCGCTAACTTGTTGATTAAGCGCCTTTTTCTCCTGTCTGCTTTGACGGTACAATCCCAATGCTAACCATGTGCCTAGTGTTAGAGTAGGAATGCCAAAAATTAGACCACCAACAGCAGCATTATCATCTTCATAAGTAGCATTTGGTGCGGTAAAATCATACCCATCTTTCACTGGTATGTACACCTTAGGTGTAGCAAATTTTTCCAATGCCGCTGTTGCTGATATCATTACAAACATGAATCCGAGTGTCAGTAGCCAACCGGCAGCCAATTTTTCAGCAGTTTTCATAGTTCCACTTCAGATTTTAACTTTGCTAGCGATTTTAACCTGACTTTCGCAAAGGGATTTTAGAGTGCGATCGCTTCCTTTATAATAATTATTCATGCTTTCAATCAGAGCGATGTCTAAGGGCGGACTACGCCTACGCCAAGATAAAAAGCAGAACTAGATGCCAACTGCAATACCTACCAGTGTTAAACCTTGAGATTGTCAAATCGCAGCAAAGGTATAGTATTCATCCTGCTGCGATTCTAACTTCACTTACGTGTAGCTTCAAGTAGGCGGGAAAAATAAAAACGAGTCTTCGTCATCGCCTTTCGTTGCACTGAAAAACCATTTTTTTCCAAGATTCTTACCACATCAGCCTCACGATGTAAATATGCACGAGTCGCTTTACTTGGCCCAGGAAAGAAACTGCCAATTTTCTTGAGTATACTCAGGGCGCAGGTCTTCGGCGCAAAACTGAGAATTATCCGCGACTGTGCCAAAGAACAGAGGTGAGAAATCATCTCATCGGCTTTTTCTTGGGGATAGTGGATGAGAACATCCAAGCAAATAACAGTATGGTAACTACCACTCAACGATTCCAAATCCTGCACGGCAAAAGTGGGATTTTCGGTATTTTGCAAAGTTTGCTTGGCTCTATGCTTGCCTTCTTCCACCATTTTTTCTGAAATATCGGTGGCATACACTTTGGCACCATCTACCGCTAGGGGGATGCTAAGACTACCTACACCACAGCCTGCATCGCAAATTGATAAATCTGGTAAATTGTTATCAGCCTTCAGCCAGCCGAGAACTGTATCCACGGTTTGCTGGTGTCCATTGCGGATGTCTAGTTGGATTTTGTTGACTTCGCCATCGCCGTAGATTCGCCTCCAACGGTCAAACCCTGTGGAATTGAAATACTCACGAACAATCATTTTCTCGTCGGCTGCGTTCATAAACTTTGATTTTTAAGGGTTCCCAATGCTTAAAATTATCATTGATAGGAACCCATAAGAGCGGTCTTGCAGATTTTTCCAGATATAGTTTGCGGCTATGGGCTTGGAGCAAGTTTTTTCTTTGGCATCAGACACCGTATTTTCAGTTTCCCGCCGCATTGGTTAATTGCGATCGCTGTTGGGTCAGGTGATGAGTGTATCATTAGATGGGAATCGACAAGAGCGATCGCATGGTTTCCATGTCATGTTCTCCACAAGTCTTATAAAGGTAAGTATTGAACACGATTACTTAATTCTCCAAGATAGGCTGTTTTAGCAATAATTTCTAAATCACGAACACAATCGCCAACAGTAACTCTGAGTTTATGAGCATAAATAACACCAGCAAAATTTATTTGTTTGTCTTGACGACGGTTAGCTTCAGCAAGAAAATCTTCATCTTGGGAAAACAAAGCACGCTCTAAGCTCGACTTTATCCAAAATTAGGAACTCGGTTTTATTTATCCGGCAAAATCCTGGCTTTTTGACAAATACTTTTGGAACTTCACAGATGTATCTATGAAGTTCCAAAAGTCAAACTACCATCCCACAATAGTTTCAGCCATAGCGATCATGCAACCAGGGAGCAGGACTATCGCGTTACAAAAAAATGGATTTTGTCGAACTTAGAGTCATGGAAGAGCGCTAAAGTCGGCATATAAAAAGTTAAGCAATACCTTTCGCCGTCTGGGCGACGATGAAATCAACTACATCCTCTAGGCGTTCTGTACGCTTGTACACTTCACGCTGCCGTGTTGCCCCATTCCCATGCTGCATCGTCTGCTGTACAAGCGATGAAATCTCCTCCCAGTCTCCATACTCTTCTAGGGATGGCCGCACGAAGGCTAGAAACTTCTCAAGCAACTCCGGCGCTGGGACAGCACGCATTGCTTCAATATCTATTAGTTCTGTATCCAATCCATAGCGTGCAGCACGCCAGTGAGCAGCACGTATAAGTTCGTGGCGCGCAGCCGGGAACGGTTCGTCTATTTTTGCTTGCTCGTAACAAGTCCGTGCCAAGGCACGCACCAGTCCCGCAACCATTACCGCTTCGTCTACGGTCATGCATACATCTGTGACGCGAAATTCTACTGTTGGGTAACGCTCAGAAAGACGCGCATCCCAGTATATCTTTGTTGCCTCCTCTATACTCCCTGTTGCGATTAAAGCTTCTGCAAGCGCTTGATATTCAGCAAATGACTCAAAAATTAATGGTGGCCCTGATATCGGCCACCTGCCCCAAATTTCCGTGCGGTAACTTGCATATCCTGTATCCATGCCCATCCAAAAAGGCGAGGAAGCGGCTAGCGCCAGAAGGGGTGCTAGCCAGATTCGGGCGCGGTTCATGACGCAAAGTGCCATCTGAGGATCGCTAATCCCAACGTGTACGTGACAGCCAAAAATCATTTGTTCACGGGTAAGTTGCTGATAATCTCGCATCAGCCCTTGGTAGCGTTCTTTGGGCGTAATCTGCTGTTCTGACCACGAAGAGAACGAGTGCGTCCCAGCGGCAGCAATTTTGTTCCCGTCTTTGGCTGCTGCTGCAATTACTTCCCGCCGCAAACGTACAAGTTCTGCGCGGACTTCCGCCAGCGTTTTACAGACGGGTGTGCCAATCTCTATCTGCGAGAGATAAACCTCAGCTTGTACCTCTTCCCCAAGAGCTTTGTTGGCTATCTCTAAAATTTGCTGTTGACGCGAACAAAGCTCACGAGTTACCGGGTTGATAATTTGGTATTCTTCTTCGACACCGATAGTGAAGTCTTCTGTCTGAGATGCCATATAAAATGTCTCTGTAAGGGAGCAACTTTTAATATTAAACGAGGTTTTAGGCGATAAAAGCAAACTAAATGCCTAGCAAGAGTTGAAACTATAAACCTGCGATCGGGTCAACTTCTAGTTTCAATTTTCGTTTTGAACAAGTTCAAACCGCCACCTCTGAAGATGTCTATTCCAAAAAGGGCATTTTCAGACAGGCTATGTGAGTTCATTTTAATTATGCTCCCGAATTGTAGGCTTTATTTAGTTTGGTGGCTGACTCTTTTAATAAGTGTTGTTGATGAGCATTTTTTGGTAACACCAGTTGGCGTTCAATACCTATTGAGCTAATGATACATGGAAGTCCAAGAACAACTTCATTGCCAATTCCATAGTTAGAATCTGCTCTCACCGATACTAGAAATATCTGCATTTCGAGTAATTACATCTTTGTTAAGAAAAGATAAGTTGCCAGCCAATCAGGAAAATTGCTATATCTGCAAAAATATGGCTGATGTATCCAGGCCAGATTGAGCAATAAGTTAAGTAGCACCATGACCAAATCGCCCCTGCTAGGAACACGCCCAATGAGCATAATGTTGTCGCACGCCAGTCGAAGTAAGCTGCCAAACCAATAAACAATCAAGATGATGCATAGCATCAATAGCCCTAACCCAACTCCAGCTAACAAATCGCGTCCTTTGGGATATTGAACTTTTAAATTCTCTTTCTCGACAAATAACAACCAAATAATGGGTACTACCAACAACCAAATTTTAGATAATAAAGCTACTAAATGTCCTTTCGAGCCAGGGAGCATAAGTAGAACGAGGTGAAAAAACCAAACTATGTAAAGATAAGTAAATACGTAGAATTTTTCTATAAAGGTAACAGAGATATGGGCAGCCGTTTAAGGGTATTTCTGACTAGAGAGCAAGATAAAACTCTTTTTAACCTGAGAACAGCAGATGTACCCCAAAAGGTAAAAGACAGAGCAGAAGTCATCAGATTGAGCGCAGATGGTTGGTATGTATAAAAAATAGCGACTCACTTTAATTGGACTGCACAGACAGTACGAGAAGTCTTGCATAAATGGCAAGAACTAGGAATAGAGGGACTTTGGGAAAAACCAGGGCGCGGAGGAAAATCAAGGTGGGTGGAAGGTGACATGGTTTTTTTAGAAGAATGTTTAGAGAAAGAACCACGTACATACAACAGTGTTCAATTAGCCCAAAAATTAGAACAACAACGCTCCATCAAATTAAGTCCTGACTGGTTAAGACAGGTACTTAAAAAAAGGGGGTGATTTGGAAAAGAACGAGGAAAAGCCACAAGGGAAAACAAGACCCAGTAATACAGCAAATCAAACAGGCAGACTTAGAAATACTGGAATTATCTGCGGGTGTGGGTGAAATAGATTTAAAGTATATGGATGAATCAGGCTTTTGTGCATGGAGTGAACCAAGTTACAGTTATTACTTCCGAGGCGAACAAAAACGTTTAGAACAAAGCAAGCGTCGGGGTCGAAGGTTAAGTATTATTGGCTTTCTTCAACCGTTAATTAGTTTTGTTTACGGTCTGGTAATTGGAGGCGTTTCACGCAAATCTTATATTCAGATGATGGAGATTGAAGCAGCCCTTGCCCAAAAGTATGGACGCATCAGAGTCATAGTGCAGGATAACGGGCCAATACATCGGTGTAAAGAAGTACAGCAGTTATGGTCAAAGTGGGAAGACATGGGTTTGTACATCTTCTTTTTACCCAAATATTGTTCTGAGATGAATCCAATTGAATTAGAGTGGCAACACCTCAAAAAAGATGAACTTGCCTCGAAAACTTTTGAGGATGAGTTAGACCTTGCTTATGCTGTCATTGATGGAGTTCAAACAAGAGGAGAAAAAGGAAACTACAGTACACAGCGTGTAAGATTTAACTTTAACTCTTCTGCTTAATTGTTTGTTACATACTTATAAATTTTCTCCACGACTTACTTATACAGTTGAGTTGCAATACCAATGCTCGGAACTGGCACAAGCAACAATAGAGCTAGTAGTGCATTTCGATTTACATTAGGTTTGAACATGCGAAAGTTTTGTTGTATTTCGATGGTTTTAAGTTTTACTATTACTTTTTATACGCGAACTATAAAACCTTCGTCTCGTAATCAGACTTGAATCAAGTGACACTTTGTACGTTGTCACATAAATTTAATACTAAAACTTGTATGAAGTTGTGTGTAATATTCCCTCGCTCGCAGCATTTATATAATGATTTTTTGTGCCGCTCTACTTACAGATAATTAAAATGCATAGCGTCCTGCAACGTTGTGAAGGATCTGGGATTTGACGCGGACACAGCAAAGTAAGCGCAATGCTATGCAAACAGGGAATTCAAAATGTACACAAAATAATGTATATCTAATTTGACGTGTATTGCTAAAATCGCGATTGCAGCATGTCAAAGCGGCTATGCACACACTTTGCAACACAACTCCATCATCGGGCTACATCTTAGCATTGGACTTAGGTACGACAGGCAACCGCGCCTTTGTGTTTAACGCAGACGGCAAGATTGTTGGGCAGGCATACAAAGAACTAACTCAGTATTATCCTCACCCAGGATGGTTAGAGCATGACCCTCAAAAAATCTGGCAGGATACCTGTTGGGTGATGCAAACTGCAATTGGGAATGCCCAGATTGCTCCATCAGCGATCGCAGCCTTGGGACTAACTGTGCAGCGTGAAACCTGCTTGATTTGGGACAAAACTACTGGTAAACCATTCCATAGAGCAATCGTCTGGCAAGATCGCCGCACTGCTCCCCTTTGCCACCAGTTGCAACAGCAAGGGTATGCTGAAGAAATTTCTGATCGCACCGGATTAATTATCGATGCCTACTTTTCTGCTACTAAGCTCAGATGGTTATTAGACCAATTTACCGATATTGATTTGAACAATGTCTTAGCAGGCACCATTGATAGCTGGGTGCTGTGGAACCTCACAGGTGGGAAAGTCCATGCTACTGACCACAGCAACGCCAGCCGTACAATGTTGATGAATCTCAAAACCTGTGAGTGGGATGAGATTTTACTGGATCTGTTTCAGATTCCGGCTCATATTTTGCCCCAGATTCAGCCTAGTTTAGGAGTTTTTGGAGTTACTGATGCGACTTTGTTGGGCGCTGAAATTCCGATCGCTGCCATCTTAGGGGATCAACAAGCGGCTCTATTTGGTCATGGCTGCGATCGCCCTGGTTTGATGAAATGTACTTACGGTACTGGTAGCTTTTTGTTGGCTCACACAGGCTCTGAAATTGTGCGCTCGCCGCATCAACTCATTTCTACAGTGGCATGGACTCAAGGGAAGCCAAGGGAGACTTTAGATGTAGGCTATGCTCTTGAAGGCAGTATGTTTACTAGCGGTGCTTGTATTCAATGGTTGCGCGATCACCTGAAGCTGATTAAAACTGCTGCTGAAACTGAAGCGATGGCCAATCAGGTAAAAGATAATGGCGGAGTCTATTTTGTGCCTGCATTTAGTGGACTGGGCGCACCTTACTGGGATATGAGCGCTAGGGGAGCCTTTTTCGGCATTACCGCCAGTGTACAACCAGAGCATCTAGTTCGCGCCGTGTTGGAAGCGATCGCCTATCAAGTTCTGGAGGTGGTGCAGGCGATAAATGCATCTAGCAGTACTCCAGTTGGTCAATTAACTGTAGATGGTGGTGCTTGCGAGAATAATTTCCTAATGCAGTTCCAGGCTGATGTGTTGGGTATTCCAGTTGAACGTCCGACAATGCGCGATACGACAGTTCAGGGTGCAGCATTTGCAGCAGGTTTAGCTGTAGGATTTTGGGAGAGCTATGAAGCATTGGTGCAGCAACGGCAAATTGAACGTGTGTTTGAGCCGGGGAGCGATGACCCATTGTCCAATTTTGCTATTTGGCAAAAGGCAGTGAAACGCACTCTCGCTTGGGAAGAGTAGCCCTTCACTAAAAAGGAGTTGAAGCAAAATTCATAGCATGTTAATTGTTTTGCTCCATCATCAAGATATTTGGTTGTCTGGGAATGCAGCAATTCCACTTTCAGATAGTCACAGTTACTGCCTATCTGAAAGTGGAAAAACCTACATTAGACCTCTTGCAAAAGTTCCTAACACCCCACCCCCAACCCCTAAGAGCTTGCTCTTAGGGGAGACAAAGCGTAGCTTTGGCGGGGTGGGGTTCTTATTTTTGATTTATGCAAGAGGTCTATTTTTCAAATCTACATTCTACTATTTATTTGGCACGTAGATTGTATTTGAAGCTATGGTGTAAATTTAAACACGGTTCCTTGTCCAGAAGCACCACCAGTAGAGGTGGTACCATAAAATGCACCATTAGCAAGTTGAATTAGGGTAGACTCTGGCGTTGCCCCATTTGTGCCATTAAAACTAAATAACAAAGTGATGGTTCCTCCAGGTGTCAACCGATAGATGCCTCCTTTATTATTTGCACCACCTGTAGAAGTCGTACCGTAGAAGTTACCGTCGCTTCCTTTTGTGAGTCCACCTGTGGGGTTGGCCCCATTGCTACCATTAAAACTGGCAACTAAAACTGGTGTACCGCCACCGAGCGGAAACCTAAATATAGCTCCTTGATTACTGGCTCCACCCAGAAAACTTGGGCCATAGAGAAATTTATCAGATTCAATTAATGCAGCCCGAGGATTTCGCCCATTAGCGCCACTGAAGTTATATGAAGTTATTGCTCCTGCGGGAGTTAACTTGTATACCACACCATTATTAGTTGCTCCACCTGCTGAGGCGGTGCCATAGTAGTTTTTGTCACTACCTAATTGCAACCTTCCTAATGGAGTTGCTCCATTAGTACCATTGAAATTAACTAAGGTAGTGGGGACACCACCAGTCACAGGAATCTTGAATACAGTTCCTTTACTGTTGACCCCACCGGCAGAAGTTATCCCCACCAAGCTGCCATCGCTACCTGAAATCAATCGAGCTGCTGGGTTAGCTCCATTAGTGCCATTGAAATTTAAAAGGGTTGTCAGGGTTGTAAAAGTTGTTTTTCCTAACTTAAACACCGTACCAAGGTTATTTGTACCACCTGTAAAGGTTGCACCATATAGATTCTCATCACTTGCCTGGAATAATCTAGCAACTGGGTTAGTTCCATTGGTTCCAGTGAAGTTAACTAGTGTAGTCAGAGTACTTAAAGTAGAACCAGTTAATTTGAATGCTGTTCCTTTACTTTGCGAACCACCTGCGGAAGTGGTTCCATAAAGATTGCCATCCTTCCCTGCAAACACACCTGCTCTTGGGGTCGCTCCATTAGTACCGTTGAAATTTACAACGGTTGTTAATGTTCCTGCAAAAGCTTGTTGCAAGGGCAATACTAATGGAGACGCCAACACAGCCAGGGAAGTTAAAACCAATACTCTATTTTTGTTTTGACGTTGTTTGCACAGATTCATCTTGTTCACTTAACTCCTACAAAAATTTGCTCACACACAAATCCGAAATAAATCTCCAGCCTACCCTTCTGGTGGACGAGACCCTACGCGCAGCTTGCTTCCACGTACCACTTCGTGGAAGCAAGCTACGCGGAGCGTTCCGTAGGGAAGTGCTAGGGAACTGCTTTACAGAACGTGGTTTCACTGTGGGTGTAGTCGGTTATTCGTTATTAATCAGGCTGGAGATTTATTTTTATGAATCTCCCTGAGACTGGGTATAGCGATTTTCGTATGGATGCAATATGCTATGGGGCGCAAGACTTTGCACTCCTCAACAGATATGTATTCCATACAATTGAAAATAGCTACAATAGATTGACTGAACGGATTTTGTAATACGTGATCTCACAACTAATTTGTGAGATCACGTACTATAAATTCGTTATTTCAACCAGATTTTAGTGAGAACTCAGCAGGAATTTTGGTATAGTCTTGGTCAGAAAGAATTCAGAAATCCTCTGGCTGCCTATACCCCAATGGCTGTATTCACACTTAAGTTAATTGCTGAAAATGAGATCATTTATGATTTCGTTTAGTAACATAACATACTCATTATTTTTTAGATGTCGTGAGCAACACAAAAAATTTTAATTTAATTTTTAGCTTTGCTACAGGAATCCGATTTGATTTTTGAAAAAAACTAAGGGAGAATACCAGAGCAAACGCACGTAATTTGTATAATCCTTGCTGCATAAGGATATTGATTAAAAAATAGCCTAAATTATCAAATGCTCAAACCCTTGCTATTAAAGGATTATTATCCTTTAGATGCAAATAATACTACTTATAGATCAGGATGCTGGACGCATGATTACTAAACCTAAGATTTTTATTGATGGGGAATCGGGAACCACAGGCTTACAGATTTACTCACGCCTCAGCCAACGGGATGACGTCGAGTTAGTTAGCATTGAGGCATCTAAACATAGGGATGCAACTGAGCGAGCCAAGCTAATCAATGCCGTCGATGTTGTGATTCTCTGCCTACCTGATGACGCAGCCCGCGAAGCTGTTAGCTTAGTCAGTAGTAGTACGGTTAAGATCCTTGATGCTAGTAGTGCCCATCGCACAGCTAAAGGCTGGGTATATGGCTTTCCTGAACTAAATCCAGGACAGCGAGAGAAAATCGCTAGCGCCCAGTTTGTCAGCAATCCAGGCTGTTATCCTACAGGATTTTTAGCCTGTATCCGTCCGTTGATTGCCAAGGGACTCCTGAAGAGTAATTTTCCGATTACCGTTAATGCAGTATCAGGTTACTCTGGTGGCGGAAAGAATCTGATCAAACAGTACCATACCTTCCACGAACAGCAAGCTGGGGAAGAGTCGCTCTATCCTTATGGCATCTACGGTTTGCAGTTTGGGCATAAGCACGTTAAGGAAATGCATTACTTTTCGGGGTTAGCATCGCCGCCGCTGTTCGTACCGGCAGTGGGAGATTTTGAGCAGGGGATGTTGGTGCAGGTGCCTTTGCCGCTAGGCATTTTGGATAATCCACCATCAGGTGAGGTGATTTATCAAGCAGTTGCTGACTACTACCAAAGTGAAAAGTTCGTGCAGGTTGCGCCATTCCAAGATTCTACTCTGCTGCGAGACGGAACGTTTCTGGATGCGATGTCTACGACGGTCACTGAGCGCAGCCGAAGTGCGGGCTACGCCTACGCAATCAACGGCACTAATATTGTTCAGGTTTTTGTATTCGCCAATGACACTACTAAAGAAGCGTTGCTAGTTGCTCGTCTTGACAACTTGGGTAAGGGCGCATCGGGAGCCGCAATCCAAAACTTAAACATCATGCTCGGTTTTCCAGAAGAGTTGGGATTGTTATGAAAGAGCGTTAGGCATAAGGAAAAGGGAGTATGACTTTTACTCCATGCTCAATGACTAATGGCTTGTGCTAGACAGCGATAACTATTATTAGTGCGTAAATTACCCATTTGAAAAAGCAAAAAGGCAAATTGAGAAAGCAATATGCCTTTTTGCTTGTTGAATCTACCGAAATGAGAAAGCATTCAAGCCTTTTGAGAAAGCAATATGCTTTTTTGCTTGTTGAATCTACCGAAATGAGAAAGCATTCAAGCCTTTTGAGAAAGCAATATGCCTTTTTGCTTGCTAAATCTACCGAAATGAGAAAGCATTCAAGCATTTTGAGAAAGCAATATGCTTGAATGCTTATTGAAATCCAATACGCTTGGGTTAAAGCCAAAAACCTTAACCTACAATTATCCTTAACCCAAGCGTATTGTATTGAAATCGACTTCAGCAAAATAGAATAAAGGCATCAGGGGAAACTACCGTTAAGAATTCAGCTTGGGAAACCGCAAGGGCGGGGTGGGGTTATTGGCTGTGGTTAGCATAACTACTTATGCGAACCTGATATTATTGACTTAATGATTTTGGAACTTTCAGTACTTTTTTTTGGTGATTCTTTTTTCAGTTCCTCAAGCAATTGAATTACATAATGATCAAAGCCTCTATTTCGTTCTTGAACTGATTCAATCAAAGGTTTATCAAAAAGATTAATAACATACTTGCCTAGTTGGATACCTAAAGGTTTTAAATGTCCGCCCTCTAAAGATTTCAGAAACTCTTGGGGTGGTTTTTTTAGAATTTTACTAAACCATTTACAGGTTAATTTAGCAATATTATCAGACTTAAAACAGACTAAACCCATGATATTAAATAGCCCACTATCCTTGATTAAGTTCTTGGTTTCTTCAGGGGTTGGTTTTACACCCCAGCCAAGATTATCGATGATATCTGCTAAAAATTGCGGACGAATTGCGCTAGCTGTATCGCTAATATCAGGTGCTAAGAGGATAGAAACTTGCCCCTTAATAAAGACACTCTTAATTTTGATATTCCGATGCACGTAAGTATAAATTAATTTTTTAACTTCCGCAGTTTTTCGCGTCAGATCATCAAAGAGAATGTTAACATCTGCAATGACACTTTCTATCTGTGACTCATCCGAAGTATTAGATAACAGGCTCCGAATAAACTGTTTTCTATCTTGAGGCTTTGAAGGTAAGGCAGTAAATCCTTCTAAGAGGGAGATATATTTACAGCCAAGGCTATGTCCAATCCAAGAAAAGTTTTTATCATCTAGATAGGCTTCATAATCATATCCTGCAACATTTGCCATCCTTACAAGCTCTGGCAAAATTTCATACTGCTCTCTCATGAGAAAACCAGCTTCTACATAATGGTTAAAACTAAAATTAAACGGCAGAAGAATAATCGTATATCCCTGCTCGAATAGAGATTGAAGCAGATAGCGATAGAAAAGCATGGGGCCAAAAGTACCAAAGAAAGCCCCTGCAATAAATTGAATTACCCCTTTAGGCTGTGGATGTAGAGCAACCCAACTGTGAGAAACGGGTTTAAATCTCAGTTTTAAATTTGCATTTACCATGACTTAGCAATGAGTGCATCTCATTTTGGTAGGTGTATACTTAATCTCCAAACTTAGGTTGCTGCTTTTCGGATTATTTAAAAGATTTTTTGCAAAACTGAGATGTTCACCTTGGTAACATAGTAAATGCAAGTGGTTCTCAAAGCTTACAGCATTCACATTTATGAAAGGGAATAAGGAGTAGGGAATAGTGTAGTTCAATAGTAAAATTGAATTGGCGCAAAACTTCTAATAGACTCTTTTAGATTTCGGCAATTTCTTTAGCCAGAGTAATATCTGAACTCGGTCAAAAAGAGGCTGGGGGTAAAAATGTTTGAGAGATACTGGAATTTTACCACTTGTATTCGATCAGATAATCTTGCTGCGATCGCAGTTCATTCAACTTCAGGTGAAAGGACTGAGTTTGTGATTACCCTGCCAGTCAAAGTTAATTAGCGAATAGCCTGTTATTTCCTTGTTTACACTTACAGCACTTTTTGCCTACTTTGTCAATATGTAAATCTTAGCACTATCAGTTTGATTGGCTGCGGTTTTGGCAGCATTTTGAAGATATCGGCACAAGTCCAGTGAACTTTTTCCGCTTCAGTTTAGCTAAAAGCTTTTTTGTCACATCAAATTTATCAGTAAATGAAGCCAAGCATTGCTCGATTTAGGCATTGCAGGCAGCGATTTGTGCATAATAAAGCTTGTACAATTGTCAAGGCGGTTTTTACTGCCAGAATACTTCTCAGGTGTAAGATTTATCGACAGCAAAATTTTTATACTTTGTGTTTTTCCATCCTTGTCTTGTGGCAAAAATGCCCCAAGTTAGGCGCTCATATCTTGCAATAGATAACTTTTACCCTTATGACTGGAGAGCAAAATCTTGGGAATAGAGCTACGCAGTTTCGTATTTCTCGACAGCCTGCAACCTCAACATGCAGCATATATGGGAACAGTAGCCCAAGGCTTCTTACCATTACCAGGGGATACATCACTGTGGATTGAAATCTCTCCTGGTATCGAAATTAATAAAATTACGGATATAGCCCTGAAAGCTGCCTCTGTCCGTCCGGGAGTACAGATAGTTGAACGACTATACGGACTATTGGAAGTTCATTCTGCCTCCCAAGGCGAAACGCGAGCTGCTGGTCAAGCCATTTTGGCGGCATTGGGAGTCCGAAGAGAGGAATGTCTCAAACCGCGGGTTATTTCTAGCCAGATTATCCGCAACATCGATGCTTACCAAACACAACTGATTAATCGCACGCGACGGGGACAGCTACTACTAGCAGGGCAAACTTTGTATGTATTAGAAGTTGAGCCTGCTGCTTACGCCGCACTGGCTGCCAATGAAGCTGAGAAAGCGGCGGCGATTAACATCCTTGAGGTTCAAGCTGTAGGCAGCTTTGGACGGCTTTACTTAGGTGGAAAAGAACAAGATATTCTAGCAGGTGCGGCGGGAGCGTTAACGGCGATTGAAAGTGTAGCTGGTCGGGCAAATCCTCTGGGTGGGCGTCAGGAGTAAAAAAGAGAAAATGGCAAATCGAGAGCATCTAGCTTTATTGAAAGCAGGTGCAGTTACATGGATTGAGTGGAGAAAGAAAAATCCTCAGATTGAACCAGACCTGAGCGCTGCAAACCTGCAAGGGGATAACCTCAGAGGCGCAAACCTTCAGGGGGTAAACTTGAGCAAGGTGGATTTGGGTAATGCTTTACTGGTGCGAGCAAATCTCAGTGGTGCTGACCTGAGTAGTGCCAACCTCTACAAAGCCTTCCTCGTTGAGGCTAACCTGAGTGATGCTAACTTAAGTGTTGCTAACTTGAGTAATGCTATACTTACGCAGGCAGATTTGAGTCATGCCAATTTGATTGGAGCTGACTTGAGTGAGGCGAATCTTAGAGGCGCTGCGATCGCTCATGCTAATCTAATTGGAACTGACTTAAGAGGCGCTAACTTGAGAGATGCCGATTTAGGTGCAGCGAAGTTAATCCGGACTAATCTCTCTTTTGCCAACCTTACTGAAGCTAACTTGATTGCAGCTGACCTTAGCGAGGCAAGTTTGTACGAGGCGGAAATGTTAGGGGCTTATCTTTATAAAACTGACCTTTACAAAGCTAATCTGAACAAGGCTCACCTAAGTGGTGCTTATCTGCTGCGGGCTAACCTAAGTGAAGCTGATTTGAGTCAAGCTGATTTGAGTTGGACTAACCTTAGAGGCGCAAATTTGGCAGGGGCGAATCTCAGAGGAGCTAACCTTAGAGGAGCTGACCTTAGGTTAGCTCACCTCAGCGGCGTAAATCTTCAGGAGGCAATCATGCCTGACGCTTCAAGGCACAATTAGTTTATAAAAAAAAGTAATTGACGTTTAGATTCATTTTCTGGAATTTAAACTAATTTGTGCTGAAAAATTACCCAGCCTTGCTGAGTTAATTAGGTTCATTAAGCTTGAATTTAGCACAACGCTTTTTAGGGAATCCTTTCCTAGAATAAGTTTTAGTACTTAAAATAAGCATATAAAATTTCTGTAAAGCTTAAGTGTTATTGAGCTAAAAAATGCTCTGGATAATCTATCAATTTAACTTATGTTTTCTTAAATATATTTTTATAACATATAAATCTGTTTTCGGCAAATAAAAATACATATTGAAATATAAGTTAACTACAATCCTGTATGAAGCTGAAAATTTTTGTGTATTGTACTAAAAAAACAGTATGTTTAAAAAAAGACTTAATGAAAGGTTACAAAAATTTCTAACACTATCAATAATCATAAATTTTACATTTTTAAGATTTGGTAAAGAATTTGACGTAACCTTTCGCTCATGATAATTAAATAATTACAGGTGAGTTTAAAAATAAAAAATCTGAGGAAAACAAATAATTAAAATAAACAAATTTTGGTCTAATTCAATTACTTACCATTTGCATAATCAACTAACCAAATCAATAATTAGTATTTTCAAGGATACTTTTACTGCTGGCTAGAAGGACACAATGGCGTGTATTTTTTTACTCGACAATAGACTATTTAAAAGTTATTACCTATTGCTCATTTCACGCCGTAATCTCTAAAAACTTTTCCCTGCTCAAGAAGATTTACCAACAAAATCACCTAACTATTGTATGAACAAAATAATGAATAGCACTAAATCATCCAAGCCAGAACAACGCAGATTTATCGGTAATTTAGCTCTAAAAAGGTGCTTTTCCGCTGCCAAGATTCTGTTATTTACAATAATCATATTAAATCATGGCACTACCGGAGTAAATGCTGCACCTGAAGCCTTGCGTTCTGATATTAAGATTCGCAATATTCTCAATACATTATCGGTTTCTCCTTCTGTTCGGATTGCAAAAGATCCACGAAACAATACTCTCTATTACCTCAAACGAAATGGTGAGATTTATCAAGTCAATTTAGGCTCCTCTACTAAGACACTTGTCTACAACTCTAGTAATCATAATCTAACTGAGACTGAAGGTATGGCCATTGGTCCTAACGGTACAATTTATTTGGTTGGCAATGCAGACGTTGTGAATGACCAGACCAAAGGAATTATTGTTAAAGGCGTAATTAATTCGAGTACAGGAGGGCGCATCTGGTCTATCTTAGCTCAGAGTGCAAGCTATCCCAAAAGCAAAACAGCCTATGATCATCGCCTCAACGGCGTGGTTGTTAGCCCGGATGGTAACTTTATCTATGTAAATAGCGGTTCTCGTACTGATCACGGTGAAGTTCAGTCTGATGGTGGTAAATATCCCAATACTCGCGAAGTAGGATTAACCGCCTGTATACTCCGCCTTCCTAGTAATGGCAATAATCTCTTTCTTGTAAACAATCGAGCAACCTTAAAGACAGCTGGCTATATTTTTGCAGAAGGAACACGTAATACTTTCGATATGGCTTTTGCACCCAATGGGGATTTATTTGGCACAGAAAATGGTCCTGATCGCGACATGTCAGAAGAATTAAATTGGCTACGTCTAGGTGGTAATTACGGCTTCCCCTGGCGTATTGGTGGGACAGACAACCCACAACAATTCCCCAATTATAATCCTGCCAAAGACCGTTTGTTAAACCCAATATTTGGCGCAGTCATAAAAGGCTACTATCGTAACGATCCAACCTTTCCTAGTCGACCTGGAAACTTAATTGAACCAATTCCTAATTTTGGCCCAGACGCAGACAGTTACCGTGATCCTGTAGATGGCAAAGTCAAAGATGCCAGTGTGCTGGGGCAAAGTGTGAGCACTTTTACATCACATCGTTCTCCTTTGGGTTTAGTTTTTGATACGAAAGGAGTAATGAGTCCAGAATTCAACAAAGATGGATTCATGTTGAGTTGGACACCAGGCGACCCCACTGGCGAAACAATAGCAGGTCCTTTTAAAGATGCCAGCCAAGACCTACTGCATTTAAAGTTAACTAAAGTAGGAACTACCAACTATAAACTTAACGCCACGCGCATTGTCAAAGGTTTTAGTAATCCCATTGATACTGAGATTATCGGCAATAAAATTTATGTTCTGGAATATGGTGGAAATGAAGGAATTTGGGAAATTACTATGCCCACTAAATAAAGCACAATACGCTTGGGTTAAGAAAATTCCTCAGTGTAGGCAGGCAGTGGAAGCAGGGGAGGCAGGGGAAGAAAAATAGGCTTATCCCAAGCGTATTGAGATAAAGCAGACTGGATATTTTTGCATTACTTAGTCGAAATTCCAGTCATTTGAAGGCATGGCTAAAACTTCAGGAAATTTTGAACATTTTCAATAAACTCAATAGCTGCACTTCTAATTGCCTTTTGGGCGTCAGGCTTGGTGAAACAAGGGGCTTAAGCCCCTTGTTCTATGCAACCTCACAGGTAATCGCACCTAAACCATCTCGATTAAAATCAGTGTAATTAAACTATCTGCAAACATTAAACTAGTACTTTAAAATTAACTTGCCATATCGTGGTAACGATTCGTCCCTATCAATTAAATGATTTAGAAGACACCGTTCATCTGTGGTATCGAACTTGGCATCAGACATTTCCTGACATTCAACATCCACAACCGTATTTCACATGGAAAGTTCGATTTCGTGATGACCTTGCTGCACGCGGGGATGTTTGGCTGGCTGAAGTTGAAAATCAGATTGTAGGTTTTCTCGTGGTCATTAAAGAGGAACATAGGATTTAACATATTTCCCAATGGCAGAGATATAAAGTTTACAAGACCCAACGATCAGCGAGTCAGAATTTCAGATTTAAGTAATGATAATGGTTACAAAATTAAGATTTGGAACAAAGAGATTATCCTGAGAGAGCTACTGACTCTGATGCTGGCGATACTTTAACTTATCAGCTGTAATCAAGGTTTGCTTTGTGAGTCAGAATGCCCGCCGTTGGCAAAGCCTCTCGTAGAGAAGGCATCGCCTAAAAAGTGTCGAAAAATTTAAGTTTAATGCCTGAAATTCATACCCCATATTTGGTTTTTCCTGTCAATGCGTAAGTCCTAAATATTATTTTGGCTGTTGGCGATGCCTAGTACTGCAAGGCAGAAGTCAAAAGTCAAAAGTATTGTATTCCGGGCTTTTGTGCCATTTTGAATGGTCTGTTTATTTACGCCGTGCTGTACTAGGTTGGGCTACGCCTACGCCTTGGGTGTATATCGACCATTGATTTTCATGCAAGCAAATCACAGTTGTGTTAATATGCAGGGGAATCTCGGTTATAGTGGGGAACAACCATTAGAGGAAACGGGGAAAGTCCGGTGCAAATCCGGCGGTGTCCCGCAGTTGTAATCAAGGCTTGCCTTGTGAGTCAGAATGCCCGCCGAAGTTGACTTGTAAATTTTGTACATCTGCGAGGCACAGATAAGTATTTTTATGAATATTTTTACAACTAGGCTTTACATTCTCATAGCCTCCCATATCAGAACGCTACATGTTAGGGCTTTCTATGAGACGGTAGGCGATTAATTCACAATAGAAATTGCGTATGACCGATGCAGCGATGGTGACAGCTATTTCCTGTGGGAATATCGCTTAAAAATAGTCGCAGCAACAAGGAAACGCTGGATTAATTAACAGATGGAAGTTGTTCCAAACAGGTAGGAAATGGCGTGAATGACTTACACAGTCCTGTTCCATACCGAACAAATGCTTTCTCAATTACGCATATAAATTGCTAATTTACTAGATTAATACTTTGGTTAATTATCATGCCGAAATTCTATCTTCACGCCCGCTGGGAAGATACCCAATGCTGTTCATCCCTTTGTCAAACAAACGACTCTTCCCCAAGACAAACACAAGCTCCGTCTACTTTCAGGGAAAATTATTCGAGGTATGCAAAATATTGCAATGTCGATGTATGGGAGGATTTATACGGCGATCGCTTCGCTCGCCGTAGGCATCGCCGACTGCGGGCGGTAACGCCATCGCTCATCTGATTCCGGACGAGCAACGAGCAAACCGTTAGCTCGACTCCAAAAGCAAATCTTCTTTCTCTTTTACCCCTCTGCTTTCTTGTCAAGGGTTCCTGCTACAAAATTCATGGCTACGAGATTCGTGCAAAAAATCTATCTACGGTAGGCATAGAGGAGCGTTCAAAACAATGTCAACTTCATTATATTTTGTAATTGGTTTTCTTCTGCTTTTGGTGGTAGGAATTGCAACTTATTTCCTGACTGCCCGCAAGTATCAATCTTCAGCCACAGTTGCCAATTCCTACGATCAATGGACTCTTGACGGCATCCTAGAGTTTTATTGGGGGGAACACATTCACCTGGGTCATTACGGATCGCCGCCACGACAGAAGGATTTTTTGGCTGCTAAATCTGACTTTGTACATGAAATGGTTAAATGGGGGGGTTTAGATAAATTACCTCCTGGTACTACCGTCTTAGATGTTGGCTGTGGTCTTGGTGGCAGCAGCCGGATTTTAGCGCGAGATTATGGGTTTGCTGTCACAGGGATTACGATTAGTCCACAGCAGGTGAAGCGTGCCCAGGAGTTAACGCCCCAAGAGCTAAACGCCCAGTTTGCGGTCGATGATGCGATGGCATTGTCGTTTCCAGATGCCAGTTTTGATGTGGTCTGGTCAATCGAAGCAGGCCCCCACATGCCAGATAAAGCTGTTTTTGCTAGAGAATTAATCCGGGTGCTAAAACCTGGTGGAGTTTTGGTTGTAGCCGATTGGAATCAGAGGGATGACCGCCAAAAGCCGCTAAATTTTTGGGAGAAACCAGTGATGCAACAACTCCTAGATCAGTGGTCTCATCCAGCTTTTTCTAGCATTGAGGGATTCTCCGAGCTTTTGGCAGCGACTTCTTTAGTCGAGGGAGAGGTAATTACGGCAGATTGGACGCAAGAAACGCTTCCTTCTTGGTTAGATTCGCTCTGGCAAGGGGTGGTTCGACCGAGTGGATTTCTGCGTTATGGACTGTCTGGTTTCATCAAGTCTGTGCGCGAGGTGCCGACGTTTTTGCTGATGCGTTTGGCATTTGGTGCAGGGCTATGTCGATTTGGAATGTTCCGCGCTGTGCGGGCGAACGGGAGTACAGAATTGATAGACAGAAACTTTGCTAACCAAACTCCCTCAAGCTTGGTTAGGTAGCGATCGCACTCCCGGTTCAAAGGCGGCGCGATCATACCCCTTTTGGAAATTACAGATTACAAAGACACGCTCAAAAACAAAGTTGATGCTTCCGCGCTCAAGTTTTTGCACTCAATTGACTAGAGTGAAACGCTACAATAGATAGTCATGAACAATCCATTAAGTTGGTTTACTGTGGGCAAATTGCTGGCCGTGATTTTCTTGGTGCTAGCCAACGGATTTTTTGTGGCAGCAGAATTTGCCTTAGTTGCGCTTCGCCGTAGTCGTGTCGAGCAGTTGGTTGCAGAAGCCCATCCCCGTGCAAAAGCTTTACAACGGGCAGTGAATAACTTAGACGCTTATCTAGCAGCTACCCAACTTGGCGTTACCATATCCTCCTTGGGCTTAGGTTGGCTTGGAGAACCAGCGATTGCTGTACTCGTCGAACCCGCTTTCCACTGGCTGCCAAAATCTTTATCGCAAACTAGCGCCCATACCTTATCAGCACTGATTGCCTTCACAATCATCACCTCTCTCCACATCGTCTTGGGAGAATTGGCTCCAAAGAGTTTAGCACTCCAGCGCACGGAAAGAACTGCCTTCGCGGTTATCAATCTCTTAGAACTATACTTAGCTATATTTCGCCCCGCTGTCCAAGCTTTGAATAGTTTAGGAAATTTCGTTCTAAAGCTTATAGGTTTGGAACCAGGAAGTAGCGAAGAATTGCTTCATTCCACTGAAGAATTGAAACTCTTAGTGGCGGCTAGCCATGAAGGGGGTCTATTGGGAGAAGCAGAACAAGACGTAGTAGAGCGAGTGTTTAGCATTGGTAACAGACAAGTCAGTGCATTTATGACACCACGTACAGAGATGGTTTGGCTTGACATTGATCACCCTTTGTCAAAAATTCGCAGCCAAGTCATTGAAAGTATTCATTCTTTCTTCCCAGTCGGTCAACAGAGCGTTGATAACTTGCTAGGTATCGTGCAAACCAAAGAATTTTTAGCCCAAAATCCAACTCAACCGATTGAACTGCAAGCCTTATTAAAACCACTTTTATATGTGCCGGAAAGCATGAAGGCTTTGAAACTTTTGGAGTTATTTAAGAAATCTGCTACTCACCTTGCTTTAATCGTAGATGAATATGGCGTGACACAGGGTCTGGTTACAATCACTGATATTGTAGAAGCGATAGTAGGTGATATCCCAACCAGTGAAGAACTAGCTGACCCCGATGTGGTGCAGCGTGAAGATGGGTCTTGGTTGTTAGATGGACTATTGCCGATTGACGAGTTCAAAGAAATTTTAGATATTAGAAAGTTGTTACCAGGGGCAGGGATCAACTATCAAACTTTAGGGGGATTTGTCGTTAACGAACTTGGACATATTCCCTTGCTTGCTGAACGTTTTGAGTGGGCGGGACTAAGCTTTGAAGTAGTTAGTATGGATGGAAATCGAGTAGATAAAGTGTTGGTTGTGCCAATGCACACTGAAAAAGACTATTGAGGCATAATACATAATGTCTAATGGAAGCAAAACTTATAGAAGCACAAGTTCAAGAATTAGGCGAGAATTTGGAAATCTCTTGCTTACGAGATTTTTGATCCTGTATGCCGAGAGTACAATCTGAATGGCTTTCACTCTAGCCGAAGAGTTTGACTGCCAATTTTAGATTTTAGATTAAAGAACAAAGAATTATTTGGTTCACCGCCCCCAAGGGGCAAGTCAAAGGTCAAAGGTCACTCATTCAAAATTAATTAATTACTTTTGAATAAGTGACTTTTTATTTTTGACTTTGAGCAAAGCGAGTGTGGGCCGAACAAATCCAAAATCCAAAATCCAAAATCCAAAATTGATTGACTGTAAATGCTCCTTTCCTTTTAACTGGCTTTCTGGGTGGGTTAGAGCCAGCAGGACTCTCGAGTTATCAGCGCGAATATGAGTAATAATTTATAACTTATGACTAACCCTCATTTTGAACGGGGTTATCATACACTCATCTAAATTACTGGAGTCAAAGGCATGGTTGCAATCAGCGGACTCTCTGGCAATGAAATCTTTTGTCTTCGACAACAAGGTATGTATCCGGGAGATTTAGTCATTGGGAACAGTGTCTTTTCACTGGGGCTAATTGGAGGAATTGCATCAGGACTGAAAACCATTATCGGCGGAGAAGTCACCGAAGTCACCAGCATCATTCATGAAGGAAGGCAAAAAGCTTATGCCCGGATGTTGGCTGAAGCACAAAGGCATGGCGGAATTGGCATTACAGGTGTTAACAATGATTTAGTGCAACAAGTCGGCAATGTAGAATTCCTCTCCATTGGCTCCTGTGTTCACCAAGATGACGAAAAATCCGAAAAATTAGAATTTTCTACCTCCGCCGACGGACAGGAACTCTATTGCCAAATCGATGCCGGATTTGCACCGAAAAAGTTTGTCTTTGGCAATGTTGCCTACTCCATTGGATTAGGTGGTGGAATACTCGGTTCACTCAAAAGTTTAAAACGAGGAGAAATTAAAGAATTCTCCGAAATATTCAATCAAACCCGTCACTTAGCCTTAAAGCGAATTCTGTCTGAATCCTTACATGCAGGTGCTAATGCTGTGGTTGGAATTCAGACATCAATTGTTCCCTTTGCTGGGATGCAAGAGATGGTGATGATTGGTACTGCTTCTTACCATCCCGCCCTGACTGTAGCCTTTAGTCAAAGTCCTATTACCAGCGATTTAACTAATCAGGAAATGTGGAACCTGATCAACCTGGGTTATATGCCTTTAAAGTTGGTCTTGGGTGTTTCCGTATATTCTCTTGGTTTTGTCGGGGGAATCACATCAGCATTCAAGTCCTTTGTGCGTGGTGAAATTAATGAATTGACTACATTAATTTACGAAGCACGCGAACAAGCCATCGCTCACATTGCTACTGATGCTCGTAATAGTGGCGCTGACCTAGTTGTTGGGATTAAAACTTATGTTTATCAGTTAGGTAGTGGGATTATCGAGTTTATGGCGATCGGCACTGCTGTCAAAAAGCTGCCAGGAATTACCACTCACTCCACTACTTTAATACCCCAAGCAATTATTCCAGATCGAGACACCTTTGTAAACACCGCTGAAGGTACTCTCATGACCAAATTAAATCAACCCTCATAAACATCAGTTTTTATAGGAAAAATAAAACTCGTCCAAATTTATATTCAGGACGAGTCTTATTCAAAATCAACTCCTAAATCAAGAGCGTCAAATTGCTTATTTCAATATTTTTGTCTTGTTTTTAGGTGATTGACTGAAGAATAGTAGATTGAGCCTGTTATTAGTTTTGTAGCACAAATATTATTAGTGGGATAGGTTCCTTTAAAACCAATGGTGAATACTCATGATTTGTGATGGCTGAAACCCTTGTTTTTATGTTGGTTTTTAAAAGTTTATGGTTTAGTGATCTAGTGTTTGCGTAGCGTCTTGTAGAGAAGCAATCCCAGTCTTGATGAGATTGCTTCGCTTCGCTCAACACTTAGAGCGATCGCTGCAAGAACTTGAGCAAGCCCCGTTCTATTCGCCACGATGAGCATAACTAAGGATTGATTTCACAGAAAATAGTAAATAGCAGGGGCTTTGTTGCATGAAACCGAAAAAAGACACACCTATTCTTAATAGAGTTAGTAATTAGTTTTCCGCTTTATAACTGTCTGGTTTACCCAATTGGAGCATACAATTAAGGTCTACACATTGCAGAAATAACTCCACAATACCCAATTTGATCGAGGCATCGTCGCTATTGGTAACAGACCTGCCCCAATTCAGATTAGTCGCTTCTTAGGGGTTCCAGGAGAAAGTGATTCTAAAACCACAGCTTACAGAGCTGGCTACAGATTAGAACATCAGTTTAGTGAAAATTGGCAGCTTCGCAATTCCCTTTCCATTACTATAAACAAGGTAAATGATTTCCGGGCAGAGCCAGGGAGCTTACTCGATGATCGGTTTTTGGATAGGACTTTTACAAATGCTAAATTTGAAACTGACAACTACAGTCTCCAAACAGAGGTCATAGGAAAGTTTGCAACCGGGTCAATTATTCACCAACCGCTTTTAGGAATAGAGCTAAACCGAGGCGAAGGTCCGCTGATTTTTAGAAGAGGTATTTTGTCACCTATCGATATTTTTAGTCCGGTCAATAATAGTGTTCTCTCTACCGCTCCTCTACAAACTACTACAAAGACTCAAACTCGTACAGATAGATTAGGGATTTATCTTCAAGATCAGATTACCCTACTGGATAATTTGAAGCTGCTAGTCGGAGGGCGTTTCGATTTTAGCGAGCAGAAAAATGACAATTTACTTGCCTCAACTAGCATCAGTCAATCTGACCAAGCCTTTAGCCCTCGGGTTGGTCTTGTCTACCAGCCGATACCAGCAATTTCTCTTTACGCTAGCTACAGCAGTTCTTTCGTTCCTAACATTGGTACTTCAGTCAATGGTTCTACATTTGATCCTGCCCAAGGTACACAATACGAGGTGGGTGTCAAAGCCGATTTGAGTAACCGACTGTCTGCAACTCTGGCTGCTTACCAGATCACAAAACCTAACGTCTTGACCACCGATCCCAACAATCCTGATTTTTCCATTCTGAGCGGGGAGCAACGTAGTCGGGGCGTTGAGCTAGATATCGCTGGCGAAATCCTGATCGGATGGAAAATTATTGCTGCTTACGCTTATACCGATGCCCAAATCACCAAAGACAATCAATATCCAGTTGGGAATTTGTTGGACAGCGTTGCTAAGAATACTGTCAGTCTGTGGACAACCTATGAAATCCAACGTGGGAGTTTACAAGGTTTGGGATTTGGATTGGGATTGTATTATGTGGGCGATAGACAGGGCGATTTGGATAACAGTTTTGTGTTGCCCAGCTACTTCCGCACAGATGCAGCACTTTATTACAAACGCAACAACTGGAAATTTGCGCTCAATATCAAGAATCTCTTCGATGAGAAATACTACGAAACTAGCCAGGCAACAACTATCATCTATCCTGGTGCGCTATTGACAGTGTTGGGCACAATTTCGTGGGAGTTTTAGTGCCTGCGGTAGGCAGGGAAAACGCATCTAAATATTGACGAGCCTGAATCAGGGTGAAAGACACCAAGATTCAAACCACATAAGGCTTTCAGGAAATTAAATCTCACTAATTATGGAAATTATAATCATTATGAGGGGGAGTTAGAGGCAGCCGACGGCTGCCTGAATTTTCATGGTCAGTTCTCAAGTCACTAAATAGCGTAGGTTTTCTCACACTCTGATTCTCAATAGTTTTAGATTAATGAAAATGAATCACGAGAAGATCAGCGCAAAGAAAAACTCAATTTATGCGATCGCTAACCGACCAAAGTGACTTTTACAGATGTTGTGAAAAGTCAGGACGGCTGCTTGTCAAAGAACGTGGTATTCTCACATTTATCAGAAAGAAGAATTACGTTCTTATTCTCCTCTCTATGAAGCTCAAACCCAAAATTACCATTGCTGACCACTTTGCAGTGATACAAGATCCACGAATAGATCGCAGTAAACGACACAAATTAATTGATATCATGACGATTGCTATCTGTGCAGTGATTTCTGGAGCGGATGGTTGGGTGGGAATAGAGACTTATGGTTGTGCGAAGTACTCGTTTTTAAAAACATTTTTAGAACTCCCGAATGGCATCCCGTCACATGATACTTTTGCGCGAGTATTTGCACAAATAAATCCCCAACAGTTCCAGTCATGTTTTATTGATTGGGTGAAATCCATACAGAAGCTAACTAATGGTGAAGTTGTTGCAATTGACGGTAAAACTTTACGTGGTTCTTATGATCAAAGTGCAATTGTGATGGTGAGTGCGTGGGCAACTGTAAATAAACTAATCTTGGGACAAGTAAAGGTAGATGAGAAATCGAATGAAATTACAGCAATTCCAGAGTTGTTAAAGGTATTAGAACTGTCTGGATGGATTGTGACAATCGATGCAATGGGTTGTCAATAAGAGATGCTTTCTGTTCCTTTGAAGATTAATGATTTAGGTACTAAGGATTAGGAATTAGGAAATTTTACTCAGTCATCAATTAACAACAACTTATGTTTAATTTTGCCCACTTATTTAGTGGCGGAATCTTTGCTGAAATACCCTTTTTCAACGGTTCAGGTCGTTCTGACCAAGGCAATAAACCATCAGACTTGGTATAGTATTGACTCGCACATTCCAGTACAGCAGATGCACAGCCATCAACTGGTAAATCGCCAAAAAGATAGGTTGATTTTCCTTCTGCTACAAAGGCAATGACGCAAGAACGGTTACAAGCACTCATACATTCAACTGCCTGAATTGAGAATTTTCCTCGTAATTCCCAACCTTGTGAGAGTTCCTGAAGCCGCTGTAGAAGTTGTTCGCCTTCACTGATACCAACTCGTTTACCGTTTTGCCACACGCTGGCGCAGGTTGTGCAAAAAAATAAAGTATGTTGTTTGTCAAGCATTAATTTTGAAGTGTGTAGGAATAAATCTGAATTGCAGATATCATTCAGCGTTGTCAAAGCTGAAGTCTAGCGTTGCTGACTGCCGCAATACATCTATTGCCAATTATTGCTAATAACTAGCTAGTAGCTCATATGATCAGGCTGAGAAAAACTAGGAGGTGTAGTTTATACCTTAAATTGAGTGTCTATAATCTCGTAGCAAGCCGTAATCCATGCGGATCTCTGGCTCTTTAAAGAAATTAGATTGACTAATGGGATTTAAGTGCAGGTTTGGTATCACTCCTAGTGAATGTTTATTAGGAAAAAAAGTCCTTTCGGGATCATAAAAGCTTTTTTGGATAGACTCAATTACTAACTTTCCTATATATTCAATTTCAATTCATAGTTAAAAACTATTTGTAACGTGATGTTGAATACAACATTTGCTTACTTTTGTCAAAAGGGTTGATTCACAGTCCTGTTTGCTATGGAAGATTGGAGAAGTTGATGCAAGTTAACTCTTTCGGAATTTACCTTCAAGATCAGATTGCTGTGTTTGATAATCTCAAATTCCTAGTCGGTGGCAGATTTGACACTTATCATTCCGAAGAGCAAAATTTCCTCAATGACTCAACCACAGTCACAGATAGTGATGCGTTTTCACCCCGTGTGGGAGTCGTTTACCAACCAACGAAAGAAATTTCATTGTTTGCCAACTATAGTCGCTCGTTTGTTCCTGTGAGTTGTACCAGTAAAAACGGTGATGCTTTTGTGCCTACAAGGGGAACTGGATACGAAGTCGGCATCAAAGGAGACTTTTTAAATGGTCGCCTCTCCTCTACTTTAGCCTTCTACACAGTGACCAAAACCAATGTCTTAACTGCTGATCCCAGCGATCCCACCAATACCTTTTCAATTCAAGTCGGCGAACAACGCGCTCGTGGGATTGAGTTCGATATTGCTGGAGAAATTTTAGCGGGTTGGAACGTCATTGCTTCCTACGCTTATACAGATACAGAAATCACTCAAAACAATACATATCCAGTCGGAAATACTCTGGGTGGTATACCCCGACATAGTGGTTCATTGTGGACAACCAATACAGTGGTAAGGTTTTGCGAGTAGACAACTCCCAGAAAGAGTCCTTGGGCTCGCGTGTCCTCAATTCTTTCCCTTCCCTACACTATGGTACATTTGGCGGCTTGCCTACTCGCATTCTCTACGTATTTATTGGACTTGCACCGTTAATCTTGTTCGTTACTGGCTTTGTAATGTGGCAGTATCGCTACAAAGGAAAAAATCGCCGTCCTGCACTATGAAAATGGTTAAGTTGTAAGCAAAGAATTAGATTATAAATTAGCAATTTTACCATATCCCCTGTTGAACTAATTTGTATGCGTTGATATGTGATGATGTGAAAAGTTTTGATGGATTCAACCTTTATTCGGTTCTGATTCCAGATTTATCAACATTAATTTTGAGGAGTTTTTAAATCATCAAAATAGAAATTCACGCTGCACGTCATTTGCCCAAAAGCTCTAGAGAAGGGATGGCCGCAAAGTGTGTCGAGTCATTGGGTATGTTCCAGAGTCATCAAGGCAAATCAGGGTCATGTTCGCACAATTGCAACTCTACTAATCCTTAAGGATTAAAATCTCTACAGGGGACTTGCGGACATTATAGATTTAATTTCGTCAGGTGTCTTAAGTTACTAACGCACCTTTGTCGAGGCTACACAACAGAAGTTTTGCATTTGGTTTAATCAAGATTTATTAAGGTAACTAAGTTAATTTTGGTTGCTCTAGGTATGTATATACTAGTTGAGAAACTTGACGAACAAAATCCCTACCTCTAGTGTCATTATAAGGTCTTCTTACAAAAATTCCTGCTAAGTAACGCTTGCCATTAGGCATCTCAACAATACCTGCATCCCCAATTACAAATCCTATATCCCCTGTTTTATGAGCAATTAGCGCTCCCGAGCCCAAACCAGCAGCCAGCAACTTTTTGTTATGGCAATGACTAAAGCAATCAGAATTGGGAACTTAATCGTACTCGCAGCTGGAAATACCTTGTCGCCACTAATATTCAAATAGTTACCTGTCTCTAAATCCACAAAAAACATCCCTGGCTTGAGGAAACTATAGCGAGCCATCAATGCATTAATTTGTGATTTTAATTGTGGTAGTTCCTGACCTAAAAAAACTACCCCAGCAAACATAGAAGCATTGACTGGTTTGGTGAGTATATCTGGTGGACTGGGCTGATTAATACCTGGAATATTTTGTAAAGGCGCTTGGCAAGAGAAGTTGGGATTTTTTATGGAGATTAGGAGTAATGGAGATTGGTCTTTGAGAGGATTGTTCCCCAGTTTGTATTCCCCATTCCACAATTCCTGTCGCAAGCATTTTTTGAATTGATGATAATTTTATGACCCAATGAGAGGGAGAATCTCCTTTGACTATTACACTTTGGGGAGAGATGGTATAACCGGAAGCTAATTCAATTACGAGTCGAGTCGTCTGGGGGTCAAGCTGTGCTATCCGAATTTCTCGAATCGCTGAACCAAAGTTTTGTTTGGTTGTAGGATAACCCAAAATAGTTCCTGATAAATCAATGACAAGCCTTTTGGGGTTATCAATTAAAAAAACTCTAGGTTAAATACTTGAGTCAGTGGTTAGGTCAAGCTGATTTTGAGTGGGGTCAAAGTGCCAGGATTCTAATCGAGTTGCTTTTGCAGGAGAGGATAGCAGCAAAATACTAATTAAGCTAAATAAAAACCAGCGTAATTTCATACAGGATGGTGAAGATGATATTGAATTTACTTACAGAGGTTTTCTAGGATAGTAAATCAAATCAGAACTAATTGAGAATGATAAGTAAGAAAATATCAAATGTCAAGAATTTTAGATAGTAAATGAAAACTTATACAGTGAATATAAATTAGGTTTTATGAAACTCAGTATAATTTAAGTCACACCCATTTAAAAAACGGTTGGACAAAGTTTTATCAAATTATTATAGAAGCACCCATGCAATTGAGATTGTACTATTGAGAAATAGTTGATTGAGAATCGCTCTGTGTGTTTTTATCTGTACAGGGTGTGATTTTCTCTGTTAGTGGAAGATACTCACCTTCAACTCCGATAGTGATTCCTCGTGTCTGACGCAACGCATTTACAGCTTTCGGACAGTCACAGCCAAATTTGGCGTTAGCGATAGCTTACCGTTGGCGTAGCGTTCCGCAGGAAAGGTATCGCAGCGTCACTTTCTTCATCTGTCATGTTTAATTCTATTACCTTTTGATTATCAGCCTGAAAATTATCGGCTTTTGCCATAAATAGGCGATTAAAAGTTGCTAGATATGTATTTCCACTACAGTTTTGACGTTGACAATTTAAAGTAGCTGTATGAGCATTATTTGTGGAAGCATTCTCAGGTAATTTCTCCTGATTGGGATTATCTGCTTTCACGGATTTTTCTAAGAATAAATTCAGCAGCAACGAACTAACAAACGTTGAGCTTGCAAATAAAATCAGAGGTAGTTTTTTCACTACTTTATCCTAAATATGTGATTGAACTGTACAACCTTAACACCCTCAATTATTAATGTCAGTCTATTTTGTCATTAAAATTGAACTTTAATTATTTTTTAAAAAAATGTCAATATTTATCGGAGGAAAATGATAAACTTTTAATTTTTTTTAATAGAAATATCAAGGTATTCATTAAGTATAAACACATTTATATAAGGTGGATTAGATATAATCTAATCCACCTGACAATTGGGATAAATAATTTTGAGGTTTTTAAGACTTCGGTATTTTAAGCTTCAGCTTTACTAGGAAATCTCTATACATCCCAATGGTTACAAAAAATGCCCTGTTAGTAGAACCAATTAACAAGCGGAAAACAAAAACAAAAAAAAGACTTAGACTCATTACTTTTTGAGCATTATTTAAATGTTCTGGAAGTTCTACTTTAATTAATCTTGACATATTTTTTCTCCGCTCAAGGGGGTGAATATCGGTTGGAATTCTGCCCATTCTTTGCATATAAATTGGTAACATTGCGGTGGTGTAATTGGTAATTTAGTTAAATAGAAAAACCCAGCTTGATGACCGTACTCCAATAAAAACACAACGTCGGTCTGTGGATTATAATTATCTACAGCTTCGAGAATATGAGCATTCATGAAGTGTCTTTGTAACAGTACGGTATCCGGTGCTATTAACCACGCATTTAAAAACCCTGTAAGATTTTTACGCGAGATAAAATGCGCTTTAAATGTTTCGCCAACAATACCTAAATGTGGAGAATTGGTACTGCAAATTACGACACCACGTTCTCCTCCTAAATAACCAACCCAAGCGTTGTAACCAATTGCTAATATATTCGTAGCAATGAAAGCTTGTTGCCAATCTTGGGTGTTTGTTTCTGGGGTCATTTTGGTTAACCTTATGAATTGATAACTGCCAAAGTTGGATGGAATAACACTCAAAAATTGCGCGTGCTGCTAATCCCCTCGATAACCGATTTCTCCAGCCAGCGCTTGAATGCCCAATGACCGATCGCGTGTAATGGTGGAAGTGCGTAGGTGTAGCCAGCCGTAGGCATCGCTTTTAGGGCATTAGGCTTGGTTTAAACTCTGACCAACGCTTGCAAACTTGTTCGTAGCAATCGGGTGGAGTAATTTTTAGTTGGTGTAAAAAATTAACCTCAATCTGAGGTTCAGCCTTTAGCACCAGAAGAATATCTTGATGAGGATTATATGTTGCGACTGCTGGGAAAATTGATGAAATCATGGATGAGCAGATTGATTCCGATATAGCTCCGCAATCTTGAAACGTTCGCAAGTAAAACCTAATCAGATCGGAGGGGAGAAATTGGAGGGTGAAGGGAACTGTATCAAGACTTGTAATTGTGGGGTGAGTAACTTTAGTATCCACATCACAAATGACAACTCCCCGCCCAAATGACTGAAATCCTTTCCATCCTGTGTAACCGATTACCAGCAGATTGTTATGGATAAAGCTGTTTTGCCAGTAGCCAAAATTTCCTTGCCAGACACTATTAGAAGGTCGCATTCACTTCCTCCCCTAACACCAATGACTCAATGCGAACCTGCTCAAGCTCCCGTCCAATCAACACTAATCGTGTTTGACGCGGTTCGTGGGGTTGCCAAAGACGGTCATAAAAGTAGTCAAATCGATTACCAACTCCCTGTAATACCAGCCGCATCGCTTTGTTCGGAACTGCTACAAATCCCTTAATTCGATAAATTTCCTGCTGCTGCACCAATGTTTGCAAGCGTTTGACTAGGACAGATGGCTCAAATGCTTCGTCTAGCAGTAGTTGCACTGCATTAATCCCTTCATCATGTTCGTGTTCAGCTTCGTTGTCGTGGTGACTGGGACGACTATCCAAGTTGTCTTCTACCGCAGCGTTGAAACCCAATAACAAATCGCAACCGATTTTACCGTCCTGGCAAGGAATGACTTTTACACCAGGAGATAAATTCTGCTTCAGCCACTCCTGCACCCTAACTTGCGTTTGAAAATCAACGCGATCGCTCTTAGTAAGCAATACTAAATCAGCACAAGCAAGCTGATCTTCAAAAAGTTCCTCAATGGGTGTTTCGTGTTCTAGGCTAGCATCAGCTTGGCGCTGTGCCTCTAAGGCTTTTAAATCGCCTACAAATTGATTACTTGCCAACGCTTCACAATCCACCACAGTAATTACGCTGTCCACTGTAGCGCCTGTGCGAATTTCGGACCAGCGAAATGCTTGCACCAATGGTTTTGGTAGTGCTAGTCCAGAGGTTTCAATCAACATACAATCAAGGCTCGCGCGTCGTTTCAGCAATTCCTGCATAGCTGGCAGGAATTCTTCTTGCACCGTGCAGCACAGACAACCGTTAGTGAGTTCAACAATGTTACTGTTGGAGTCTTCTTCATCGTCACAAACTCGGCAGTCGCGCAAAAGTTCGCCATCAATTCCGATTTCTCCAAATTCATTTACCAAAACAGCAATACGTCGCCCTTCATTATTTTGGAGTAAATGGCGAATTAACGTTGTTTTGCCTGCGCCAAGAAATCCTGTAATCACTGTGACGGGAATTTTTTGCATATAAAGTATGTTGTTTGTTGATCGTTAATTTTGCGATGTCTAGGAGGTAGTTCAAACCGCAGATATCACATAAGGTGTCAGCATTGAAATCTAACTTTGCTGACTGTACAGTGTATCTCTTGCAAACTGTTGCCAATAATTGACTAATAAGGATTCAGATGATACGAAAATTAGATATTAGATGTGCTTTTGTCTTCTGACAAAAGGCAAGGGATAAAAAAGCTTATATAGTAAGCTTTTTAACCTTTTGAACTGGATAGTTATTTCAGCCACGCTGTACTAGTACAAATGACAGCTACACCAACAGGCGCAATTTGTACCGTCAACTAAGCGTCTATTGTCTCCTAGCAAGCCGTAACCTGAAGTGTATCTTTGGCGCTATGAAGAAATAGAACTGATCGATTGTGAAAATATTCATAGTAGCGTTCATCTATAACCTCGTAGATTGAAGCATCAGTTAACTATTCGGCGGGCATTCTGACTTACAAGGCAAGCCTTGATTACAGCTGCGAGACAGCACCGGGTTCACACCGGACTTTCCCCGTTTCCTCTAGTGGCTGTTCCCCACTAGAACCGAGATTCATTTTCAATATTAACACAACTGTGGTTTATTTGTGTAAAAATCAATGGTCGATTTCTACTGGCATTCGTCATTAGTCGGGGCTAGTCTCAACATTAACCAAAACTTGCTCTGGATTTTTATTGGACAATTATTCTGGCAATTTTTAAATTTGATTTGAATTACGCGATCGCATTACGTCAACAGAGCGATACTCTTTGGGAGTCACTTCTCTACTTTGGGCTGCGCTCTAAGCGTAGCTATGCCGCAGGCTTTACCCGATCGCACTACCTCAAGAGAGTGATCGCTTAACATTAGTGACCTACGACTAATTTACCCACAAAAGCGATGCCTACGGCAACCCAAAGCGCGATCGCTTGAACAAGAGGAATATTTTCTTTCTGTGCGGATTCGTGGCGATATAATATATCGGTATATGATTATAGCAAGTTTTCCAAATTAAGCAACATATCCAAATTCAGAAACCTAGATTACATCTGAGTTTCTTAATTACGAATTACATCATCAACCAGCCATAAAAAACATGAGATAATTTCTCAATATTCTTGAGAATAAGCTTAATTAACTAAAATGGCGGAAGTTTATACAAGTGCCCAATGGTCTGAAATCTACGAAGAAGGCTTACAAACTCGAAAGATTACCTCCCATTCTGATGAGATTGAAAGCGTTGAGATTTGGCAGCATCCACTCATAAAAGGTCTAATTAGTAACACTCCACTTTGTCTGGGACTGCGAGCAGAAATTATTAACTTGGAGTTACCAGAGACTGTTGGTTGGGATTTTGTGGATGGTGATACCTACGTGTCTCTGGTTTTTCGCAGCGCAGGGGTACTCAAAGAGGAAATTGAAGATATTTGCGAACAACCTGGAGAAAGTTATTTATTCTACAGCTTAGGAGAAGTCAGAGAGATTGAGAAATCTATGGCGGGACAAGATGTCAATGTCAGAATCCGTTTGGAACCGCATCTGCTGAGATTATTGAGTATGGGTCAGGAAGCATATTTACCCAGCAAACTCAAACCATTCTTGGAAACTGACACACCGCCTTCTTTTCATCAATCACTCGGCAAAATGACCCCGGCAATGCAATTAGCATTACAGCAACTGCTTCATTGTCCGTTTCAGGGAATCATGCGACGTACTTATTTAGAAGCTAAGACACTGGAACTGATCACCTTACAATTTGCTCAACTGTTTAATGATGGTACACCCTCCCAGCAGTTGATTAATTTGAAGATAAACGATGTTGAGCGCATCTATCAAGCCAGAGATATTTTGCTTCAAGATATTACCAACCCACCCTCATTAATTGAATTGGCAAAACAAGTGGAGTTAAACGATCGCAAACTCAAGCAAGGATTTCGTCAACTCTTTGGTACGACAGTGTTTGGATATCTGCATGATTATCGTTTAGAAAAAGCTTGTCAATTTC
The DNA here is from genome assembly GCF_036917615.1 of Nostoc sp. GTDB lineage: Bacteria > Cyanobacteriota > Cyanobacteriia > Cyanobacteriales > Nostocaceae > Nostoc. The sequence goes on from NZ_JBALCZ010000031.1 coordinate 155,808, forward strand.
TTATGGAAGGACGGATGAATATAGCTCAGGTGTCCTACGCTGTGGGATTTGCCAACAGAGGCTACTTTGCTGCGGCATTCCGCAAAAAGTTTGGCATAAATCCCAGCGATTATCAAGCACAGTGGCGAAAATAGTCCGGCTAGCGATCGCTTTTGACCCTGTAGAGATCACCTGAAATCAGAAAATGCCCTATTCTACCTAAAAGTTATCGAAATTTACTTGCAACTGTTTTGGAAATCTGCGATTGTGGTGTGTGGAGCAATGAATCAAAAAAAATCTTATATTCTTTTCCTAGTCGGTGTAATCTCAATTCTGACGATGCGACCTGCTCAAGCAGATTCAGATAATATTTCTCGCCTTCAGGATGTTATTCATCCCCAGAGAAGTGCTGCACTGCTGGCTCAAGACTCTAGCGTAAAGGTAGTACAGGTGACGCGAGTGAAAGCCAATCCTACGAATCAAGGCGTGGAGATAATTTTACAAACTTCTCTTGGGCAACACTTGCAAGTTATAAATCGCAGTGCTGGTAATAGCTTTATCGCTGATGTTCCCAATGCTCAACTGCGTTTACCGTCGGGTGAAGCCTTTACATTCCGCTCCAATAAACCAATTGCAGGTATTACTGAAATAACAGTCACTAACTTTGATGCCAATACTATTCGGGTGACAGTTATCGGTGAAGGGAGTGTACCACAGGTCGAGTTATCTGACAGTCCAGACGAGGGTATAATCTTCTCTGTTGCCAGTGCTGCATCTAGAGCGCAAAACCCCACCCCGCCTACGCCTGGGACACAACAAACCCAGCCAGAGCAACCAACAGCTCAGGATAATCAGCCGATTGAATTGGTAGTCACGGGTGAGCAGGATACAGGATATAATGCACCAGATGCGTCAACTGCTACCAAAACAGATACACCCCTCAGGGACATTCCCGGTTCAATTCAAGTAATTCCCCAAGAGGTGATCCGCGATCAGGGTGCAATCAGCGTCAGAGAAGCAGTGCGTAATGTCAGCGGTGTTACCTATAGCAGTTCATCTGGCAATCGTGGAGAAAATTTTACTGTTCGGGGATTTGGTGCCGAGCCTTTCTTGAATGGATTTCGTGGTGAAGGCTTCTCGCGAACTCAAGAAGAGAGTGCAAACATTGATCACATCGAAATCTTGAAGGGACCTGCATCCATTCTGTATGGACGGGTAGATCCATCGGGAATCATCAATCGGGTTACCAAGAAACCGCTATTTGATCCTTTCTACGAATTGAATTTTACAGCCGGAAGCTATAGTTTCTACCGTCCAACCTTAGACTTTGCAGGTCTACTTAACGACGAGAAAACATTAGCGTATCGTTTGAACATTGCCTACGAGGACGCAGGGAGTTTTCGCGATCGCGTGCAGACTGAGCGATTCTTGTTTGCGCCATCCTTTACCTATCGGCTAGGCGAAAATACGACCTTAAACTTAGATGTGTCTTATCTGCGGGACGCACGACCGATTGATCGGGGACTGGTGGTACTGAGTGACAATAAAGTTCCCAATATTCCACTAGGTCGCTATCTGGGTGACCCGACTAGGCAGGAAAAATTCACCCAAACCCTAGCAGCCCTCTACCTCGACCATCGCTTTAATTCCAATCTCTCGCTCAAGTCTGTGTTTCGCTATACCGCAAGTACTGAAAGTGGCCCCGGTGCAACTCTACAAATCTTCGGTGATACAGAAGACGATCGCACCTTTGAACTTGGCAATTCTATTGGCGATCAATACTATGAAACCTACTCCTGGCAAAATGACCTGACTGCCAAAGTCAAAACGGGATCAATTCAACATACAGTATTGTTGGGCTTAGAACTCACACGACAGAAGAGCTTCTTCTCTGCCAGAGATCGCTCGGCAGGATTCATTGATGTTTTTAACCCCAACTACAACTTTACTTTTGGTGAGTTTGATCCCTTGAGAACTGGTAATGATCTCACCGAGACTTTTGGTATCTACCTGCAAGATCAAATTACCTTACTGGATAACCTCAAACTGCTGGTCGGTGGAAGATTTGATACCTATCACTATGAATCCACTACCAACGATGTTACAAATCCGCCTGACAACGCAGATGCATTTACCCCACGTGTAGGCATTGTATATCAACCGATACAAGAAGTGTCACTTTACACCAGCTACAGCCAGTCTTTTACCCCTAACAGCGGTAGAAGTCGGAGCGATCAACCTTTTGATCCCCAACGTGGCACAGGCTATGAAGTTGGAGTCAAAACAGAGTTGCTCAATAGTCGGTTATCTTCAACGTTAGCGTACTACAATACGACGCTGAAAAATGTCCTGATCGACGATCTAGATAATCCTGGCTATTCGCTTCAAGTCGGTGAACAGCGCAGCCGAGGTGTTGAGTTTGATATTGCAGGTGAAATTCTTCCAGGCTGGAAGGTGATCGCATCTTATGCTAACACCGATGCAGAAGTTACCAAAGACAACACATTCGCGGTCGGCAATCGGCTGAATAATGTGCCGCGCAATGGTGGCAGCCTATGGACAACCTACACCCTGCAAACAGGCAGTTTGAAAGGATTAGGATTCGGATTTGGGGCATTTTTTGTCGGTGAGCGGGCAGGAGATTTAGCTAATTCCTTTGTGGTTCCCGGCTATACTCGCCTGGATGCAGCGCTGTATTACCAAAAAGATAATTTGCGAATTGGACTCAATTTCAAGAACCTCTCGGATCTTCGCTATTTTGAGGGGTCACAAGGTAGAAGTCAGGTTATTCCAGGCGCACCCTTTATCGTGCAAGGTACGATTTCATATTCATTTTGATTGGTACAGCAGGAGTATCTACTATGACATCTAAAACGGTACGTAAAGTGCTCTTTGGTTTACACCGCTACATTAGGTTAGCCGTGGGACTGATTGCGATCGTTGTTGGTTTAACTGGTAGCCTGCTGGTTTTCCAATCCGAAATTATTGCCCATTCAAGTTGAAGTTTGACAAATTGGTATTTTTATTTATTAGTGGTTTCACACTCTGGAAACACAAAGCAAGGGCGATCGCATAGGAGTAATATAACTAATCAACAGCGATCGCCATTGGACAGTACAACACACAATGACAATTAACATCACGGTTTATGATTTTTGCGATTTGAGAAAAGCAGCAAATCAAAAATTCCTGATCGATCCAACCCATCCACAAGATTATCTTTGTCGATATCCTAAAGAACTGGGCGCAGGCTATTATCGCTGGATTCGGCTTCGTGAAGGCATCACCATCGAAATTCTAAAAACCTATTTACCGCGTCAATCAAGTGGATCACTCATGCCCATCAGCAAAACAGTTTAGAATTTGGATTTATTTTAGCTAGGTCAGGGCAAGATTATGATGGACAACGAAAAAAGTCAGGAGAAGACTATATTTTTGGTGGTGGGTATCCACAGTCGAATCAGAACGTTAATGCAGCAGGTAATCTCAGATGGGTGAGTTTAATAATTAAGCCAGAAACGCTGAGGACGTTGATCGAAAGTTACGGAGAACAACTACCGCAAGATATAGAAAAAGCGATTGTACGTTTACATTTCGCTCTGATAGTCATAAAAAATATGAGATGATTTTTCAATAAACTTGAGAAAAATTTAATTAGCTCCAACAATGACAATTACCCTTTCATCCTCAAACTATGATGAACTATGGGAGCAGAGCTGGCAGAATACCCATCGTCTATACCAATCAGACGACTTCGACGATATCTTTGATTACCCTAAGCACTTAGGGAAAGGATACAGACGATTAATTTTGCTTCAGGATGGGTTCTGGCTTCGCGTTCGGGAATTTGAATGCCGAGAATTTATTCGTTGTGATGATTATGAAGAAGGATGGACGGCATCAGTCCTGACATTTTTTATTTGCGGCGATGCTGGAGTAGTGATTCACAAGACAAACGACTACTTCCACGAAATTAGCGGACAGAATTGTTTCGGATTTGGCTCTGCTATGGAGACAGAAGAGTGGCCTGCCAACCAACGAATCTTCAGAGTCCAGATTTGCATGGAGCCTTCTTTCCTCAAATCCTATGGTAGCGCCCAGCTTGACTCTTTGCCATTGCAGTTAAAAAATTTGATTGAAGGAAACAAGCAGGAAGATTTCAATCTGCTGGGAATAACGACTCCAGCAATGCAGCTAGCAATTGGGCAGATTCTAACTTGCCCTTATCGGGGATGGATGAAACAGCGATATCTGGAAAGCAAAGCCCTAGAATTATTAGTTTTGCACCTAGAGCAAACCGTCAAGCGGGAACAGGGTTTAAATTTAGTCACAACCCTCAAGTCTACTGACATTGACCGCATTTATGATGCTAAAGAAATTTTACTGCGGCATTTCGATAATCCCCCATCAATACTCGACTTGGCAAAGCAAGCTGGAATTAATCACAACAAGCTCAAGCGAGGCTTTCGTGAGATTTTTGGCACAACTGTATTTGGCTACCTGCACGATTATCGTATGGAGAAAGCGCGGCAGTTGCTTTGTGAAGGCAAGTTGAGCGTAGCGACAGTGGCAAATATAGTGGGCTACGCTAATACTGGGCATTTTGCTGTGGCTTTCAAACGCAAGTTTAGCATTAGTCCCAGCGCCTGTCGCTTAGGAGAAAAGCCTGTTTTTTGAGAATTATCAAAGATTTGGTCTTATTAGAGTTGCAAGCGGTCTTCTTTGAGCGGAAATAGTCACTGAAATCCTGTATGCTCCGTATAACTTAATTAATTGCCAATTAATTCCAACAACTTTGTGAGTCGAAAAGGAAGTTTTCCTGGATGAGTTGCCAAGGAGGGTATTGGCTTTTTTGATGTGTGAGGAGCTATGAAGGTTCAGCGATCGCCTAATTTATTATCTTTTGTTGTCAGTTTATCTGGATGGATCACGAGTGTCTTGATGCCACTTGTTGCTCAACCTGTTTGGGCGCAAAGTACAAGAACTGCTCCGATTACAGCATCCACTGAGGCTAGTGCAGACTCTACTCAACTAATTACCAAAGGACAGGTTGTTGAACCGATTAAAAAGATTCAGCAACTTAAGCAGATAAAGCGTCCGATCAGCAGTGCCCAAATGTTACTGGTGCAGTCGCCAACACCACAAACAGTGCCAACTCCTGAATTAGTGCAAGTGACGCAAGTTAAAGCAAATCCTACCTCTAAGGGTGTGGAGGTGATTTTACAGACTAGCAAAGGGGAACAGTTGCAAATCACAAACCGCAGTGCTGGCAATAATTTTATCGCTGATATTCCTAATGCTCAACTGCGTTTACTTAGTGGTGAAGGATATACATTCCGATCCCAAAAACCAATTCAAGGGGTTACTGAAATCACAGTAACAAACTTTGATGCCAGTACTATCCGGGTGACGGTGACAGGTGAAGCGAGTTTGCCTGCTGTTGAGTTGTATGATAGTCCAGATGAAGGTCTGATATTTTCTGTGGTGAGTACTGCATCCTCAGCACAACAACCTCAACCTCAAACGTCACCAACTCCTGAACCAAGTCAACCATCAGCACAAAATGATGAACCGATTGAATTGGTGGTAACGGGTGAGCAAGATGGATATGGCGCAACTGATGCTTCATCTGCAACTAGAACTGATACACCCATCCGCGATATTCCTCAATCCATTCAGGTAATTCCCCGACAGGTGATTGAAGATCGGGTGATCACTGACCCGGATGATGCAGTCAGAACGGTGAGCGGTGTGATTCCGTCCAATCCCTCATATGAAGGAGCGTTAAGTGCTTTTTCTATTCGGGGCTTTGACAGTGGCTCGAATGTCCTCAGAAATGGTGTTAGAGAAATCGATTTCGGCTCAACATCAAGAAATGATCTCACAAATATAGAGCGCGTTGAAATCTTGAAAGGTCCGGCTTCTGTGCTATATGGTCAGGGATCTTTAGGTGGTGCAGTGAACATTGTCACCAAACAGCCATTACGCGACCCTTTCTATAACCTTGAGTTTCTCGCTGGGAGTTACGACCTCTACCGAGGTGCAGTGGATTTTTCCGGTCCACTCAACGATAGCCGAACTGTGCTATATCGCTTAAATGCTTTTTACCAAGACTCAAATACCTTCATTGACTTTAGTCGTAATAATCGTTGGTTAGTTAATCCGGTTGTTAGCTGGCAGATTAGCCCTAATACGAAACTTACCATTGAAGGAGATGTGTCGAAAACAGTCAGTCAAACTTCTGCCGGCTTACCTGCTGTGGGTACGGTGCTGCCCAATCCCAATGGTAAAATTCCCATCAATCGCTTTATAGGTGAACCAGGTGACTTAGAGACTTTCTCGTATGCCAGAATTGGGTACGACTTGCAGCATCAATTTAGCAAAGATTGGTCAGTACGAAATGTCTTTCGGTACGAAATTTCAAAAAGAGGAGGGGGTGGATTTACTGCTGCTAGTAGCCTTGGCCTTGACCCTGATGGTCGAACTCTCAGCCGCTTTTACTTCGACGATCCAAACCCAAATACCAATGATACCATAAACGGCTTTATTTTAGCGACTGATTTGACTGGTAAATTTAATACTGGGTCGATTAAGCATACACTTCTGTTTGGAACCGAGGTATATAACAGCAAACGAACAGGTTTTGAGTATATTAGTGGCGAAGTTGCACCGCTTGACCTGTTCAACCCGGTGTATGGCTCTCCCAGAGGTGCTGTTGAAGATAGAGGTAATAGTACTCAATCAAGCGGGTTTGTTGGGGTTTATCTTCAAGACCAGATTGCTTTCGCAGATAACTTGAAACTAGTGCTAGGCGGACGGTATGACTGGGCTAATCAGGACTCAAACGATTTGATTGCAAATACAAAAACTAGCCAATCAGATCAAGCATTTAGCCCCCGCGTCGGGATTGTCTATCAACCCATTCAGCCGATTTCTCTCTATGCTAGCTACAGTCGGTCATTCAATCCTAATAGTGGTGCAGATGCCAATGGCAATCTATTCGATCCAGAAAGTGGAACTCAGTATGAAGTGGGCATTAAGGGAGATTTGAGTAACAAACTGTCTGCAACTTTGGCATTATTTGACTTGACTCGCTCTAACGTGCTGACGACCGATCCGAATAATCCTAACTTTTCGATCCAAACTGGGAAACAAAGCAGTCGCGGCATCGAGTTGGACATTAGTGGTGAAATTCTGCCAGGATGGAGCATTGCAGCTGGTTATGCCTACATTAATGCTCGCATCAGTGAGGACAACGATTATGCCGTAGGCAACCGCTTGGTTAATGCACCAGAAAACTCTTTCGGCTTGTTCTCATCCTACAAATTTCAATCTGGCAGTTTAGAAGGATTGGGATTAGGCTTGGGTTTGTTCTATGTTGGAGAACGAGAAGGGGATCTGAATAATAGTTTTCAGCTGCCCAGCTATTTTCGTACCGATGCTTCCATTTTCTATAAACGCGATCGCTTGCGAGCTGCTGTCAGCATCAAAAATCTCTTCAACGTTGATTACTACGAATCATCTTCTGACATCCTAAGAGTCTTTCCAGGGGAGCCTGTGACGGTGCAGGGAACAATTTCGTGGCAGTTTTGACCCTAATAAAATACAAAGGAGTATAGTTTATGCACTCAAAAAAACTCCGAGACTTTGTATTTAGACTACACCGTTATATCGGGTTAGTTGTAGGTCTGATTGCAATTATTATCGGTCTAACGGGTAGTATGTTAGTCTTTCACGATGAAATTAGTGAGTTTTTATTGCATCGTCAGATTGGAACGATTACTCCTAGTGGCGATGCCTACGGCAACCCGAAGCGGGAACGCTTACCTGTGGAAGTTATCCTCAATCGGGTGAAAACAACCTATGCAAATCAACCAGGCGTAACAATCGATCGGATTTATATATCTGCAAAGCCAAATGCTCCCGCGATCGTTGTTCCCAGAAAACAGGAAAGCGATTTGGCTGAACTCTATGTCAACCCTTATACAGGAGTGGTTCTTGGAAACAGTCAAGAAATTTTTTCCGAGCGCTTTTTCTCCGTTGTCTACGAACTCCACTACAGTTTATTGGCAGGCAAAACTGGATATGCGATCGCTGGGATTACTGCCTTATTGATGTGTATCCTCAGTATTACAGGTATCCTCCTCTGGCCTGGTTGGAGAAAGCTGCTCAACGGCTTTAAAATCAAGTGGAATGCTCATCCGAAACGGGTTAACTTTGATATTCACAAAGTAGCAGGCATTGTTACGGCTATGTTTATTGTCCTAACAGGCTTCACTGGTTTCTGCTGGAATTTCTCTGATTTCACTAAACCGATCATTTATGCAGTGACATTTACCCGCAAGCCAATATCAGAACCTGTCTCTAAGCCTGTTCCAGGTAAAACTCCACTGGAACTGGCAGGTCAACTAAAAACTGCTCGTGCTACGTTCCCAAATGCAATGCTTGGAACGATTTACTTTCCCCATAAACCAGAAGATGCTTTGAGTATTCGCTTTAAATTACCCCAGGATGATGATGAGAACGGGCAAAGTTATGTTTATCTCGACCAATATAGCGGTGAAGTGTTGCGAGTGGATAATATGTTTCCGATGTCGTTAGGCGATCGCGTCCTCAATTCTTTTGAACCACTCCACTACGGCACTTTTGGCGGAATACCTACGCGCATTCTCTATGTCTTCGTTGGACTTGCACCGTTAATTCTATTTATCACTGGCTTTGTGATGTGGCAGTATCGTCACCGCACAAAACCACATATTTATACAACATCAAATTCAAATTTGCCGAATTAACATTTTTATGAATCAGTGATTTCGGACTCACGCAACAGCAATCAAAGGCAATAAACCTACGGTTTCTGGTGCGATGCCTGCCGCGGGCAAAGCCATCGCATAGATGTAATATATCTAATCAACAGCGATCGCCATTGCACAGTACAACACACGATGACAATTAACATCACGGTTTATGATTTTTGGGATTTGAGAAAAGCAGCAAATCAAAAATTCCTGATCGATCCAATCCATCCACAAGATTATCTTTGTCGATATCCTAAAGAACTGGGCGCAGGCTATTATCGCTGGATTCAGCTTCGTGAAGGCATTATCATTGAAATTCTAGAAACCTATTTGCCGCAGTCAATCAAGTGGATCACTCATGCCCATCACCAAAACAGTTTAGAATTTGGATTTATTTTAGCTGGGTCAGGGCAAGATTTTGATGGACACCGAACAAAGTCAGGAGAAGACTATATTTTATTTTTGGTGGTGTGTATCCACAATCGAATCACAACGTTAATGGAGCAGGTAATCTCAGATGGGTGAGTTTGATAATTAAGCCAGAAACGCTGAGGACGTTGATAGAAAATTATGGAGAACAACTACCGCAAGATATAGAAAAAGCGATCGCAGGTGTACCAGAATATTTTAACCTACGTCCTAGTTTAATTACCCCAGCCAAACAAGTCGCGCTCCAGCAGATTCTTCATTGTCCTTATCAGGGACTAACACGCAAAATGTATCTGGAGAGCAAAGTACTAGAATTGGTTTCCCTCAAGCTAGCAGATCAAGTAGCAGCGCCAACAAAAAAACTGTTACGGCTTCAAGAAATTGATCGCATCCATCACGCTAGAGACATTTTACTAAGGAATATCGGTAATCCACCTTCATTAATCGATCTAGCTCGACAAGTGGGTATTAACGAATACACTCTAAAACGCGGGTTTCGTCAAATTTTTGGTACTACAGTGTTTGGTTACTTACACGACTATCGCATGGAACAAGCCAGGCAATTACTGCTGTCAGGGGAAATGAAAATTGAACAAATTGCTCCAATAGTTGGTTATGTTAACCGCAGTCGGTTTGCGAGTGCGTTTAGGAAAAAATACGGCATAAATCCAAAAGCGTATCAAAAGCAAATAGATGGCATGATTTAGCAAACCTTCAGTGCAGGTTTGCTAAAGTCAAAAGTATCCGGCAACTTCAAGGATTGGCAAATGGTTAGAGAGTACTCACCCGAAACACAATCCAATTCGTCCCAGAGACATCTGCCTCCGCTTGAAAGTGGCGATCGCCTTACTCGCCCCGAATTTGAACGGCGTTATGCAGCTGCACCCCATATCAAGAAAGCAGAACTGATTGAAGGAATCGTTTACGTGGCATCTCCCTTAAGACATGAGCAGCATGGTAAACCCCACAGTCGAGTTATAACTTGGTTAGGAGTCTACCAATCACTGACTCCTGGTGTTGATTTGAGTGATGCACCGACAGTCAGACTAGATTTAGATAACGAACCCCAGCCAGATGCAGTGCTGTTTATTGAGCCGGACGCAGGCGGACAAACCCGTTTGAGCAGCGACGGTTACATTGAAGGCTCTCCCGAATTGATTGTTGAAATTGCAGCGAGTAGTGTCGCTATTGATAGAGGCAGCAAAAAGCAGGTTTATCGCCGTAATGGGGTATTGGAGTATGTAATTTGGCAATCCTACGAGAATCAAATTGAATGGTTTTACCTAAGTGATGGCGACTATCGATTGCAATCTCCCGATGCAGATGGAATTATTCGCTCTCAGGTGTTTCCGGGTTTATGGTTGGCGGTGGAAGCGCTGTTGAACAATCAGATGGTGCAGGTGTTAGAGGTGGTGCAAGCGGGGTTGAAATCACCGGAGCATAGTGCGTTTGTGCAGCAGTTGCAGAAATAAAGGTAGGAAGGCGATCGCGCAGACATACTATAACTAGTAAAAAGCGACGGAAATAAGCACACCACCCCAAATAAGTAAAAAGCTTACACAAAGAAAAGAATAGGAAGAAGTTCTTTACTTTTGTCTTGTTGTATAGCCGAAGGCAAGTAGATAGGCGATCGCACTGTTTCTAATCTTCTGATTGGCAACTTGGTATTAACAGTTGAAATTGCTCAACTATTGCTAACTCAATCTCAGCAATGCCAAAAATTCCAAGTTAGGGCGCAAAAAAATTCCGTTTTGGAGCCATTTTTTTGATTGAAATCCTGTATTGTATTATCAAGAGCAATTTGAGAATACTTCTCGCCTAACGAGCAAAAATATTTGCTCTATTGCTAACACCTGCTCTCTTTATCTTGGTGTGAGGAAAATATGTGGAATTTGCAACTGCCATTGTTGGCGGCTACTTTGCTGTCGGTGTTTTTTGCACAGACTGTATTGGCACGGGAAATTAGTAAGAGCCAGAATCTGACAAACAACCAAGAAAATCCAAGCTTAGGCCAGAAAAATTTGACAGCAACTCATGCAAATAGGAAGATTAGGCAATTAAGTGAGCTAGAACCCGTTTTGACTAGCGCTCGAACGTTATTAGTGCAATCGCCAACACCCAGATCAGAAATTGTCCAAGTTACAGCAGTCAAAGCAAACCCCACTTCTAAAGGTATGGAGGTAATTTTACAGACATCCAAGGGGCAACAGTTGCAACTAGTAAATCGCACTTCGGGCAATAATTTTATCACTGATATTCCAAATGCCCAACTGCGCCTACCATCGGGCGATGCGTTTACATTTCGCTCAGATAAACCAATAGCGGGTGTTAGCAAAGTCACGGTGACAAACTTTAATGCCAATACTATTAGGGTAACAGTCACGGCGAAATCAATCAGCCAGTTGTGGAGTTGTTTGATAGTCCAGATGAAGGGCTGATTTTCTCTGTTGCAAGTGCCGCATCTGCCATGCCATCACAGCAGCAACCGCAAACACAACCAACCCAAACTAGTCAGCCACAGAATCAGACACAACCAACTCAACCATCAGCTTCGGGTGATCAGCCGATTGAGTTGGTGGTGACTGGCGAACAAGATAATTACCGCGCCACAGATTCATCAACTGCCACCAGAACTGATACGCCTCTACGTGATATTCCCCAATCGATTCAGGTTATCCCGCAAGAGGTAATCAAAGACCAGCAAATCACGCGGATTTCCGATGCTACCCGCAATGTGTCTGGCGTGTCCCCGTTAACGGGCTTTGCCAATGCATTTGATATCTACACGATTCGAGGATTTACTAACTACAACATTCTGACAAATGGCTTCAAAACCGACAACCACTTCAGCTATGGTTCCAGCGTAGAAAGAGTTGAAGTTCTTAAAGGTCCTGCCTCTGTACTTTACGGTCAGATTGAACCGGGCGGTGTCGTCAATTATGTTACTAAGCAGCCCTTGAGCGACCCCTACTACGCAGCAGAATTTACAGCAGGTAGTTTCAGTTTTTATCGGGGTACCATCGACTTTTCTGGACCACTCACCACCGACAAAAAATTACTCTATCGCTTGAATGTTGCTTACGAGAATTCCGGCAGTTTCCGGGATTTCTATCATTACGATAATTTCACTGTGTCCCCTGTCATCACTTATAAGCCTAGCGAAAACACATCTCTCACTTTTGAATATCAGTATGGTAGACGACGTGGAGGATTTGATCGCGCCTTTCCACCGAATAACCCCGTTCTGACGCTTCCCATCACTCGCAACTTCGGAGAGCGTGATGACTTTGACAATCTAGACTATCATCGCGCATCTTTAACGCTGGATCAGCATTTCGGCAAAAGTTTACAACTGCGAAGCGCTCTTTTTTTCCAATCGTTAGTTGAGAACAGTGCCTATATTAACATTGACAGCATTCAACCAGATGGTCGTACTTTGCAACGCGACTACGCAGTAAACGACAATCTCCTCACTAAAGACTACTCCTGGCAAAATGATTTAATTGGTAAGTTCAACACTGGTTCAATTGCCCATCAATTACTTCTAGGTTTTGAGTTGAGTCGAAACACATCACCACCTGGTCTTTTATCTAACTACAACTATAGTACTGGCTTAATCGATATTTTCAATCCTGTCTATGGTGCTGGTCGTCCCACAACCCTAGAAAATGCTACTTATTATTCTGGCAAAACCGACACACTAGGTCTTTATTTGCAAGACCAGGTAACCCTACTATCTAATTTGAAGTTGCTGGTTGGTGGTAGATACGATTTTGTTGATAGCGTCAATAGTACAAGACCATTAGGTGGAGACATCAATAGCTCTGAGTTTAACGGTAATGCCTTTTCCCCCCGTGTGGGATTAGTCTATCAACCCATAGAGCCGATTTCGCTCTATGCCAGTTACAGCCGTTCCTTTGTTCCCAACACTGGCAGAACTGCTAGTGGAGAAATACTCGAACCTTCTCGCGGTACACAGTACGAAGTTGGTATAAAATCTGAGCTTTTTGATCGACGGCTTTTAGCAACACTAGCAGCCTATGATATTACCAAAACAAACATACTCACAACAGACCCTAACAATACCGACTTCTCAATTGCGGTGGGAGAAGTGAAAAGTCGAGGGATTGAACTGGATGTAGCAGGGGAAATTTTACCAGGTTGGAAGATTATTGCTTCTGGATATTTGAATGATGCATTTGTCAGCAAAGATAACACCATTCCAGTAGGACGTAGACTGGAAAATGCAGCCTATCATGGCGCTTCTTTATGGACAACCTACGAAATTCAAAAGGGTGACTTGCAAGGGTTGGCATTTAGTACAGGGTTATTTTTTGTCGGCTCGCGCATTGCCAACCAGAGTGATCCGTTTACTATTCCTTCTTACGTCAGAACTGATGCCGCAATCTCCTATAAACGGAGTAATTGGCGGGCTGCACTCAACTTTAAGAATATCTTCGATGTCAAATATTACGACACGAATGGCTACTTCGTCTTCCCTCAAGCACCGTTAACTGTGTTGGGAACGATTTCAGTGGAGTTTTGACCCCACCCTAACCCTCTTTCAAGGGTAGGTATTTAGGTTTGTGTTCCATAATTGAAAATGTTCTCAATTATGGAACATAGTTTTAAGGTTTCAGACAATGATTTTGGTTCTCAAACCCAAAAAATTGATGACGACAGCCATTATCAAGATGGAGCGTCAAAGGCAAGCGTTTTTAAAACAAAAGAAATCAAGGTGTTGAGCAGTAAAGTTTCTATCCCTGCAAACAGAGAAAGGGATCATAAAGTTATGCGATCGCCTCCGGCGGGCGGGTACGCCATCGCACACGTCAAACTTAATAATTGTCGCAATGCCAGATCCTTCACCAAGAATAAAGCGATGCCTAAGGCAACCCGAAACGGGAACGCTTGAAGAGGAGAGACATTTTCTTTCTCTGCGTCTTCGTGGTGATACATCGGTATACTTTTATATCATCAATCAATCATAAAAAGTATGAGATAACTGCAATCTTAATCTCTGACTATTTGTATAAATATATGATTAGGTAATATAATATATGTATAAATTATGTACTCATATTTTACTTTTGGTTCCTAGTTTTTCTCACCCAAGTTGCAGGTAATTATGTTATCTATAATATCTTGACATGGGAAATTTTAGTGAATATTATGTCAATCAATCCGGATTTCATTTACTTATCCGGAAAATCTCTGTAAATAAATCCACCCCTATCCTCACAGCACTACATGAAACTACGCTGGTTATTACTGAGTCTCACAAGTATTCTTCTACTGTCGTCACCAGTAAAGGCGAATCCTAATATAAATCAAGTTGACAGCGCAGATGGCGGGAGTGGAAATCAATCAGATTTACAATTACCAGAACTGAAATTCATTCCCCCAACTCCCTCAAGCGATTTTCTCAAGCCAACAGATAGGCCTAAATACACTGGTATAATTCCTCTAGGACGAGAAATATCGGAACTACAAACTCCAATTAAAGCATTAATGGCTCGTTACAGATTCCTCACTCCCGGAATCTTTTTTATGGACTTACAAACAGGGGATTATTTAAATATCAATGGTGGTCAAGCTTTCTCGGCCGCTAGCACAATTAAATATCCTATTTTGATTGCTTTGTTTCAAGGAATAGATGCAGGGAGAATCAAACTAAATGAAACATTGGTGATGCAACGTAAACACGTTACTGGTGGTTCTGGAGATATGCAGTATCGGCGGGTGGGAACTAAGATTAGTCTTTTGGAGACTGTAACCAAAATGATGACTATTAGCGATAACACCGCTACAAACATGATTATCGACCGTTTAGGTGGTAAGGTAAATTTAAATCAGCGGTTTCGCACTTGGGGATTACAAAGTACTGTGATTCACAATATGTTAGGAGACTTTAACGGAACTAATAAAACTAGTGCGAAAGACTTAGTACGCTTGTCAGCTTTGATTGCAAATAATCAGTTAATTTCTGATACAAGTCGCTCTCAAGTTTTAGGTATCATGATTCGTTGCCATAATAGAAGCTTACTCCCGTCTGGTTTGGGTTATGGGGCAAGTATTGCTCATAAAACAGGCACTTTGAGGTTTGTACTGGGCGATGCGGGTATCATTGAAACACCATCAGGTAAGCGTTATTTGGCAGGAATTTTCGTGCGAAGACCGAATAATGACGAGAGAGCAACAGCTTTTATTCGTCAAGTTTCTCAGATGGTGTATGGCTACTTTGAGCAAGCAAAAGTTAGCCATCTACCTTAATTATTGACGTTTATCCAGAAAAAATTCAATTCAAAATTTCATGATAGTAAGAGACTGACATTGATAATTAAGGCTGTTAAAGTTATGTAGTCTAGTAGCATATTTGGGATGAAGTAGTGAAAAAACTACCACTAATTTTATTTGCGGTGCTTCTATAGTAATTTGAGAAAGCTTTGTCCACCCGTTTGAAAAACGGGTGTGACGTAACTTATATTGTCTTTAATAAAACTTAATTTATCTCTATATTTAGTGTATAAAGTTTAATTTACTATCTAAAATTCTTGACATGGGATATTTTATGTGTGTTAACTGTGGTGCGAGTATACATCCCAGGTTTCATAAGTGATAGATATCGAGAATTGGAATATTTATCAAAATTATCATCGACTGAATTTGCACATAAACAGCAACTATGGTAATCTGACACATAACTGTCGGTTCTGATGGGGAGCAGCCATCAGGCGCAAGGGGGAAAGTTCGGTGTAAATCCGGCGCTGTCCCGCAGCTGTAATGAGACGAATATAACGTGTCTCAAAGTCAGAATACCCGCCGACTCACTCCAGACACAAAACATTTATCTGCGAGGTACAGATGATACATATAATTGATGAATTTCGTGAGTATAGGTATCGATTTAAGTTAGTACCCTCTGCAAGTTTTACTACTTCGCTTCGCTGTTAGTCATAAGGCTCGATTTTAGGTTTTTCTATAGAAATTTGGGTATTCATAAGGAATACCACAGAGTCTTTTTTGATATCCAAATAGTAGCCAGCATGATTTAGGTATGCCAATGCATTGCAGCAAGCTAGTTGAAGCCTAAATCCCAAAAACTCATAACACAAATAAATACCTGAATTTACTGAAAACGAGGAGTTTCATGTCCACTTTCCGTATAGTTACTTATTGTGAATTTTTCTCAAAAATCTTCGTTTTTACCGCAATTTATGGGATGGTCGGTGGAGGAAATGTAGCGATTGCTAATCAAGTTCCACAAATATCTGAGTTTCCCAAGTATGAAGGTTCTGCAAGAGACTTACAACCAGTTGCACAAGTAACACCTGAAAATACTCCAGCATCCACAGAAGAACCAGATATTGAATTAACAGTCATCGACAAGCTACTGAATGAACCCGTTTACTCACCCTTTCGCCGCGAGGGGACAGTAAAAGATTCCACCCGTCCGGTTTACGTCATTACCGGTGAAGAAATGGAAGCGCAAGGTGCTAGAACTGTCAGAGAAGCGCTAAAATTTCTTGCTGGTATTTTGCCTGATGGTACAGTTGGCACAGAAGTAAACGCCTTAAGTGGTCAATTTATCCGAGGTTCTAACTCTGCACAAGTCTTAATTTTGCTTGATGGTAGACCGATTAATGATTTAGGTTCGGGTGGTTTTGACCTTTCAGAATTTACTACCAATATTGTTGAAAGAGTCGAAGTATTACCAGGTGGTGGTTCTACCCTTTATGGTTCCGATGCAATTGGGGGAGTGATTAACATCATCACTCGTCGTCCCACAGAAAAAGTGACGACACAAGCAGGTGTTAATTTTGGCGCCTATGGACTAAATCAGCAGACTATCAATAGTAGTGGGAAAGTCGGCGATATTGGTTGGGTTGTAGGATATAACCGCACCCAAGCAAAAAATAACTACCCTTTTTCCATCCCAGAAGCTAACTTTCAGGGAACTAGAGAAAACAATGATGTTCTCTACAATAACTTTAATGTCAAGTTAGAGACGAATTTAGGTTCTCGCAATACCGTAACCCTTTCAACCCTATATTTAGGTAAAGACCAAGGAGTGCCAGGAGGAGTACCGATTCCTGAACCATTATATGGTCAAGGTTATTTTAACTCGTTGACGAATAGCGATCGCAAATACACAGACCAAGTTCTCACTGATTTAACCTGGAACTCAAAACTAGGAGGTGGGGATGATTCACTGCTAACAGCAAAAGTTTACGCAGATTTCCTTAACACTCGCTATGATAGTCGCAATTCATCCCAAGCACGATATGATAACAGGCAGACTTCTTATGGATTGCAAACACAACACAGTTGGAAATTTGCTAATAATCAAACCCTAGTTTATGGCTTTGATTATCGCAATGTAGCAGCTACTAACAGTACATTCGATTTTTCTGCTAATACAAAAACAGTCACTTACGACGATAGTATTAGTCAAGGGGCGCTATTTGCTAGATATGAAATTAACTTTACCCCAAGCTTCACTGCTAACTTAGGTTTACGCCAAGATTTTAGCAGCTTGACAAATGGTTCATTTACATCACCAAGTGTCGGGACAAAATTTGCAGTTACCGACTCTACCACCCTGAGAGCTAATTATATCAAGAATTTCCGCGCACCGAATCTTTTTAGCTTATATGCCAATGGTAGTACTTACGTTGGAAATCCTAATCTTCGTCCAGAAAAAGGCGATAGTTATGATATTGGAATAGACCAGAAGTTAGGTAATTTTGGTTTATTGCGCTTGACCTATTTCAACAACACAATATCAGATTTAATCGCTTATAACTTTGCTGTTCCTGTAGCTACTTACGAAAATATTGGTAAGGTTCGCACTAACGGAATCGAAGCAGTTTTAAATTTGCAGCTAGCGAAGAATATCTATGCCTTTATTAGTTATACAGCAAATTATCCGCGAATTCTAAAAAGTACAAACTCTACCGAAGTTGATAAAGAATTACGGTTTGCCGGTGCAGATAGTTTAAATGCAGGACTTTCTTATGAAACTCGCCAAGGTTTATATGCTGGAATACTAATGCATTCTTTGGGTGCATATCCCATAAACAATATTAATACAGAATCTTTGTCTGGGTACACTACTTTTGATTGGAAAATGCGGATTACTCTTAGTAATACATTAGTGTTGACAGGCAGTGTAGATAATATCTTTAACCAGAGATACCAATTATTCCCTGGTTTTCCTGATGGGGGGAGAGTTTTTCAAGTTGGTTTGAGTTCAACATTCTGATGCAATAAGGTGACTAATATAAGGAGAATATCTCATGGCTGAATTCAATTCTTGGGTAACACCATTAAATCAAGTTGTCACTGAGGCTTTATCTACGGAAGGGTCTATTGAATCTGAATATTTTGATTGTGGAAGTGATATTTTGTCATCGCTACTTTACACTTTATTTCAGCAAAATTGGCAACAGGTAGGAGTAGGGCATATTGTTCAAGGAGGTGTATTAGAATTAGAATTTAATGCTCCACCCAAAATTTGTATCCTCTATGATGGATATCTCACAGTAGTTACAGAAGGGTGGCATTTGCACCTATGTATTGAGGCTAATTTAGGTGGACCTCATTGTAAGACTCCTTTAGAATTAAGGCAACAACGTCAAGTAAATCGTGCTGCATTTTATCGACGGTTTAATGCAGAAGGTATCCCTAGAAGTTGGGGAATCGATTTTTGGAATGGTGCAGATGAAAACCTCATGACTATTTTATTGCCAAATCCATATGTAGAAGGTGAAAATTTATTACCAGAAGGTAAGCCTAAGTTATCAAAGTTAGCTCTTTATGAAGAACTACGAGACATTTATGTATTGGGGAACAAACCAATACCATTTACTAAAAATCCCCTAAAACATTCTTATATCTCGGTTTGTACTTCTACTCGCTGTCTTCCTTCACGCAAATGGCAACCTACATTTGATGCTTTGAAATCAGCAGTTGAAAAAGCAGGTGTAGATGTAGAAGTGAGAACATCTGGCTGTTTGGAAGTTTGCCAACTAGGACCAGTAGTATTTTATTCAGATGATAGGACTTGGTACACTCGCGTTAACTCAAATATAGCTGAAACTATTGTCAATGAACATTTGGTAAAAGGTAACAAAGTTACTGAACATTGTTATCCACCAGATTCTGTGTAATTTATTTTTTTTTAAATTTCACGCAAGGATATAAAGCAGTTCTCTATGGCATTCCTCTCTGCGCGACGGACACTTTCCTCAAGTCGGGCCGCCCACGAAAGTGTCCTCCTCCGCGTCTGGGGCGTGATAAAAATCATATTTCTCTCAAACCCCATGAAATTGATAAAACTTACTCACTCAAAACCGATTATTTTTCTATGCCAATTTTTTTTACTTGCCACTTTAATCATTGCTTGCCATAGTACAGCAATTAACACATCTACAAATACCAATAATAACGGCTGTATTCAAAAATATGACCCTAATACTGATTACTTTCCCAATAAAATCAAAATTACTCATGCCGCAGGCTTGGCGGTAGAATATCATAAACACTATAAAATCGTCATTATAAAAAATCCTTGGAAGAATGCCAATACAACATTTCAATATGTTCTAGTTCAATGTGGAACTCCTACACCACAAGGATTTAATCAAACACAGGTAATTACAGTCCCTATAAATTCCATAGTCACTCTATCTACTACTCATTTACCGCACTTAGTAAGGTTAGGAGTAGTTGATAAATTGATTGGCGTTAGTAATAGTAAGCAAGTAAATACTCCTGATGTGGTAGAAAGAATTAAAGCGAAAAAAGTATCACAAATAGGTAATAATGACAATGTAGATATAGAAAAATTATTAGAATTAAATCCTGACTTGGTAACAACTTATGGTACTGGAAATTCCCAAACTGATAGTTATGCCAAACTTACAGAGGCGGGTTTGAAAGTGGGGATAAATGCGGAATATATGGAAGACACACCATTAGGAAGAAGTGAATGGCTGAAATTTACGGCTTTATTTTTTAATAAAGAAGAACAAGCAGAAAAAATATTCAATGAAATTGCTCATAAATATAAACAAATAGCTCAAAAAGCCAAATCTGTAAAAAATCGCCCGACTGTATTTGTTGGATTTAACTTTAAAGGAACTTGGTATATGCCTGGAGGCAAAAGTTACGTAGCAAAATATCTGGCTGATGCTGGAGCAAACTACCTCTGGAGTGATGATAAATCATCTGGTAGTCTACCTCTATCTTTTGAAGTTGTTTTAGAACGTGCGGCTAATGCTGATTACTGGTTAAATTTCCGTCAATCTTGGAATACTTTAAAAGATTTAGTTGCTGAAGATAACCGTTATGCTGATTTCAAGGCTGTGAAACAGGGAAATCTTTATAATAATAATGCCCGTGTAAATGAAAGTGGTGGTAATGATTATTGGGAAGATGGTATTAGTAACCCAGATGTCGTTTTATCTGACTTCATTAAAATACTGCATCCAGATATATTACCTAATTATCAACTATTTTATTACCAAAAACTTATTTAATAATGTTAATTAAAAATTATAAATTTAAAATTTGCCTACTAAAGCAAAAAGCTCTGTCTCTAAAAATTATTATTTTTTCAAGTTTGCTGATAGGTTTAATATTTGCTTTTTTATTGGACTTAGCTTTAGGTTCAGTTGATATTCCCATTAATGAAGTAGTCAAAATTTTGCTAGGACTTGAACCAGAAAAAGCTACATGGGCTAATATTATTCTCAAATTTCGTTTACCTAAAGCTTTAACTGCAACTTTAGCTGGTGCAGCTTTAGGTGTGAGTGGCTTACAAATGCAAACTTTATTTAAAAATCCCTTAGCAGGGCCTTTTGTATTAGGAATTAGTTCTGGTGCAAGTTTGGGTGTAGCGTTAGTTGTGCTGACAGCAAGTGCTACAACACCAACATTATTAGCAGATTTGGGATATTTAGGCGATTTTGGTTTAGTCATAGCTGCAAGTATCGGCGCAGCATCAGTTTTAGGAATGATGTTAGTTGTTTCTCGCCGAGTGCAAGATACAATGACACTACTAATTTTAGGTTTATTGTTTGGCTACGCTACGAGTGCAATTGTCAGTATTTTGTTGCAATTTAGTTCAAAAGAACGCATTCAAAGTTATATTATGTGGACTTTTGGGAGTTTTGCTGGGGTAACTTGGAAACAGTTAGTTGTTTTAACTCCAGTTGTACTTTTGAGTTTATTGTTAGCAGTGCTGCAATCCAAATCTTTGAATGCACTTTTACTAGGTGAATCTTATGCACGTAGTCTAGGTTTAACGGTGCAAAAAACCAGATTTTCTATTATTACCAGTGCATCTATATTAGCAGGCGCAATTACTGCTTTTTGTGGCCCAATCGCATTTTTAGGTGTGGCAATTCCCCATCTGTGTCGTAGTCTGTTTAATACTTCCGACCATCGGATATTAATCCCTAGTGTAACAATCATGGGTGCAATATTAGCGTTAATTGCAGATTTGTTTTCCCAACTTTGGGTAAGTCAGATGGTTTTACCTTTAAATGCTATCACCGCTTTGATAGGAACTCCTGTTGTTACTTGGGTAATTCTGCGGCGTAATTCCCAAAAATCTTTTCCCTCATGAATGATGCGATTTTAACAACTCACAACTTGACTATCGGTTACAAAACATCCCGAAAAACTCTTCGGTGTGTTACGTCTGATATTTCTGTATCTCTCTTAGCTGGGGAACTGGTTTGTTTACTTGGCCCCAATGGTGCAGGTAAATCTACATTACTGCGATCGCTCGCCGGAATGCAACCACCAATCGCGGGCGAAGTCAGACTTTTGGGAGAAAATATTTACAAGTTACCACCACAAGACTTAGCCAAACGTCTGAGTTTGGTACTCACCGAGAAAATTGATGTGGGAATGCTATCAGCCTACACCTTGGTGAGTTTGGGACGATATCCTTACACTGACTGGTGGGGAAATTTGACACCCGAAGATGAAGCAATAGTACATTGGGCAATCAAATCTGTAGGAGCAATACACTTAGCACAACGCCAAGTTGGCGAATTAAGTGATGGTGAACGTCAAAAAATTATGATTGCTCGTGCGTTGGCTCAGTCGCCTATTGTTATGTTACTTGATGAGCCAACAGCATTTCTTGATTTACCGCGACGGGTGGAAATTATGCAATTGTTGCGCCAGTTAGCGCGGGAAACTAATCAAGCGATTCTCCTTTCCACCCACGATTTAGATTTAGCTTTGCGTTTGGCTGATAAAGTTTGGCTATTATCAACTAATGGTATTTTACATGTTGGCGCACCGGAAGATTTAGTGTTGAGTGGTGCGTTTGCTGATACTTTCCGCAGTGAAGGTGTAGAGTTTGATGTTGTTTCTGGAGAATTTAATCTCCACTTACCCCACAAAGGAGAAATTAATGTCATAGGTGAGGGTATCGGATCTGTGTGGACTATTCGTGCCTTACAAAGAGTTGGGTTTAGGGTTAAGCAAGGTGAGAATTTCTCTCCTATCCCAGACGCGATGCAAACACAAATCTCAATAAAAATTATATCAAACTCCGTACAACTTTTGTGGGAAATCACAAACAATAAGACTGTGTACACTCATCATTCATTGTATGCACTGATTAAATTTTTGGATTGTTTATAGAAGCATTGTATCCTAATTGATTAAGATTCTCTAACTGTATAATCAGGAAAAATTACGAAATAGCTCTAATATCTATTACCGCTAGCCGTAATAAGTAGGTAGGCATAATTAAATGTAAGATGTAATTGCGAGGAGGAACGACGTTCGCGCAGCGTGTCGCAGACAAGCAATCCCAGTCTTTGCGATTGCTTCGTTCCTCTCTACGAGACGCTACGCGAACGCGATGACAGAACATATTATAGCGGTTCTCAATTGTATGGAATACAGACCTAACAAGAACAGCCCCTTCCCTACAAGGGAAGGGGAGTAAGATTTAAAGCCTCCCTCCTTTTAGGAGAGAGGAATGGAAGTGAGGTCAGAGTGTATTGCATCCAAACGAGAAGCGCTATATATTTATTTACGCCCATCTACTTATTCAGCTTTCAGAACAGCAGTGTCTTGCTGTGGAGACAGCAGCTTATTCCAAAATCATAATCCTCATCGGTGGGTCTGGTTGCAGCAAGGCTGTCACTAAAGTAATTGTAAGTATAAATATAATAATTTTTTTAATTAATTGAGATTTTTAATATATATGCATGTTAATTAAATTGACTCAAACAAGATATTTTCATTTACTTTATAACTCTTACTTTTCAGACAACTTTTACAGAAGAGAGACTAACAATCCTACTTTAGTTGTTAGTCTCTATTAGAAATATTAAACTCTTACATTTACATAACGAGCCGGAACTCGAACCTTAACCCACCTGTTACCGCGTCGTACTGTTTCCCAACGTGCAGGAATTAACTTTCGTTGAAATCGGGCAACAACAGGTTTATGCACAACAACAGCTCTATGGACGTTGGGTCTGACAATGATTTCTGCTGCCGATGCCTGTGATGGTAAGGAAGAAATTGCAAATGGGAGAGCAAGTAATGTACCTAAAAGAATACGTTTCATGTTCAAATCTCTATCAATTAATTTGCTTGAGTTTTCTACAGCATTTCTCAATAATTTGTGAACATATATTCTTATCTAATCTTTAAGATTATAGTAAGTTTTGCTTGTTACACAATTTAATTGATTTGCTCTACTGTTCTAAGTTTAAAATACTAAATAAGAAGATACAGGGGAATAAAGTCATAAATTCAGTATGACTTTAGTCATATTATTGTTTGACCGACACTAACCCGACGTTTTTCGATTCGACCATGACCTTTATTTATCTGAGAGACAGTCAACTCCAGTATGAAATTTGCTTTAACATCTTGAAACACACCTGGTTGATTGCCTTTAAGAGCAGCAATGTAATCATGCGTTAGAATTGAAGTAATGAGAACTTGATTAAAGACTAGATTAAGTAATCTGGGATAAAAGTTGTTGAGGTCAGAAAGTTTTTGTAATTGGGCTAGGAAATAACTTGTCTACGCAGATTGTATATAAGGAAGCAAAATCTGTAAAATAAACTGTATACAGATGTTAGTAGGCAAAAATCGGTGATTTAGACATAAATATTTACAGGAGTTGAGAGTATGGTTAAAGTGTCAATTTCGATTCAGCTAAGTGATGCTGAAATAAAAGCTTTGTCAGCAATGCAAATTTCAGAGAATGAGTCATTAAATCAAGCAGCGACAAGATTGCTTAAGGGAATTCTGGGTCAGTCGAAAGCTGGGCTGATATTATCTGGTGATGATGACATTAAGGAAATAGTTAGACAAGAAGTGAATGCTTTAACTTTGTCTACACCATCTGATGATGAAGACATAAAACAGGTAATTAGACAGGAACTAGCGGATGCAATAGTCCAGATAAAAGGCTTAATAGATGAGCAATTGGGTGGAGTTACCAGCCCAACACAAGAGGCTATTTCTGTTGGGCAGCAAGAAAAGCCAGACTATGAAACAATACGCTCAAACGTCCTTTCTAAATTGAAAGTAGGCAAACTGTCCGCAGCCAAAGCAATTGACGCTTTTATTGAGGAACTGGATGCTGTCAAAATAAATCGTAATTTATAATTCGTAAGAGAGTGTGCGATTCGATGTCGCACGTAGTGAGTCAGAACGATGCGAACGGATGTCCCAAGGGTTTCTGCAAGCAAGTGTCCAATACTTCTCCTCATCTCCAAGGGGCGAGGTAAGTAATTACGTCGTCTTACAGCTATGGAGAAAAGTCTAACCTATACTGTTCAGTTGCAACTTGAGAACCATGTATGGCGAACACACCATTGGGTTACAATATGTCCGTTTCAGGTGCTGCTCACAACGCTGATTTGGTAGCATATTTAATGTGTTGGGTGTTAGCTATGGCTCAAAAGCCCAAATTTTCTATAGTACATATGTATAATGCGTAAGTCCTAACTTGATTGTGATCATCCGTTTAGCTAACTCAAACCTGTTTATCCTAAACTGTTAAAGTTCCCCGTACTACACGTGAGTAGGGTCAATGAATGCTTCATCACCAGATAATTCAATCAGTTCCTCAAGTTCAATCAGTTCCTCAAGCACTCATACCTTAGATATAGCTAGGCAAGAGTATCAATATAACTACACCCATATTCCATCTATTGCTATGGTGGATAAGCTTTCTCTGGCGGAAAAATTTACCACTAACTGGTATTTTTTATTAGCGCAACAGTTACGAATTATTTTTATCAATACCTTGATTGTCAACAGAGGCAATCAGGGTTCAAAATCGATTCGTGATGATGTCGAAAGGTTTATTTTAGAAGCCTTGCTTAAGGGAGCATTACCAGCCCGAATTAGCATTCTGCTGAGAATCCTGCAAATTATCCCTCAGTTTTTGCTCAAAGGAATATCTAAGGATCTTAAAGAACTCGACGACCTTTTCTTTTCTATTCTTAAAGAAAATGGACTTGTGATCCTCAGAGATGCTCTAAATCGGGTAATTACCCTTCTATATGAAGGACAGCCTACAGGACATGCAACCAGTCTCAAGGACTATGAAAATTTGTTTCCGGTGATTGGTGTACCAGCGATCGCTAAAATTTACCAGGAAGATGAAGTATTTGCCTACATGCGAGTAGCTGGCTACAATCCCGTCATGATCGAGCGAGTAACTACTCCAGGCGATCGCTTCCCAGTCACAGAGGAACATTACCAAGCAGTGATGGGAACTGACGATTCCTTAGCAGCAGCAGGACTTGAAGGAAGGCTCTACTTAGCTGACTATAAAATTTTATCCGGTGCGATCAACGGTACATTCCCACGTGAGCAAAAATATGTCTATGCTCCCCTAGCATTATTTGCCTTAGCCAAAGGCTCAGATCCCACCCGTCAATTGCGTCCGATAGCCATTCAATGCGGTCAAACTCCAGGATCAGATTATCCGATTATTACCCCTAATTCCGGTAAATACCCTTGGCTTTTTGCCAAAACAGTTGTCCAAATAGCAGATGCCAACTTCCACGAACCTATTACTCACCTAGCAAGAACTCACCTTTTCGTTGGTGTTTTTGCGATCGCCACCTCTCGACAACTGCCACTCACCCATCCCCTAAGAATTCTGCTGCACCCGCATTTTGACAGCACCTTAGCAATTAACGATGCCGCCCAACGGATTCTCATTGCTCCTGGCGGTGGCGTCGATAGATTACTCTCAGCATCAATCGATAACTCCCGCATTTTAGCAGTGCGAGGGTTGCAAAGCTATGGTTTCAATAGTGCCATCTTACCTAAACAATTCCAACAGCGCGGTGTGGATGATCCCAACCTATTGCCTGTTTATCCTTACCGGGATGATGCACTATTAGTCTGGAATGCAATTTTACAATGGGTTTCAGACTACCTAAACCTTTACTACACCACGGATGAAGACATTCAGAAAGACACAGCCCTGCAAGCGTGGGCAGCCGAAATCTCAGCTTACGATGGTGGTCGCATCCCCGATTTTGGCGAAGATGGTCGCATCAAAACGCTCAATTATCTAATTGATGCCACTACGCTGATTATTTTTACTGCTAGCGCTCAACATGCTGCGGTTAACTTTCCGCAAAAAGATTTGACGAGCTATGCCGCAGCCATACCAATGGCAGGTTATTTACCAGCCTCAATTCTCAAAAGAGAAGTTACTGAGCAAGACTACCTTAATTTGCTCCCCCCCTTAGATCAGGCGCAACGGCAATACAATTTACTTAGCTTGTTAGGGTCTGTATACTATAACAAGCTGGGCGAGTATCAACAAGGATACTTTACAGACCAGAAAGTAAAACCATTGTTACAAAAATTCCAGAGTCATCTTCAGCAGGTAGAAGATAGCATCAAGGAACGTAATTTGCACCGTCCAACCTATGAGTATCTGCTTCCTTCTAAAATTCCTCAGAGCATCAATATTTAAATTGGGGACTGCGGGAAATCAGGGAGTGGGGCAGAGGAGCAGGGGAAGCAGGGGAAGAATAAGAATACCCTGTTTGGCCCATGACCAATGACCAATGACTCAAAGTAAATATTATGACACTTAAAGATAAAGTTCTCAAAGGTCACGCTCGCCAACTTTTGCTTGCACCTATACTAGCCAAAGTAGGTTATGACACTGCGATCGGCAAGCTTATACGCTTAGTTTTTTATTACACGGATGCCTTAATCATACTCAACGCATGGCGGGATTTTCTCTATATCCGTAAGGACAGCATTGGAGATAAGTATTTTGCGGTAGACCAAGCAATTATGCATTCTTCTCACTCCCAGGTAAGAGAACTAATGCAAACCCAACCACAACTGCGGGGAAATGATTTAGGCATCATCAGAATATTAGCTCCTAGCTACCTGCTCGATAATCCTCTGAGCTTGGGAACGAACGGTAACGAACACACAGGACTGCGTACTATCTTCTTACAAGCCTTACCGGAACCGTCTCAAAAGATAGACTATTTAGGGGATCTAGTTGAGCAAAGCCTGTTAGAGGCTGCTAAACGGGGCAAATTACACATCGGCAATGATTTGCCAAAGATTATGCTGTCGATTTTGCACCAACTGGTTTTTCAGATATCTTTATCTGAAGAAGAAATCACAGCATCGAGTAGTTACATTAAAGGTTTTGTTCTGGCATCCTTGCCAAATTTTATTAGCAAGTATCTGCTGGCAATATTAACAGCGCCAAATATTCGGCATCGCAAGCATTTAACCAAGCGATATAAACAATCTGCCAAATGGGCATCTTACTTTGAAACAGGCGCTCAGTATCAGTTGAACGAACACCAAATCGCTAATAGCCTTTTCGATATGATTCATCTTGCCGGTACTGCCGGTACGAGTGCGCTTTTGGGATCTGTTATTGGTGTTCTATGCCTGGATAATGCCCTCAGAAATGATGTATTGTCAGAAATCAATGCAGTTTGGAATGGCAAGGAAAGTTTAGACCCAGACGCTCTAGAACAGTCAACACTTCTCAATCAAGTGATTTTAGAAACGGCTCGTCTCTATCCACCTGTGCGATTTGTTAGCCAACTCACCACTGAAGCGGGTGAAGTTGAGATTGGAGAACAAAAATGTCCATTCCAAAAAGGTACTCGCTTGCTTGGCTCTATTTTTACGGCTAATCGGGATACCAACAGATACCAAAATCCAGATGATTTTGACGTAACACGGAATTTTTCAGATATCTTATCTTGGAACGGCGATGGGCATGAGCGAGCCTGTCCTGGTAAATCCTTATCAATTGGCTTTATTAAGATTTTCTGTTTACATCTGTTCAAGAATTATCAATGGGATTCAATTACAGAAGTCAAGTGGGATTTTGAAAAAGTGACTGCCGTTACTCCTAATAATTTAGTGCTACAAGGTTTTGCTCAACGACTGTGAGTAGTGAGCGCTGATTTATCAGTTGGTAATTATTATGGCTTTTTGAGTTTGTCTTAGTTACAAATTAAAAATTAGTATGGCTGAATTAATCGAGAAAAAGCAACTCAATAATATTGCAACCTGGATGATTCCAATCAAAGAAACAAAATTACCATCTGTCCTTAAGGGTGTGTTTTTCATGGATGGCAATCCATTGCCAGATACTTGCATTACTATGTACAATTTAGAATGGGATACACAGAACAGAACTTTGGTTTTACCGATATTTGCACCATTACAGTGGACTTTTCATAACTCGATTGCTGGCTGGATATTACTACATTTAATTCAATGGTTTGAGGCAACTTACAAAATTCAGTTTGAAGATGAAACTTTGCAGCAAGCCCAAATCATACCTATTTTGCTGGGAATACCAATTTCAACATCGATTGTAAGTTTTACAATGTTCCAAGACAAAAATTGTCTTAATGGAGATATTTGGCACAGAAAGAACGTTTGGTTCGGCGGACTTTCTCGGGCTGGTGAGTATACTCTCCGTAGGGTTGTTGATGAATATGGTCGTTATACTCCTGCTTTTCACGATATGCTTCCCAAGGTTCCAAATGAGTGTTTAGTGATTGCAACAAACTCAAAAGATAATACCTCTAATAATATCAGTAACAGCCATTTTACCAGGTAATAAAATGAAATAATAATTAGGATACCGATATCTCAATCTGCTTATTGTCTAATAGCTAAAATTACAAATCATATTTGTTCAGCTTTTTTTAAACACTCAACAATGAATCGAAAAACTAAAGCTGTTTTCAGTAGCAAGCTTCCCCGACACAAATAAAAAGCGATTGCAAGTAGGCACTGCGGTGGTGGGGGATCGCATTCCTTCCACCCCTCACCGTTATAGAAGTTTAAAGGATAGTGAGCGCGATATACTTAACCTAAGTTCTAAAGGAAAATAGACATGGTCAACTCTCCTGATAACAAGAATTTGCTAGACAATCAACCGTATCAAATTTACGAATTTAACAAAAATAACCAGGAAAAAATATCTGGTTATTTAGTAGTTAGTACTGCCAAACTCAATGTTGAAACAGAAGAAAATAATTCTAACAAGTCTTCATCAAAACTTGTTAATCAAAACTTTTTTAATATCAATGAGGGACAAGCTGAACCTTCAGCCATGATTGAGAAAATTTGTAAAAGTTTGCAATCAAGCCTAGAACCAGAAATTATTATAAATATTCATGGATATAGTTCTACACCATCTGATACAGAGGTAGGCTGCAAAAAGATTTATGAATATGTTAATACACATATTCAGCAACCAAATAAGTATATTTTTATAGGATATAGATGGCCTGCTGAAAATCCCATAAAAACAGATGAGTCTGGTTCCTTTGGGCAAAAGTTAATCAACGCACTGTATTCTCTGCCAACTTTACTAGCTATCAATTTAGTTCTGGGACTAACAATTAGTATATGGTCTGCCATAGTTTTGTTATTCCTAAATATTTTGAGTAATAGTGCTGTTCACTTTTTCACAGTATTGTTAATTTTATCTGGGATTGTATCTTCAATTGTTTTTACATTAATTGTTCTCCGAATCTCTAATTATTTTCGTGATACTTATAGAGCGAATAATTATGGTGTAACAGATTTAGTTGAATTGATTAGACAGCTTGATTTTAATGTAAAATTACCCCCCAATAAACGCATTAAATTGTCATTTATTAGTCATAGTATGGGTTGCTTTGTCGTTACAGATGTAATTCGTATCCTTTCTGATGTTTTTGACGTTGAATCTATTAAGAAAAAACCGGATTCAAATATTGGTAATGTATTTTGCTTAGGCAGACTTGTGCTAGTTGCACCTGATATTCCTGTAGAAACTATTTTGCCAGGACGAGCTAATTTTCTTCGTTCTTCTTTACGTCGGTGCGAAGAATCTTATATTTTTTGTAATGAGGGAGACTTAGCGTTACGATTTACCTCCACTGCCGCAAATTACTTTAGTTTCCCAGCGCGAACTCGGATTAGTGGCTACAGACTTGGTAATATAACAGTTAAGCATTTCAACAATAAAAATGATTCAGTTGGTCACACACCCAGATATGGAGTTGTTAATTTACACAAACAAGACTCCGAAAAAGATTACACACTCGATAACCCTTATAAATATTTAGAAATTCGTTCTTCTAGTAGCGAACATAGAAGACTTGATGAGATAACTGAAATTTCCGATAACGAGGTACAACCCGCAGATTTATTTACATATTTTGACTGTACAGATTATAAAGATGATCAGAGTACTCAGATAGGAATTGTTAGTTCTGCACTACAAAAGCCAGCGATAAATTTTGTGAATTATATTTTACTAACTGTGGCATTTATTCGGAAGTCTATTAACAATACAGATCCTCAAGGTGTTGATACCCATAGTGGCTATTTTGAAGGTAGCTTTAGTCAAAAAGCTATCTACGAATTAGCTTTTTTAGGATTTCAGGGGTTTTTGAAATCTTTGTCAATTGAGGGAGACGAGGAAGCTCAAATTCGTGCTTTTTCTCAAAAATGCCAAGAAAAGCAAATTCAAGTCATTCTTGCACCGCAAATTTATCAACAAAAGACTCAAGATTAGACTTAAGCATTCCTAAATAATTCGTGATAAATAAGAATCCTAGTTTCTCAGATAAACTGGGATTCTGAAAATCTACTAAAATTGTATTCAATTAAGCTCTGTAAGCGTGGAAACTTCTAAAGTTATTCTCAATGACTGTTGCCATAAGCTTCATAAAAGTATTTTTCAACGACTTCTGGATTTCCCTCAAGTACCCCAGCCATCTTTAGCTTTTCCATACCTATAGGCGGCGATGCAGACCTCGAAACAATACCGTTATGCGACCATTTTTCAAAATTGGGAACGGGCAGTGCAGAACTGTCGCCCTCATGCAAGATTTTTGGCTCAATACATTTCAAATTTCAGGATTTAACTAATTCAAAAAATTTCCTTTGATTTCAGTAGCAATACTCGTATCATAAAATCTATCTGTAGGTACTTTTATTTATTTATTTGGCCTCAAACTATAGATCAGCTGTTAAAACTTGAGTTAATAAATTGGAAGAATCATTGATCAAGAAAGACTACTAATGCAAACTAACGATAAATCAAATCCAAAAGATTCACCGCAAGTATCGTGCGAAACACATCGCCAAAACATTCTGCCCACTGCCCCATTACCGGAATCTATTAGTCAAAACATTGAAACTATCATTGCGCTGCATAGACGTTACGAAAAAGACGTACCTCAACACCAACGGACTGTAGAAACGGTAACCGCCTTTTTTGCTCGTCCAGTATTCCTATATAGTATCCTGCTTGGGATTATTCTGTGGGTAACACCCAATGTTTTACCACGACGTTTAGGCATACCAAGATTTGATCCTGTTCCATTTCCTTGGTTACAATTTTCACTGACCACGGGTTCATTGTTAGTAACAACAGGGGTGTTGATTAAACAAGAGCGACAAGAGAAGTTAGCAGAGCAACGGGCGCAGCTTAGTCTTCAACTCAACCTGCTTTGTGAGCAGAAAATCGCTAAACTCATCGGTTTGGTTGAGGAATTACGCCAGGATATTCCCAATGTCAAAAATCGCTCTGATCCAGAGGCTGAAACGATGAAATACCCTACTGACCCGCACGCAATTGTAGATGTATTAGAAGAGACCTTAGCATCAGAGTTAGCAAATTTATCGCAGCAAAAAACATTAACTCAGGAGTAATAAAGTACTCAACCCACAGAGCCGTAGCAGTGTCAGTTTGCATTCAGCGAACCCCTCTGAACCGCCAGTTATTTAGGCAAACTACCTCTAGCACGAGAGTGATCTGCAATGCTTGAAGGAATCAAAGTTCCATGTCAATTGGCTGATTCTGGTACATTTGATGAATTTCTAGGTGAGGAAGTAACTCTTGGTGCAGACGTAGTTAGCGACGACGCCATTGCCGCATATATCCGGCAAGCCTGCGATGAAGAACACTGTGTTTTCTTCAAGCAGTCAGCAGCCAAAATGGCAGAAATATTTAGTTTTCAAAAAGCTGAACTTTGACATGAAGCGAGAGCAAAATTCTGTTGACTAGCCCAATTTTTCGGATAATTTTAAGTACTATTATTTATTGACAAAAGCTCTATAGCTTTACCCTATAACCGATGGTCGTTTCCTAATACTGGAAATTTAGTAAAAATACTACAGACAGTTACTACCACTACGAAGACAGGCAGTTACTGCATTTAGGAAAACCCCAAGACCCCCAAGTGCAGTGATTACCTCACAAATTACGAATTAGTATAAGATTGTTTTGGCGGTAGCGATCGCCTGATCCACACTCTCCACAATATAAACATTTTCTGGCGACAGCTTCTTGAAGAAAACTTTGCTTTCTTCATCGTTAGTCAACAAAATTACTTGCTTATTTCCTTTCAAAGCTAGGGCAATTTCTGAAGCAGTTCCTGCACCCATACCGCAGGCAATTACCACATCACTGGTGAGAACATTAATATTATTTCTAGCATTCCCCATGTCTGTGAGAATAGCAATATCCACTGATGAGGAAATACCATCTTGATCATCACTGGGAAGAATCCCAATAGTTAAACCCTGAGCAGATTTTGCACCTTTACTTACTGCATCCATTACACCTACATTTCTACCGCCAGTGAGTAAAATCCATCCTTGTTTGGCAATCAGTTGACCTAGTGTATAAGCATTCTGCAAATCATTTCCTGTCGCATTTTCTCCCCTGCCCATCACTCCAATAATAATTTTTCTCATAAAATTTCAAATTATAGCGGTTTCAGGGGCTGAGGAGCAGAATGTTATAGGGATTCTTTTGTGTGTCTTCTTCCAACTTATATAGCAATTCTCGTTTGGATGCAACACATGGTAGGGGCACAGCAATGTTGTGCCCTTACGAGTGGTCTGTTAAGACTGCCTAAAAGTTCTCGGGTGGCAGTGCTTTTCCTTGACTCCTAGGAATATTAACTACGTTTAAAGCTTTGGTAATTGCAATAACGTCATTATCTAAGCGTTGAGCTTTAGCATTGCCAGGACAGCTAATGTCTTGCGACTGCTGACCAGCTAACCTAATGATAGTACTTGTACCAAAAGAAACAGATTTGACACAACCTCTAACTGGCAAGTTAGATAAAGGTTCACCAACTTTCAGGTCGCGGAAAAACTTTTCCGTCAATTTTTCGGATAATTTACCTTGATTAGACCCTTTGCCATCAACATAATTAACTTCTCCAGATTGTGATACGTAAATGCGGTAACCAATCGTATTTGTAGAGCCACTATTGAGGATAACAGCAACGTTATTAGGTATAAGTGCCATTGCTGATTGAAACGAACAAAGCAAAAACGATATACCTGCTAACCCCAATAAGCTCTTAGAAAAAAGTCGATTCATATAAAAAACTTCCTCATTTGTGAGTTTGATTGCCAAAATTTAATGACCAATATGCATCTGGATAAGTTTCCTTTATTTCTTGATTTTAAACAGCCTGTTCTGTAAAAATGTCTGTTCATACTTTTGTTATAAGTTTGTCATAAGTACGTTAAGTCAATATGAAATAATTATTGATTGTGTTTTACGGCTTATGTGAGTTGGGGTAGCAAAAAAGAAGGGGAAACCTTAACTCATCCCCCGGCTTGAAGCCGGGGGGAAATCGAAGTCATTAGTAGTTATATCTAATCCCTAAAAGTTCAGTAATACTAATGACTATTGACCAATGACCAAGACGGCGAGCGGCTTTCTATCAACCGAACTCCAGGTTAATTAGTAGTATCTTGTGGCTCCTGCTTTTATTTTGGTCAAGCAATTTAATCATGCTGCTGACTCTGTGCTGGCCGAGTATTTTGTAGTTTGGCAGCAATTTGGAGACGAATGCTGCCACCACTGCGATGATTATACTGTAGCTTGATTTAAGATTTGTACTTTTGCTGGAGTCTGAGTCGCGGTGCTTGATTACGACCGTCAACTTGTCTTCTGCGTAGGCTAGCAAGAAACGCAGGCATCGCCTGAATTGGCAGTTACCAAGCGCATAATTTGATAACCCGCAACTTGAGTTACTAGTTTTTTGAGGTTAAAACCTGAAGGTAGTGCGGAGCCAAGCAACTACACTATCAGGATTGTCAGCATTAAAGTCAGGTGAAGTAATCCATATTACACCGGGCGTGATTGCAATATTGTCATTAAGTTGATATTGGTAAAAGCCCTCAATATGTAAGGAGGTATCTTTGTCTACTTGACCAGCGCCCGCTCCTAAATCGATGTTCTTACTCAGAGTAGTCAACTTTGGCTCCATACCCACAAAAATACCTCCCAAACTACCTTTGTGGAATAAATCGGGAAATGATAGTCCGGCACCCCAGTCCCAGACTTCTGCATCACCGCTCCCTAAGTAACGGTGCGCGGAATAACCTACCCATCCATTTAATGCCACAGATGGATTAATCCGATAAAACGCTTCTACACCGTAAGTATTCGCTAAAGTTGCTCTTCCAGCCACAGTGCTGTTTGCTAAGTTACTGCCGATGACTGGGCCGAAGTTTGTGCCACTTTGACCTGTAGTGTTTGGTGGACTATAAGTATTGGCGTAAGTCAAAGCCAGCCGGAAATTATTCTTGGGGCTATTGTATAGTAATTGTCCTAGAGCTACATACCTGCCTGCAAATAACCCATTATTGTCTGTAGGATTGTTACCGTTAATCGAGGTGTACTCCAACCCTAATTGAAATTGTTTACTAAAGTCATGGAGGATGGCAATTCCGGCTCCGGTATCTCCGTAGTCATAGACCATATTTCGCCGCGAATATCGTGAGATCCCATTAGCTGCTGACCCTTCAAAATACGGGTTGATGGTTCCACTCAAGCCTAGTTCAAAGGCTCCATCAGACTGAGCAAAAACATTAATTGCAGTATTACTACCAGCTAAAAAACGATAGCGAAGGCCAGAGAGGAAAAATTGATTGTTGGGAAAAAGTGGACTGGCGTAATCAGAAGTTTTGCCATCATTAGTTCTAAGTGTTCCACTTCTTGTTCCTCCGGAAGCGGTAATATTTCCTCCTGTGAGTGCTATCCGCAGTTGATCTGTACCGGTGAAACTGGTGTTTAAGCGCAAAACAACCCGATCTTGAAATGTGAAGTTGTGGGGTGCGGGTTGCTTGGTGACGACGTTATTGCCTGCCACAATTCCTCCAATCACAGTCTCAACTTCACCAACGAGTTTAGTTGTGGTAGAAAACTGCTGTGCTTGAAGAGTTGCTGTTCGTGCTTCCAACGAATCCAGTTTTCCCCGTAGTTCAGCCAGTTCTGGTGCAAATTGATTTTGGAGCTTTTGCAATGTTTCTAAATCTTCTTTTCTCAGCAAATCACTGGTTCCCGCACTCACCAACTCATTGATTCGAGCCAGCGCTGCATTTAGTCCGGCTGCAAACTCGTAACGAGTCATTGCCCGATTACCCTGAAAGGTTTGGTTAGGGTAGCCTGCAATCACACCATACCGTTCCACTAAAGATTGCAAGGCTTGAAACGCCCAGTCAGTAGGTTTGATATCTGATAACTGTGAAACAGAATTTACCTGGTTCATCACTCCATTGTCATTTGAAGATCCCACTTGATCACTGCTCACTGTGGGATCGGTAGTCTTAAGATTAGGTAATCGTTTAGGTACAGGTGAGAGTAATTGTGAAATAGGCGTAACTTGTTCTACCACAGAATTGTTGCGATTAGGAACAAATACAGGCAACTGGCCAGGAGCAGAAACAGGGGTGGTATCACTAGATGAAGTGAGAGATCCAGTAGATTCAGGTATATTAGCCTGACTTTTTGCAGGATTAATAACTAAGATAATTGAAATATCTAGCAAAAAAAGTAAGCAGAATGTAAATCTAGAATCCCAGCGAACAATCGACATAACTCCTCAACCTTAAAAGCGAAATAACTGACTACAAATTGAATATAAAAAGCCGCAGAAATAGTTTTTACAATACTTCTGCTAAAATGCGAATTAGATAAATAGCAATGATTTAATTGGCCAAATAACTGAAATTTTAGGTTCTAAAACCAGTCATACAGTGATTGAAGATGAAATCCAGAAACTTGCATAAGTTCTGATTTTTGAACTCATTCGAGAAGACTTGAAACATTTTGTTTATGATGCTGCTTATCTGACATCCTGTTTTATTGGTTATGGCACACGAAGTTCATCATTGGTTATTTCAATGACTAAAACTTAATTTGTATTCTAGTTATTTATGAGCAAATTGACATAGCTATATATCATGATTTGCAGTCATTCAAATAACTAAAAATACTATTAATTTTATTAAAATACTGTAAGTCGATAGAATTATAGTATTTTGTGCCAACCTATCTTTGCATAGAGATTTGGAAAATGCAAGTATTCCTACTCTAAGACAGTAAATTTTAATTCAAGATTTGCTAGTAGACTAATGCTTTACTCCCAATTTACAAGCATTGTTTGCCCAGAGTCGTCAGAGGCGGTTTAGCCGATGGTTGCACAATAGTCGCATTGTTTGCAGCTTTTTGGTACACCTGATCCACAGCCTGCGATCGCATCACAGAAACAGGCTCAGAAGGGTCAAGTCATACTGCTATGTTACTTGAGTACAGAAAACCAAGCCTGTGGGGAAGAACTGAAAACTGATCATAAAGGCTATTGTTTTGCGCCATCCGTCCCGAAGGAAAGAAAAATGGTCGCATGAGGCTATTGTTGCGACCAAGGCATTTTATTACTGGTAAGTGCCTAACCTTGGTTTTGATCAAGACTAATTTAGATGCACCCGCTCTGGTTGTCCCTCCCATCAGTACAATCCTCTTTACTGACAATCACATTCAGATTTTTGACACAATTATGTAATAGGTTTGTCAAAATCATGTGTTATGTATAATTATGAACACAATATAAACTATACAAGACAGGTACTCCCTATCTTTTCTCATCAATACTTTGTGTACAATCAAGTAATGTTGTCACAGTTTTGACATTACTTGTTCATAGCTGTGTCAAGATAAAGTGCAATATTAAATAGAACAATGATTATTGTCCTAAGTAAGGCAGGATTACTGATTACCTGCCTTTTCTAATCAATGTCTTCTGACTAAAACACCATCTTTGCTGCCATCGTAACTGCCAATGCCTCAGGCTTGTTGCGAATAAATCCTCTTTTTGTTTTACCATTAATTGCCATATTCTTTATCCTCTAGTCATTTCAGGGCATTTTGTCCCCACGCAAAAGCGATCGCCCAAACTCAATATTTGCTTTTGGGTGGGAGTACCTTTACGAGGTCTAAATCGGGTATCCTGCTTTTACTTAATTTAATACTACGATAATTCGATAGATATATAGTATGATATTTGCATTTATTTGTATTTGTACTATGAACCTTCTGTTAAGGGGAAGATATTACCATCAAAAAAACTGATGTACTGTTTGCATTGTGTACAACAGGAAAAGTAATTCCACCCTACACTCCCGAAGTAAACAATGTGGGTGTGGTTCCCCAATTTATCAGCAGGAATATGAGTGCATTTTTCAGATTATCCAGTGCAGATGATGTGCTGGCTTAACTACTATCGCTTGTAAGGAGGTAGGTCTGTTGAACAGAAAACGAAATCCATCATTCATTCAAAAAGTCAAGCAAAAACTTGTTTCACCCACTGCTTGGTTAGCACTGGTTGTCTTTAGCATCTTGCTAGTTACTGGCACAACGATCGCCAGCAGTTTAGCTCAGAACCCAGGCAATGCAAGGGAGCAAGCCTATGCTGGATTTCAAGGCAAAATCGGCAGAACTTTGGCAGAATCAACGCCCTGGTGGACTCCACAGCCTCCATCGGTTTTAGTCAACAAATCTCTGGCTTCATCCCGTACCACCACAGCACCAAAAGGGGCCCCCAACATTGTTGTTTTCCTAATTGACGATTTGGGGTTTTCGGATTTAGGCCCCTACGGTTCAGAAATCAGTACACCAAATATTGATAAATTGGCAGCTAACGGACTGCGGTTTAACAACTTCACAACGCATCAGCTTTGTTCTCCCACAAGAGCATCTTTATTGACGGGATTAAATGCCCACTCTGCGGGTGTCGGTTGGGTTGCTGAGGGAAACCCTGGTTTTCCCGGTTATGCGGGTGAAATTCAGAGCAATGTTGTGACTCTGGCAGAAATTTTACGTAGCAATGGCTATTCTACCCTGCTGACAGGTAAGTGGCATTTGACTCAAACTTACGATCGCACCGCTACCGCTTCATTAAATTCCTGGCCGTTACAACGGGGGTTTGAACATTTCTTTGGCTTCTTAGATGGATTAGAACATCCCCAGACACCCCATATTCTCTACGAAGACAATACGCCGATTTCAATCGATCGCTATCCTGAGAATTTCCTCACTACCGATTACTGGACAGAAAAAGCGATCGCATTGCTCAAACAAGCAAAAACCAAGTCAAAAGACAAGCCATTTTTCTTGTATTTTGCCAACAATGCTGTTCACTCACCGTTTAATATTCATCCAGCAGACCTTGCCAAATACAAAGGCAAGTATGATGTCGGCTGGGACGTGCTACGCCAACAACGGTATCAGAAGCAACTTGCATCAAAGCTAATTCCTGCCGACACTCAACTACCACCCCCAAATCCAGGCGTTAAAGCTTGGAGTACACTATCGGCTGAGGATAAAAAGCTATTTGCTCGTTACCAGGAAGCCTATGCAGCCTTCGTTGATAACCTGGATCAAAACTTTGGCAAACTCTATCAGTATCTAGAGTCCACTGGGCAACTCAACAACACAATTATCATTGTTGCTTCTGATAATGGGGGTTCTGGAGAAGGTGGGGCAAATGGCACGACGAATGTAGCCCGACATTACTCCGGTTTACCAGACGATAAAGCCTTGGATATCAGTCGGTTCGAGTTGATTGGTAGTCCTCAGACTGCGCCTCACTATCCTATTGGCTGGGCAACCGTTTCCAATACACCCCTGAAGCTGTACAAGTTCTTTACTCTTGGGGGCGGTAGACGGAATCCATTGATTGTTTCCTATCCAGCAAAAATCAAAGATTTGGGTGCTACCCGGACACAATTTACGCACATCACAGACATTACACCTACCCTCCTAGAATTGACAGGCATCAAGCATCCTGACAGGTTTAATGGCAAACCCACGAAACCTCTAGAAGGTATCAGCTTTGCCTATCTCTTGAATAATCCCAATACGCCCTCTCAAAGAACTGAACAATACTATGAGAATTCAGGCAATAGAGGGTATTACAAAGATGGTTGGTATGCTGTCACCGAACATCAGACTGGGAAACCATTTATTGACTCCGAGTGGCAGTTGTACAACCTCAACAAAGATTACTCCGAAAGCAACAATGTGGCAAACCAGTATCCAGAGAAAGTCAAAAAACTGGCAGCAGCCTTTGATGCGGCAGCATTCAAGTATCAAGTTTATCCCCTGTTAGAATCCCCGCAACATGGAGGAGTGCCGCCTTATATTAAGGAGAAAGTGAAACCAAAGACATTCCATAGAGGTGAGTTGGTACTGGAACCGGACATTTTGCCCTTGGTGAGCGATCGCGATTATACGATCCAGGTGAAGGCTCAGTATAAAGCAGGCGATCGCGGGGTGATTCTGGCCCACGGTGGACAGGAAGTTGGTTATATCTTCTATATTGAGGATGGCAAGCTGTTCTACGAACACAATAACTATGGTCAGTCGATTAAGTTTCCCGCAGTCCCGGTACAGCCAGGTCAACTTAACATCGATTTGAATTACGATGCACTGGGCAAGCGCCAGGGGTCTGGAAGACTCTCCGTCAACGGGCAGCAAGTTGCGGCAGGGAAACTGGGGCTAACGTTTGGTGGCTTTCCCTATGAAGGATTGGACATCGGTAAAGATGCTCGTAGTCCCGTGTCATGGGATCTCTACAAAAAATATGGGGTGTTTAAATACACTGGTGCGATCGAGCAAGTCAAATACATACCGGGTTCACCCCCACCTGATGCCGAACAGGGGTAAAGAAGAGGTATTTTTATGCTTCGTTATCAACTTCATTCATGGCGTCTATTGGATAAATATCTTTTTGTTTCGCGCCTTTGTGCCTAAGCTAATCGGTATTTAAGTTGCATAATTAGGGCGGGCTTTTCAGCCCACCCCACAAGATTTTGATGAAATCGAAATATGCAAATTAGATGTGTTTTAGCTTACCAGTAGGGGAGACGCAAAAAAACGACCTTTTTCCTGAAACAAGCTATCACGGGCGCATATAGCGGTTGGCAAACAGGTAAGTGAAAAAAGTTTCTGGCATGAGATAATTGAGTAATTATGCTCAAACATCGGGTAAAAGTGCGATCGCGGCACGTTTAACCCAAATCCGCGATCGCGTGGCTGCCTATCACTTCTGTCGTTCTGGGGATGTGGAAAAGACAATTTTTCATCTCCCTTTTTATATCATGTCCGCCTAATCACTTACGATATGTGATTGCGTTGGCGTAAGCCTTCCCGTAGGGTATGTAACGTTCGCGGAGCATCTCGTAGAGAAGTGGAATCAAGCAATCACAAGAGTTTGGAGATTGCCACGCTTTGCTTGTAATCACAACTAATCAGCCGGACATGGTATTATTTGGGATTATATAGTTTAAATGAACTACTAAGTGGCGATGGCGTATCCGCCCGGTGTAGGCGATGTCTACGATGGGCTGTTTGGTGACGCTATTCTGGGAAAGCCTGAAACACCAATTCTGTGATCAGTAGGAAAGAAAGGTCAGCTCGAAATAAGCGAAGGGACAGTTAAACATCCTCTTAAAGGTATTTTAATTTTCTCCCTTTTTATTGAGTATATAATCACACAAAAGATAGAGGTATTAATCGACTTAATTTCATTATTATTAACAAATATAAAAAAAATATTAACGAAAGGAGTCAGCTATTAGCATCCAATTATCAAAGAATATCGTCATTCCAAAATGGCATGATTCCAACATTGCTCTGGATCTCAAACGTGCAACGGAAATTGCTGATTATTGTGCAAACAATGCCACTGCAATAGATTACAATGGTGCTTTTCCTAAGCATGAGTTTGAGCTAATTGCTAAGGCTGGGTTGTTGACTGCACCATTGGCGAAAGAATTAGGCGGATGGGGTGCAGGAATTGATGCTAATGTTACCTATGAGCTTCTGATGCTATTAAAGCAGATGGGGCATGGCAATCTGGCAGTTGGTCGAATTTATGAAGGACATATCAACGCCCTGCAACTGATTCAGACCTTTGGTACTGTAGAACAAATCACAAGCTACGCTCGTGACGCTCGTGAACATCATAAAATATATGGCGTTTGGAATGCCGAAGCCTCAGATGGTGTCAAGGTAATTCCTTTGGAGAATGGACGTTATCGCCTGGAAGGTTCTAAGACGTTTTGTACTGGTGCAGGCTATGTTGAACGTCCTTTCGTTAATGGAGTATTACCAGACGGCGGTTGGCAAATATGCATTGTGCCGATGGACGAAGTTACAACGGTTAGTGACCCGGCTTGGTGGCAACCTTGTGGGATGCGAGCTACTGCTAGTTATAAAGTGGATTTTAGCGGTGTAGAGTTGGATCGAAGCGCTTTAATCGGCCAGCCAGGAGATTACCATCGACAGCCCTGGTTGTCTGTTGGGGTGATTCGGTTTGCCGCTGTGCAACTAGGTGGGGCAGAAGCACTGTTTAACCTGACTCGCCAGTATCTCCAGAAGTTGGAATACACAAATGATCCATATCAAAAAGAACGGCTGGGCAGAATGGCGATCGCTATTGAAAGTGGTAATCTCTGGCTACGGGGGGCTGCGGATCAGGTAGCAGCCTATGCGCCTGTGT
The DNA here is from genome assembly GCF_036917615.1 of Nostoc sp. GTDB lineage: Bacteria > Cyanobacteriota > Cyanobacteriia > Cyanobacteriales > Nostocaceae > Nostoc. The sequence goes on from NZ_JBALCZ010000031.1 coordinate 198,409, forward strand.
TTGGTGGCGATCCCACAGTTAACCACCCGCAAGCAGACCAACTCGTCGCCTATGCAAACATGGTGAGGACAGCAATTGAACAAATTTGCATTGATGTGATGAATTTGTGCGAACGTTCTGTTGGGACTCGTGGCTTACTACCACCAAATCCGATGGAACGCATCATCCGAGATTTGACTCTGTATCTGCGTCAACCTGCTTTTGATGCGGCCTTGGCAAATGTCGGGCAGTATGTCTTGCATGAAACCAATCCGGCTTATCTGCTTTGGAATGATGAATAAATCTGGCTTGATTGGATTACCACTAAGCAATCCTAGTGTTTTGCCCTGGCGTTCAATTAATGAGATCGCTTGTAGTTCAGCACTAATCGTCGCACCCCATCCTGATGATGAGACGTTAGGTTGTGGGGGTGCGATCGCTTTATTACGGTCTTTAAATTGTCATGTGCAAGTTTTAGTCATCAGTGATGGTACTCTTTCACACCCTCGTTCCCTGAAATATCCCGCAGATAGACTCCTGGCTCTGCGGGAAGCGGAAACGCTATCAGCATTGAAATTGTTGAGTGTAGAGGCTAGTGCTGTCACCTTCTGGAGAATGCAGGATGGGTCAATTGCAACACAGTATGAAAGTGCAGTGGCTAGTTGTCGTGCTTACATCACAGAAATCGCCCCAAAAATTATCTTTTTACCGTGGCGATATGACCCTCATGCAGACCACCGAGCGACGTGGAAGTTAATCAAAGCAGCGCTGGATGATTTGCACTTATCCCCGCGATTGATTGAGTATCCTATTTGGGATTGGGATTCAGAGCAACGGGGAAGTCTGCCAGCATCTCTTGAGGTGACAACCTGGCGGTTGAATATTAGCGCGGTGGTGGAGTTAAAACAGCAAGCGATAGCTGCTTATCGTTCCCAAATTACAGACTTAATTGACGATGATCCAGAAGGCTTTCGCCTGAGTGCCGAAATGTTAGCCAACTTTACTCGTCCTTGGGAAGTTTATATAGAGGAAAACCGATGAACCCGTTACAATCCGACTCCTTACCACCCAGTTACTTTGATCAAATATACAGCGAAAACCCCGATCCGTGGAAGTTTGAAACAAGCGTTTACGAAGCTAACAAATATGCTGCCACAATCGCAGCTTTACCCAAAGAGCGCTATCGGTCTGCCTTTGAAATCGGTGGTTCCATTGGGGTTTTAACTGAGAAGCTGCAAAAGGGTTGTGACTCACTGCTCTCGGTTGATGTATCAAAACTGGCGCAGTCTAAAGCAATAGAGCGCTGTCAGCATCTCTCCAATGTCAAGTTCCAGATTATGCCTGTCCCAGAGCAATATCCTGATGAAATGTTTGATTTAACCGTGATTTCGGAAGTTGGCTATTACTGGAGCTGGCAAGACCTGAAAAAAGCACAGCAGTGCATCCTGGAACATTTGGAACCAGGAGGACATCTACTCTTAGTTCATTGGACACTCTATGCGCGTGATTATCCGTTGAGTGGGGATGAAGTTCATAACTCGTTTTTTGAGTTGACCCCAAATAAACTGCGGCATTTAAAAGGTCAACGGGAGGAAGAATATCGACTTGATTTATTCGAGCGAGTCTGAAAAATTAAATGAGCCTGATTTTTTGGTGTTTAGTTTTACCTTTTAGAAGAAACCGCTTTGGAAGCGTTACCCTAAAGTAGGGTAATGCTTCCCCTTAGCAATTACTGATACTGACGCAAACTCTCAAGACGCAAGCGCAAATCCCCAATTGCTTGTTCAATTTCCACGTATTTCCAGCGTGAAGCCCAAGTTCCTTCTTTCTGCTGGCGTTCTTCGATTAGTTCAAACAACTCACCAAAGGTATAAGGTTGCGTTAATTTCTGGACAAGCCATTGGGCTGAAACTCCCAGCATCTCTGCCAAAGACGCGACACTGGGATGACTTGGCTGATAGCCATTGAGAGCGCAACACCACATCACTCGTAATTGGCGACGTGCAATAAAACGAGTTTCGATAGCTGCTGCTGGCTCGACTACAAATGATTGCTGTTGCCGTCCCATTTCTGCCCACTCATTCAACTGGTTAGCCATACCATTGCTAGTGCGTCCAATTTGTCTTGACGAAGTTATTACTCGCACTAACGGACTGTGGCGAAAACGAGCGTTCACTCGCACTAAAGCACGATAAAACGCTACATCTTCGGGAGTCCGCACAGGTGGCAAGCCTCCTGCCAGTGCATACATTTCCGCCGTTACGGCCAGACTTGCCCCATTATGATAATAGTGCCGAGGAAAACTGTCATAAGGGTCGGGGTCGAGGTAAGTTTCTAATTCTGTAATTAAGTAACGGTAGCCTACATCGCGCAGATAGCAAGCTCTGGTGTAGGGGTCTAGGTTAGAGCGCTCGGTGGGATCGGTGAGAATTCGCCCACCGACAGCATCAGCACCACAGCTAATTTCGTACAGGTTGGCAGCAATCCAAGTTGGGCTTACCTGCGAGTCTCCATCAGTTGAAGCAATTACCCCCCTTGTGCGTCCTAAACTAGACAAACGGCGGTATGCTTCATCCATCAAAATCTGACGCACTCGACCAATATAGGCTTGTGCAGGTGGCAGAGTTTTTTCCACTACATGCAGTGCTATATCTGGATGTTGTTCAGCAAAACTCCGGGCTATAGCTGCTGAATCATCACTACAATTATTTGCCAACAAAATTATTTCGTAGCGTCTGGGATCTAAAAGCTTTCCTTCCAGATCAACCTGATGTATCAGAGCAGTAAGGGTTCCTGTCAAGGTCTGAGCTTCATTGCGAACAGGGACAATTACACAAACTTCACAATACGGTGACGGTGGTTTTTGGACTAAAGTTTGAGAAAAGTCTTTATCGAGTTGTACAGATGGAAAGTCAGCAACGAAGAGCAAGCGCTTACTTTCCATAAAAACCATTTTCCCATCTCCGGGAACAGCGACACAGTATATTCATCTACAATCAGAAATTATTACTATTTGTAATATTATTTTGGATTTTCTCTCATTTACTTGGAATCTACCTACAGTATGATTAGTGCTGATTAAAACTCTCCGAACACAAGCTATCAAAGACTACCGTCTGTCTGCTCTCACTAAAAGCTTTACTAATCAGCGCATAGTCCTTAGAGATTTTTTACTAATGTCAAACTTCAAACTATTAAATCATACTTAAATCATTTATTTTTGAAATAATATATTTTATTTAATTGTTTTAGTTAAAATCAGTCTTAAGAAGTAGACGACTGTTATTACAAATTATTAATGTTTGTTATTAAAAGTAATTAAACAAGACCAAAGCAGATTTATGCAAAAACTTCAATCAAGATTAATAACCTGCTTTTTGGTGGTTATAAACATTCAAAGGGTGATTTTAAAAGCACATCTTTTGATAGTTTATATCTGGCTCAACCTTTCCTTGGGCGATGTGCGAGATGTTTTTAAACCTGACTTGGCAATTTTCTTAACTACAGATCGTCATTGGAATTAAGTTCAAATAGGTATTGCTTTATTAACCACTAGTATTGCTGGAGTTCTAGCATAAACGCCAACGGACGCGCTAGTTGATGCCTCTCGTCACAAACGGTTACTGATTGCGATCGCACTTGTGAACTGTTTTTTTGTATCAATTACAACATTTTTTTGGCGGGACAAAGGTTTGCCAAAGCGATCGCCTGCTTCTTCACACATTCCTTATTTCATCAAACTCATTCTCGATGACGCGAAGGGTGAGTTATCAGACTTTTTATGACTAAATAATACAAAGCACTTTGAATTTCCTTTCAAACACCTAACTATTAAGGTCTTTTTCATGCTGTGTTTATTGAAGATACAGCTTAATTTAGATTCATGGTTAAACAACAGGTTCTGAACACGGCAAGCACAAAACCAAACAGCTAAGGCTCTCTTGAAAATAATAAATTTTCTTTATTTTCATCAAACTATAAGCTGCTACATCCAGTAAATACCGATTTAAATCGGAGGTTTACATATATGCAAACCACAACTTAATCTTAACTTGACCACATCACAATCAACACCTAAAGGACAAAAAAATGACACTTTTCAATCTTGGTACACTAGGTAGCACCCCTGTTGTTAAGGATAACGTTAATTTAAATGCATCTGAACCCACGGATGTCTTTCAGTTCAAAATCGCCAGTAGCAAAAACATCAACCTGTCTCTGACAGACATCAGTACTGGCGATAATACTGACATCCAACTGTTTACAGATAGTAACCTTAACGGTGTATTAGACGACTTCGACCGACAAGCTGGACTTGTTTCCCGTCAAGGAAGCAACTATGATGAGGCGATTAACTTTAAAACCAATTCAGGTACTTTTTTTGCTGAAGTATCTCGCTTTAGCACTAGTGTGGGCGATGTCAGTTACGATTTAGCCTTGTCTGCGACTGAACCTTCTGGAACTTTTCCCATTTCAGCCAGTTCCAGCAGCCTTCTACTATTTGCACAAATATGAATGAAGCATTACAACTAGGCAATGTCCACGACGGGCGTAGCAGCAGCCCCCTCTTGCCGCCAGAAATTATCCCCTTTTTAGCAAGTTACAATTTAATCCCGCAATTGTTATCTCAGAGCATTATCGAATTAGCGATCGCACCCATTACCTGCACCCAAGCCGAAACATCTCATGCTCTATTAGCATTATCTACCAAGGACAAGCGCGTTTATTAGGCTACAATTCTCAAGGACAAAATCCGGCGACACTGAAGTTACTCTCACCAGGAGAGGTTTTGGGTTGGGTAAGTCATGTGCGGGGTATTGCTTGTGAAACTGCGATCGCTTCTACTGAAGTTATCACCTTTAATCTGGCGATCGCTGATTTTCTGGCATTGATTCAGCAGGAGAAGGCTTTTGCCCAAGCATTAGACAATACTGCTTCCCTGATAGAAGTATATGAACTGCTGATGGAGGAACTGAGTCGTCGGGCAGATGGTAGCAGGAATTTAGTTAAACTTGCCCGCACAGCAACTCAAGCAGCAGTTATCCAAACATTTCCTACACGCAAAACATCTCTCCAGCAGTTAGATTCAGAATTCTTGTGGTTAGTTAGCAGTAGTTCGAGTGTTTACTTTCCTGTGGGGAGTCGCCTAGAGTTGGATGATCTCAACCCCAAGCTGAAATTTAATGCAAGTATGCGTCTAGTGGGGTTACCCAAGTCAATACTTGGAGAAAATCTTGCCCCCATATCAAAAACACTTTTACCCGCAGAGATTCCCTACGCCTCAGAAATTACTGTCACAGATGAACCAAGTGTTGACATTAGTTGCCTTAGCAACAGTGCCGTTGTTTGGTTTGCTCAACCTAATGGTATCACCTTTGATGCGGCGACAATTGCAAGAGAAAGCAGAATGCAATGCCGAGACGCAATCTTATTTAGTGGAAGTGATGGGAGGAATGCAGACAGTCAAGGCGCAAAATTTAGAAATGCGATCGCGTTGGCAATGGCAAGAACGCTATGCCCGTTACATCAGCGCTGGTTTCAAAACCGTCTCTACCCAAACTACCGCCAGTTCAGTTAGCAGTTTCCTCAACAAGTTTTCTAGTATGTTAGTACTGTGGGTAGGAGCTTTTCTCGTCCTCAATCAGCAACTTACCTTGGGACAACTCATCGCTTTCCGCATCCTGGCTGGTTATGTCACCAGTCCCCTGTTGCGCCTAATGCAACTTTGGCAGAACTTCCAAGAAACCGCCCTATCTCTGCAACGCCTTGCTGATATTTTAGATACTCCCCAAGAAACAGAAATCGGCAACTGTCAAAATATCCTTATGCCCAGTATTCAAGGTAGTGTCCGCTTTGAAAATCTCAGCTTCAGTTTTTCGGAATATGGGCCAATGCAACTATCTAATATTAATTTAGATTTTCCTGCTGGCTGTTTTATCGGAATTGTTGGTCAAAGCGGTTCCGGTAAAAGCACACTGCTAAAATTATTACCTCGACTTTACGAACCAAAATCTGGCAAAATCTTGATTGATGGCTACGATATCAGCAAAGTTGAACTCTATTCTTTACGCCGTCAAATTGGTATGGTGTTACAAGATACCCTCCTGTTTGATGGTACAATCCGCGAAAACATTGCCTTGGGATATCCTGATGTTAGTGATGAGGAAATTATTACCGCCGCCAAGGTAGCATTTGCCCACGACTTTATTATGTCTCTACCCAGTGGTTATAACACCCGTGTTGGCGAACGAGGTTCAGGACTGTCTGGGGGACAACGCCAACGAGTAGCGATCGCTCGTACTGTTCTACAAAATCCGCAATTACTGATTCTTGATGAAGCTACCAGCGCCTTAGATTACAATGCTGAAGCCCAAGTCTGCGGGAACTTAGCGAAAGCCTTCCAAGATAAAACAGTGTTTTTCATTACTCATCGCCTCAGCACAATTCGCAATGCCTATGTCATTTTGATGATGAAGCAAGGTGCTGTGGTAGAACAGGGGACTCATAAAGAATTGATGGCGCTCAAAGGTTATTACTACTGTCTGTATCAACAACAAGAAGCAAAACTGTAATGGGGAGTCAGGAGTTGGGAGTTGAGAGTTGAGAGTTAGGAGTTAGGAGTAAATATTATTGCTTCCACCTCTGAACTCGGAACTTCACCCTTTGAACACCAAGCGTCAAGCTTAGAACTCCAAACTCCTAACTCTTAACTCCTAACTCCCCATTCCCCATTTATTATGAATATTCAATATAAATTTTGGCGTTGCATAAATGCGGGATGAATTAACTAAATACAGGTATTTGTCTATACTTCAAATAATGGAGTAACAAACGAATTGAGTATTTAAGCATATCTAGTGATTTGGAATAGCATAATGTTTTGCGATGTAAGCGTATAGCCTTGCAGATATATTCACAGCCTGGAATGTAAGCACAGCATGGGTCGGAGATGTCGTAGAAAAGATGAGTTTCAGGATTTTATCCATTTGCGACATATTTTTTGGCTATTTGAGTGCGATCGCAGTTCTACGAGCATTGTTATTCTTACACAGGACAAACGCAACTGGCACAGGCGAACGCTAAAGTTTAGTACACCAGTATTGATGTGACAAACGCAACTGGCACGGTTGTGTTGCAAAAACTAGGGCAGGTCTGGTAGAAATGTGGTTATGTCAATAGTCTTGTATGAAAGTTAGCCCATTAATGAACCTAAAAGAACCGTTTAAATGGCGTCATTTTCAATCCGAGATCATCCTGCTATGTGTGCGGTGGTACTTGAGATATCCACTCTCGTATCGAAACTTGGAAGAAATAATGGTAGAGCGGGGACTATTGGTAGACCACACAACAGTGTATCGTTGGGTGCAAACTTATTCACCTGAAATTGAGAAGCGATGTAGACCGTACTTGAGCCAAACTAATGATTCTTGGCGAGTAGATGAAACATATATAAAGGTGAAAGGTGAGTGGAAGTATCTGTATCGAGCTGTGGATTCATCTGGTAACACTATCGATTCCACCGATTGGGGAGCAATCTGTGGAAAGCAAATTCTTTACCTGACTCTACGAAATAGCGATCGCACTGTGCCAGTTGCGTAAGTCCTGGGCTAGTACTTTTTCAGCCTCACATGAATCAACTGAGATCATAAAAGTCCCTCGCCCTTTATTCGAGCGTTTGAGGGATATTGCTGTTTATGCTGCTTAATTGGATAAAGTCGAGCTAAGAAGAAACGGTTCTTCGGCGAATGCATAATTCCTCAATCAACCTTTGTTAAATACAACAGTGTTGACTCAATAACACTCCTAAACCGAAACCAAAAACGGAAGTGAGTGTCAAAATTAGCCCAGTAAAGTATGCCGAAAGCATCACCCTTGAGGCGAATTTTTGTGCCCGAAAACAGCACTAAACTCTTCAGTTGAAAACTGAAGTTACTGAAAAAATCGATTTAGGTAAGTAAAAGTTATGGCAAATATCATTGGAACCAAGGGTAATGATACGCTAGTGGGCAGCGAGTTAGCAGACACGATTAACGGTCTTGCAGGCAACGATACCATCACAGCTAGCCAGGGCGACAACACCTTGATTGGTGGTGGTGGCAATGATCAATTTGTTTACAGTTCCTATAACGGCACTGATACTATCACTGATTTCGCTGGCGTCGGTAAAGGAACAAACCCGACTTCCGCAGTCATTGCCGAAGTGGACACATTAAAATTCCAGGACTATGACTTGTTCACTGCCCGAAATATGCTGCTGACTCAAAACGGCAGCAATCTGGAAATCACCTTTGAAGCACTTGTTGATGAAGATGCGCCTGGGACCGAAGTCATCCTGCAAAACTTCAAATTAGAAAACTTGGATAACCAGAAAGCTTCTGGAGCTAGATCAGCGATTGGCAATATCTTATTTAGTGGTCAAACTAGCATCACCGACAGCTTTAATGTCCTAGATGCCAACTCCACAGATACTAGCCTGGGCATCAAGAATACAGTGACCTTCCTTAATGACCTATCCAACAACATTACGGGTTTAGACGACTCAGATGATGTGGTTAATGGTCAGGGCGGTAATGACTCCCTCGACGGCAAAAGTGGCAACGACTTACTGCGGGGTGGTACAGGGAATGATACTCTCATTGGTGGTGTAGGCAAAGACACGCTCATTGGCGATGCCGGGGATAACTCCCTCTTTGGCGGTGCTGGGGATGATTATTTGAATGTTAACAATTCACAAGGCAATAACCTACTCTCTGGTGGCGATGGAAATGATGATCTATTTGCCCTTGGTAACTATAGCGCGTACCGAGGCTCAGTTTCATTTGGCAATCCGATCTCTGGCAATAACACCCTCAACGGTGGCGCTGGTGATGATAACTTGATTGCTAATTATTCAACAGGTAATAACACCCTCAACGGTGATGCTGGTGATGATCACTTGTATGTTGCATATTCAACAGGTAATAATCTGCTCTCTGGGGGCGATGGGAATGATTATCTTTCCGTTACTGGCTCCTCTGACGCCGGAGGTGGAGTTATTGTGAGATATTATGGCTCTGGCAATAACACCCTTAACGGTGGCGCTGGTGATGATAACTTGAATGCTAGTTATACAACAGGCAATAACACTCTCAACGGTGCTACTGGTGATGATAACTTCTATGTTGGTAATGCAGAAGGCAATAATCTGCTCTCTGGGGGCGATGGTAATGACTCTTTCAATGTAGGCATCCAATCTAACGGCTATGGAAACGGTATATATACTGATCCTTCTTCTTTAGTGACTCAAACAGTAGATGGAGGTATTGGTGATGATTTGTTGTCTGGCGATTACACGGATGCTACCGGAGGAATCACAACAACATTCAATACTACTACTAACATTGGATCAATTACAAAGGCCACGAATCGAGTTAGTTACAAAAATATCGAACGATTAAATATCTCAGGTACAGCCTACGATGACTTGATTGTGGGGAGCAATGGCAACGATACCCTCTCCACAGGCGATGCTGGCAACGATACGATAGATGGGGGTAAGGGCGACGATTTGTTGTCCGTCTATTACATAAATCCTACCAAAGGAATCACTTCGACATTCAATGCTACTACTAACATTGGCTCAATTACGGTGGGCACGAGTGGAGTTAGTTACAATAATATCGAACGATTAAATATCTCAGGTACAGCTTACGATGACTCGATTGTGGGAAGCAATGGCAATGATACGATAGATAAGTTCGGTGGTGGCAATGATACGATAGATGGGGGTAAAGGTGACGATTTGTTGTCCGTCAATTACCACGCTGTTAGCAATCTTACCAAAGGGATCACTTCGACATACAATGCCACTACTAACATTGGCTCAATTAGGGCGGGCACGAATGGAGTTAGTTACAAGAATATCGAACAATTAAATATCTCAGGTACAGCCTACGATGACTTAATTGTGGGAAGCAATGGCAATGATACGCTCTCATCAGGTGACTTCTCTAGTAGCGGTGGCAATGATACGATAGATGGGGGTAAGGGCGACGATTTGTTGTCCGTCGATTACATAAATGCTACCAAAGGAATCACTTCGACATACAATGCCACTACTAACATTGGCTCAATTACGGCGGGCACGAATGGAGTTAGTTACAAGAATATCGAACAATTAGATATCTCAGGTACAGGCTACGATGACTTGATTGTGGGAAGCAATGGGAATGATACCCTCAGGGGTGATTTTGGCAATGATATCCTCACAGGTGGCAAAGGTAATGATACTCTTTATGGAGAAGATGGTACTGACACCTTTGCTTTCAATAGTTTCAATGAAGGTGTTGATAGTATTGATGACTTCAACTTTTTCGACTATCAATCGAAAACGACTAATGAACTGATTCAGGTATCGGCTGACGGTTTTGGTGGCGGGTTATCATCAGGTTTACTTAAGGCAAATCAGTTTACTATCGGAACATCTGCAACCACTAACACTCAGCGATTTATATACAACAGCGCTACAGGTGGATTGTTCTTTGACCTTGATGGTAGTAAATCTGGGTTTACTCAGGTACAATTTGCACAATTATCTACTGGATTGTCACTAACCGAAAACAATTTTGTGGTTGTTTAATTTTTATTAGTGCTTTGCCATCAACAAGCGGTACGTTTTGCGAGGTGCTATTTTTAGCATCTCGCAAACGATGGTACTGAATGCAAGCTATTTTGGTAAGCGATAGCGATTCTTGTACAGATATTAAGATATTGCGATGCCTGCGGTAAATGCTTGCCGAAGCGTCGTCATCTCTAAACCGGAAGCGACACCGAATAGCCTAACTAATAGACTTATCCGTAAATGGCAAATGTATACAGTAAAAGGATTTTAGTGATTATGATTATAGGGGAATCTGCGTTAGCGTAGCTCGTCGTAGACATCGCTAAACTAGGTATACGCAAGAATAGGGCTTTGAGCATAAAATATGGCTAAATATCACTTTATGGGCAAAATATTGGTGTGAATAAAATTTATTGTTTCCTAAACAATTTAAATATTAATGGTTCGTAAAACCAAACAATTAAGCCGTAGTCTTACTAACCCACAAATTGTCATAATGACCTGGCTATATTTCTGACGAGCTAAACGAAATTTATCACTGGCAACTCGAAATATTTTTACTTTCCTTAATCATTTGTTCAACACCTATTCTTCTAGACGATAACTGCTGGGTTTCTTTTTTTTGGAATTCCGAAATTTCTTTTTTTCTCAGTTTTTTGTAAGGTGTAGTATTTGCTGACTCTCCTATATAAGCTTTATCCCCAATAAACTTCTGTTCGGAATCAAATTTACCTCGTGTTTCTCGGAATCAATTAATATCACTTTTTTTTCCTAATTGACCAATATAAATGTCAACAATATCTTCTCCTTTGGGTAACACAATAAACTGGTTTTTCAGAGTATGCATCTTTTTCTTGCCGGAGTAGTACTGTTTTTGTTCTTGATAGTCTACAGGCCTTTCTATAGCTTGTTCTGCGCTATCTACAATCAATTCATGTTCACATAGAATCTTACGTAGGTCTTGATATTTCTGACTATCTTTTTCTACCTCTTCCATTTGAGAAGCTGGTAAGATATCTCTCAAAACTTTCACCCAATAGTTAAATGCATCATTAGCTTTAGAGCTGATTCGTAAACAAAAGCTTAAGATGCCATTCGCTTGACCATCAGACGAATCAATGAGCCATAAATCATGGCTTCACTTAACTCTGTGTACAATTCATAATCCTTACTTAAACGCCGAAATCGATTCAGCCACCCAAATGTCCGTTCCACAATCCATCGTTTTGGCAATCGCTCAAATGTTTTCGATATCCTTTCAATCACCTCAACACGAACGTGCTCGCCACAAACCTTCTTAACGGCTTGAGCAAAGTTTTCCCCTGAATAGCCCTGATCTACCCAAACAACTTCCAATTTAGACAATTCACGACTCCGCTTCATGCAGTACCACCACAGCACCTAAACGTTCTGAGGCATTGGCTTGAGTAACTAAAACGCCAATCAACAACCCTTGAGAATCTACAACTATATGGCGCTTACGCCCTTTAACCTTCTTACCACCATCGAAACCGTAGACCTCCCACGCCAGTTGCTTCAAGTCGGTAGAGCCGCCCAACGCACTGGCTCCTTTTTTTCCGTGGTCTTCACCGATTGAGAATCAGCGATGTCTACGACGGGCTACGCCTACGCAACGGTAGAATGTTCATCTCGTCCTAAATCTTGCCGCAGGAGAGGAATGGAAGCGGGGTTTTTAGTATACTTTACGACTTTTCAAACATCCTCTCAATGAAAACAGATTTGCGATCGATGTTGTGATCGGGTCAATAAACAAAACTCACGTTAATCAAAGCCAATTCCTTCCATCCAGTGTCCAATTTGATCGCGGCTAGTATCTGCAATTGGCTTTAGGAGAGAAACTTGTCAAGAAAAAATTGAGTTGATTGGCAAACAGGAAGGTTGGAGAGTATTACATTGTAACCGCAACTCTTTTTTTGATGTTATTGAGTTATGGTTGGAAAACAAAGTCATGATAGAACTACTCACACCGGAAATGACTGCTCAATATTTGGCGGTAATGCAGCCATAAAATTTGAAGAAAGTTTTTAATTCATAATTCTGCTGCTGCTATTTTAACAACACCAATCACTAACTTAAAAAGCTAAAAACAGAAATCCTAGTATTGTTTAACAGTGTTAGGATTTTCCTTTAGGAATTGACCCTTCAATTCCCTCAACATACCAATCCATTGCTAGTTGTCCCTGATCATCCAACACCTTACCCTTTGGTACTCGCACCACCCCTTTTTGGTCTTTCACCGGACCATCAAAAGGATGTGCAGTACCCTGAATAAACTCATCGCGCTTCGCATTCACCAATTGTTGCACATCATCTGGAATCGTCTGATTCATCGGGGAAATATCCACCATTCCTTGACCAATCCCATCCCAAACCTCTTGAGACTTCCAAGTATTACTCATTACAGCCAAGGCTTTATCTGTATAGAATTTACCCCATTTGTTAATAGCTGATGTCAGGTGGGCTTTTTGACCAAACTTACTCATATCAGTGTTGTAGCCAAAAGCATAAATGCCTTTTTCTTCAGCTAATTGGACAATGGCACCAGAGTCGGTATGCTGCGTTAGTATATCCGCACCTAAATTCATCAAAGCTTGAGCCGTTTCTCTTTCTTTAGCTGGATCGTACCAACTTTGTACCCAAAGTACCTTAACTTTTGCTTGGGGATTTGTTAGCCTTACTCCTTGAGTGAATGCACTGATTCCTCGAATTACTTCTGGAATTGGGTATGCGCCAATAAAACCAACTACATTCGATTTTGTCATCTTGCCAGCAATCATGCCGGTTAAGTAACGCGGTTCTTCAAAGCGTCCTAGATAAGTACCGACATTGGCAGCACGTTTGTATCCCGCACAGTGTTCAAAGACAACATAACTAAAGTCCTTAGCAACTTTAATTGTTGGGTTCATGTACCCGAAGGAAGTTGTAAAAATCAACTTGTTACCATCTAATGCTAGTTGGCGAATCACCCTTTGGGCGTCAGCACCTTCGTTAACATTTTCGACAAAAGTAGTTGTTACCTTATCTTGAAGATTGGCTTCCATGTCTCTGCGGCCTAAATCATGGGCATAAGTCCAGCCAAAATCACCCACAGATCCCACATAAACAAATCCCACCTTCAGAGGTTCATTTACCGCTACAGGCGAAGCTGAGGGAGACACCTCACCCTGCGATTTGGAATATTTGCCTTGAACACAACTAGTTAAAGCAAAGCTAGATCCTGCTAAAGTGACATACTTTAGAAAATTCCGACGATCCATATTTTATCGATGGTTTAGTTGCTGAAAAAGATTTTTTTGATTTCTAGTAACGACAAATACACTATTGAGTTAATTTTAGCTCTTGTCTTTTGCCGTCAACTTACTTACAAAAGAAAGCAAATAATGGTTGAATTGGGCATGGGGAATGGGGGAATGGCACTAAGTTAGGCAGGGGGAGCAAATAAAGCAGGATAAAGGGGATAAGGAAAAAGTTTCTTTCCTAATGCCCAATCTTTTTTACTAACAACTCCCACAAGGGGATGCGGTTTACTGGAGGTTTTTAATGAACTTATTTGAGCTTTTAGCAGGGGAAGACAATCATCCAGCCCTAGTCTCGCCTGAGGGGCGATCGCTAACCTATAAGCAATTGCGCGAGAATGTTGTTGGACTGGTATCCCAACTCAACAACTTTGGATTGAAACCAGGAGAACGCATTGCCATTGCCATGACTAACGGTTCACCAATGGCTATTACCTTTTTGGCTGCCGCCCTGTGTGGCACTGCTGCACCCTTGAATCCCAAATATAAGCAAGAAGAATTTGCCTTCTACTACGAAGATACCCAAGCAAATGCACTGATTACTTTGTCTGGGGGGCCAGAAGCAGCTATTGCCGCCGTCACATCCAACATGATGCTGATTAATGCCAAGGTAAACACTGACGGCACATTGAGCTTTGAATTAGTCAAAACAGGCTTAGAACCAGCAGAATCCTTTAATCCCGCAGCCCCCAACGCCGATGATATGGCAATGATTCTCCACACTAGCGGCACTACCAGTCGTCCCAAGCGTGTGCCGATTCGTCATCGTAACTTAATCGCCTCAGCCAGCAACATCATTGCTGCTTACTCACTCACCGCAGCTGACACTACACTTTGCCTAATGCCCCTGTTCCACATTCACGGATTGGTAGGCTGCTTGCTGGCAACCCTGGCATCGGGTGGCACACTAATTTGTCCCAATGGTTTTAATGCCCTAGAGTTTTGGAAACTGGTAGATACCTACAAACCTACCTGGTACTCCGCAGCGCCAACCATGCACCAGACAATTTTGGCCCGCGCTAGCCGCAACACAGAAATTGTCAAAGCTAACCGCTTTCGTTTTATTCGCTCTAGTAGCGCTTCCTTGCCCCCGATTATCATTGAACAGCTAGAGGCAACTCTCAATGCTCCTGTGGTGGAATCTTACAGCATGACTGAGGCATCTCACTTAATGACCACCAACCCCCTACCGCCAAAAGTACGCAAACCAGGTACTGTAGGTTATGGCTTCGGTGTGGAAGTCGGCATTATGGACTCCGAAGGCAACCTATTATCTCTCTTAAGCTTGGGCGAAGTGGTGGTAAAAGCACCCAATGTCATAGATGGCTACGAAAACAACCCAGAAGCCAACGCTACAGCTTTTGTAAACGGTTGGTTCCGCACAGGTGATCAGGGCACACTGGATAAAGACGGCTACCTTTGCTTGACTGGACGGATTAAAGAATTGATTAACCGGGGTGGGGAAAAAATTTCTCCCTTAGAAGTGGATGATGTCTTGCTGCGCCATCCCGCCGTCGCCGAAGCCTTGTCCTTTGCCGTCCCCCATAAATCTTTAGGAGAAGATATCCACGCCGCTGTTGTCCTCAAGGCAGAAGCTGGCGAAAAAGAACTTTTAGCTCACTGTTCAACCATGCTGGTAGACTTCAAAGTTCCTAAGCAAGTTCACATTTTGGATCAACTACCTCGTGGTGCTACCGGGAAACTGCAACGGTTGGCTATGGCGAAATTGCTTAACATCGGGCAGTAGTGAGATCAGCAATCATTTGTTAGATCTACGACTAGCTTGGGTCAATGGACGCCTATTGTATGCAAACCAAAAGATATTGCCTTCTTGATGGGCTACAAGGCAACTCTATTTCAATGTAAGAGTTCAAACGACTGGTTAAGTCAGCGCTTGACATGATTCAATAGTACATTTAAACTATTAGTTAATTAACCGCGCGGTTAAATAAAAATGTCTACCGATCAACTGAGCGTCATCTTTGCCGCCCTTGCCGATCCCACACGGCGTGCGATCCTGGCTCACCTCGCCAAGGGTGAGGCATCGGTCACTGAGTTAGCCAAGCCCTTCGAGATGAGTCTTCCTGCAATTTCTAAGCACCTCAAGGTGCTGGAGCGTGCCGGATTGATCACGCGGAGTCGTAAGGCTCAATGGCGACCCTGCCAGATCGAAACACAGCCGCTCAAGGACGCGGCGGATTGGATCGAGCAATATCGCCAATTTTGGGAAGAGAGTCTTGATCGGCTGGATGATTACCTGCACGAATTACAAATCCAGGAGAAACAAAATGAGCAATAAAAATGATTCCACTGATGCTCAATCGGAACGCGAGATCGTTATCACCCGCGTTTTGGACGCGCCGCGCGAACTCGTGTTTAAGGCATGGACTGATCCGAAACACGTAGTGCAGTGGTGGGGACCAAAAGGCTTTACGACCCGGGTGACTGAATTGGATCTGCGTCCGGGCGGTAAATGGCGCTACGTCATGATTGGCCCAGACGGCACGGAGTACCCGGCCAAAGGCGTCTTCCGCGAAATTGTACCCTTTGAACGGATTGTTACTAGTGATGAATTTGATGAAGGTTTTGAAAAGGTCATGAACGCTGATCTGCCAAGGGGAATGGTTACGACGGCGGTTTTCGAGGATTTGGGCAGTAATACCAAACTCACACTCAGAATTATGCATGAGTCTGCTGAGGAGCGTCGCAAGCATGAACAGATGGGGGTGATCGAAGGCTGGAACTCCAGCTTTGACTGCCTCGACGAGTTATTGGCGAAGTTTTGAGTCTTCCTTTTCACCGATGAGACGGTCAACTAGCAGTCTGCATGAAACGACTCAAGCGGAACATTAGTGTCGGCTTGCCGAGACTTCATTCACGTAAATGAGCTTTCAAAAGGAGAAAACATGGCTACTAAAATTTTCGTGAATCTCCCAGTAAAAGACCTCAATTGGTCTGTCGAGTTTTTTAGTAAACTTGGCTTCAGTTTTAACGCCCAATTTACTGACGAGACGGCTACCTGCATGATCGTGAGCGATGACATATTCGTCATGCTATTGACTCACGAAAAATTCAAGACTTTTACTCCCAAAGAAGTCTCTGATGCCACGAAAAGCACAGAAGTGCTTGTGTGTTTATCTTCCCAAAGCCGAGAAAAAGTCGATGAAATGGTTCGTAAGGCAGTCACCGCCGGCGGAACAACCTACAATGAACCACAAGACCACGGTTTTATGTACGGACATGGTTTTAGTGACTTAGATGGCCATATTTGGGAAATTATCTATATGGAGCCAAGCCCAAGAAATTAAGATTGAAAATGCGATGACACAATGCGCTCTCCAAGGCGCAAAGCCGACCGTCTTGCCTCGGCTTTGCTATGGCAAAACGTCGGACGTCGGCGAACTGGGGCGTTATGCTGCCTGAGTGACCGCTGAGGGCAGCATTTGGAGATCATCTGTCGTTACTTCTGGATCTGAGCAAGAGGAGGAAGAACCACAAGATTGAATCCCTATATTATTCGCGATGGAAACTCACTAATAATATAGGGATTCTTTTATTTTTGCAAAATCAGGATGCTCGCTCTCCTTTTATGTTCTAAACACTTAGTTTTACTCCAGTTAAGTGGATAACTCCTCCTTTAAGGAAAATTTTAAGATTGTCTATGTTTAAAAGTACATTTGTGAATGATAAGTTAAGTTTATCGGCTGTAGCGATAATTGTTCCTCCCGATATAGATTCCTCTTCATTATCAAGTAATTCCACAAACATATTTTCAGTCTCTAAATTTGAGATCAGCATTGAGTTACTCCTGGTAATTTTTAAAAATCTTCCGATAGTCTCTGATTTTTATTATCAAATACTAAAAATAGATTATTAAGCATGTTCCAGATAAAAATTTAAATATGTAACATAAATTAACTTAACATTAGATAATTAAAAATTATTTGTGTATCTAGGTGTGAGGAGACAAACATTTAATGATGAGCCAGTTGTAGCGTTCGCGCAGCGTCTCGTAGAGAAGCGATGACTGAGCGCTCCTCCTAGATGTATAACTTTGACCCTGGAGTACAGACGTTCCTTTTGGGACGAAATACAGAGAAGAATTTATCCCCTTGATGATTGTCTGCTAAACATTAGTTCTAGTTCTGAGCAAGAGTCAGAATAACCACAAGATTGAATCCCCAGATTATTCGTGAGTCTACATTGCGAATAATCTTTCTTATTTTATTTTTGCCAAATTGGGATGCTCCCTCTAAACTTACTTGCATAGGCATGTAATAGGCAAAGTTCAAGAAGGATCTTAAAATCATACTGAGTTTTTTAAAAAATAAAATATGAATCCTTGATGCCTCTTATAATAAACATAAATGTTTCTGAGAAGATGGATATATAACAGAATAAGAAAGCCGTGGATTCTTCCGTAACAGAAGTAGATTTAACCCTCCATATTCGTTGAACGATTGAAAGTGAGCCTGATTATGGACTGTATTAATACTCACCAAGTTTAACGAATTATAACAATACTATTTTTAGTAACTTGGGATAAGCGATACACTAAGGAAAATTCCTTGAGGAAGCGTTGATGGCACGGTCAAACGGGGTTAAAGATGAAACATCTGCACAGGAATTGCCGACAATTTCAGACAAAGATACAGTGACAATTGAAGATTCGCTTGAAGATTCGCCCGAACCAGTAGAGGATACCCAGGATATTGACGACATCTTGAACTCACTCAAAAGCTTACTGAGTAACCTAGAAAAGCTCCAAAAAGTCCGTCAGGAAGTGGGCGACATCAAACCGTTAATTGGGCGGCTGCTTGATGGGGAACTGGTTGCTGGTGAAGAACTTGAGCAACTCAAGGCAGGTGTGAGCAGTCTTTCTCGCCTTGTTCGTGCTTATAATGACCATCAAGCAGCGTTGGCTAAAGCACAACCTGCTAGAAACTTGCTAGATCAAGTGCTCAAAGAGCGTAAAGCTAATTGAGATAAGAAGCGATCGCCTTTTTTAAGGAAATGCGATCGCCTCTCCATCATTTCAAATCACAGCTTCTTGGCGTTGACAATCAAAACCACCACGAAGCAAAATAATAAATATCTAAATGAATCAACAATTAGAGTTGCCATTTCAGAAATTTTCTTCTAACATTTCTAAATCCTTTGACAGTTCATCTACATTCATCGATAACATGAAATTGCCAGTTCATCGATGGTTTAGATTTAGTGCAGGTTTCTCTGCACAATGTGTCGAAACTATAATTACTCAATTTAAAGAAAGAGGAGAAACTACTGTCTTAGATCCATTCGCTGGTTCTGGTACAACCTTACTTGCATCTGAAAGGCTTGGAGTTGAATGTTTTGGAATTGAGGCTCATCCTTTTGTTGCGCGTATAGCAAGAGCTAAACTTTTATATAAAACTGATGCTGATAAATGTTAAGTGGAAAAATCGCAAGCACAGAGTTCCTCTTTGCGAAGGTTGTTTGTGGGTTTACGGATAGGCTAATCACAACATAAAATATTTTGCACAACTGTAATGGCAGAATCATTGTCAACATAAATGGGGTCAGATTTTAGGGAGTCTCATCCAAGAATTTATTTGTGAGACACTTCAGCAAGTGGCCGATGAGCATGGTTTTTACTTGGACTATCAGAGGAAGCGTAAGGTACGAATTAGTAAAAAGGTATCATGGCAGGATCGCTACGGTAATTATCATGACCTTGACTATGTACTGGAGCGGGGAGGTACAGAAGACACTCTCGGTCTTCCAGTGGCATTTATTGAGATTGCATGGCGGCGTTACACCAAGCATTCTAGAAATAAAGTTCAAGAAATTGAAGGAGCGCTTATTCCTTTGGCAGACACCTATAGTCACCTTAACCCATTTTTAGGTGCTATTCTAGCAGGTGTATTTACTCAAGGAGCGCTTGACCAATTAGAATCTAAAGGCTTTAAAATTCTGTATCTTAAAAGTATGAAAATATCGTGAAATCATTTACATCAGTTGGGATAAGTGCATCTTTCAATGAAAGTACATTAGAAGCAGAGTTTCAAAATAAAATTGAACAATTGAAAAACTTATCAACGCCAGATATTAATAATATAAAAAATCAAATACTAAGTCTGGGAAAATCTCAAATAGATAAATTTATCAATATTTTAGAACAATCCTTTGCTAGACTAGTCCAACAGGTAAATGTCATTGTTCTCTACGGACTATCTCAGCAAGCTGACACTATTAATAACGCAATTGAATATATCCAAAATTATCCAGATAATCAACCTACGTTTGCCTCAGCTATGAAGTACGAGATTGACATTCGTAATAATAACAGCGACATAATTCATGCAAGGTTTAAAAATAAAACTTAAGTACTAAAATTTCTGAGAACATTTGTTTAAAGCTCCAATTAAATAATTCGTAAATAAGTGATAATGAACGTTGCACCCGCCATTGTAGTACTAGGTCAAAATAGCGTGACATTAGCACGCAAAATAATCACTGTCCTACCAGGGGCAACATTATACGGTCTAGCGGGTCGCACATCCGGAGTTGATGTCAGCTTTACTAATTTTGGCGAGACGTTGCGCGAGTTATTCGCCCAAGGAACGCCACTGATTGGCATTTGTGCCGCCGGCATTTTAATTAGGACGTTAGCTCCCGTACTCTCGGATAAACAACAGGAACCACCAGTGCTAGCTGTGGCTGAAGATGGTAGCGCTGTTGTGCCCCTCTTGGGCGGACTTGGTGGGGTAAACGATTTGGCCCGCCGCATTGCCGAAGCGCTTGATGTCAAGCCTGCAATTACGACCACAGGCGACCTACGTTTGGGTACAACGCTGTTGTCTCCTCCCCCTGGATACCATTTAGCAAACCCAGACCATGCGAAGAAATTTATCTCAGATTTACTAGCTGGGGCGCAAGTCAAATTAGAAGGCACAGCAGCTTGGTTGAGCGATAGTAAACTGCCCATCGATCCAAAGGGAGATTTGACCATTCAAGTTACAGAACGTCTGGTGACTCTTAAAGCTAACTGCCTTGTCTATCACCCAGCAACTGTAGCGATCGCAATTAGTGGCATGATTGGCTATGCAGATGATCCAGTCGCTTTAGTACAGCAGCTACTAGCTGATGCCAGACTTGAAAGAGCATCAGTCGCCGGGATATTTGCACCGATCACCGCTGCTGCCGAGCCAGCAATCCACGCCGTAGCTAGCGCCTTTGGAGTGCCTGCCCGCTTTTTTACCCCAAATCAGCTAGAAAGCCTACTTTCACAAGGTTATAGCCCTACCCAAGCCGCAGCGATCGCCGCCACAGGCACATATCCCTTATCTGCTTCATCTTCCCACATCGCGATCGCCATTGCCCCTCAACCAATTGACCCCAATATCACAGGTCAGCCACGCGGACGGTTAGCGATTATTGGCACGGGCCCTGGTGGATCGCAATGGATGTCTCCAGAAGTCAAGGAGATACTCAAGTCAGCAACTGACCTAGTGGGTTACAAAACTTATTTAGATTTAGTTGGTTCTCTGGCTGATGGCAAGCAACGGCATGAGTCCGACAACCGCCAAGAAGAAGCACGGGCAAAAATGGCCCTTGATTTAGCGGCATCTGGACGATATGTAGCTGTAGTTTCATCTGGTGATCCCGGTATCTATGCAATGGCAACAGCGGTTTTCGAGGTATGCGATCGCTATGCCAAACCCGAATGGGACAGTATCGACATTCATGTCGCACCAGGCATCTCAGCCATGCAGGCAGCAGCAGCAGCGATTGGTGCGCCTCTTGGGCATGACTTCTGTGCTATTTCCCTCTCTGACATCTTGAAACCTTGGTCTGCGATCGCACAACGAATTGCCGCTGCTGCCGAGGCTGATTTCGTAATTGCTTTCTACAATCCTGTTTCCAAAGAGCGTACCTGGCAACTGGCAGAAGCAAGAAATATTTTACTGCTACATAGAACACCGGATACACCAGTAGTGTTGGCCCGGAATCTCGGGAGACCAGGACAGACGGTGAAAGTGATCACACTTGACCAGTTAGCACCAGCAACCGCTGATATGCGGACAATTATTCTCATTGGTTCCACAAAAACCCAAACCATCAAGCGCGGCGATGGTAATATCTGGGTTTATACACCTCGTCGTTATACCGATGCCTAAAAGTGCCAGAGCATCGCGATATTAGACTTCTTGGCATTGTCGGGAACTGGGGTTGGGGAAAGGGGGAAAGGTTTTGTATTTTCCCCTTTCCCCTTAACATCAACCTTTTTCCCATAAGAGTGCAAAAAGCACTTTTGCAAGAGGTCTAATGACCACCGTCAGGTTGGGAATGGCATCTTATGGGTACTAAGAACCGGGGCAGGTGGCGGGATCTACCAGAACGTTACCGAAAGTGGGAAAGCGTAGCAACAGGTTTTATCGGTGGCAAAAAGCCGCAGTCTGGAACAAACTCTTAGAACACCTACAAGCGATCGCCTCAAGCTTGCGGGCGCGTAGCGCCCACAGAGCCATACTACATTGTAATGCGTGTTTACCACGTTGCCGCCCATTTTTACGAATGTTAAGTTGATGCATATCTTGGACATTTCATACAGTGTGCCCGACTGCGGTGTAGGTCAAACAGCATTCCAGCTACATCAAAGGTGGGATAGCACTTGTATTTTTAACAAAAATTCCATACTTGCTACAACTGGTCAAAATTTAAATTTATTGCTCAAAAATTGAAGACAGATGCTCCTAAGATAACTTTATAATATCAGCGACAAATCTCATTTGTTCATAAAGAATTTAAGCAGAATTTAGGAATTTTTTTTAAATCTCATACTAGACTGATTGTTAATTATTTTAGATGATTATTAAAAATGGTATTACAACCCCAAAAATCCTTAGAAAAAGGTAGTTCCCAGTCTGTAAAACTATCACAAATAGAAGCACGAGTCAAAGCAGCAGAATCCCATAAAATTGTCGCTATCACCGTTGAGAAAATTCGTCAATCTCTTGACTTAGAATATATTTTCCAGACAACCACTCAAGAAATCAAGCAATTGTTAAACTCTGACCGCGTGGTTTTATATCGTTTCAATCCCGATTGGAGCGGAACATTTGTGGCTGAATCCTTAGCACAAGGGTGGTTACCTCTGATTCAGCAGCAGGTGCATCAACCAGAATTAGTAGAGAATGTCAGTGAATGTAACTTGAAAAATTTATCTATTCCTCCAATTGTGGATACTTACTTAAAAGATACACAGGGAGGACGCTTTTCTAAAAATGAAACGTATCGCGTTTGTCACGATGTTTATAGTGCTGGCTTCAGTAAGTGCTACCTGAAAATTCTAGAGCGATGTCAGGCAAGAGCTTATGTAATTACCGCTATTTATCAAAGTCAACAACTTTGGGGACTGCTGGCGGTTTACCAGAACGATGGTCCTCGAGAATGGCAAACAGATGAAGTATATATACTGACCCAAATTGCTTCTCAGCTAGGTGTAGCATTACAGCAGGCAGAATTACTCAAACAAACTCGAAGTCAAAAGGAAGAACTTGCCACAACTCTCAAAGACTTACAACAGGCTCAAGCTCAGTTAGTTCAAAGTGAGAAAATGGCTAGTTTGGGGCAATTAGTAGCTGGAATTGCCCATGAAATTAACAACCCAGTTAGCTTTATTTATGGCAACCTGAAACCGGCTGATGAATACACCCAAAATTTATTTTCACTGTTAGATCTCTATCAAAGACATTATCCCCAATCAGTCCAGGCAATTGAGGAGTTTGCAAATCTAATTGAACTAGATTTCTTAAGGTCAGACTTCCCCAAATTATTCAAATCGATGATCATGGGAGCGGAGCGGATTCGAGAGATTGTGCTTTCCCTGCGGACTTTCTCGCGTTTAGACGAAGCTGAAATGAAAGCGGTTGATATCCATGAGGGAATTGATAGTACGATGATGCTCGTTCAAAACCGCCTCAAGCCTACTAACCAGCGCCCGCAAATTGAAGTGATTAAAGAATACAGCAATCTCCCCTTGATTGAATGTTATGCTGGGCAGTTAAACCAAGTATTTCTGAATATTTTAGTAAATGCGATCGATGCTTTAGAAGATTCAGTGCTTAAAGGTCGGTGGGCAACACATAAACAATTAAAAATGGATAATCCCCGAATTTATATTCGCACTCAATTACTAACGCCAAATCAAGTCACGATTCACATTGGCGACAACGGACTGGGAATACCAGAAGATGCTTTAAAGCAAATATTTAATCCCTTTTTTACGACCAAGCCTGTTGGACAAGGTACGGGGATGGGACTGGCTATTAGTTACCAAATTATCACACAAAGACATGGCGGTTCTTTAGAATGCATTTCACAACCAGGAGTTGGTGCTGAGTTTATTATTCGCATTCCCCTGATTCAACAAGGTATTGATGCACCACACTCTATTTCCATTCTTGGGAACAATGCTTAATTTAGATGACTTTCAGCCTTAACCCAAGCGTATTGGCTTATTCTTGGGCATTCCATAATTTCAGCTTAGAATTACCACAGAGCAATACGACTGCATAAATCTTCTCCTGCATTGCAGCGATCGCCTAAATGGCACTGTCCCCTGAGTACGTTTCCCCTTGGGGTTGCATGACGGCATCGCGCTTCACTCCCGTCGCCAAGAAGCAATCCACACTCAGACAAACGGCAAAATGTCTTGGATTTCTCTACAAATTTGCTATATCTTAAGAGATCCTAACCTCTATCTTTGCCTAAACTTCTCATGGATATGCGCCGAATCATCAAAAAAAACTGAAAAGCTCCTGATCAAGAAAACAGACGCAACCCCAATAGAAGAATCTACTGTTGGCGAGAAGTGGTAATCATTCGGGTCTTAAATCGTTAGATAATTCCACAATACCCCTAGACCCATCAATCCTTACTCGTTGACCATCTTGCAGGAGCCATGTAGCGCCTCGAACATCCATCACTGCGGGAATCCCATATTCACGAGCAACGATCGCACCGTGAGAAAGCCGTCCACCAACTTCGGCAATTAATCCTCCAGCCCTTAATAACAAAGGTGCCCAGCCGGAATCTGTGTAAGGTACTACCAGAATCGTATCTCGGTCAATCTCTGGCAAGTCTTGTAAATTTCGCAACACCTTCACCTTACCTTCAGCTTGCCCGTGACTGGCTCCAATACCTTGTAAAATTTGGTCAGAATAGAGTGCAGAGGGAGCTAAAGGATGAGGGGGTGTATTGCCATAGACTAACAGAGGTACTTGAATTATCTGGCTATCTTGCAGAAATTGCGATCGCCTCAATTCCACTAACTTATCCAACTGCTCAATTAACCTGGAATCTCCACCCACAACTAGACGCCGCACTTCATCAAAGTTGAGAAAAAAGATATCTCCTGTTTTCTTGAGTAAGCTAGACTTTAGCCAAATCTTCTCTAAAGCGACAAAACTCCAACGCAATTCAGCCAAAAGCCGCGAATAAACTTCGGTAACTCGTCCTTTGATATCCACACGCCGTTGCACAAAAGAGCGTTTGCGCTTGCCATCAAAGATGCTATTAATCGCGTCTTTAGCGCCTGATTGTGGTTCGTTACCCTGCATTAACTGCACAAACATCTGCTTAATCATCTGGGGATTCTCCCGCCAAGTGGAAACGGAAATATCAGTTCCCACTTCACTTAGATAGCCGTAATCCTGAAGCAATTCGTCAAATTCTCGGAGGATCTTCTGTCCTTGGGGAGTTTGTTTCAACTGCTCAAACACCTGCTGTGGCTCAAACTCAAGCAATACTTCCTTGGCATCTGTAGCTAAAGCACTCAGCGATCGCAATGCCGCCACCTCTGGGGTGACGCTGTTATCAATTTGCCCATCCTTCACCCGAAAAATCCCCTGACGGAGGGCAGCGCTCAAGGGAGCTAAAATGCTGTAATACGTCCCTTGACGCAGCAACTCTAGGGTAAAGTCAATTCTTACCAACAGCTTGGATGGTTCAAAGTTATCTATATCTGACTGCGCCAATTGCGACAACCCAGGAATGAACCGTTTGTGATAATCCCGCTTGAAGTCTTTTTCTAAACTTAATTCCCGCCTTAGTAACTTCCCTAGTCCTGGCAAATTTTTCCAGGTTGACTCCCAAGACGGCTTACTTAATTTAGCTCCTCTGGTTAAAAATTCCAGACTTTCCGATGGTAGTCCCATGCGGATAAAAATATTCCCCAAGAGGGATGCATTAAAATAGGCTCTGGAATAGTGAAGAGTTGCTGTTTCGCTGAAATCTAACCCCAAGGCGCGTTCGCCCAAAACTAAAGTAAAAAGTTCTCCCCAAACTCCACAAGTTAAGGGACGATTAATTGACCATGTTAAGGGGTGAATTACTCCGGGAATTACTTCGGCGGCGATTTTGCGTGTCCACATGGGCAGCAGAGTGGTAATCGGTCGAGATTGCAATACCCAGAGTGTTTGACCGTCATAACTCCACTCTATATCTTGAGGAGTGCCATGATAGCGTTTTTCGATTCGGTAGGCTAAATATGCAACTTGTTTAATAAGTGCTTGTGGGACTCGTCCTTGACCCTCTAATTGCACAGAGGAAGAATTTTCTGTTTCAAGGACAAAAGCGCGATATTGTTCTGGTGTGACTTTTCCCGAAACGACTTGCGTCGGGCTTCCTGAAAGGGCTTCAATCATGATCGCATCACCTTGCTGAGTAATGGGATCACGGCTGAAAGCGACGCCAGAATATACACTCTGGACTTGTTGTTGAATCAGCACAGCCATTGCTGTGTCATTTAAGCCGCGATCGCGCCGATATTGCACGGCAGATGGCTGATTGTAGGAAGCTTGAACTTGGGCGATCGCTGACTGCAATGCCTGTGGGCTGGTAACATTTGAAACTGTTTCATACTGCCCAGCAGCGGAAGCCTGTTCTGAGTCTTCTCCAATGGCAGAAGAACGCACCACCAAGGGAGATAATTCTGAGGGCTGGAGAAATTCTGTCAACATTTCCGGATTGTCGATTGGGGCAAGTACCCACCCCTTTGGGACTGGATAGCCCCAGCGCTTAATTTGGGATAATGTAGCCGCCTTTTCTCCGACGATGGCAGCATCCAACTCTTCATCTAGAGAAACCATCACGCGATCGCCGCGTAAAAATTCCAACATCGCTTGCGATTCTGTTTGTGCCTCTTGGGCTGGCAGGTTTATATCATCAGGAATTTTTTTGTAAATCCAGCCCATTAAACCAGCTAAGGCAACAGCAGCAAAGATTCTGGGGATATCGCTAATGTGGAGAAGTGCCACAAACAGAGGAAAGAGAAGCAAAACCCCAAATTTGACTACCCGTCTTGATTGCAGAATTGTAAAGCTAATAACTGCAAAAAAAGATACGAATATTGCCACCAGTGGATCATGTACGACAAATCCCCAGACAACATTTGTCGTACCTGCCCCTCTGCCTATCCAGTATCTACCTATTACCAGAGCGATCAGCGCAATCAATTCCCAAGACGATCCCTCTGGGAAGAAAACGCGGGTGAGTAAGACTGCTGCAACTCCTTTAAAAGCTTCTGACAAAACTGCCAGAATTCCTACAAACCTACCGCCGTGATAAAAGGCAGCTGATACACTAATGTTTCCTGTACCAACTTGTGATAATTGCTTGCGCGTTAGCGCGTAAGTAATCCATGCAATCAGGGGTAATCCGCCCAAGAGGGGGCAGGCAATTAAAATAACTAAGACACCCCAAGGTTCAAACATTCTGGATTTTGGATTTTAGATTTAAATTTTCCATCTAAAACCTCAAATCTCAAATCTAAAGTTTTTCTGAAATTTTTGATGGTTAATAGGGCGTTTTTATTTACTAGTTACTTAATGGACACTTGGCTACGACGGAAACCGTTTTTGCCAGTGTCCTTCTAGACTACTAATGGTTTTAGTTTAGCGCATAGGCAGCTTGCAGCGCCCAGATGATCAGAGCAGCGATCGATCCCAGAAGCAACACGGTAGAGATAGTGACT
Source organism: Nostoc sp. (assembly GCF_036917615.1). GTDB lineage: Bacteria > Cyanobacteriota > Cyanobacteriia > Cyanobacteriales > Nostocaceae > Nostoc. Next base: position 226,325 of record NZ_JBALCZ010000031.1, read on the forward strand.
ACTTTTGGGGAATCTGCACCCTCAAATTTCATAATTCCTCGATTTAAGTCGGACACAGCTTTGTAATCCTCTTTTGTTGGAGCATGAGATATTTGTCCGTTTTGATTGTAGTCCTTCTATTTGCGGATGATGTTAAATTCCTAATATTATTTTGTTTAAGCTTGACAATATTTCCATCACCATAATTACTTATTTCTTTAGAGGTATTAATCTTATTTTTACAATGATTGGGAGTGGGGACTGGGAAGTGAGGAGCAGGGGAAGAAGAACTATTGATTATTGCCCAATGCCCCATACCCAATCTTGGTCAATATGTACTAAAATCAAGGACTTCAGTCACAAAGAGAGCAATCATGGCATCCATCCGCGAGTTGCACCAACAATTAGTTAAAAAAGAACGTTCTGCCGTTGAAATTACCCAAGAAGCTTTAGAGCGCATTCAAGCCTTAGAGCCGAAATTGCACAGCTTTTTATGTGTCACCGCAGAACGGGCATTAGAGCAGGCGGGTGCTGTGGATGCCAAAATTGCTGCGGGAGAAGAAATTGGGCTGCTAGCAGGCATTCCGATTGGGATTAAAGACAACTTATGTACTAAGGGAATTCCTACCACCTGCGCCTCCCGGATTTTGGAAAATTTCGTGCCGCCTTATGAATCAACGGTGACGCAAAAATTGGCAGATGTTGGGGCGGTAATGGTTGGCAAAACCAACTTGGATGAGTTTGCGATGGGTAGTTCTACAGAAAATTCTGCCTACCAAGTCACGGCTAATCCTTGGGATTTGTCACGGGTTCCGGGTGGTTCTTCGGGGGGTTCGGCAGCAGCTGTGGCCGCCCAAGAATGTGTGGTTGCTCTCGGTTCTGATACTGGCGGTTCGATTCGCCAACCTGCATCTTTCTGCGGTGTGGTGGGCATGAAACCGACTTATGGTTTGGTTTCCCGTTATGGTTTGGTGGCTTATGCTTCGTCTTTAGATCAAATTGGCCCATTTGCAAACTCAGTAGAAGATGCGGCAATATTATTAAGTGCGATCGCAGGTCACGATCCCAAAGACTCTACCAGCCTGAAAGTTGCTATTCCTAACTACGCCGCCAGCTTAAAACCAGACTTCAAACCTAGAGGCCAGCTAAAAATTGGTGTCATTCAAGAAACTTTTGGTGAAGGTTTAGACTCTGTAGTGGAACAAGCTATTACCAAAGCAGTAGATGAACTACAAGGTTTGGGAGCGGAGATTCAGATAATTTCCTGTCCCCGCTTTCGCTATGGCTTACCCACCTATTACATCATCGCCCCATCAGAAGCGTCAGCAAACCTGGCTCGTTACGATGGTGTTAAATATGGTTACCGCGCTCCTGATGCGGATAATCTGCTATCGATGTACACTCGTACCCGTGCCACTGGTTTTGGTACAGAAGTCAAACGTCGGATTATGATCGGCACTTACGCACTTTCGGCTGGTTATTACGACGCCTACTATCTGAAAGCACAAAAAGTCCGCACACTGATTAAGCAAGACTTTGAAAGGGCTTTTGGCGCGGTTGATGTGTTAGTTTGTCCCACATCTCCCACTACAGCATTCAAAGCAGGGGAAAAAACTACTGACCCCTTGAGTATGTATTTAACTGACTTGATGACTATTCCTGTGAATCTTGCTGGTTTACCTAGTTTAAGTTTGCCATGTGGTTTTGATGATCTGGGGCTACCGATAGGATTACAGCTAATTGGCAATGTGCTGCGAGAAGACCAACTATTTCAGGTAGCTTACGCTTATGAGCAATCCACTTCTTGGCATCTGCGTAAACCGCAAATATCTTGAAAATTGTTATTAGGCATTGGGAATTGGTTATTTTTCCCCTGCTCCCCCTGCTCAAGAACTGCCCATTTATCAGCCTGATTACTGTTCACTGATTATTGACCATTGACTGTTCACCACTGACTTTTGGAGTCAGGGATTCAGATCTAATTTGTGGTGGATTAAGTGTATATAAAAGACCAGCAGATGCAGCTACTAATAATAGAATGTAGGTAACAACAACAGGTATGTATGTATTTGGTTTGTTGTCTGAATCCTTATGATCATTATTGGAGTCATGGTGGACTACATTGCTTATAAGAGTATGTGATAAAGCATTTCCATCCAGTCCTAAAGCATCTCCATAGCGACGGATGAATCCTTGAACAAAAATAGGCTCAGGCAATTCTTCAAATCGTTCTTCTTCTAAAGCTTGCAAAATACCTGCTCGAATCAGTGTTTGAGAGGCTATTTCTTCTATGCGGATGGATTTTTCTTGTCTTACTTGTCGCAAGTGTGTAGTTATTTCCTTTAGCTGCTCTACTTGAGCTTCGTTTAAGAGCGTCACAGTCTTCTCCTGTATGGGCTAATTCTACTATTCATTGAGAAGACTTGAATGTGCATACGTAAATTTACTGAATATTTGTTTTTAGGATAAATTTTTTTGATAATGGCTTAATCCTGCATTTTTAAATGCTCAAGCGACACAAATTAAATAACATGTAGTTACAATCTATACTTTATAATTCTATAAATCAGGCATGAAAGTTAATAAACTGCAATTTATAATACAAGTATTTTTTCAACTGCTACTCTGGGCTGGGATAATTGCAGCGATCGCCTACTGTGCCATCTGTCTATTTCTTTTTATTGAGCAACCTCGATTCATTTTCTTTCCCTCTGCTGTGATTGAAAAGACACCAGAGTTTTTTAATCTCCCTGACGACGAGGTTTGGTTACCTGTAGGAGTTAAAACAGCTAAGGTAGAACACATTCACGGTTGGTGGATAGAAGCCAAGCAACCCAATGCTAAGGTATTACTATACTTACACGGTAACGGTATCAATATTGGCGCAAACATAGCTCATGCTAATCGGTTTCATCAGCTAGGGTTTTCGGTATTGCTGATTGATTATCGGGGTTATGGTCGCAGTGAGGGTATGTTTCCCAACGAAAAGCGGGTTTATGAAGATGCAGTCACAGCTTGGAATTACTTGGTGCAGCAACAAGAGATTCCACCCAGCCGAATTTTTCTTTATGGACATTCTCTAGGGGGTGCAATAGCTATCGATTTGGCAGTAAAACACCCACAAGCCGCTGGTTTAATCGTGGAAAGCTCTTTTACCTCCATCCGCGATTTAATAACTTATCGAAACATGTTTTGGATGTTTCCTGTGGATTTAATCTTGACACAGCGGTTTGATTCCATTAAAAAATTGCCAAACTTAAAAATGCCAGTTTTATTCATTCATGGCGCTGCTGATTCGACTGTACCCTCTTTCATGAGCCAAAAACTGTATGCCGTTGCTCCCGAACCAAAGCAACTATTGTTGGTTCCAGGAGCAGATCATAACGACACAGCAGTAGTTGCTGGTTTGCAATATTTGCAATGGGTAGAGTCTTTTGTGCAACAAGTGCAAGCTAGTAGCTATTTGAATTCCTGAGCATTCATCAGCTTCAACTAGCTTTGGGGACTTCCAAAAATTAAATTACTCAATTCCTGTAATCCAATACGACATCCGATTTCTTCTCCCCCTGCAACACCAGCTCCCCCTACTTACCAAAACGATTGATTATTTTTTTATTTGGAAGTCCCTTGCGTTGGTGCAGCCCGCCGCAGGCATGGCTTATGGTGTTGGTACAATTGCTTACTTCAAAAATCTTCATCAAAATTCTATTCCGATATATCGCGATATATTCCGATATATCGTATAGTAGAGAAAGTTGATGTGAGATTCATTTATGTTTAGACACTTTCGGTCACGCTTTGGGGCACCTGCATGGGCAGGAGTTAGTGAAGATGATTCATTGCTTGTTAGGTCTTGGTTTGGGCATGGCAAGCATCATGGTAGAGATCATGACAAACACTTCGGCAATGAAATGTTTGGTCGTGGTTGGGGAGATGAACATCGAACTCGTCGGGGTGACATCAAGTTCATCCTGCTGGAATTGTTATCCGAGCATCCTAGTCATGGTTACGACCTGATTAAAGAGATGGAAACTCGTTACGGTGGTTTCCGTCGCCTCAGTCCTGGCTCAGTGTATCCAACACTCCAGTTATTAGAGGAAGGTGGCTATCTCAAGAGCGCACAGGAAGGTGGCAAGCGGATTTACACGATCACCGATGAGGGTAGACAATTATTGGCAGAACGTTCCCAACAGGAAACTTCCGACTCTCCTTGGGATACCTTCAAAAGTTTCGTGAAAGGTAAGCCCCAAGAGTTTATTGAGTTGCGGAATGCCGCAACAGAATTAGCTGCTGTTGTGGTGCAGGTTGCTCGCAGTGGCAATATGGAGCGAATAAATCGGGTGCGTGAGCTTTTAGAGCAAATTAAACGGGAAATTTACGCGATTCTTGCTGAAAAATGAGTAGAGACAGAAAATTACACTTTCGCTTTTAAGGTGTCTCTACTCTGAAAGTTCTAAATTTTGCGCTCAAACATTAGAAGCGATCGCACTTAAATCTGGCTCGATGAGTGAGTTCAGGAATGTCCACAACTGCAAATCAGTAAAATCTGGAATTGCCATAAATGCGCCGACTTCCTGCAAAAGTTGGGGATCGTGGGTGGAGGCAATGCCAATAGTGCGGATACCTGCGCTCACCGCCGCCCAAATCCCAGAGGGAGAGTCTTCTAAGGCGATCGCTTCTTCTGCTGTAATCCCCAACTTATTCAGCGCAGCTAGGTAGGGCGCAGGGTCGGGTTTACCTGCAATACAATCATCCGCTAAAACAATTGTATGAAAAGCTTCTTTGATTCCCAAAACTTCTAGCATAAATTCTGCATTTAATCTAGGAGCATTAGTTACTAATGCCCGTTTTAACTGATGTGTATCTGTCCATGCTAGTAGTTCAGAAAATCCACTCAGCGGTTTGAGATGGGGGGCGAGTTTGCGGAAAAGCGCCTCTTTTTCGTCTGCAAATTTTTGCCCTTCTGCTACTGATAATTGTGGCAGAATGTCTTTGACAATTTCTGGATTTAACCGCCCACTAATTTGGGATTTATAAAATGTTTCGTCAATTTCAATGCTGTAATTTAACAGCATTTCCTGCCAAGCTCGGTAGTGTATAGGGTCAGTGTTGACAATAGTGCCGTCTAGGTCAAAGAGAATTGCAGCCAGCATGATTTTTAGGTAAAATGTAAATAATTGTTAACTTAATTTAAATAGTTTACATTGTTTTTTTCCTCTGAGTGATTGTTCTTTGGTCAATACAGGGCAAAAAGTCACAAATTAATCTGCTAAATCCTCAAACCTATACTGGATAAAGCATGTAAAGGCAGACACATACAGCCTCTCAAGTAACTGCCGCATAATTGATAATCTTCTGTGTAAGCAAATGCTAGCCGCTACAAACTTTTTTCGCGTTGATGATTTACTAGTGCAGATTTACAACTCTGAAGTCGAAATGGCCCAAGATGTTGCCGAAATCGCGCAAAAGCATTTACAGCAAGTTCTCAAGCAACAGGATACAGCCGCTGTATTGTTAGCAACAGGTAACTCCCAACTCAAATTTCTCGATGCTTTGATTGCATTGGGTAGTGTAGATTGGTCACGGATTATTCTGTTCCATCTAGATGAATATTTGGGAATTACTGCTGACCATTCTGCCAGTTTCCGGCGCTATATGCGAGAACGTGTAGAGAAGCGGGTTGTTCCTAAGGAATTTCACTATATAGAAGGTGATACATTGCAACCACTGGCAGAGTGCGATCGCTACACTAAATTATTGCAAGCACAACCAATTGACTTATGCTGTCTTGGTGTTGGCGAAAATGGACATTTGGCTTTTAACGATCCAGCAGTAGCAAATTTTCAAGATCCTTACAGTGTGAAACTAGTGAAACTGGATACAGTGAACCGTCAGCAACAAGTAAGCACAGGTCACTTTCCGAATCTAGAAACTGTCCCACAATATGCTTTTACTGTCACCATCTCGACGATTTGTTCAGCTAAAAAAATTATCTGTCTGGCTCCAGAAAAACGTAAAGCGAATGTGGTTAAAGAGATGTTGCAAGGGTCTATAAGTACAGATTGTCCGGCTTCTATTCTCCGCCAACAATCTCAAGCAACGTTATTTTTGGATGTCAATTCTGCTACTTTGCTGTCGTGAAGAGGGACTGCGGACTGGGAAAATAATTACTTTAATCTTAATCTCTAATCCCTAATTCCCAATGCCCCATACCCAATTCAAGCGATTACACGAACGGTAAGTTATAATCCTAGCAAACACATACTGTTAGCAGTATTGAATGCTGCCATCAACAGAAAGTGCATCCCCCTCCTACCAGCAATCAAAAAAAACCCCAAGACCTATTCTTAGTATGCGGACTCCAAAGTTTAGGGCAACATTGTGTTGCAGTCCTAAAGGAATACGATGTTAAAGTCAGCGCCATTGACGATGTGCAGCGCGAACATTGGGAAGTCCCAGAAGTACCAAGTTTACTAGAAAAGTTAATCATCGGAGACTGCCGCCAACCAAGTGTTTTAGAGCAAGCAGGTATAGCGCAGTGTCGTTCAATACTTTTAGTGACCAGAAATGAGCGGATAAATATAGAAGCTGCGTTTGCAGCACGGCGTCTTAATCCGCATGTTCGCCTGATTGTACGTTCTGACAAACAAAATTTTAACAAACTTTTGTACGAAAACTTAGGCAATTTTGTTGCCTTTGAGCCTACCCATCTCTCAGCTCATGCCTTTGCTTTAGCATCTCTCGGATCTGAAGCAATTGGCTATTCCACCTTAGAAGAGCAACTATTGCAAGTAATCAAGCATCAGGTACAAGCGAAGGATAGCTGGTGCAATGGCAAGCCAGTACATAGACTCAATCTCACAACTCGCCGTATCTTGAGTCACACAACAGTTTCATCTGATCCCCTTAAAGAATTATTTGGATGGAACCCAGAAGCAGAAGTGCAAGTAGGAGACACACTCGTTTACATTGATGTTGCATACGAACTAGCTTTATCTGAGCAATATAGAAATAAATCTCATCACCAAAGTTGGCAGTGGCAAGAGTTTGTCCAAGGCATCACAGCGAAGAATCTTAAACAGAAAATAGTACAATTTTGGCAATCTTACTACCAAAGCCAAAATCAAATTCGGCGAATTGCAACAATTTATGCGATTACCGTACTCATGCTGTGGTTCGTTGGAATAGTTCTTTACCGCTTGTATTATCCTGACATCACCCTGCAAGAAGCTTTGTATGCAACAGCAGTCTTGCTCTTGGGAGGATACGGAGATTTATTTGGCGGTGTTGAGTTTAGATCGCAATCCCAACCCTCAGACCATATGCCTTGGTGGTTGCGGTTGTTTAGCCTGGGACTGACGTTGACAGGTCAAGCTTTCGTAGGAGTATTATATGCACTGCTGACTGATGCTCTTGTCACTTCAAGATTCCAGTTTTTCAATTCCCGTCCTCCCATACCACAACGCAATCATGTGGTAATTATTGGCTTAAATCGTTTGGGACAGAGAGTGGCTGCTCTTTTGCAAGAACTCAACCAGCCGTTAGTAGGAATTCATACTACGACTCTCGACCAAGACACTTTACCCGATATGCCCCTTATCGTTGGCAATGCTAGCGAAGCACTAACTAAAGTGAATCTCTCCCATGCCAAAAGCATCGTTTTAGTTGGAGACGATAACATGGAAAATCTGGAAATTGGTTTGATGGCTCATGCAATGAATCCCGCCACTAACTTGATTATCCGTTCTCAAGACCGCCAATTTAGTGATAATGTAGCCCCTCTGTTTCCCTATGCCCAAGTTCTGTGTGGCGCGGCTTTGTCGGCAGAAGTCTTTGCTTGTGCTGCCTTTGGAGAAAATGTTCTGAGCTTGTTTCACTTGAGCGAGCAAATAGTCATGGTGACAGAATACAAGATTGAAGATGGCGATACCCTGAATGGGTTGCTTCTATCTGAAATAGCCTATGGCTACAGTGTTGTGCCGATTCTCTACCAGAAATATCAGCGAGACAATTACTCCTTGATGCCCTGGTATGATGTTAAGCTTTATGCTGGCGATCGCTTGATTGTTTTAGCCACAAGCAGTAGTTTGCAGCGAATTGAATGGGGTGAAATGCTGCCTCGCCTTTGGCAGGTGCAGATTCAAAAAGCTCTAACTACAAATGCTATTATCTATGGCGCTGAAGAAATAGTTTTGATTACGGGATGTAGTTCCATTACTGCTAGGCAATGGATGAATAATTTGCCTATGGTGTTGCCAATATCACTTTATAAACATCAAGCTCAACATCTTGTGCGCGAGTTAACAAAACTACAAGTTTTGGCAAATGTAATTTTCATTGGGCAACCATCAAATAACTAAATTACCTTAGAGTGTTCCAAAAAATAAATGATCCGAAACCCGTCATTGCGATCAAAACTTCCTCCAAAGGAGTACTCTCTATTCACAACGACAATTGGGCATTTTTTTACTTGGAGTACTCTTAAACCAAAACTTTGAAAATAATCTCTATCAATATATAGCGGTTTTCAATTGCATGGAATACAGACCATTCGTAGGGACACAGCAATACTGTACTGTGCCTCCATCGTGTGTTGCATCCATAGACGCATAGCGGTGAAGCAGCGCGATCTTGGGGGTTTCCCCCATGAGCGACTGCTGAACCCGGAGGGCTTCGCCCAGGGTACGAGAACCGCTATATTGTGCCTCTACGTGTGTGGTCTATTCTAATTGAAAACCTCTGTAATAGCCAGAGGCTTTTAACGAGGTAATGTTTCAAAGCCTCTTCTGAACTAGCTTTGTCCTGAAGTTAACATAAACGACGGCTGTACACCGAGTGTGGTGAATATTATTTAGGACGAGAACCTGTTACATCATTAGGATCGCTATAAGCCCGGACTTTATTATCGCGATTACGAACCAGACCTGCTAAACCAGCTAGACCAAGTAAACCTAGCCAACCCCAATCGAAACCGCGATCGCGAGTTCCTTCGGAAGTTACGACGCCTGTATTCCTGTTAGTGCCTGTAGTGTCAGTGCCTGTAGTGCCAGTGCCTGTGGAATCAGTGCCTGTTCCACTGCCTGTAGTGCCACTGCCTGTGGAATCAGTGCCTGTTCCACTGCCTGTAGTTCCACTGCCTGTGGAATCAGTGCCTGTTCCACTGCCTGTAGTTCCACTGCCTGTGGAATCAGTGCCCGTTGTTCCACTGCCTGTAGTTCCACTGCCTGTGGAATCAGTGCCCGTTGTTCCACTGCCCGTTGTTCCACCCCCTGTGGAATCAGTACCTGTTGTTCCACCGCCCGTTATTCCAGTACCCCCTGTTCCAGTACCTGTAGTGCCAGCACCTGTTCCAGTACCTGTAGTGCCAGTACCTATTCCAGTACCTGTAGTGCCAGTACCTGTTCCAGTACCTGTAGTGCCAGTGCCTGTTCCAGTACCTGTAGTGCCAGTACCTGTACCAGTACCTGTAGTGCCAGTACCTGTACCAGTACCTGTAGTGCCAGTACCTGTACCAGTACCTGTAGTGCCAGTGCCTGTAGTGCCAGTGCCTGTTCCAGTACCTGTAGTGCCAGTGCCTGTAGTTCCAGTACCTGAGCTAGTGCCACTACTGGAGCCGGAACTGCCTGAGCCGGAACCGCCCGAGCCGGAACTGCCTGAGCCGGAACTGCCTGAGCCGGAACCGCCCGAGCCGGAGCCTTGGGCAGAAACAGAAGGAGGCAAAGACATAGAAACGAAACTGATGGCAAAGACAGTAGCCAAAACAGCTTTAGATAAATCAAAAGACTTCATGATTATGGTTCCTTTTATGTTCTAGATTTCTGTGGTTGATTTTCAAAACCGATTTTGTCTACTCAATCTACTGCTAAATTAGGTAAATTTTTACAGGATAGATTGAGGAGTCTTTCACCTAGTTTTTTTTGGAATAATTGAAAGCATTTGAAGCTCCCACAACAACTGACTCTTCGTCAGACTCAAAGTAATTTATAAGGAGTAATTACTAATCCATGATTATGAACAAACGGCAAAATTCGCTTATTCACAACACACAAGGAATAAGAATATTTTTTAACTTTCAATATTACATTTCCTTGCGCTCATAATTAATTTTTAATTACTCTATTGTCAATTATTTTGTCATCATCGTTAAGAATAACTGCTAGTTTTTTGTCTGACTTCTACCATAAGAGTAAAACCACTTATATCGCAGGAATGAATTTGGCATTTCAGTTAGTTTCTGAACGTGAAGATAATGATAAATAAACTCTAAATTTAAAGCAGCCAGATGCTGCCAGCGTTTGAGACTGTATTAAGAATACTCTACAATCATATTTCACCTGAGAACTTATAACTTCATACTCCAGGTGTGTCTTAGTTTAGACTTAAGGAATATTTTGATTGTCAGTTAGTTTGTTATCTCATTTGACTTAATCAGGACTTACGCAAAATCATGATAAAACGAACCGCAAAGGACGCAAAGGACGCAGAGCAATAAGAGTTTCAGAGAGTTCTGGCGTAAGTCCTGTTAATGACTGATACAAATTGTTCCCCTGTGCTTCTGTGATGGCTATTTATCGCAACATTAAACTAAAATGGTATTCCCAAGGATATATTTAGAATATACAGGCGTTTAGTTCTCATCCATTTGGTATATCACGAAACTTCTTTGACGAGATAACCATCTTCCATATAAATTATCCGATTTGCAATATTTAAAATTCTGTTGTCGAAATTTTTTCATATACTACTAATGCCCCTTGCTCTGTTCGTTTAAGGAAGATAACTTAATCCGCCGACTTTCACGCGATAGTGGTACTAAAACTGGGGCTTGACTTTCAGTATTGCTTTCTTTAAAGCTTTCCACCACTTTAGATAGTTGTGCAATTGTCGATGCTTCAAATACGCTACGCAAAGGTAACTCCACACATAAGGCGTCGCGCACTCTAGAGACAAGCTGAGTTGCCAGTAATGAATGACCGCCTAATTCAAAGAAATTGTCATAAATTCCTACGTGCTTAAGTCCCAAAACCTCAGCAAAAATTTTCACCAGCATTTGTTCAACAGGAGTCCGAGGTGCGATGTAATTTTTAGGCAATTGGAGCTTGATTGGATCATAAAATGCTCTTAAGGCACGACGATTAACTTTACCATTAGCTGTTAGAGGTAAAGACTCCAATACTACAAAAGCTGATGGGATCATGTACTCAGGCAGTTTTTGTGCTACATAAGTCTGTAACTGCGGCACTAATTTACGCGCTGCTTTGGCTTGTAGGGGATTATTGGCATAAGATTGCCAAGGACGAAAGGGAGTCGTGCTATGTGGAAAAATAGTTTTCTTACCTACTCCATCTTGCCGTACAAAAACCACATCATAATGTCCTTCAATACTTGAAATTGACCAGGTAATATCAACCCTATAAGGTATATTTAGCGCATATAAATCTTCTGGATCTACTACGAAATTTTCGAGTTCTTGCAAAGCTTTACGTATTTGACCTACAGTTTTAAAACCTTCTACATCTGATAGCAATTCTGCTGTTTTAACTGCTGACATTACCCGCGCATTAGGTATATTAATAATGCTTAATATTTCTGGTTGATTCTCAATTAATAACTGACGCACTGCTGAGACTGTTAGATTCTCTTGGGACCAGTTCAGCACTGAATAATTTTCCGTATTCTTAAGAGTTTCGCTATTAATATGAAGAATCACATTGTAACGAAATTCAGTTAACTCATTGTGATGCTTACCCCGCATCAATTGAATTTGTACATGATTAATCTGCGGAAAGTGTTGCTTGATTGCAGTAAAAAAAGCTGGGTCAATGACTAACTCTGTTTCTTGAAACATTTGCATTTCTACCCGTTGCTGCAACTCGAAGCGGGTAAGGGAAGGTTCAGCTTGATACAGTTGCACTGACGCATGGAAAGCTTGCAAGAGTGGCAAACTACGCACATCTCCTATGAAGATAAAGCCACCCGGAGCAGTTGCCTGCACAGCACCTTCTAATACACGAATCAGATAATCAATAGTAGGAAAATATTGTACAACCGAGTTCAGAATTACTGCATCAAAAGCTGCTGTTTCTACTTTCTCGAAGTCAGTAGCCATTTGCTGATACAGCGTTACCTGCGGCATTTCCTGCTTTTGTAACTGCTGCTGAATGTAGTTAAGTGAAACTGAGGAAAAGTCTGTTGCCCAATATTTTGTACAGTCAGGTGCAATCCTAAACAGAATCAAACCTGTTCCACAACCAATTTCTAACACTCGTTTGGGTTGCAAAGCCAAAATATGCTCGACTTGGTTATTCACCCACTCACGCATTTGCTCTGCTGGAATAGGCTGATTTGTATAACTACTATTCCAGCCGACAATATTCAATTTTGGATCGGAATCAGCAGGTTGATTATAAGTTTCATTATAAAGCATTTGCCATTGCAAAACTTGCTCATTCTGCAATTGCATTAATTGCATATTCTCCTGTTCGCTGCTGTATTGGGTTTTTGGTACTACATAAGCTACTAGGCGCTTTTCTCCTTTATCCTCATGAATTATTACTACAGTTTGCTGCACTGCTGGATACTGACTCAGTACCGCTTCAATTTCTCCCAACTCAATGCGGTAGCCGCGAATTTTTACTTGCTCGTCGAGGCGACCTAAAAATTCAATGTTGCCATCTACTCGATAGCGAACTAAATCACCTGTTTTATAAAGTTGTGCTTTGAAGTCATTAGTAAAAGAATGATAAATAAAGCATTCAGCAGTTAAGTCAGGACGGTTTAAATAACCTCGTGCTAATCCATCACCACTTATGTATAACTCTCCCGAAACGCCAATGGGTACAGGTTGTAAATATTTATCTAGTATGTAAACTTGTGTATTGGCGATCGCACGACCAATTACGGATGCTAAATTATCTTTATTCTTAACAGAAATATGTCCAGAAGTTGTCACAACTGTGTTCTCAGTAGGCCCGTAATTGTTAACTAACTGGAAAGGATGGTCAACTAAAGGATATTGATTTAGTCTGTCGCCACCTGTAAGTAATATTCGTAAAGCTGCGTCATTAGCAAAATCTAATAAGAGAATTTTCTCTACTATAGGAGTTGGTAGAAAGGAAATTGTTATCGCTTTCGATATTAGCCAATCTCGTAAATGTTCAGGTATTTGCCTGATTTCATCATCTACAAAATAAATGCTAGCTCCAGCACTAAGATAGGGCCAAATTTCCCACCCATAAGCGTCAAAGCCAACTCCGGAAATCTGTGTTGCTCGGTCAAGGGGTGAAACTGTAAATGCTTTTTGATGCCAAAAAACTAGATTTAACAATCCTCTATGTTCAATTTTCACTCCTTTAGGTCTTCCAGTTGAGCCAGAGGTATAAATGACATAAGCGAGGGTATCTAGTTTAACTTGGCTAGTAAGATTATCTTCAAGTTCTTGAGCGATAATTTCCCAATCATTATCTAAAGCAATTACCTGTGAATTCTGATTCCCCAGACGTTTGATCCATTTATCTTGAGTTAATAAAACTGAAATTTTAGCGTCTTCAAGCATAAAGTTTAAACGTTCAGATGGATAGCTTGGATCTAAAGGTACATAAGCTCCGCCCGCTTTCAGAATGCCTAACATTCCGATTACCATATTAAAAGAGCGTTCTACACAAAGTCCTACTAAAACTTCGGCTTCAACTCCTAATTTTTTTAGATAATGTGCAAGTTTATTGCTGCGTATATTTAACTCTTTGTAGCTAAGTTGCTCATCGCCAAATATTAGTGCGATCGCATCAGGATTCTGCTCTGCAACGCTCTCAAATAACTGATGGATACACTTATCTTGAGGATAATATAACTGAGTATTATTCCATTCAACTAATAAATCATCTAGCTCAGATTCGCTTAAAAGTGGTAATTGTGCAATTCGATGTTCTGGATTTGCAACTATACCTTCCAGTAATGTTTGGAAGTGTCCTAACATCCTGGTGATAGTAGCGTCATCAAATAAATCAGTGCTGTAAATTACAAAACCACTAATTCCCTCTGAGCTATCTGCCCATAACCCATTTTGAGTATTTGGCTCCCACAAGTGGAACTCCAAATCAAAGCGCGTTGTTTCCGTTTCAAATGGTAGCGGACTTAAAGTCAAACTAGGTAACTCTAAGGCTGACATTGGCACATTTTGTAACGCAAAAACCACTTGAAATAGCGGATTTTGATTCAAATTACGCTCTGGATGCAGTTCCTCTACGAGTTTTTCAAAAGGCAAATCTTGATGAGCATAGGCCCCGAAAGCTACCTCTTTGACTTGACTCAATAATTCCCTAAAAGTTGGATTTCCACTTAGTTGAGTACGCAGTACTAAGCTATTGATAAAAAAACCAATTAATCCCTCAATTTCACTGCGGTTGCGATTGGCAATAGGTGAACCGATAGCAATATCTTCTTGTTGTGTGTAGCGGTAAAGAAAAACTTGGAATGCTGCTAGTAGGGTTATAAACAAAGTTACCCCTTCTTGCTGTCCGAGAGCTAAAAGTGCTTTGCTCAAACTTTTTGATAATTGCAGAGGTTGCCTTGCACCCTGGTAAGTTTGAGCAGGTAGTCTTGGTCTGTCGGTTGGCAGATTTAGCATAGAAACGCCGTCTAATTGCTTCTGCCAATAACCGAGTTGCTTTTCTAATACTTCCCCTTGCAACCATTGGCGTTGCCAGTATGCAAAGTCTGCATATTGGATTGGAAGTTTCGCTAGAGGAGAAGGCTGATTGCTAGCAAAGGCTGTGTAAAGTGCTGCTATCTCTTGAATCAACACCCCAATAGACCAACCATCAGAGACAATGTGGTGCATATTCAGCAGCAGGATGTATTCTGTCTCATCCAACCACAGCAGTTTTACTTGCAGCAACGAATCAGTTGATAAATTGAAAGGACGTTGAGCTTCTTGGGTAGTAAGTTGTCGTGCTTGTATTTCTCGTTCGGCTTGTGGGAGTTGCCGTAAATCTATTATTGGTAAAGTAATAGTTAGCGTCGGATTAATTACCTGAACTGGTTGCCCTGACTGCATAACAAAGGTGGTGCGTAAAGTTTCGTGTCGTCGCACAATTTCGTTAAAAGTTTGCTCTAGCGCGGCTTTATCTAGCGAACCTGTTAAATGTAGTGCTACTGGAATATTATAAAAAGGATTATTAGGTATTAATTGGTCAAGAAACCACAACCGTTGTTGAGCAAAGGAGAGGGGAAGATTTCCTGATCGCGAAATAGGCACCAGAGGTCTAAAGCTGTGGTTATTAGTACGATTAATTGCTTCTAAAAATTCAATAATTTCTGTTTTACGCTCTTGAATTTCTGCACGTAGCTCTGCTGTAAGAGTTCCTTCAGGCGCGTTACAGCGAAACTTTTTATCCGAAATAAAAACTTGAATATCTAAGCTGCGAAGATAAGATAATAAATCAACTGTATTCAAAATTACACCCCTTTGGAACAGTTGTTATTTAATAAAAAGCAGGAGGCAGAAGGAATATTGTTTGTTAATAATTATTTTTGCCACTGTACACTGTTTATCAACTAACCCAGCATTTTTATCACACTCACAATACTGTATAAATCATTCTTGGGAGTGAAAGTTGGATGATTTTAATTATGGTATGAAGCTAAAAGCAGTTAACAAAGTATCACAAGGTTTAGGCTCATGATATTCATGCCTCATAATTTTCTACTTGTATGGGTATGGCTGTTTCAACTGCTGTCTGTTGGAATACTTAGCGGGGGGATCTACATTCTCTATGAGTGGTACGAAGGAGAACTTGTAGGAACGTCCTACTTAGTAGCTGGACTAGTAATGTTTCTGTGGTCTTTTGGTGGTCGTTTTATCAGTTTGCCACTGCTGCGCCGTCCTGGAGCCGAGGAACCCAAGTTTATGCGTAGCAAAACCGTGCAGCGCTTGCCACGTCCAGATGGGAGCGTACTGCAAGTAGAGTTTTTTGGCCCTGAGGATGGTCAACCAATTATCTTGTCACACGGTTGGGGGCCAAACAGTACTGTATGGTATTATGCCAAACGACAACTGAGCGATCGCTTCCGAGTAATTGTTTGGGATCTACCAGGGTTAGGAAAATCCTCCAAACCGAAAAACAACGATCACTCTATAGAAAAATATGCCCGTGATTTAGAAGCTGTTGTTGCCATAGCAGGAGATAAACCTGTTATCTTGGTAGGGCACAGCATGGGTGGGATGATTAACTTGACATTCTGTCGCCTGTTTCCAGAGCAATTAGGGAGTCGGGTGGCTGGCTTAATTCTTGTAGATACTACTTACACCAATCCGGTAAAAACTTGTATTTTTAGCGGTCTGGTACGTAAATTGCAGAAACCGCTACTCGAACCTGTGTTATACCTGACTATCGTGCTGTGGCCGATTTTTTGGTTGATGACTTGGCTCTCGTATTTGAATGGTTCGCTGTACATCACCGTAGAACTATCTGGATTTACGGGTACTGAAACACGGGGTCAACTAAGTTTTGCAGGTCTGTTATCGGCATTGGGTTCGCCTGGGGTTCTGGCTCGTGGCACACTGGCAATGTTGAAATTCGATGAAACAGAAACACTTGCAACTATTAACGTACCTGTGTTGGGTGTTTGCGGCGCTTCAGATATAGCGACAAAACCTGTGGCGAGCGATCGCATGAAAGCAGAATTGCCTTATTCTGAAAGAGTCACCATCAAACCAGGTGGACATATGGCATTGATGGAACAAAACCAACAGTTTGCCGAAGCAGTCAGCACGTTTTGTGCTGGCTGCTGATAACTGGGATTGCTACCTGAAGCTTATCTAAAGGCTAGATGTACTTAGTACCTTTTAATTAGTTCCAAAGTAAAGCTCGCTCAATTCTTCCAAAGAAACATCGGTCTGCGATTCTGGATTACGGAAGTAGGGATGGATGGGAAGAAGTTCAGCGCGAGGGTGGGTTTCCGGTGAAGACAGAATCGAATCAAGCAAACTCAGGTAGTTTTCAGCAGTAGATTCCCAAGTGTACATCTTCAGCACCCGTTGCTGACCAGCTTGGGCAAAATACTCCCACTCGTGAGCATCACATAGCAACCGCTCCAAGCCCCGGACAATATCAGCAGGATCTTCTGGGTCAACGAGTACGCCATATTCCTTATTTCCCTGTCGCAAACTCTCGCTAGGGCCACCGTTCTTGGTTGCTACCACTGGCAAACCTGCTACTGCCGCTTCTAAGGGAGCAAGCCCAAAGGGTTCGTAGAGTGCGGTCAGCGCGAACACCGAGCGGCGTTTAACCATAAACCGATAGGCTGCTGCTAGTGACTCTTGAGACTGATCTAATAACCCAAATCCACTGATCTTGCCCCACAAGTCGTTTTCTTTGACCACCTCCCGAATGGGGGCTAATACTTCTTCAGTCATGTCATCACTAGCCTCCTCTCGTAAAGGATCGTCCAGCCCCCCTGTAAGTAGCACCAAGTTAGCTCGTTCCTGAAGTGTTGAACTCATTGCAAAGGCTTGCACTAACCCTAATACGTTTTTTTTAGGCTCTAATCGACTGGATGCTAGGATGACAGGCAAATTTCGACGTGGCTCTGGAATGTCCCGTGCCAATCGCTCCTGAATGAGTTCTTCGGTAGCCTCCTCGTTTTCGGAACGTGCCTTTGCACCGAAAATCGAGAAATCTGCTCCCGGTGGAATCACTGCAAAGCGGTTGTCGTTGTCTACATCCACTGCACCATCATAGACTCGATGAGAGTACTGTTCAAAGCGTTCCTGTTGTGTACTGGTGATATTAACGGCCGAGCGATTCATGCTCAGGCGTTCGGCTAAGATGCGGTATCTGAACTGGAATTGCTCGTCTATTTCTGTGAGATTTTCTGAGGTGACTTCCAGTTTGTCCATCTTTTGGGCACCCAGAGAATGAGCAGTAAAGGTAAAAGGTATGACTGTCTCCTCTTCAATCAGAACGCCACATAGTCCTCCATCGGCGTAGTGGGCAGTCATTGCATCGGGTAAGCCACCCTGCTGTTGATAAAATTTCAGGATGTTCGGTACCTACTCAGTAACCAGATGAGACCACAAAAACTCTTTAGGCAGAAATTCTTTTGGCCCTACTGGTAACCGGATAATGCGGACATTATCGACCCCTGGATAAGTGTCAATCGCTTGGGCAAACTCTGGCCACTCCCGGTCAATGATTTGACGGGTGAGAATATCAACTTTATGACCCATTTGAGCTATGGCTATGGCGACTTGCTTAACATAAATCAGCTGACCCCCAAAATCTGGGTGTTTCGTTATGTGACTATTGCCTGAATCAAAATTGCCTTGAGGGTTGAGAAATCCAATGTGCATCGCCCACTTCCTAATACAGGTTGATTTCTACTAGAGATTTTTGCTTGAAGACGGCAATAGAAAAGCTTAGTGAGCTTGTTAAAAACTCCCAAGACTGAAAAACGCAGGCAGCGAGGCTATACATAAATGCTATCAAGAAGTAAGTTAAAGGGCTTTTATTGGTTTCCTTTAGCTTAAACCTAGCCAATTCGCACATTTTCCTAATGCTTAAGTTAATCGCTACTGCGGCTGGCGCACATATACCGGATGGCATAAATGGCATGGTGATCTTTAACTCAGGGGTTTCTCAAAATTCGATTTCTTCTCGCGGAATTCCGGTAGTTTCAATCTTATCCATAGCTTTTGCTGCCCAACACATTGTGTCAATGTACCTAGCAAGTTGTTCAACAGTTGGTGTTTCAAACAAATTGCGTACAGGCAAATCTATTTGGAAGGTGTCACGGATGCGAGAAGTTAGCTGAGTCGCTAGTAGAGAATGACCGCCCAATTCAAAGAAATTGTCGTGAACGCCTACTTGCTCTTTTCCCAAGACTTTAGCCCAAATTTCTGCAAGTAACTCTTCAACTTGCGATCGCGGTGCCACATAATCTTGATTATTGAAAGTAATTGTATCAGGCGTGGGTAAAGCACGGCGATCCACTTTGCCATTAGGTGTTAAAGGTAGAGATTTCAGTACGACATAGGCTCTGGGCACCATGTATTCTGGTAACTTTTCTTTGAGAAATTGACGGAGTAAGGATGCAAAGCTTTGCACGTCTTGCGTCGGTATCTGTTTCTGGTTGGGAACAATATAAGCCACCAAGTACTGATCATCAGGTACGTCCTCACTAGCAATGACAACAGTTTCTCTTACTGCTAAATGTTGACTCAACACCGCTTCAATCTCTGACAACTCAATGCGGAAGCCACGAATTTTTACTTGATTGTCAATGCGACCTAAAAATTCAATATTGCCATCTGGTAAATAGCGAGCTAAATCACCCGTTTTATAAAGACGTGTTTTTGGTTTATTGCTAAAAGGATGAGGAATAAAGTATTTAGCAGTTAATTCAGTCCGACTGAGATATTCTCGCGCCAATCCATCACCACCAATATATAATTCACCCATAACGCCAATAGGCACAGGTTGTAAATGGGTATCTAATATATAAATATGCGTGTTTGTAATGGGACGACCAATAGGAAAAGATATGGCTGATGGTAACTCTTCTACGCAGTAATAAGAGGAAAATGTTGTATTTTCTGTAGGCCCATAAACATGAATTAAATGCTTTGGCGCACCAGATTTGAGAATCTTTTTAATCCATCTCGGATCAACGGTTTCGCCACCAAAAAGCAAATATTCCAAGGTTGCAAAAGCTTGCGGAACATCTCTGGCTATCTGTTGAAACAAGGCGGTAGTCAAAAACAGAACGTTGATACCTTTTTGTCGTAGTTGTAATCCAAATTCATGAGGCGAGAGGGTTACATCTTTACTAATTCCCACAAGTTGAGCGCCGTTAAGTAGCGCTCCCCAAATCTCGAATGTTGCTGCATCAAAGGAAGTGTTTGAGGCTTGGGCGATTTTATCGGATGGTGATAATTTTATATAGTTAGTATTGCACACTAACCGATTTATAGCTTTGTGAGGTACAGCCACTCCCTTGGGTTTTCCTGTAGAACCAGAGGTGTAAATAACATAGGCTAAATTATCACTATTTAAATCGCTTTTGAGATTATCTTCCTTTTCTTGGGTAATAATTTCGCAGTCTTGATCTAGAGAAATAATTTTATTTGAGAAACCTTCAAAATGCTTGAGCAATTTTTCTTGTGTCAGTAATACTGAAACTTGGCCATCTTCAAGCATAAAATTTAGGCGCTCTTGAGGATAACTGGGGTCTAATGGAACATAGGCTCCCCCTGCTTTAAGAATACCCAACAATCCAATGATCATTTCTATTGACTGTGAAAGACAAATGCCGACTAAAACTTCTGAACATACTCCTAATTTTCGTAAGTGTTGTGCTAATTGATTACTGCGAGTATTTAACTCTTGATAAGTGAGTTGCTCGTTAGCAAAGTTTATTGCTATAGAATCAGGATACTGCTGTACCTTTTCTTCAAACAATTGATGGATACACTTATCTTGAGGGTAATCTGCTTGAGTGTTATTCCATTCCACCAATATCTGATGTAACTCCACTTCACTTAATAAGGGTAAATTTGCAATTCTTTGTTCGGGATTTGCAACAATGCCTGACAACAGAGTTTTAAAATGTTTCAGCATCCGGCTAATGGTGGCTTTATCAAACAAATCTATGTTGTAAACCATTACGCCTCGAAGACCTTCAGAAGACTCCCAGTTTCCACCCCATAAGCTCCTAAAATCCTCAGAACACTTCCATAGATGCAGTTCCAAATCAAAACGTGTTTTTTTCAAGTCAATATTTATAAAGCTAGGTACTAACCCAGGCAGTTCTAGTGCTGACATTGGCGCATTCTGGAAACCAAACACCACTTGAAATAGTGGATGGTGGCTCAAGTTCCGCTCTGGATGCAATTCTTCAACTAACTTTTCAAACGGCAAATCTTGGTGGCTGTATGCTCCTAACGTTACCTCCCGTACTCTGCCTAATAGTTCTCGAAAAGTTGGGTTTTCAGATAAGTTGCTACGTAGCACCAAACTATTGACAAAAAAACCAATTATTCCTTCAATTTCGCTGCGGTTACGGTTAGCAATTGGCGAACCTAGCGCGATATCTTCTTGGCGTGTATAGCGATAAAGTAACGTTTTAAATGCTGCCACCAGTATCATAAATAGGGTGACACCTTCTTGCTGTGACAGCTTTTCTAGTGCATCAATTAGCTTAAGCGGTAACTCTAGAAATTGTGTTGCTCCTTGATAGCTTTGTATAGCTGGTCTTGGTTTGTCAGTAGGCAGATGCAGTATGGAAATACCGTTTAATTGCTCCCGCCAGTAAGCTAACTGGGTTTGAAGTACTTCTTTTTGCAGCCACTCGCGCTGCCAGTGAGCAAAATCGGCGTACTGAAGAGGCAGTTCTAATAGAGGGGAAGGCTGGTTTTGTGCAAAAGCTGCGTACAGCGTTCCCAGTTCCCGAATCAGTACCCCCATAGACCAATCATCACAGATAATGTGATGCATATTCAATAATAGAATATGTTCTGTGTCTGAAAGGACAAGGAGTATTACTCGCAGCAATGGCCCGGAGGATAAATCAAAGGGATGTTCTATCTCTGCGGTAATAATGCACTTTCCTTTAACCTCTTGTTGATCAGCTGGCAATTGCTGGAGGTTTAATACAGAAATAGGTATTGTTAAGCTAGGTGCAATTGCCTGTAGGGGTTGCCCATCCAACACAATAAAAGTGGTGCGTAAGGTTTCGTGGCGACGCACTATTTCGTTAAAAGTCTGTTCTAGTGCGGCTAACTTAAGCGAACCTGTCAAGCGAATAACTGTCGGCACATTGTAGATAGCATTGCTGGGGATCAATTGGTCGAGGAACCATAGCCGCTGTTGGGCAAAAGATGCTGGAAAGACAAAGACTTCTTCAAAAGACATATTGATCCTTATTTTAAATTTTGTGCTTTCTCAATACAAGCTTTTAGCTGTGTGGCGAGAATTTGGATATGGGGTTTTTTCAGCATAGTTAGATGATTGCCAGGAATATGATGAATTTCCGTTCCTCCCACAATTAGCTGATCCCAACCCATACTCGGATCTTCCTTGACAATGCTTGACTGAACCTTTGTTCTGAAAAGATTAATTCGTTTAGGGTAAGCTTGGGGAACGTAGTTGAGAACTGCTTGGCTATTGGCGTAGAAAACACGAAGCATCGGACGAATTGCTAACTCGCTTAAAAGTCTTAATTTGGATTCTTCAGATATCAGGTTGACTGTGACATCCTCTTTTAGGATGAGGTGAGAGAATAGATTTGTTGAGAGCGATCGCGTCAGCGACTCCCAAAAGGAGTTTCGCATAATTTTATGAAAATTAGTCAACCGATAGGTTAAACTGTTAATTTGATTCTTAGTGATAGCAATAATTAGATATAAATAATCGAGCAAAAAGGGCCATATATATCGCACCACTGTAGTCAAAAGAAACTTAAAACTATTACTTAAAGAAGGTATACTGCCCGGAATTGGTGCTAAAGTGTCAAGTACAGCAAGTAGAGCCACTTCTTCCCCAGACTTTTGGAGTTGTTGAGCCATTTCAAAAGCAACCCAACCTCCAAAAGACCAACCTCCTAAAAAATAAGGTCCTTTGGGCTGAACTTTCTGCAATGCTTCAATGTAGTGAGCAGCCATATCTTCAATGCGAGTTAGTGGACAACTTTTTCCATCAAGTCCAATAGGTTGTAGTCCATAAAATGGTTGATTTTTTCCCAAATTATCAGCTAATTCGTAATAAGGAAAGACAACACCAAAAATTGGATGGACGCAGAAGAAAGCTGGACTTGAACCAGCAGATTGAATCGTAACTAAGGGTGACCACGGGAGAGAATCTGCTTTTGAGGATAGAGAAGTTGCTAAACTTTCAATTGTGGGATTTAAAAATAAGCTAGATAGTGGTAATTCGCGCTCAAACTGCTTGTGTATTTGCTTCAACAGGTGTACAGTTAACAGCGAATCTCCTCCCAAGTCGAAGAAGTTATCGTGAATACCCACACACTCAACATTAAGGACTTCAGCCCAAATTTTTGCCAAGGTTGACTCGGTTAGAGTCCGAGGAGCGATAAATGCTTTATCTGTTGAGCGGCTAGTTGGAGTGTCGAGTCCTGTTAGCGCCAAACGCTCCACTTTACCACTAGCTGTTAGCGGCAGAGAATCCAGCATTACAAAAGCTTTTGGGATCATATATTCTGGTAATATTTCTTTTAAAAATTTACGTAATAGAGACGCAAAATTTTGCGTCTCTACATTGGAAATAATATAAGCCACCAAGTACTTATCGCCAGATATGTTCTCTTTAACAATTACTACTGCTTTTTGCACACTTTGATGCTGACTTAGTACTGTTTCAATTTCTGATAACTCAATGCGGAATCCCCGAATTTTTACTTGATTATCGATGCGGCCTAAAAATTCAATATTACCGTCTGGTCGATACCGAGCTAAATCACCCGTCTTGTAAAGTCGCGCTCCCTTTTCATGATTAAAAGGATTGAGAATAAACTTTTCACTAGTTAATTCTGTCCGGTTAATATAGCCTTGTCCCAATCCCTCACCACCTATGTATAGTTCGCCATAAATTCCAATTGGTAAAGGTTGTAAATGCTGATCTAATATATAAATCTGAGTGTTATCAATAGGGCGACCAATGGGCGGTTTTTCATTTATAGGACTAATCTCTGCAACGGTTGACCAAACTGTTGCTTCAGTAGGGCCGTAAGCATTAAAAAATCGGCGCTGAGAGTTCCACCAACGTTTGACAATATCATCAGTGCAGGATTCGCCTGCACAAATAATAGTTTGCAATGCCGGAAGTGATTCTGTAGGTAGGACTGCTAACACTGCTGGCGGAAGGGTGACATGAGTAATTGCTTTTTCGCGCAATAGTTGGAGCAAAGGTTGTCCGGGTAGAAGGGATTCTTTGTTTGCTAAATAAAGAGTTGCTCCTGTTTGCAGTGCCATAACAATCTCAAAAATTGAGGCATCGAAACTTAATGATGCGAATTGCAGAATGCGGTTACTCGGTTGCAAGTTGAAAACCTCAATCTGAGCTTTTGCTAAGTTAGATAATCCTCGATGCTGAAGTAAAACGCCTTTAGGTTTTCCTGTTGAGCCAGAGGTATAGATAACATAAGCTAGGTTGTCAAATGTGACGCAACTGGTTGGATTTTCTTGGCTGTGTTGTGTAATAGTTGCCCAATCTTCATCTATGCAAACTACAGACAAGAGATCCCCCCAACCCACGCCACTTGCTCCACTTGGGGAGACCCCAAGACCCTTCGGGTTCGGCAGTCCCCTATCGACGGGAACCGCCTTCGCGGAGCGTCTCGTAGAGAAGACGGGGGCTGCCTCACCGCAGTGGCTCCCCTTAAAAAGGGGGGCTAAAGAGAAATAAGTGAGCAAGACTGATACTTTCGCATCTTCTAGCATGAAGTTAAGACGCTCGTGAGGTAGGCTCGCATCTAAAGGCAGGTATGCTCCACCCGCTTTGAGAATGCCTAATAGAGCGATGATCATCTCTGGCGATCGCTCTACACAAATGCCAACTAAAGATTCGGTTTCTACACCTATTTTTTGAAGATAATGTGCAAGTTGGTTGCTGCGTATATTTAACTCTTTGTAGCTGAGTTGTTCATCCCCAAATACTAGTGCGATCGCATCGGGATTTTCCTGCATCCGCGCTTCAAATAACTGATGGAAACACTTGTTCTCTGAATAGTCTTTTTTAGTGTCATTCCAATCAATTAATAACTCTTGTCGTTCTTGCACAGTCAGCAAAGACAAATCTGAAAGACGCTGTTCTGGATTAGCGACAATGCTTTCTAGCAGCGTTTGGAAATGTCCCAGCATCCGGGTAATGGTCGTGTCATCAAATAAATCTGTGCTATAAATCATTTGTCCTTTCAAACTATCCAAGTCTTGCCACAGATGGAACTCTAAATCAAGCTTTGCGGTTTTGCTGTCGAACTCAAATAGCGAAAGCGTTAACCCAGGTAACTCTAGCGCAACGATTGGAGTATTTTGCAGGCTAAATACAACCTGAAAAAAAGGATGATAGCTTAAATCTCGCTCTGGATGCAGTTCTTCCACCAGCTTTTCAAAGGGCAAGTCCTGATGAGCATAGGCTCCTAAAGTTACCTCTCGCACTCGATTCAACAATTCTCGAAACGTCGGGTTACCTGAGAAATCTGTACGTAGCACCAAGCTATTGACAAAAAAACCAATTAATCCTTCAAGCTCGCTACGGTTGCGATTAGCAATAGGTGAACCGACTGTAATATCCTCTTGTTGCGTGTAGCGATAGAGCAAGGTTTGAAATACTGCCAGCAGAATCATGAACAAGGTCACACCTTCTTGGTAGCTAAGTGCCTCTAGCGCTTGAGTTAAGAAGTGTGGTAGCTCTAGAAATTGTTTTGCACCCCTGTAGGTAGGAACTGCCGGTCTTAGTCGGTCGGTGGGGAGATTCAGCACCGAAATTCCGTCTAATTGCTTTTGCCAATAAGCTAACTGGGTTTGTAGGGGCGAGGTGCTGTTTGCCCCCACTGCTTGCAGCCACTCCCGTTGCCATTGGGCGAAATCTGCATATTGAATGGGTAGTTCTGGCAAGAGCGATCGCTTATTTTCTACAAAAGCTTTGTATAATATCCCAAATTCTCTAATTAGCACTCCAATTGACCAGCCATCAGCAACAATGTGATGTAGATTTAGCAGCAGCAGATATTCTGCTTCATCTAGTTGTAGCAGCTTCACTCGCAGCAATGGCCCGGTGGCGAGATTGAAAGGATGTTGAGCCTCTGCGGTTGCGATTTGCCGCATTTGTGTCTCACGTTCTTGGTCGAAATTACGTATATCTATTAGGGGAAGAGGTATGGTTAAGCTGGGTGCGTTAGCGCAGCTTTCCGCAGGAATCACCTGCACTGGTTGCTGCTCTATGATAATAAACGTAGTGCGTAAGGTTTCGTGACGACGTACAATTTCGTTGAATGTCTGCTTTAAGGCGGTGAAGTTGAGGGAACCTGTCAGGCGAAGTGCTGTTGACACATTGTAAAATGGATTGCCCGGTGCTAACTGGTCGAGAAACCACAATCGCTGCTGGGCGAAAGAAGTAGGAAAAACGAAAACCTCTGCTTCTTCAGAAAAATTAAGTTCTTCATCATCTGTGAGACTACTGAGAATATACTGGCTCATAAGTGAATGGCAAACAGTTGTGGGGGAACAGGACAAATCGGAGCGCGTTAGCAGAGCGGTACGCACATCGCCTAGCTATTTGTACTGATTGGATTGTTCTTCTTGACTGCCAATTTTAGATTAAAGAAGAAAGAAGAAAGAAGAAAGAAGAAAGAATTATTTTGTTTATGCTCCGTAAAAGAGTAGGCGGAATAAATCCAAAATCCAAAATCCAAAATCCAAAATCCAAAATCCAAAATCCAAAATCCAAAATTGATTGACTAACCATAATATGCAACTTTATATTGACAAGAGCAATAATTTCCTGCAACTATTAGTAGCAAAGGTTGAGCCAGTCTGATCGCGTACCCGCCCTTTCCGGTGGCGATCGCTTGCTATATAATCCATATGAGTATGGAGCTATTGGTCTTTGGTGGGGATTGGCTATTGGTTTAGCTAGCGCCGCAATAATCCTTACTTGGCGGTTTAGCACCCGAAAAATCTGTTGAAAACCAAGCTGTTTGACCAACTCATAGATATCGTCTGTCAGCTTTAGCTTATCGTAGCCCGTCAGGCGCTTTTCTGAATCACCCGCACCTACTTACCAATTGCTTTGTCAAAAAAGTTGACATCGGTAGTTATTTTTATGTAACATAGTATATTACATAGGGAATGAGTTAGATTAAAAAGACTTCCTAGCCAGTACAGGACACTAGAAATAAAATTACCATTTGTACGCAATTAGTTGATATTACGAGAAAAATTTTTCAAAATCTCATACTTCACACAAAATAACTCGATTAACGCTGCATAACTAACAAATATGGATTTTGACTATTTTAGAAGCAATGAAGGCACTCCTACAAATAATACCCGGCAAAGCTTGCTTGCTAGCGGTTGGCGACCGTTTCACCGAGAATTAGACTGGGGGTTTTTGTGGCAACTGTTGTCCAGTGACTCTCGCGAATTAAGTCAAAAAAGTTTGAATTTAGCAAGTAATGTTGCTGATATTTTAGGACGAAATAATTATGCTTGGTGGGCTAATTTATTAAGTGTTGTATCTGATAATACCCGCTACGAAGTTGAAAAGTTTTGGAATTACATCACGCCAGATCCTCAATCACCAGATCATCGCTACAAAGATGTTTTGAGTACGGAAACGCCCATCGTCCAATTTGTAAGTCGTAGTAGCATTCCCATTGATTATGTTCTTAACCGACTGCAAGAAATTACTGTACTGCGAGTTTTACATGTGTTGGGTAGTCCCGACATTATTACCCAGTATTACTTAGAAAGAGATTTTTATTTTCCTACAGATAAATTTGTGAGTTGGGAACGCTTAGACGTTATCAATACTGTTTATGCTTACTGGTCGAAGTCTGACGTTTGGTTGCAAATTGATCCCTACGATCGCGGACGACGACAATATAGTTTAATGGCGAAAAATCTCGCGCCACTAATTAACAAAGCGACTTACGACTTAGCAATTATGCTGAGTGGATATCAAAGTCGTGTCGGCAAAGTTCATAGTCAATTTCCCATTCGCACATTTCCCGCAGATATCCAAAACTTTACTGATTCTGTACAGCAAGCGATTCTTAATCAAAACCAGTTAGCGGTTGTTGTACATGGGCAACCAGGTACAGGTAAAACAGTCTGGACACAGGCAGTAGCAAAAGAAATTCTTGTACCTTTAGGGTATGTAATTTTTATTTTAGATCATGATGCGATCGCTAACTTTGTCCCACCGACTTACATAGAGCGTATTTGTATCGTTATTAACGAAGCTGATAATCTAGCGCAAAATCGTGCTTCCGAGGTAGCGCAATATAATAACAAAACCGAACACATTCTGAGTTTGCTGGATGGCACTTTGTATCAGAGTGTAATTGATGACTCTGGTATTCAGATGCAGCAACGGTTAGTTGTCTTGATGACTTGCAACACTACTGAAAGATTAGATCCAGCCATGTTACGTAAGGGCAGGGTGGATTTAATATATGAGTTTACGCAACTATTTATTTGAATTGGGTAACTCGGTCGCCTTCTGAGAGAATATTTGAAAATTCGCAAACTTTTCCGAAGAACCCCGCTTCCATTCCTCTTTCCACAATCCCCAGAGGGGGCACCGAGTCCCCCATTCCCCAGAGGCTTTGAAACCTCCATTTCCTACGTTCGCGCAGCGGCACGAAGTGCGGGAATCGGGGCTAGAGGGGTTATGTTTCTTAGGGTTTGATGTTAACACTTTTACCAAAGTGTCACCTGTTTTTGCTCCCCAAGTTGATGCTCTTTGCGCCAAGCCTGGGGAGGTAAACCGTGATGTTGGCGAAACTGGCGGGAGAAATGAGACACATCCTGATAACCCAATGCTTTCGCTATCTTCTCGACTGTCTCATTATTATTTTGGAGTAAAGAACGAGCTCCCGCCATCCGGCGTTTGACAATCCAGCAGTTTACAGTCTCTCCTGTCTGCTTTGCGACTCGATTAGTTAAGTAAGCAGGTGAGTAACCAACTGCAACAGCCACATCACACAAAGTAATTCCTTGATGATAATGGGCTTCGATAAAGTCGAAAACTTCTTTTAATTGCGGAATGCAGGGAAAGATTGACGAATCAGGGATGATGGCTTCTCTACCAGAGGCTTCGGCAACGGCAACGGCAACGGCAACACCTACAGTGCTTGCTGTAGTATTAGCTGCAAATGGTGATTTTGGAGCTTTCTCGAATTGAATAGTGCACCAATATTGGAGAGTAGCTTGCTTTTGCAAGCGAGTAGTGATCGCTCTGAGCAATTCGTCTAATGTAGAGGGTTTGGTAACATAGTCGTCTGCTCCCAATTCCATAGCTTTGCGAACATCTGCTCTGGTAGTACTGCCAGTCAAAAAAATGAAGGGAATAATTGCTGTAAGAGGATCTTGGCGTAGTGTAGTTAAAACGTTATAACCATCCATATCGGGCATCGTGATATCGCAAATCACTAAGTCGGGTATACGCTCTTGTGCTTTTTGGATACCAGCAAGACCGTTATCAGCACCTATCGTATCAAAACCTTTAGCCTCAAGACCCTTTAAATAAAGATTGCGGGTAACGTTATCATCTTCAATGACGAGAATTTTCTTTGACGATTTGGACATGACTTTCTATTACCATAACTTGTTGCAGAAGCTGCTTACTAGACTCTTTGGTGAGTATGTAAATAGGCATGAGATTAATTACTTCGTTCCGAGAGTTATGAGCGTTAAGTTTTTAATTAACAACTTTCTTCATTTCAACACTCATAACTCGGAATTAGTCAACTCTGATTTGATTAATGGCAACATCACAGTAAATGTACTGCCCACACTAATTTGACTTTCTACAGAGACTTGACCGTGATGTAAATCTAGAAGGGTTTTAAGAATCGATAGTCCTAGTCCAGTACCAGGTATATGATCAATATTACTACCACGGTAAAATGGCTCAAATATTCTTTGTTGATCTACTAATGGAATACCGATACCCATATCTTTGACCTGGAAAATTACTTTCTCATTTTGGCAAGAGAGTTTCAAATCAATTGCTATGTGTGAGGGTGAATACTTGATTGCATTGTCGAGCAAATTTTTCAAAATAGGCTCTAACAGTTTTTCATCTATACAGGCTATTCGAGACTTATGTTGACTTACAAAATTAATCGTAATTTGGCTAACACTCATCTGCATTTGTGCAACTAAATCATTACAAAACTGAACTAAATCAAGCGGTTTTGGCTCAAAGTCTATTTTTGCTGATTCTGCTTTAGAGAAGAACAAAATATCATCCAACATCTGGCCAAGTTGTTCAGTGGCTTTTTGAATGTGATCGAGTAATGGTTGTATTTTTTTCTGTGTACGTTTGTCTACTTCTTCCTTTAGTAAGCTATTAGAAAATGAAACAATATTTAGCGGAGTCCGGAATTGATGGCAGACCATAGAAAGAAAACGCGCTCTAAGTTCGCTAAGTTGTTTTGCTTGTTCTAAAGCTTGGTTAAGACCTAATTCTGCATATTTGTAATCGGTAATATCGATGCCTGCAACCAGTTCGACTGGGTTTCCTCCAAAATCCAGCACTCCATCTAGCATGGCAACCGCGCAGGCTAGCCAGCGCTCCGTGCCATTTTTTGTCAAAATATTTATCTCCTGATATTCAAAGTTAGCTGCTTGACCTTGGTTGCGTACCTGCCTACGTTTTTTACTTTTAATCAGTCGGCGAAGATCAAAGCCTGTTAGCAGTTCCTCGGTTGTATAGCCAGTGAGTTTTTCTACTGCTGGATTTATGTAGCAAAGTCGCGTGCCTTGAATCAGAAAAGTGCTGGCATCTGTCGTTTCTGCTAAAGTCCGAAATCTAGCTGCGTTCAACCCTAATGCTTCTTCAGTCCGTTTCGATTCAGTAATGTCCCAAATACTCCACACTCTACCAATAATTTTGCCTTCGAGCCACTGAGGTTTAGAGTAGTGTGCAAAAACTCTCCCATCTTTCAACTCCAGAATGTCGTAGCTCTCGAAATCAGATTGGCTAGACACCTCCCAAATCAGCCGACTAAAGGCTTGTGGGTCTTTAAGTTGGTTCTCAAAAAAGGCTTTACATCGAGGACATTTCTTGGATAGTATTAGGGACGCCGGGATCTGCCACATATCCACAAATTTCTGATTCAAGCTCAGAATATCTCCCTCAAAGTTAACTGCGACAATACCAATAGCAGTAGATTCGAGAGTAGAACGAAGTAAAGAAAGAGATGTCTCTAATTCTACTTCTTTTGCCTTAAGTTCAGAAAATTCCTGTTGCAAATTGTCTTTAGCATCCCTTAATTCATCAGTCCACTTTTGCACGCTCAGTTCTACTATTTCATCAGTTTTCTCACGAGCGAAGGCACAGCCAAATTCCATATCTTGGTGTTTTACATGGCTAATGGATATTTCTACTAGAAAGATCCGACCTCCTTTTGTCCGGTAGCGAGATTTAAAAGTAAGGAAACCCTGTGAGCTAATATCTAACCAATTGTGTAGAGAAAAGTCTACATCTATATCATGCAGCCTCATAGAAAGTAATTCCTCACGGGAATACTCAGTCATCAGGCAAGTAGCATCGTTGACATAAAGAAACTGCGCGTTTGCTCCTAAACAGAAGGCAGCATCTACAGCCTGATTTATTAGGAAGTGAGCAAACTTCATCTCTACTTCTGGTTGTAGCGCCCATTGATTGCTTGATGTAGCTAATGTATATTCGCCAGAATTCATATTCCTAATTCCTCCTGGTAATCAATCAACACGATAGCCATTAATGAGTTAATACTCATAACTTATTAAAATCTTTGTTGCATTTTTATGCTGTTAAAGAATAAAATTAGTTAGTGAATTCAAAAATCATTACTAACTTAACATAACTTATCATATCAATAAAAAGGGAATTATTGAACTAAATTTTCCTAAAAAAAACTAAATATTTAGAATTTATTTTTAACTTAAACAGCTTTTATGACAACACAAAACTTAGACAAACCAAATTCCGATTAGTCAATAGACCTTATAGATTAAGAGTTTTAAACTCTTAATCTATAAGTAGAAAAAATATTTTAAATTTAAACTAGTGCTGCACCAGATAACTAATGGTTCCCCAACCTAAAATTGCTGGGTTTCGACTAAGGAAAGGTTAAAGAATAAAAATTTTTATCTTTTAACCTTTCCTGCACCAAGGACTTTGGCGAACTATTGATGTAAAGTCGTTTGATTCTCAACATAAATAAATTTGCAGTGCTGGGCTTGGCTTTAATGAGCATAATTTTACTCATTAATTTATTTTTTTAATTTATCTTAACTTACTCTTTCAGTAATTCAACTATAGAGAAATATGCTTGGTCATCCGTCTAAAGGAGTACATTAATATTAAATAAATACGTATATTATTAGGTATAGTATTATGTTTATTTTTTCACAAAGAAACGCTTTATTTATATAGCAAGTATAAATTAACAATAAATGTGTAACAAAAAGTCATTCATTCCTATTGAATCACTTAGGATAAGACCAGACTGTGTGATTATGGGGCTGGCTTCCCTAAATAAGCTTGACAAAAAAATATAACAGTTGTTTAAGTCATAAAGCAAAAGAATTGACAACTATATCAAAAGATTTTCTATTATAAATTTGGTGATGTGTCTTATACCAAGTTGTGATATAGGATTCCTCTTTGATTTTTGAACAAGACTCAGTACAACTCAAAGAGCTTTGCTTTCTTTCCTTTTGCTTCTTGCAAGAGTGCCTATTGCCTCTCTACGCAAGTAAGTTCAGGAATAAAATCGGATTGCTATAGATAGTATTATTTGCTTGAAAGCTACTCCAGCAGCGCTTAGATGCTAAACAATACTAACTTTGGCAACTTGGTATTAGTAGTGATCGCTGACTTTTAGTCTAAACTCCAGTTGAAAGTGACTAAGTTGGAAATGTCGCAATCACGATAAAAGCGAAAGAATTGACACCCCAATCAAAATATTTTTCATTGCAAATAAGTTTTCATCATAGTAACTCTCACAAGTTAAGAACCTCACCAAGCGGTTTAGTAAGTATATCGGTGCTATTAAAGCTAACTATAATCAAGCTATGTAAAGATTCTCAGATGTACTTGAATTCAGGTTAGTTGCTAGTTTATATACCTTTACATAATTTAGTTTTTCGCCGCCAACTTACATAAGTACTGTTGTCATCACAATAACAGCGAAAAATTTGACATCCCCATCAAAAGATTTTTGATTGCACAACAGTATTTATCTCCTTTATTCTGATCACAAGAAGCACAGTCTTGATTGCTGTATGCTTTTCAAAAATTTTTGGTAGTGCGCTCACAACCATCAATTAGCAGCGATTAACCGTTTCTACAATCGATAAAACTAGGTCATAGCTGTAAAAGCAACAGAGTTGTTTGTATTAAATATTGCTACCGCTATGATTATAAACTAAAAAGCCTTTGTGTAACTTTCTGTAATTACGTGAAACCAATGAGTCAAAACTATACTGGTTCAAACTCTCCTCTAATCACCACTGAGCCATACAAGGAATTTCCAGCACACAGCGGTGTAGAATCTATTCCTGACTCCCGTACGCTTGATGAATCGAAGAATAACAGGGGAATTCAGCCTTTTTTAGCCAACGAAACAGCCCCAACGCTCTCAGTTGCCGATGCGATCGCTCAGATGTTGGAAAATTTGGGAGTAAGCTACGCTTTTGGTGTCGCAGGCGGTGCGATGGCAAGCCTTTGGGGTGCGCTGTCGAATAGCAGTATAGAGGTGTTGAACTTCCGCCATGAAGCAGGAGCAGCATTTGCAGCGACTGAAGCATACTTTGCTAGTGATCGCCCTACTGTAGTTTTTACCACAGCCGGGCCAGGGATCACCAACGCCCTCACCGGATTATTTGCGGCTCGTGGTGAAGGTGCAAAGGTGATTTTGCTGTCGGCTTGCACCTCAGCACCGCAGCGTGGACGCTGGGCAATTCAAGAAACCAGCACTTACACATTGCCCAGTGGGGGAATTTTTACCTCAGGAGCGCTATTCAACTATGCAATCACTATTGAATCTGCGGCTCAACTCCCGCAGATTTTCCGCAAACTGGCTCTGGCTTTGGCGCAACCAGGCGGATTTGTTGCCCATTTGAGTATTCCCACCAGTGTGCAGACAAGTTTCGTTGAGGATATAGCTTTACCCCAACTAGATGTTTCTCCGTTTGCGATGACTGCTTCAAAAGAAGCGATCGCTAAATCTGTAGAGTTATTATCATCTGGCCCCTTTGCCATCTGGGTTGGTTTCGGTGCGCGTGACGCGGCAGACGAAATCCGCCAACTTGCTGAGAAAACTGGAGCAGCCGTCATGTGTTCACCCCGTGGTAAAGGTATCTTCCCCGAAGATCATCCCCAGTTTGTGGGTGTTACAGGTTTAGGCGGTCATGCTTCCGTCTTAACTTATATGGAACAGCAACCTCCACTACGCACACTCGTATTGGGAAGCCGCCTTAGTGAACCAACTTCCTTCTGGAGTCCGGCGCTAGTTCCAAAAGGAGGTTTTGTGCATGTAGATATTGACCCAGAAGTACCAGGAGTGGCGTATCCACACGTTGAAACTTTCGGGGTTCGGTCTGAGATCAAAGCCTTTGTGCAAGAGTTGTTGCAGCAATTACCAGATGCTCCTCGTTCCACAATCTCCCTACCTCGTCCAGAACACAAACCAATTGAACCGGCTCCAGACGTAGATTATCCAGTGCGACCAGAAGTATTGATGGCAGCAATTCAAAAAATAATTGTTGAGGGTAGCGATGCCGTAGTCATGGCAGAGTGCGGTAACTCCTTTACTTGGTCAACTCATCTACTGCAATTTGCCCAAGCCAATCGTTACCGAGTCAGCACCGGAGTCGGGGCAATGGGTCACGCCGTCACAGGAGTGTTGGGTGCAGCGCTGGCGAACAATGGCAAGGCTGTAGGTATTGTTGGCGATGGGGCAATGCTGATGAATAACGAAATCAGCACAGCTGTGAAACACAAAATCCCCGCCGTCTGGATTGTACTCAACGACGCGCGTTACAACATGTGTCATCAAGGGATGAAAATATTGGGATTAAAGGGTGCAGACGCAACGATTCCACCAACAAACTTCGCCATGATTGCTCGCGGTATGGGAGCAGAAGCGATCGTAGTCGTCAGAGAGTCAGATATTGAACCAGCATTAGAACAAGCGATCGCTTCAACTGTTCCCTTTCTAATTGATGTAGTGATTGACGCTGATCGACCAGCACCTTCTGGTGGACGTAATAAAAGTTTGGCAGCACAAGGAGTCAAATCAAGTCCGGCTAAAAGTCCAGTTAAGCAAGTTTCATTTCCAATGGTTTGATTTTAAAAACTTGCAATCTCATTCAATTGTTCTAAACACTAAGACACCTGAATCAAGCGGACTTTGCAACATAGATTCGGATTAATATATCCGCACTTTTTGTCCATCTACCAAAGGATAAAGTACGAATTTAGAAGCTACAAAAATTCTCTTCCAGCCAACAACTACCCCGCTAAAACTGGAAGTTCAAATTTTTGCTTTTTGAACGTTACTTTATTCTTACTTCATCCAATCTTAATATTTGAGGTTGTTTTTGTGTCTATATCTTTACATTTTTTAATGGTCATTACTTTCTCTAACCAATTCTCTAACCAATCCCAATCAATATCGAGAGGTCAAGATGCTGCTATTTGAAACTGTTAGAGAAATGGGTCACGAACAAGTTCTCTTTTGTCATGGTAAAAATCCCGAAATTAAGGCAATTATTGCCATCCATGACACGAGCTTGGGCCCAGCAATGGGAGCTACAAGACTATTGCCTTATGTCAACGAAGAAACTGCTTTAAAAGACGCGCTTCGTCTCAGTCGTGGTATGACATATAAAGCTGCCTGTGCCAACATTCCGGCTGGTGGCGGAAAAGCAGTCATTATCGCTAATCCGGAAAATAAAACAGATGATTTGTTGAGAGCTTACGGACGTTTTGTTGATAGCCTGAATGGACGTTTTATTACCGGACAAGATGTCAATATTACTCCTGATGATGTCCGGACAATCAGTCAAGAAACTAAATATGTTGTTGGCGTCTCAGAAAAATCTGGTGGGCCTGCTCCCATAACATCACTAGGAGTTTTTCTCGGAATTCAAGCCGCTGTGGAGTCTCGTTGGCAGAGCAAAAGACTTGATGGCATGAAAGTCGCAGTTCAAGGTTTAGGAAATGTAGGTAAAAATCTTTGTCGGCACTTACATGAGCATAATGTCAAGCTTTTTGTTAGCGATGTAAATCCAGCCAAAGCAGAAGAGGTAAGACGACTTTTTGGTGCAACTATTGTAGAACCAAACGAAATTTATGCTCTTGATGTAGATATATTTGCTCCTTGTGCTTTAGGAGGAATTCTGAATAGTTATACAATTCCTTTCCTAAAAGCTCACATTATTGCTGGTGCAGCTAATAATCAATTGGAGAATGAGCATCTACATAGTCAAATGCTTGCCAAAAAAGGGATTATTTACAGCCCTGATTATGTAATTAATGCCGGAGGGCTAATCAATGTTTACAACGAAATGATTGGTTATGACGAAGAAAAAGCTTTCAAGCAAGTGCATAACATTTATGACACGCTATCAGCAATTTTCGATATTGCTAAACAGCAGGGAATTACTACCAACGACGCTGCTAAAAGATTAGCAGAAGACCGCATTCAGAGCGTTAAACGAAGCAAGATTGAGGCGCTTGCAGCTTAATTATTATTATCTTAAGGAGTGATAAGTGGAAAAAAATACCTTTGCGACATCAGCTTACATTGCTACTTCACCAGAGAGCGCCTTTGACTACCTTTGTAGTTTAAAGAACTTGGACGAATGGACGCTTTATAGCCGGATGAAAGAGCAAATTGACGAAGATACTTGGCTCGGAACTGCATCTGGTTATCACAAAAATCTTTACTATCATGTTAAAAAGCTAGAAAATCCGCTGTTTTATGGCATTGAGTGGCACTGCGGATTAGAGTATCAGAAATATTTTCAGGTTTACCCTGTCTTGTTGTTTCCTACAGACTACATCGAGCCGGGGACAGATGAAAAAGGCGTGTACTTTCACTGGTTGAGCTTTGTCGATCCAAAACGGCAGACTCAGATGATTATGCAGGGAATTCATACAGTACACACTTCTGAATGTCGTTCTCTCAAAGGTAATTTGGAACGCAAGGCTGGTCTTACCGCAGCAGCCAAAGGAAGCCACTTTATTGATACAGACACCATCTATGTTGATGCCCCAATTGAAATTGGCATTGAATACTTAAAAGACTTACGAAATATAGATGAGTGGGCACATTTACTCCGACCAAATGGCGAGATTGGTCTGAAATCAGGTGAATTCAAAGATGAATATGACCAGAAGGTAAAAGTTTCTGTGCGAGTTCATAGTCTGAGTAAATACTACTTGGTTGAACAAGAACACTTTTATCCAGACTACGAATATTATCAGCGTTCTGTAGCGCTACTTATTCCAACTGCCTATGCTTTCGCTGATCCGGAAGCTCCTGGTTTTATTCTGCATCGGATCACATTCTGGAAAACAGATGGATCTGTCACCCACGGCAAACTTCAAATTGAAGATTTTGGGGCTGAGAGCATGAATATCAAACGTTTGCTCGAAGCCAAAGCTGGCAATCTGAAATCATTTGATCGGGGAATGAGCTATCTACCAAAAACTCAAGATTCACTAGTGGCTAGTAACTAGTTAAAGGGCTAAGAAGCAACATTGCAACACATGAAACTGAAACAACTTACTATTACTTTCCTCACTTTTTGTGTTGCCGCTTTTTCTGGAATGAAAGCTGCGTCAGCTACATCATTTTCGGTAATTGCCGACGGTCTATATAATGCCGGTGGTCTGAGCTTTGGCCCTGATGGAAATCTCTATGTTACAGAGGCGGGAATAGGGGGAAGTGGAGCTTGTGTTCCACCACCAAGTGGTCAAGGCGATTCTTTATGCTATGGCACAAGTGGTGCAGTTACCAAAATTGAGAATGGTAAGACCGAGCGGATACTTACAGGACTGCCTTCCTTAGCATTACCAGATGGTACTGGAGGCGCTGGCCCTCGTGATATCCAATTTGATGCTACAGGTAAACCTTATGTTCTGATTGGGTATGGGGCTAATCCAGCCTTTCGCGATCGCAATTTAGGTAACACTGACCTCGGTAAAATTATCGCTCCCAACTTTAAGACCAATTCCTGGACGAGTGTTGCTGATTTAGCTAACTATGAACTCGCCAACAATCCCGATGGTGCTGATGTGGATAGCAATCCCTTGGGTTTCGTAATAAATGGCAATAAATTGGTTGTAGCTGATGCAGGCGCAAACGACTTGCTAAGTGTGAATACTGATAAAAGTAATTTGCAAGCTATTACCACATTTTCCCAAGACATATTAACTAATCCAGTCTTTCCACCTGACGATACCCCATCCAATGAACCTGCACAGGTGCCATCTGAAAATGAACAGCCGCGATCGCAGTTTGCAACTCAACCAGTACCCTCAAATGTGGCAAAAGGGCCTGATGGTGCTTATTATATCAGTCAATTTACTGGTTTTCCCTTTCCAGAAGGTGGGGCAAAAATCTATCGAGTTGGTGCTGATGGCAAGCCAACAGTCTTTGCAGATGGTTTTACCCAACTCACAGACTTGGCATTTGATACTACGGGCAATTTATATGCTTTGCAGTACGCCAATCAGTCAGCCTGGAAGGGTAATCTTGATGGTTCTGTAATCAAAATTGCTACCGATGGGACACGCACAACTCTTCTGAGTGGCAATGGATTAGAGTCACCTAGCGCCCTGACTATTGGTTCTGATGGTGCAGTATACGTCACAAACCGAGGCGATAGCCCAGGACATGGACAAGTTCTCAAAATTGAAAATATCAAGTCTGTCCCTGAACCTGATTCTGCTTTAGGCGTATTAGCGATCGGTGCTTTGGGCGTTGGTTGGTTGCACAAGAAGAGAACTACCCAACCACTCATAGATAGAGTTGTGACGCTCAAGTAAAGAGTTTCAAACCAATATCAGTGCCTCTCAACAAGGGCATTGTCTACCCTGCGTTTCTCAAAGACTAGGATTCCTTGTCTTTAAAACCATAAAAGTTTCCACAAACAAATTACTTAACTCTCAATCTCCAAAGGTATGAAACTCAAATCATTTGCTCTTACATCTCTTACATTTTGTTTTACCGCTATTTGTGGAACACTGTCTGCACAAGCTGTAAGCTTAAAGCCAATAGTCGAAGGAGTCAGTAATGCACGGGGTGTTAGCTTTGGCCCTGACGGCAGTCTCTACGTAGCAGAGCCAGGTATCGGAGGAAACGGAAATTGCCAACCATCTCCGAGTACGCTGTTTCAGCCTATCTGTGCTGGTAACACTAGTTCACTGGTCAAAGTTTCACCAGACGGCACCACACAGCGTCTACTTAATAACTTTGAGTCTCTAGCAGAACAACCCACTGGCAATCAAGGGGCCGGTATTGAAGACGTGGAATTCGACTCTAAAGGAAATGCTTATCTTCTGACTGGGTATGCTGGTTATCCAGGAAACCGTGATTCAGAAACATTTAAACTAGGTACTCAATCCCCTATCCCACAAAATCAACTTGGTAGTTTTCCGCCATCAACAGCCGATAAAGTACTGAATACCCCACTTTTAGCACAACTGTACAAAGTTGACTTGAAGACGGGAGCTATCAAGAGTATTTTTGACTTTGCCAAGAATGAAATCACCAAAAATCCAGACAAAGGGGATGTGGTTACCAATCCCTATGATCTGACTATTAATGGCGATAATGCTTATGTCGTTGATGGGGGCGGGAACGCTGCTTACAAAATTAAACTTGATGGAAGTAAGTCTGAGGCGATCGCAATTCCTAAAACCATCATTAGTAACTCCGCCTTGCCACCAGGATTAAAATTACCTCCTGGGCTATTAGATGAGCTTCCAGGAGGAAAAATAGCAATTCAAGCAGTACCCACAGGTGGCGCAATTGGTCCCGATGGAGCTTTGTACGTTGGCGAATATACTGGTTTTCCTTATCCAGCAGGGAAATCACAGATTTTCCGCATTGGCAAAGATATGAAACCAGAAGTTTTTCTGAATGGGTTTACGCACATCACAGACCTAACTTTTGATCAGAAGGGTGATTTGTTCGTCTTACAGTTCAGCGACAAGTCCCAGTTAGGGGGTGACATCACAGATCTACCCGGTTCTCTGATCGAAGTTGCTCCTGATGGCACTCGCACAACACTTGTTGCAGCAGGTCAAGGGCTAGATTCGGCTGATGGAATTGCTATTGGCCCTGACGGCAAGATTTATATTACCAATCAGGGTGTCGGCAAAGGACGAGGGGAGGTTGTTCGGGTGGATGGTATCGTTACAAAAGTAGTCCCCGAACCAGGTTCAATAGTTGGCTTATTAGCACTTGCTGGTGTAGGTGCAACTGCTGCTCGCGCCAAGCGCAAACGCCAAGGAAAGTTGGGTGAAGAGTTGCTAGCCAAAGCAGAGACTGTCTAATTCCTCTTTCCCTGGCTCTGTCAGGGAATGCTTACAAAATAGGCTGCTGCCTCACACAGAAAGTTGCATTTCAAACAAGAGGCAGCAGCCCAAATTTCCGGGTTCCCAAACTGGGACTGGGAACAAAATTAGTCTAGGAAAGAGTATAACTCATACAACCAGGACTTAAAACTCATGGGATTAGTCAAAAATTTGTCAATCGGCATTCTCGGTACTGGATTCATGGTGCTGGCAACGGCCGCCCAAGCCAAGGCTGTAACATTAACTTACGACACAAGTATCGGCAGTCCCGGCTTCGGGCCTGGACAGCTGTTTGTTCCCCAAGGCATAACGGTGGATAAGCAAGGGAACACCTACATAGCTAACGGACGCGGTGTTAACCCGGATGGTACTCCTAACTACAACTTCGGTGACAACATTGAAAAATTTAGTCCAAGCGGTCAGTATATTGGAGCAATTGGCTCCGGCGGCACAGGACCCGGACAGTTTGATGAGCCAACAACTGTAGACTTTAATCCCGTAACAGGGGATTTGTACGCAGGTGATGTTCACAATAACCGCGTGAATCAATTCGATTCTCAGGGTAACTTTATTAGATCCTTTGCAAATGGAGATTTTACCGGTCTCATCCCAGGTAGGCTTTTCTTTGGACCATCTGGTGTAACATTTGATAAAGCTGGCAACGTTTACGTAGGTGATTTTAACGGCGAAAGGATCCTTAAGTTCACACCTGACGGAAAGCAAATTGGTGTCATTGGTGGCACTGTGGGCACTGCACTTGGAGAAACTCAAGGTGTAGCAGGTGTAAGAATTTCCCCAGTCAGTGGAAATATCTTTGTAGCAGACCAATATAACAACCGCGTTCAAGTACTCGATCCAAATGGTAAACCTCTGTACACATTTGGTTCAGCAGGTAGCGGACCTGGACAGCTTATTCACCCAATTGGCATCGAAGTGGACGACCAAGAGAATGTTTATGTAGCTGATTCTGTCAACAGCCGCGTTCAGGTATTTGATAAAAACGGTAAATTCTTGACTTCCTACGGTCAACCAGCCCTGGATGCATCAGGCAAACCAGTCCCACCTCCAGGATTAACTGACCCCCCATTTGGCAATCCCCTCGACCTCACTCCCGGCAAATTTAACTGGACGGGTGGCACAAGCTACAAAAATGGCAAGCTTTATGTGGGCGATTTCTTCCAAGGTCGTGTCCAAGTGTTAAACGTAGAGGGTAGAAAGCAAGTGCCTGAACCTAGTTCACTATTGGGTTTAGCATTGCTTGGATTTGGAGCTGCTACCGTCACATTGCGGAAACGTGGGCAACAAAAGCCAGTCTTCAGTTTAGAGAAGGAACTGCAAAAACAGTGCTGAGTTTTGATGCTTGAGTAACAGTTTCGTAGGGTGGGTTAGCCAAGGGTATAACGCACCATCTCAATAATTTTGGTGCGTTACGCTTCGCGGTAACACACCCTAGTGGCTCCCCTAAGAAATTTTCAAAACAAGGGAGATAAAAACTGGGTAACCCAACAAAGCCAACATTATCAAGGTGCTTCCAGGACATTAACAGCTCATGCAGATTCTGATTTATTCATACAACTATCATCCAGAGCCAATTGGTATTGCACCTTTGATGACTGAACTAGCAGAAGGGCTAGTGAAGCGAGGGCATCAAGTGCGGGTAATCACAGGTATGCCTAACTATCCTCAGCGTCAGATTTACGATGGATATCGAGGTAAGTTATACGTTACTGAACAGAAAAATGGTGTTACCATTCAGCGTAGTTACCTGCGGATTAAGTCTAAACCTAACCTTGTAGATCGGCTACTGTTAGAGTTGAGCTTTGTCTTTACGAGTTTGCCACAAGCTCTCAGGGGCCAGCGACCTGATGTGATTCTCTCAACAGTGCCGCCGTTACTAGTTTGCTTACCTGCAACCTTAATAGGTTGGCTATACAACTGCCCAATAGTGCTGAATGTGCAAGATATCCTTCCGGAAGCTGCTGTGCGTGTTGGGTTAATTAAAAATAAGTTGATGATTCTAGCTCTGGAAGCCTTAGAAAAATTTGCCTACCGAACTGCACATACCATTAGCGTGATTGCCGATGGCTTTGTGGATAATTTAATAAATAAAGGTGTACCTGCTCATAAAATTGCCTGCATTCCAAATTGGGTGAATCTAAATTTTATCCGCCCTTTACCGCCGGAGAATAACTCTTGGAGAGCTACCCATCAACTGGATGGTAAATTTGTAGTGCTTTATTCAGGTAATATTGCTCTGACGCAAGGTTTAGAGACAGTAGTAGAAGCAGCAGCTCGCTTGCGTCATATTAATGATATTGTCTTTGCGATCGCAGGCGAATCCCAAGCTCTTGAAAGGTTGCAAAAACATTGTCTTGCTTGTGGGGCAGATAACGTTTTGCTTTTACCATTGCAACCGCGAGAAAAGCTACCGCAAATGTTGGTAGCTGCTGATGTCGGGTTGATTGTGCAAAAGTGCAATGTGATTTCCTTCAATATGCCTTCTAAAATACCACTACTGTTAGCCAGTGGTCGCCCAATTGTCGGTTCAGTTCCCGCCGCTGGGACTGCTGCCAAAGCTATCAAAGAAAGTGGCGGCGGCATTATTGTTGAGCCAGAGTCAGCAGATGCTCTGGCCGCTGCGGTATTGGATTTATATAATCAGCCGGAACTAGCAGCGCAATTAGGGCGCAAAGGCAGAAAGTTTGCGGTAGAAAACTATTCCTTTGAGCAAGCGCTAGATCGGTATGAAGAGTTATTTTGTGATGTGATTGCCAAAGGAGCAACAACTTTGGATATCTTGCCCGAAATGAGTTCTAAAGAATCACTTGTTGATATTTGAAAATTGGGGACAAGAAAAATGTCTTTGAAATCCTCTGATTCAGATCAGCTTAAAAAAACTGACCAAAGCTTGATCGCCCTACTGAGCGATCGCCTATCATTATTAGCAGCATCAGAATTTCCTTCTTTAGATGAACAACTGGCTGATGTGGCTCCCCTACTTGCTGAAGCTGGTATTCCTGAGTCGGTTTGGGCAAGTGTGCTCAAGAGTTGTCATGCAACTCTGATTCCTAAATCTGCAACAAATCATGTCAGGCCCCGACAAATTACGATCATCGGTGGACATGGCAGAATGGGAAGATTATTTAAAGAGCAACTTTCGCTAGTAGGTCACAATGTTAGCGTTCTCGAATCCGAGGATTGGGAGTATGCAGATCAACTGTTGAGTCAGGCAGAATTAGTCTTAGTAAGCGTTCCCATTGAATATACAGTTGATGTTATCAAGCGTGCAGCTAAATACCTTGTCCCAAATACAGCTTTGTGTGACATCACAAGCGTAAAGACTCAGGCAACTCAAGCAATGCTCGAACACCATTCAGGCCCAGTCATGGGCTTACACCCAATGTTTGGGCCAAATATCAAATCGTTTTTCGGACAAAAAGTGGTTATATGCCCAGGTCGAAACGATGATTCATTCCAATGGTTATTAGACTTTATTAAAAGTCAAGGTGGAGAGTTAATTGTTTGCACACCTGAAGAACACGATCAAATGATGGTGATTGTTCAAGCAACGCAGCACTTCTGTAGATTTAGTCTTGGTGTTTTCTTGGCACATGCAAGAATTGACATAGAGCAGAGCTTAACAATGTCAACTCCTAACTACCGTCAAGAAATTGACATTGTTAAACGTTTGTTTTCCCAAAACCCTCACTTATGTGTGGATATTATGCTAGCTACAGAAGAAAGGTGTGATGCAATTAGCTTTTTAGCTAATACTTACAGCCGTTTGGCGAAACTGGTGGCGAGGAAAGATAGAGAGGCATTAATTCAAGAATTTGAAAATACTCAAAGCTTTTTTGAAGATGAAATCAAAACTTTTCTCCAGCCTTTAAGCATAACTGCTAAAACGGTTCAACGAGATTTGAAACCACAAATGCACACAAATATTAACTTATAGATATATCAGCAAAAATATGGTAGTTGACATCAAGCAAAAAAGTAGATTCAATCTGCAACCAATTCATCAACGTGTTTCGGTTAGTTTCAACTACGAGGTTTACTTCACCCAAAATTTATTTGAGTTGAAAAACCCCACCTTAGCCCAAGTGATTACTGCGGATGGGGAGACAAAGCCGAAGAAAGTAGTAGCAGTAGTAGACTCAGGAATATTGCAGTATCAACCTGAATTAGTTAAGCAATTAGTAGCGTATACCAAGTTTTATGCAGAGATAGTAGCGATCGCAGCCCAACCAATGATAATTTCGGGAGGAGAAGCTGCCAAAAACGATCCTACTTTATTAGAGCAAATCCACCAACTGATTGAAACAGCCGGATTATGTCGCCACTCCTACATATTAGCGATCGGGGGTGGGGCTATGTTGGATTTGGTAGGATATGCCGCTGCAACTGCTCACCGCGGAATTCGCCTTATCCGCATTCCTACGACTGTGTTAGCACAAAATGATTCCGGGGTTGGAGTCAAAAATGGCATCAATGCCTTTGGTAAAAAGAACTTTCTGGGCACATTTGCGCCACCTTATGCAGTTGTAAATGACTCTGCGTTCTTGACAACCCTAGACGATCGCGATTGGCGTTCTGGGATCGCAGAAGCAATCAAAGTGGCGCTGATTAAGGATGCTAACTTTTTTGATTTTATCCATTTGCACACCGCAGCCCTTGGGCAGCG
Organism: Nostoc sp.; assembly: GCF_036917615.1. Classification (GTDB taxonomy): domain Bacteria; phylum Cyanobacteriota; class Cyanobacteriia; order Cyanobacteriales; family Nostocaceae; genus Nostoc. Next base: position 271,313 of record NZ_JBALCZ010000031.1, read on the forward strand.
AGACATGGACACTATGCAACAGATCATCTATCGTTGCGCCCAGTTGCACTTAGAACACATTGCCAACAGTGGCGATCCTTTTGAAATGGGTTCGTCTCGTCCCTTAGATTTTGGACATTGGGCGGCTCATAAACTGGAGCATTTGACAGATTATCGCTTGCGTCATGGCGAAGCAGTTGCGATCGGTATCGCTTTGGATAGCACTTATTCCTATCTATTAGGACTGCTGGATTGCTCAGAGTGGAAACGGATCCTAAATACTTTGTCGGCGTTGGGTTTCACGTTGTATGTGCCAGAACTAGCCCAGAAGTTATCACAACTGGAACATCCTCATTGTCTGTTCCGGGGTTTGACTGAGTTCCGCGAACATTTGGGTGGAGAATTGACTTTAACGTTGCTACGACGCATTGGAAAAGGAATTGAAGTTCATGAGGTGGATTTGTCTTTGTACAAACAAGCAATATCACTGTTGCGGGAGTTTTAGGATTCTTTTTCGTGGCAAATTTAGAGTTGAATTTTAAACGCATAGACGCTTCGCCTTCCCACAGGGTAAGAACGCTGAGGGAAGTGCGGAGGAACACAGAAGTTTGATGGAAAGCATTTTTTTATTACGAAGTTGTGAAATAATCTACCACTTTTGAGGGAGGCAGATAATTTTAAACAGTGATGTTAGTAAATGTTCTATAAAAATAGTCTAAAAAGCGAATAAATTGACACCTAATCTAAAAATTATTCAATGTATTGTCTACTTGATGTCTAGTACTCTTAAATAAGAAGCAAAATTTTTTTAATTGCATTTTCATAAATAATATAGGGATTAAAATAGGTTGGTTTAGATTGACCTCAAATTATCAAAATTGATTCTGGTTTAAAAAATAACTAATAACAATGATTAATGGTTTTCGACTAACGATTGACTAATAACTATTCCAGATAAATTACCCATGATTTTTGATTCACATTCCTACAAAACCCTTGGTGGTGTAAGTATTTATCGCTCGATCACCGAAGTTAAGATAGATACTGCCCTTGAAGATATTCTGTTCTACTTAAATTCTCAGCGCGGAGGCTTGTTAAGGAGCAGCTACGAATATCCAGGGAGATACAAGAGATGGGCTATTGGATTTGTCAATCCCCCATTGGAATTAACTACACAGGAAAATTCTTTCACTTTGATAGCGTTAAATGAACGCGGTCGAGTACTTTTACCATTACTATTTGAGTGCTTATGCAAGTCAGAACAACTTGAGAAAGTTACCCAAGATAACAACTATCTCATCGGCTTTGTTAAACCTGCAAAAGAGTTATTTGCTGAAGAAGAACGGAGTAAACAACCTTCAGTATTTACTGTTGTCCGGGAAATCCTACATATTTTTTCTAGTCAAGAAGACGAGCATTTAGGATTGTACGGTGCTTTTGGTTACGACTTAGTTTTCCAGTTTGAACCAATTACCCAACGTCTAGAACGTCCTACAGATCAGCGAGATTTGGTGCTTTATCTGCCTGATGAACTGATAGTTGTTGACTACTATCAGCAACGCGCATTTCGTCTACAATATGAATTTGAAACAGCGCATGGCAGCACTAATAATCTTCCCCGAACAGGTGAGTCTGTTGATTATCGTGGAAAACATCTTCTACCGAATCAAACTGCTGACCATAAAGTAGGCGAATATGCCAAAAAAGTTGAGGTTGCACTCGATTACTTCCGCCGAGGCGATTTATTTGAAGTAGTTCCGAGTCAAAACTTTTTTGAAGCCTATGAAGACCAACCCAGCAAACTATTTGAAACTTTAAAGGAAATCAATCCTAGTCCTTATGGGTTTATTTTTAATTTAGGTGGAGAATATCTGATTGGTGCATCTCCAGAAATGTTTGTGCGGGTTGAAGGTAGGCGCACAGAAACCTGTCCAATTAGTGGTACTATTAGCCGCGGACAAGATGCTCTTGACGATGCAGTGCAAATTCGTCAATTACTCAACTCACACAAAGATGAAGCTGAGTTGACGATGTGTACTGATGTCGATCGCAATGACAAATCCCGCATCTGTGAACCTGGTTCAGTACGAGTTATCGGGCGTCGCCAAATTGAATTATACAGCCACTTAATTCATACAGTAGATCATGTTGAGGGGACACTGCGATCGCAATTTGATGCTTTAGATGCATTCTTGAGCCATACTTGGGCAGTTACAGTCACCGGCGCACCCAAAAAAGCTGCAATAGACTTTATTGAACAGCATGAAAAGAGCGCTCGACGTTGGTATGGTGGAGCAGTTGGCTATTTAAATTTCAATGGTAATTTAAATACTGGATTAATTCTGCGGACAATTCGATTAAAAGACTGCATCGCCGAAGTGCGAGTTGGTGCTACTGTCCTTTATGATTCGATACCCCAAGCAGAAGAAGAAGAAACAATTACTAAAGGTGCTGCTTTATTTGAGACGATTCGTCGTGTTAAGCAAGCGAGTCAGAAAATTGATCAGTCTAGTTCTATAAAATCAAGTAAACGTATCCCAGGTGTAAAATCTGGCAAACGCATCTTATTAATAGACTATGAAGACTCATTTGTTCATACCTTAGCTAATTACATTCGCCAAACTGGTGCAAATGTTACCACACTCCGTCATGGTTTCTCGGAATCGCTATTCGATACAGAACGCCCTGACTTAGTTGTTTTATCTCCTGGGCCTGGTAGACCAAGTGATTTTCGGGTTCTAGAGACTGTCGGCGCCCTTCTTCATCGCCAAATTCCAATTTTCGGAGTTTGTCTAGGACTACAAGGCATCGTTGAAGCTTTTGATGGAAAATTGGGAATTCTCAACTATCCTCAACATGGTAAATCCTCACGTATTTTCGTCACCGATTCAGATTCTGTAACCTTCAAAAACTTACCGAAATCCTTTGCAGTAGGTAGATATCACTCATTGTTTGCCCTACCGCAGGATTTGCCAAAAGAACTCAAAGTAACAGCGATTTCTGATGACGACGTAATTATGGGCATTGAACATCAGACACTTCCCATCGCCGCCGTTCAGTTTCATCCAGAATCAATCATGACTTTAGCTGGAGAAGTCGGTCTGCAAATCATTAAAAATGTGGTGTATGCATATACGCAAACTGTAGAATCATTAGTTAGGAGTTAGTTTGGAGTTTGGAGTTAGGAGTTTGGAGTTTGGAGTTTGGAGAACTGAAATTATTAACTCAAAAACTCATAATTGATAACTCATAATTAATAACTCATAACTCTTAACTCTTAACTCCTAACTCTTAACCTCCCCATTCCCATAAGCAGTTTATGATTAACCAAGTTGCCCCTCCCCGCGATATTCTTGAAGAAATTGTGTTGCATAAAAAGACAGAAGTCGCAAAAATGCAGCAAGAACTGCCTTTAGCTTCTTTGCGACAACAGTTAAATGCAGCCCCGACTGTGCGAAATTTTCTGAATGCTTTGCAAGAAAATCCCAACCAACCGAGCTTAATTGCCGAGGTAAAAAAGGCATCACCTAGCCGGGGGATTATCCGGGCAGATTTTGATGCAGTGGCGATTGCTCAAGCTTATGAACGAGGTGGTGCAGCTTGTTTATCAGTGCTGACTGACCAAAAGTTTTTTCAGGGCAGTTTTGAGAATCTTGCTAATGTGCGATCGCAAGTAGCATTACCCCTACTGTGCAAGGAGTTCATCATTAACTCTTATCAAATTTATTTAGCGCGGACAGCGGGTGCAGATGCTGTATTGTTAATTGCCGCCATTTTATCAGATCAAGAACTCCAAGATTTTTTGCGAGTAATTCACGATTTGGGCATGAATGCACTGGTAGAAGTCCATACCTTAGCTGAACTGGATCGAGTGCTAAAGCTTGAGGACTTACGTTTAGTAGGAATCAACAATCGCAATCTAGAAGATTTTACCCTTGATTTAGGAACAACACAGCAACTTTTAGCACAGCGCCAACAACAATTACAAAGTTTGGATATCACCGTCGTCAGCGAGTCTGGACTGTATACACCTGCTGATTTATCTCTTGTCGCTGAAGCTGGTGCCCGTGCAGTTCTGATTGGAGAGTCTTTAGTTAAACAAAGTGATGTAGAGCAAGCTGTGCGTAGTTTGCTAAGACTTGATCCTCCCTAACCCTCCTTAAAAAGGAGGAAATTAGAGCAAGCCTTTCTAAGGCGGTTGGGTGAATCTTTACGAAAATAGGCTTCTCGCTAAAGATGGGTAAAGGGGACATTTAAGGGATCAGAGAAAATAATTCTTCCCTTTTCCCTTCCCCCTTAACCCTTTCCCTGTTCCTGATTTTGCTTTGAGGCAATTGTATGAAAGCGATGGTGATCACAAACTTCGGAAGTCCAGAAGTCTTTGTAGAAAGTGAAGTGGATAAACCAACACCAAGGAATAACGAAGTTTTAGTCAAGGTTTATGCCACCTCAGTCAACCCAGCCGACTGCGGGGTGCGCCAAGGAGTTTTCGGATTAAAGGTTAAACTGCCTGCAATTCTCGGCTTTGACGTTTCCGGTGTCGTAGAGGCAATGGGCGAAAATGCTAGGGATTTTCAGGTGGGTGACGAAGTTTATTATGTGATCCTAGATAAAGAAGGTGGTGGTGCAAATGCGGAGTATCATGTCGTAAATGAATTAACTCTTGTCAGTAAGACTTTTTCACTTCATCAGGTAGCCCAAGCGCATAAAACCTTTGAGCAAGGCGGTGAGGGTGTGCGCGGCAAGATTGTTGTACAGGTTGTATAAGTCAACGTTTATGATTTATCGCTCATGATTAATTTGTGTCTTTTTATAAACCATTACCTATTGCTAGAATCTCCAACCTAAAAAAATGAAGCTTTAATACTCGACGACGGAGTTCAAAGACTCGTTAACGGAGCTAAAAGACTCGCTCACCAGTATCAAAGACTCGTTAACGAGGCTAAAAAACTCGTTCACCAGTATCAAAGACTCATTAACAAAAAATTTAGCGTGGGCATCGCTAATTAGTAAGTGTTAATTATTCCAAAACTCTTAACCAATCATTAACTATTTTTCAGCATGACTTCTATCTCCGATTCCTTTCAAACTTTACGCGATCGCCAACAGTGTGCTTTAATCCCCTTTATCACAGCAGGCGACCCTAACTTAGAAACCACTGCCGAGGCTTTACGTATCTTAGATCGCAATGGTGCTGACTTCATCGAGTTGGGCGTTCCCTACTCCGATCCTCTAGCAGATGGGCCTGTAATTCAAGCAGCAGCAACCCGCGCTTTGCAAAAAGGCACGAAATTAGAGCAAGTGCTAGAGATGTTGCACATGGTGATTCCTAGCTTAAAAGCGCCGATAATTCTATTTACTTACTACAATCCCATTTTGTACCGGGGTATTAAGTCGTTTTTGGCGCAAATTGCTACTGCTGGGGTGCAAGGATTGGTAGTACCAGACTTACCCTTGGAAGAAGCAGAAGAATTAATACAGACTGCTGCATCTTTCGGAATTGAGGTAATTTTACTCGTAGCTCCTACCAGTTCTAAAGATAGAATTGAAGCGATCGCTCGTCAATCTCAAGGTTTTATCTACCTGGTAAGCGTTACAGGCGTTACAGGTGTCCGCGCTCAAATCCAAGACCGCGTAAAGCATTTAATTACAGATTTGCAAAGCGCCACCGATAAACCCATCGGCGTTGGTTTTGGCATCTCAGGGCCAGAACAGGCGCATCAAGTAAGGGAATGGGGTGCAGATGCGGTGATTGTTGGTAGTGCCTTTGTTAAAAGGTTAGCTGAAGGTAGCCCAATTGAAGGATTGCAAGCAGTAGAAAAGCTTTGTCGAGAACTTAAAACAGCCATTACAGAAAGTCGGCGCGAAAGTCCATCTCTTCAAGAGGTGGGATAAATTCACCCCCAGACCTGGGGAGTAGCAAATTAGTATCAATTATTTCTCTTTCTACCCCCCTGGTTACTGAGCGCACTTGTACTGAGCGCAGCCGAAGTAGTCGAAGTATGCCGCCCTGCTTCCATTAAGATAATGAAACTCCTGCTGAAATCCGTCAAAATATTAATTTATAGCCTACTTATAGTTAGCGCCTGTGCGCTTACAGTCTTTGCCCACGATCGCACTGATCACAGACAATACGAATATCATTGGCATTACAATTTTCCAGGAAAACAGGCTCACCTAGCTGTCAGAAAGAACGTAACTGACCTGACATCAGCAGAGAAAATAGCTTTCGTTAAAGCTATCAAAACCTTAAAAACGATAATTCACGCAGGTAGCAAGCTCAGTATTTACGACCAATTCGTTGCTGTACATTTAGGGGCAACACGCTTGATTCATAACCATAAAGGACATTCCGATGGTTCCGTTCACGAACTTGCTCATGAAAATGCCGCATTTTTCCCTTGGCATCGAGAATATATCCGCAGATTTGAACAAGCTTTGCAAGCAGTAGACCCAACTGTTAGCCTGCCATACTGGGATTGGACTGACGCCAAAGCACTTGATGTGATTTTTAACGATGACTTTCTTGGTTCTAACGGTCAAGGAGTAACTATCAAAATTCCAAATCAGGGGAATTTTACAGGCGGCCCAGTGCCTGGGGCTTTTGCTGCTGCAAATGGCTGGGTTATGAATCCAGCATTAAACATTGACCCAGATACCGGAACATCTTTAGGTACATCACTTGTACGCTTTCTCCGACTACCTCCTGCCAGTGATTACCCTTTGCCCAAAAAAGATATTGAGCGTGTCCTTGCTCTTAATGATTATTCTCTATTTCGCCCTGCTTTGGAAGGATTTATCTCTGTAGATGAGCAGGGTAAAGTCACGCCAGGAGGATTCATACACAACTACATTCATGGTTTAGTTGGTGGGGTACAGATAGACGCGACTACGACACCCATAAAGTTTAATAGTCTGGGTACGATGAGCAATATACCAAGTTCGCCCTATGACCCAGTGTTTTGGTTGCATCATGCGAACGCAGACCGCCTCTGGGCTGAATGGCAAGACAACGGTCATAAAGGCAGCGATTTTTATCCTCCCGATGGTCATAGTCAGCCTTATGGACACAATCCTAAAAACCTAATGTGGCCTTGGGACGGCGGTATGTCTAACCCGAAAGCTACGGCGTTAGGAGATTTACTATCGCTATTACCAAATTTTAACTCTGACGATTTGGTGCGCCCTATAGACGTTTTGAATCACAGGGAACTAGGCTATATCTACCAAACCTGGGAAAATCAAACGCAAAGATGATTTCACTGGCATAAGTTCTAAAAAGTTAGAACAAGAGTAAAAAATACTTGAACATGAAAGGATTTTCAACTATGGTAAGCATCCAAGATATCAACACTACGATTTCATCTACGACCGTGCAACCTGACTTTTTAGGTAGGTTTGGAAAATTCGGCGGTAAATACGTCCCCGAAACCTTAATGCCTGCATTAAGTGAGTTGGAAACCGCATTTAATCAATATCGCGATGAGCCAAGTTTCCAAGCAGAACTGCAAAACTTACTGCGGGATTATGTGGGACGCCCCAGCCCATTATATTTTGCTGAACGCCTGACAACAAACTACGCTAGACCAGATGGCACGGGGGCACAAATTTATTTAAAGCGTGAAGATTTAAATCATACAGGCGCTCACAAAATTAATAATGCTTTAGCTCAAGTGTTACTCGCTAAACGCATGGGCAAGCAACGGGTTATTGCAGAGACAGGTGCAGGTCAACATGGCGTAGCTACTGCAACTGTATGTGCGAGGTTTGGTTTGAAATGTGTGATTTATATGGGCGTCCACGATATGCAACGGCAAGCCCTCAACGTGTTTCGGATGAAGTTGATGGGGGCAGAAGTTCATCCAGTGGAGGCAGGTACGGGAACTCTCAAGGATGCAACTTCTGAAGCAATTAGGGATTGGGTGACGAATGTGGAAACAACCCATTACATCCTGGGTTCTGTTGCCGGGCCCCATCCCTACCCGATGATCGTGCGTGATTTCCATGCTGTAATTGGTGTAGAAACTCGCGCTCAATCCCAGGAGAAATGGGAGGGATTACCAGATATTCTACTGGCTTGCGTGGGTGGAGGTTCTAATGCGATCGGTTTGTTCTATGAGTTTCTGAATGAACCTTCAGTTCGCCTAATTGGAGTAGAGGCAGCGGGTGAAGGTGTGAATACAGAAAAGCACGCTGCTACCTTGACAAAAGGAAAAATAGGTGTATTGCACGGTGCGATGAGCTATTTACTGCAAGATGATGATGGTCAAATCATCGAAGCCCATTCAATTAGTGCCGGATTGGATTATCCTGGCGTTGGCCCTGAGCATAGTTATTTAAAGGATCTTGGTCGCGCCGAATATTACAGCGTTACCGATAAGCAAGCATTAGATGCATTTCAAAGACTTTCGCAACTAGAAGGGATTATTCCAGCCTTAGAAACTGCTCATGCGATCGCTTATCTCGAAACCCTTTGTCCTCAGTTAGAAGGCAGTCCCCGCATTGTCATCAATTGTTCTGGTAGAGGTGACAAGGATGTGCAAACTGTAGCGAAAGTCATTAGTCATTAGTCATTAGTCCTTTGCTAATAACCAATATGATAGCTGTAACTCAAACTCCACCCGATAACATCTTCATCCTTTCTGAGTTCTATAACTGGCCAGCTTTATTGCAACAGTTGCTGAATCGGCAATCGTTGACAGTTTCTCAAGCTGCGGATTTGATGCAAGGTTGGCTGATAAATGCCATTCCTCATGTACTATCAGGAGCGATTTTAGCCGCAATTCAAGCCAAAGGCATATCCGCCGAAGAATTGGTTGGCATGGCCAGTGTCTTACAATCCCAATCTTCTTTCCCTACTCCCTCACTCCCCACTCCTCTAATTGACACCTGTGGAACTGGTGGAGATGGCGCTTCAACCTTTAATATTTCTACTGCTGTCGCCTTTGTTGCCGCAGCCGCAGGGGTAAAAGTTGCCAAGCATGGGAATCGTTCTGCATCTAGCAAGGCTGGTTCCGCTGATGTGTTGGAAGCTTTGGGTATAAATCTCAACGCGACTCCTGAGAAAGTGCAAGCCGCAGTGGATGAAGTTGGAATCACCTTTTTGTTTGCTCCAGGCTGGCATCCTGCACTCAAAGCGATCGCTACTTTACGAAAAACTTTAAAAGTGCGGACTGTTTTTAATTTGCTCGGCCCGCTAGTAAATCCCATGCGACCGACAGGGCAAATTATTGGTGTCAACGACCCATTTTTACTAGAGGAGATTGTTCAAGCTTTATCCCAATTGGGATGTCAGCAAGCGATCGCCCTCCACGGACGGGAACGTTTAGATGAGGCTGGTTTGGCAGATGTCACTGACTTGGCTGTACTCCAAGATAAAAAAGTGCGTTGTCTAACGCTGAATCCTCAAGAACTTGGTTTGAGTTTTGCACCAACTGCGGCTTTGCACGGTGGAGATGTCCCAGAAAATGCGGAAATCTTAAAGGCAGTTCTCCAAGGGAAAGGCACTCAAGCGCAGCAAGATGTAGTCGCTTTAAATACAGCCCTAGCACTCCAAGTTGGTGAAGCCATTGATCGGCAAACGGATGTTTTAGCAGGTTGTGTCAAAGGTATTGCTCTTGCTAAGGAAATTCTGCAAAGCGGCGCGGCTTGGACAAAGTTAGAACAACTTGCGGAATTTTTGCGCTAACTCCTATTAGCCACTAAGTTATAACGATTCTCATTTTGATGCACATGCCCTACGGGCACAGCATTGCTCATCGGTGTCAACTTAAGCCCAAACACTCAATTCCCCGTTCTTTTAGATCCCCCAACCCCTTAAAAAAGGGGCACTCGATTCTAGTTCCCCCCTTTTTTAAGGGGGGTTAGGGGGGATCAAAATCTAGGTGGTACATCGAAAAATTTTCACTCTTCTTATCAGACTAAGCTTTCACGTTAAGTTGACACGTATGAGCATTGCTGTGCCCCTACAGACTCTATTACACCCAGTAACTATACGCAAGGAAAAACAGATGATTATCATACTTAAGAGCGGTACGCCTGTTGAGAAAATTACTCTGATCAGCCAAGAACTGAGTGACATTTGGGGAGTCACAGTAGAAAAAAGTGTTGGCACTCATAAAGTTGTGCTGGGGCTAATTGGTGATACCACTAGCATCGATAAATTGCAGATTCAGGAGTTCAGCCCTTGGATTGAGCAAGTAGTACGAGTGCAGCAACCTTTCAAGCGGGTTAGTCGAGAATTCCGAGATGGAGAAGCTAGCGAGGTTGTTGTACCTACGCCTAACGGTAATGTCTACTTCGGCGAACATCATCCGATTGTAGTGGTAGCTGGGCCTTGTTCCGTTGAAAATGAAGCGATGATTGTGGAGACAGCAAAGCGGGTGAAGGCAGCTGGAGCACAGTTTCTGCGTGGCGGAGCCTACAAACCTCGCACTTCACCTTATGCGTTTCAAGGTTATGGTGAAAGCGCTTTAGATTTGTTAGCAGCAGCGCGGGAAGCTACGGGTTTGGGTATTATCACAGAACTGATGGATGCTGCCGATTTATCAGCAGTGGCGAGAGTAGCTGATGTGATCCAAATTGGGGCGCGGAATATGCACAACTTTTCGTTGCTCAAAAAGGTAGGCGCTCAAGATAAACCAGTGCTGCTGAAGCGGGGGATGTCTGCCACAATTGACGAGTGGCTGATGGCGGCAGAATATATTTTGGCATCAGGAAATCCAAATGTAATTCTTTGTGAGCGGGGAATCAGAACCTTTGATGGCAAATATGCCCGCAATACTTTAGATTTATCTGTACTTCCGGTGTTGCGATCGCTTACCCATTTACCGATTATGATTGACCCCAGTCACGGTACAGGTAGGTCTGAATATGTTCCATCTATGGCAATGGCTGCGATCGCCGCTGGTACAGATGCGTTGATGATTGAAGTTCACCCCAATCCAGCAAAGGCTTTATCGGATGGCCCCCAATCTCTCACCCCTGATAAATTTGACCGTTTGGTTCAAGAAATGTCAGTTTTAGGCAAAGTAGTCGATCGCTGGTCTATACCTGCATTTGATAATATTGTTGAAAGCCACATTCTCTTCACACCAGAACTCTCAAAGTAGATAGAGCATAATCTTCACCGATTTTTTGCAAACGGCTAAACCTGATCAACAGATTCTTTTCTCTAAAAAATCCGTTGATCAGGTTTTCTTGAAAATAATATAGGATATCGAAACTGACAATTCAGGTTATGTAGAAAAACCAACGCGAAACCTAACCCCCCAGCAAGCTTCCCTAGTCGGGAAGGGGGAAAATCAAACCTTCTCCCCTTTTAGGAAAGAGGAATGGAAGTGAAGTTTCTTAAGAGTGAAAAATCAGATATCGGACTACCTATTTTTTTTGAGTTCGTGCATACTTCTCACAATTTTTGTGACTAAATTTCTGGGTGTAAATCTGACGCTTTCAGTCAATATCTTATTTTTCATCCCAGGAACGATAACAGTTTTGTTTGTCATTAAGCCCCGGTAACCAATCTTAGCAACGGTTTCCGTCTCCATCATTCTTTTAATGCGAGCAATCTTTGAATCTTCCATTGCAGCTATTCGTTGAAATTCAGATGCTGGTGGCCCTGGACAAAGAACAGTCACGCTGACACCTGTGCCCTCTAATTCATTAGCGATCGCTTCTGAAAATGATAAGACATAGGCTTTAGTAGCAAAATAAACTGCCATTAAAGGCCCTGGTTGAAAAGCAGCGGATGAGGCCACGTTTAATATTTTTCCATAGTTTTGCTCGACCATATCCTTGAGGAATAACTTAGTTAAATCAGTCATACTCACTATATTTACCTGTAGCATTTTCAGTTCAAGGGTGAGGTCTGTTTCGTTAAATGCTCCATAAGTACTAAAGCCAGCATTGTTAATCAGTACATCAATTTTGATGGATGCTTGCTGTAGTTCGGTGAAAATTTCTTCTGGGGATGTTGGGATAGATAAATCCTTAGCAAAAATTTTCACAAAAATACCAAATTTTTGCGGAAATTCATCTATAATTTCATTAAGTTTTTCTTCATTATTATCCACTAACACCAGATTATAACTATGACGAGCAAAAATCTGGGTTAATTGATAGCCGATCCCACTAGCCGCTCCTGTAATTAGAGCAGTTTTTTTTCGCCGACTTTCGGATGTTTGATTCATGTGACAAAAATGACTAATTTGAGTTAATGAATTTAACTTTTATAAAAGTAGCTACAGCAATATATAATATTTGCTGTAGCTATTTTTATGATGAAAAAAATGATGCTATCACCTGAAATGAGTATGCTTCAATCAAAGATATTAGTCACAAATATAAAAATCTGTATCCATATAAACAAGAGCAAGAATATTTAATATCGTCATCAATGCCACAGCATAATTCCGTTGCTATAACTGACGTGCAAGCAGCACAAGAGCGGATTTTGGGGATTGCCCACCGCACACCTGTGCTGACTTCTAGAATCGTTAATGATCGCACCAATAGCCAAGTGTTTTTTAAGTGCGAAAACTTTCAACGCACGGGAGCATTTAAATTTAGAGGTGCATACAACGCCCTAGCCCAACTATTGGTAACAGAAAAACAAATAGGTGTTCTTACCTATTCATCGGGAAATCATGCCCAAGCGATCGCCTTGGCTGGACAATTACTAAATATTCCCACCACCATTGTCATGCCTGATGATGCTCCTGCTGTCAAACAAACTGCGACTCGTGGTTATGGTGCAGAAATAATTTTGTACAATCGCCAAGAAACAAACCGAGAAGAATTAGCCCAAAATCTAGCACACGAGCGCTCTTTGACACTCATTCCCCCTTACGATCATCCCCATGTAGTCGCAGGACAAGGGACAACTGCTTTAGAACTGATCCAAGAAGTTGGTGAATTGGATTTACTATTAGTTTGTTGTGGCGGTGGCGGATTACTTTCAGGTTGTGCGATCGCAGCTAAAGCACTTTTACCCAATTGTAAAGTAATCGGGGTAGAACCAGCACTTGCCGACGATGCTACCCGCTCCTTTCACACCAAAACGCTGCAAACTGTGAAGAATCCTGATACCATCGCCGATGGTGCACGGACTCCTAGCCTTGGTCAAATTACTTTCCCCTTAGTGCTGCATTACGTCGATGATATGGTGACAGTATCTGAAGAAGCAATTCTTCGCACCATGTTTTTCTTGTGGGAACGTCTGAAAATTGTCGTTGAACCCACCGGAGTGCTGGCAGCAGCAGCCTTACTCGAAGGTGTGGTGACAGCACCAGAGGCGAGGATTGGTGTGATCATCAGCGGTGGGAATGTAGATTTGGCGCAAGTTGGTAAATTGTTTTCTCTAGGATTGTATTGAACCGAGTGTGCGCTGCCCAAGTCATCAAGTCTGTGTTAACCCAGAAAGGAGAGGGTAGTTTCTATTTTTACGATCCAAATAGACATCTCTAGAAAAGAATGTAGAGACGCGAAATTTCGCGTCTCTACAAGGGTTTGAGTGAACGCATAATTAATTTTCACCAGATGTCTAATGGTCATAACCTGAAAATATTAATCTGTGCATAAATGTTTGGTTGACACATCTCATGCTAGATTACCCGCTTTTGCCAACGGGGAATTTGAATGATAAACTCTGCGCCCTGTCCAAGCGCAGAAATGCACTCTATTGTACCGTGATGTTTGTCTACTACGATTTGATAAGTGATTGATAATCCTAAACCAGTACCTTGTCCTACAGGTTTAGTAGTGAAAAAAGGATCAAATATTTTTTGTCTAACACTATCACTCATACCTACCCCATTATCCTTAATGGAAATGACGACTAAATCAGCATTGACTATTTGGGTACGAATAACGATCGCGCTAAAATTGCTCTTAATTTCCTCTGCTTTTCTTTCCTTATTTAACTTTTCCAAAGCATCAATCGCATTATTCATAATATTCATAAATACTTGATTTAGTTGCCCAGGATAACATTCAATTTTTGGCAAATTACCGTAATTTTTGATAATCTCAATTGCAGGCTTACCTGGTTTGGCTTGGAGACGGCTTTGCAAAATTAATAAGGTACTCTCAATTCCCTCATGAATGTTAACAGGTTTCATGTCAGCCTCATCTAACCGAGAGAAATTACGCAATGTCAGCACAATTTCCTCAATACGTTGCGTGCCAATTCTCATAGAAGATAAAATTTTAGGTATATCTTCTTTAATAAAATCAACATCAAATTTTTCTAAAAAATTTTTAATTTCTGGTGCAACATCAGGAGATAAGTTTTGATAAATCTTAATTAAATTAAGTAAATCTTGTGTGTAATCCTCAATGTGATCTAGGTTGCCATGAATAAAACTTACAGGGTTATTAATTTCATGAGCAATACCAGCAATCATTTGCCCAAGACTGGACATTTTTTCTGTCTGAATAAGCTGGCTTTGAGTTATTTTTAATTCGTGTAATGTTTGCTTTAATCGCATATTATTTTCATTTAATTCCCTAGTTCTTTCCTGTATCTTATCTTCTAAATTGGCGTAGAGTCGGGCATTTTCTAAAGAAATAGCTGCTTGTGAAAACAGGATTTTTAATATTCGTATTCTATCGGAAGTAAATGCTCCCACTGTTAAATTATTTTCTAAATAAAGTAAACCAATTAATTTGCCTTGATTAACGATACAAGTACAGATAAGCGATTTAATTTGATAGTCAATAATATACGGATCTATCGTAAAACTTCCTTCGTTAGTGGCATCAGATAAAACTACATCTATTTGGGTTCTTGTGACATAATTAATTACAGATATAGGTAATTGTTGATAACTTTCTAATGGAATAGATTGACAAACAATTAAATCACCTTCAACTATACTTGCTTGAGCTTCAATAAATAATCTTCCTCCTTTATCTAGAAGCAAAACACCAGTCTGAGCGCCAGCATTCTCAATCACAATTTCCATTAATTTTTCTAGCAAATTTTCCAGTAGAATTATTTCTGATAAAGCTTGTGATGCTTTAATAACTGTGAGTAAATCTAGTCCACTTGACTTTTCATTGATAGTGGAAATAGTAATAGTATTACTTGTAAACCCTACTTGAGAATGAGGGAAAATTTTAGCAATTAATTCTGGGTATTTTAATTCCAAATCTTTAAATTTAGCATCTGCTCCCCAACGACGATAACCATAATGTGCTTTTGTCATGTATAAGGAAGCAAATTCATTTCTTCCTAGACTGAGATAAAATTCTGCTGCACATTCATAAGTTAACGCCTCTTCATGAATATATCCAGAATTATGAGCGCCTTGAATTGCACAATCATAGTGTTCCATCGCTACTAATACTTGTCCTAAAAGTCGTGCTTTTTCTGCTTCGACTAATTCATATTTGTGCTGATTATTTACAGGTGCGTGAGCCGCCCATTCTTTTAATTGTTTTTGATTTTCTTCCACTTTATCCATAACAGTTTTTATATCTGTTTGGAAAGTACTATTTAAACACTGAGCCAACAATGCTAGAGAATAATAAAACTTATATTGAGGTAGAAAAGCAGTCCCACTAGCTGCAATTTCATACTGTTGTGCTAATTGAGCATTTTTAACAGACTGATCATAATCTTTAAAGAAATAACTTAAAATACTTTTGGCAAGATAAGTATAAAAGATGGCTGTAATATTCCCTGCCATTCTCTGCATTACTGATTCATTAAAACTCTCACCCTCTAAGTAAGATGTATTATCCTGTGTTTTAACTAATTCAATTACCATCTGTTTTAAGATAAGCAAACAAACAGTAAAATGTTCTTGCTGTATTTTGTGTGCTAAATTAATATATTGTTCTAGTTTTTTTTCTAGAATATCTAAATTTTCTCCAGCCCAAAAAGGATGCCAACAAACTAATAAGCCATTGTAACCCACATACTCAATATCCCCTGTATCTAAACCACTTTGAACACCATCTTGTAAAGGTTCTATAGTTGCTTGAATATGTTCTTTCCAATGTCTAACAAAAATATTAAATAATCCATACACTTTAGATTTAATTTCTCTAGCGTTGAATTGCTCTAAAATCTGCAAAGATAATTTACCAAAACGATATCCTGATTCAATATCTTTAAGAGGCCCACATAAAATTAGCCCATAAAAACCATAGGCATAAGCTGCAAAAGATGAATTGCCATACTGCACACATAAATGAACCATCGTAAAAGCAATCAGTGGTAAAAGTGCAGGATCTGCTAAATAAGCGGGAGGCATGGCTGTCATTAGTATCCTCATCGCAGCTAGCTTATGAGCATCAGTCATTTCTGGCAAATTAATTAATTCTTCAATTGTTAGCTCTGCTGGTGGAGTTTTAAACAATGAAACTCCCAGTATCTCTAGCACCTGCAAATCTAAATCTAATGCTTCTCGCATTCGATTTTGAGCAACATAAAACTGAATTTTTTTCTCATATACTTTAACAGCATCAAGAATAGTTTTACTATTACTTGTAACACTGATAAATAATGCTTCCGCCTGCTCAAAATTTGTATTTAAATATTCTGCTTCTACGGTTTCTACATGAAGATAAAGAGTTAATTCATAATAATTTTGCCAACAATCAACGGCAAGTAAACTTAGACCTTTTTTAAGAAACTTTACAGCAGATTCGTAAGCAGCAGAATTTTTAGCTTTACGTCCAGAAATAAGATTTAACTCAGCTAGTTTATATCTTTCTTTTGGAGAAAAAATTAGTTCACTACCGATATTCAAATGGTTAACAATATCGAATATTTTCTGTTCGAGTAAACTTTCGTCAATATTCTTTAATAGCAGCCTACCAATATTTAAGTGAATCTCCTTTTTCTGCTCATCGGGTATCAACGCATAAGCTGCTTGTTGCACACGATCATGAAGAAACTTATAATCAATTACAAAAATATCAACATTATCTAATAGCTGTGGTAGTTTATAGCTATCACTTAAAGGTATAACTAAACCAGCTTGTAGTGCTTCCCAAATATCTGATGCTGTGTCATTATCAGATTTTTCGTTAACATAAGAGAGTATATTTAAATTAAATCGATTGCCAATACAGGCAGCTATTTTTAAAATATTTTGTGTAGTATTTTTAAGTTTTTGAATTTTACCTATCATTAATTCAACAACATTATCAGTAATTTTTAGTGTCTGAATGTGCTGAATATTCCATTGCCATTGACCAGTAACAAAGTTAAAATAAAGTAAATTTTCTTGATGAATAAATTTAATTAATTGATTGATAAAAAACGGATTACCAGCAGTTTTATTGAATATTAATTTTGCTAATTCTTTAGAGTCCTCTAAACTAGATTTTAATGTGTCGCTAACTAATTGAGAAACATCAGCAATTTTTAGACTTTGACAATTAATAATCTTGACAGAGCTACTATTTTTTTCAATTTCCTGCAAAACTAACATTAAAGAATGACTAATATCAACTTCATTATCTCGATAAGCTCCGATTATCAATAAATATTGAATGTCAGTATCTGTAGCTAATAACTGAATTAATTTTAATGAAGCTAAATCTGCCCATTGTAAATCATCTAAAAATACAACTAATGGATGCTCTTCTTGAGCAAACAAATTGATAAACTTTTGAAAAACCAAGTTGAAGCGATTTTGTGCTTCTGCTGAAGCTAGTTGTGGTACTTCTGGTTGTTTACCAATAATCAGTTCTAGTTCAGGAATAACATCAATAATAATTTGAGCATTTGGAACTAGAGCTTCTAAAAGTTTTACTTTCCAAGTTGCTAATTGTACTTCACTCTCTGTCAGTAATTGCTGCATTAACTCTTGAAATGCTTGAATCAGGGAAGCATAAGGAATATTGCGCTGAAATTGCTCAAATTTACCAACAATAAAATAGCCTCTGTTTTTAATAACAGGTTTATGGATTTCATTTACTAATGCTGATTTACCAATCCCCGAATAACCCGCAACTAATATTAATTCTTTATTTCCTTGATTAATTTTTTCAAAAGCAGTCATTAAGATATTTATTTCTGCTTCTCGTCCATACAACTTTTCGGGAATTTTTAGTTGGCTAGACTGATCCTGCTGACCAATGGAAAATTCGATGATAGAATTAGTTTGCTCTAACTGATTGAGACAGTTTTCTAAATCAGCTTTAATCCCAAAAGCACTTTGATATCTTTCCTCAGCAGTTTTGCTGAGTAATTTCATAATAATTGCAGAAATTACTTGAGGGATTTCTGGGATTAACTGATCTACTGTTGTAGGTTGTCTGGCAATATGACAATGAACTAACTCCATTGGATCAATTACTTGAAACGGTAATTGACCTGTGAGCATTTCATAAAAAGTTACACCCAACGAATAGAAGTCTGTACGGTAATCAACTGTTCGGTTCATTCTTCCTGTTTGCTGTGGAGACATATAGGCTAGAGTTCCTTCAAGCAAATCAGGATTACTGAGTTTGGGTTTTTCTTCAAAAAGCAGTGATGAGATAGAAAAATCAATAATTTTAACTTGATGATTTTCTAAATTAACAATAATATTCTGTGGTTTAATATCTTTATGAATAATATCTTTTTGGTGTAATTCACCTAAAGTTTGGGTAATTTGAATACCTATATTGAGAAAATCAAGTAACTCTATTTTTTCTGCCTGGATAATTTTGGAAAGGGAAGTACCATCAAAGTTTTCTAACACAATGGCAAAACCATTGTTGTATTTTTCTAGGCTATGAGCTTTAATAACTCCTGGGATATCTAAATTTTTGAGCAGTTCATATTCATGTTTGAATGCCGCTATATTTTTTAGCTCAGGGTATTCTGTTTTTAAAAGTTTAATAACTACTAGTTTACTATCTTTATTTCTACTGGCTCGATAAACAGTAGTTTTAGTTCCTTCATAAATTAATTCTATAATTTGGTAATTAGATAATGTAATCATTTATTATATTAATAATTGAAGTAATTTTAAAAATTGGATAAATGATGATCCTAATTATTTATATAATAAATAAATTTTTAAAGTTGGTAGAAAATAAACATTAAAAATGTATAGAATTACCAAATAATCTAGGTTTTTAAAACCTAAATAATCCTAATTTTTGTTGAGTTTGTCAAAATGCACTTCATTAATTTGAATATACCTTTATAACCAAGAATCCCACTCACCAATAATTTTTTTGGTGTATTTTATATGGAAGCATTGGTGTAGAATAGCTCGTGTTGCTTGCATTGCAGACATTACCGTAGCTTCCACGCAACCAGAATTGTAACCGTTGTTAATCCAGTCCCCAGTTAGGTAAAGGTTATCAAACCCAGATTCATCAGTTTTGAGTCGATACTTGGTACTTCCAGGTACAGAAAGTACATAACGTTCTGATGGGTTAATGTTAATTCGCCAGTATTGAGCTTTAAAGCGTTCTACTCCCTGACGGTTCTGAAAATCTACTAGTAAATCCCAATTCAAACCTTGGGGATTTTTGGGGTGAGTAGGATTAGCCCAAAGGTGTCCGATGTAATTATTGAGGAAGTGAATTGCTTGTTGCTCTACTATTTTTTGGGCTTTAGCTGGAAAATCATATTCTGTGTGGGGAGGAATACCTGGATCTGCAATTACGCCGGTAAAATAAGCTACACTGTAAGGATAATGCTGAGAAGGCCAATTTTCTCGTACTATTAACTCGCTCATATCTGCATAAACATCAAGTGGTTCAATATAAGCTCCTAGCACGTGA
Source organism: Nostoc sp. (assembly GCF_036917615.1). Lineage (GTDB taxonomy): Bacteria > Cyanobacteriota > Cyanobacteriia > Cyanobacteriales > Nostocaceae > Nostoc. The sequence goes on from NZ_JBALCZ010000031.1 coordinate 291,029, forward strand.
CTAGATTGTTGCCATCCTAATTGTTGTAAGGTAGGCTTAAGCCATATTTGTCCGCCTTGAGTAGTTACTGTCTTAACTTGAGTTAACATATCGTGCCATTTTTGATGCACTATATTTTTTTTGGCATGGAGCAATTCACCGCAAATAGAGGGTAAGGCGGCTATAGAAATTCCCAGCAACACAATATCGAAATCATCGCCTTTGGTAAGGGTAATTTTGTCTACATTCTGCCAAGGTGTCCAATATGACTCAAGGTTAATTTCTTGGTCTTGGAGTTTTTGGGCTTCTTCATCGACAATCTGATCATAAAGAGGTTCACTAGGCCAGCAACGAATATCTTTAACTTTGATGAGTGGTTGATATTCTTGCTCTGGGTTTTTTAAATTTACTTGGCGAGCCAAAGTGATACTTACAATTGATTGCTGATCTTCATCCAAGTGCAACTGCTTGGCAACATGGAAGAACTTAAATTTTACACCACGACGCTTTAGCACTTCATATAGTGGAGTGATCACTACCTCCGCCATCCCTGATTGCATTTTCCACATGATTGCGCCATTGTATTTGAACAACATAGTGGTCAGGATACGGATAGCTGTTCCTGCTGCTAGTTGCGGTTCATTGGTATTGCCTTCTGGAAAACCATACACTAAATCGTATAAGACACGAATAAATGCTGATTTAACACTTGATTCCCTAGCTCCGTGTTTTCGTAGCCAGTCTCTGTAGTTATACTCATCTAAACTGTCTAAGGAACGAAAATGAATTACCTCATCTACAAATAAACCCCGGATGTTTGCTAATGCTAGGTCGATGAGTGTTAAACGCCAAAAGATGTCAGGATTTTGCCCGCTTTTAAATTCTATCTGACTGTTCAAATGTTCTTTAAAACGGTCTATTAGCTTAAGAATTAACTGGTGATGTTCACGTCTTTGAGTTTTGGTATTTTCAGGCAGTGATTGAGCTAGATTGTAGGCCAGATTTAAGAATATTCCTTCAGAATTAAAGTCTAGGTCTTGGAAGATATCGCCAATGTATTGGTTGATATTGTTAAGCCATTTTCCCCAAAAACCAGGCTCTTGGAAAAATAACTGAATCAACTGGCTAGGAAATTGCAAGAGACTACTATCTGATAAAAATTCCATTATCTCTTTGCCTAATGCTATTTGTTTTGCAAGAGATGCTGAGGAACTTTTGTAAAGATGGAACTGGTCGTAATTCTCAATTTCTGCGTAAGTCTGAATGACGAATTTGATGGTGGTGCAAATATATTCCCAAAGAGAAGAAATACCGCCACCTTCCCAAGGAACTAGAGAATTGGTAGGGAAGTTAAAAGGCAGAGTTACCCAATTTTGATTGATGTATTCTTCTAAGACGATGAAACTGTGGGGTTTGAATGCGTCTTCTAAGGTGCTGAAAGGCCCGTTGCCACCAAGTTCGTCATAGCATTGCTTGAGTAGACGAAAGGCATTTTCGTAGAATCCAAAAAAAATGTGCAGTCCATGTTCTTCGATGCGGTAGTCTGGTTGATAATCAGGTGCATGGGGTTTGATATTGCGTCCAGTTGCACATTTACCACCTAAACGCCAACCTGTTTGATAAATAGTAATGTCGTAGAGACTATCCCACCCTGGTTGACTGGTTAATTCATAGGCGGTGGTTAATGATGCTATTCCACCGCCTAAGATAGCGATCTTTTTTGGCTTAAAAATTTCAGACATGTTTGTTTTTGTTTACGTGGTAAGGGTGAAGAAGGAAGCAGAAGACAGAGGAGATAATTTAATCAGTACGGGCGAAACCTTAGCTATCCGCTAACAGTATTCACTAATTTTTCTGTGGTGCTTGCCAAACGGTTTGCCCATCTTTGAGGGTGAAGTCGAAATGCAGCACAAAACCAAGCTGTACTGGGATATTTACTGATTCACTACCTGCGGAATAACCTTTATCTAGTCCTAAATCTTGGACGATTGGTTGGCTAGCAAAATTATTGATTTTTAATTGAAATTGAGCGCCAAAACCATTAAAGCCAAAGAGTTTACCGCCATAGAAGGTTTGTAGTTGCATGGGGGATTCAATCAGTGCTTGATAGCAGGCTTTTTTGCTGTTTTCTACGTCGCGGATTTGTTTGAGGGTAACCAGAGGGACGACTCTGTTTAGGAGATATTCGAGGAGATTAAAGGGCAACTGTAAGCCAGGAATGGCAATCTCGTCATTGTTGAATAATAAGTTAGCGATCGCTCTTACTGCTTCTTCAAAAGTGTCCCATGTTTTGATAGCTTGATGTTTATCTCCTGTACTGATGCGTTGAACTTCTAGCAGGCGCGCATCTATAGATTGACTTGTAGGAGAAAATTCTTTAAATACTAAGGTATCTACAGTTAATAAATCCGGTTCTTGATTTAAGTCAGGAATCTGAAATGTGCCAAGTTGTTTAAAGAAGCCGTAGACTTCTCTACCAGAAATTAGGATGGGAGAATTATTCACGTACAAGTAAGGCATGAACCAAGCTAGGCGTTCGGCAATAAATAAAGGCCCAACTCTTTTACCTACTACTGTTAACATCCAAAAGATGGCTTCTTCTTCATGCACAGTTCCTTTGTCATAGTCGGGTGGATAGATAGAAGTTAAAGAATCTATCTTGTTGAACGTCAAGATGAGATAGTTCATCGCTGGGCGATATTCAATCTCTCCGTTATTAGGATCATTGAGATATTTATCACACACCTCTTGTAACTTTGCCATTGAACCTTCAACGGCAAAGGCATACATTTTTGTCCCTTTGATTTCGTAGGGTTGATTAAACGCCTGTCCATCTGCTCGTTCTATATATTTGGGGTATGCTGATTTGTGATCACCTCCGCAAAAGTAATTTTTGAAAAAACTACTCATATCTTGTTCCATATTTTTGCCTTTTACCGCTAAATCTTGGAACAATTGCTCTGGTTTTTGTTGTATTTGGGTAAGGTAATTTGTAAGTTTTTGGGGTTCTTGAAGTAGGGCAGTAAATTCGCTAACAGCGCCTAAAGCCGTATGGAAACTTGTTTGCATTGTCTGCAAAGGGTTGTTGGTATTCATCGGGTTTTGGGTGATTTACTAGGTTATTTTTATACCAAATTAGTGTCTATCATCTGTATAGAGATATGAGAATATTAGATACCTCTGTGTTTCTGTACTATTGTGTCAAAGGAGTTTTGATTTGTCCTTACTAAAACCCGATAATCTGTTAAATAAATCACAATCAAATTCTTCAGCAGAGGGTCTTGTTTGAAGTGTTCCCTTTACACTGGCTTTTCTAACAAATTGCTCAGACAGCGAATCTTGGCACAAGGTTTATCACCAACGCGACTAGTGTCAATCCAATAGCTAATGTCAGTAGGCTTTCGATGTTCTTGGGGGGTTCGATGGTTTGGGGCGATTGGCTACGGCATTGGGGAGAGGGCGCGATCGCACGGATGCATTTGCCCAAAGTAAAACTTAATCAAGTGCTACAAGTGACATTTATACTCCAAAAGTTATGTTAATGATCAAGTAGCGATGTCTACGACGGGCTACGCCTACGCTTATTTCCCAGGAAAATATGGCTGAAAAAGCAGGAACATCAGGGTTTTGGCGAAGAATATTTACATATGTTAATATTGTTTATTTGGTTTAAGTACGGTTATTCAGTATGGTTCCCATAAAGACTGTTCTCAAAGATTCAGAGCAAGTCACTCAGTTGTTTTCTCATCTCGAATTTGATGGAAAAAAGCTCAATCATCAACCGGGTAGTGTATTAGGGAGTACTGCATTGATTGCGGGAACCACCATTGGGGCTGGGATTCTCGCCCTACCAGCTGTTACCCTGCCGTCTGGGATTGTGCCATCCACATCTGGGCTGATTGCTGTTTGGCTCTACGCTTTAGTTTCAGGGTTATTGGTTGCAGAGGTGATCTTAAACACGATGCGAACAGAAGGGTGTCCGAGTATAGGTTTTTTGGGAGTTGTTGAGAAAACCCTTGGTAAGCTGGGAGCGCGAATTGCTGGCGGCGCATATTTATTCATGCACTATGCTCTGTTGGTGGCATACATCACCCAAGGTGGAGAGATTTTAGGATCTGCGGCGGCAAAAGTCTGGGGTGTGCAGATATTACCGAAGTGGGAGGGCACAACAACTTTCACGCTCTTATTTGGTGGCATTATGTATCTTGGGCGAGAAAAGTTTATTGAGAAATTAAACAGCGCCTTTGTCGGAATTGTCATCGTTTCCTTCTTGGGACTATTGTTTCTGGTAGGAGGGCACATTCAGACTACCCAACTATTATTTCAGAACTGGAGTACTCTCGGCAATGCCATTTCAGTGATGTCTGTGGCGCTATTTTTCCAAAACGTTGTGCCGCTGGTTGTGACGCAACTCGAAGGGGATGCTGGCAAAATTCGTCAGTCTATCTTTATTGGTTCTGTAATTCCTCTAATTATGTTCTTGGCGTGGAATGCCGTAATTTTAGGAAGCGTCAGTCCCGATATGCTACATGGCACATCTGACGGTAGAACTGTTTTTGACCCGTTGCAAATTCTCCGATCAGGTGGTGCGGGGGAATGGTTAGGAGTGCTAGTATCGATTTTTTCAGAGTTTGCGATCGTCACATCATTCATTGGATTTGTCTACGGGTTGTTGGATGTGTTTAAAGATATTTTTCTAATTGCACAGGGCAAACTTTCTAGCCGCTTACCCCTCTATTCGCTGGTTCTTTTCCCTCCTATGACTCTCGGAACGCTCAATCCCAGCATCTTTTTTACTGCCCTAGATTACACTGGAACATTTAGTATCTCAGTTCTAGGTGGAATTATTCCGGCGTTAATGAGTTGGAAGCAACGTCAAGAACAAGAAAACTCAGATAGCATAAATCAACCACTCGTTCCTGGTGGCAAGGTGACACTCATTGTGATGATTGGAGTCGCATTAGCCCTGATGGGAAGACAAATTCTCTCAATTTACACAAAGTCAAGCCATCAATAAAAGTGATTTTGTAATATAAAAGCATATAATTGTAGTATAATATGCCAACCATAATCAAATGAGTGATTCTCGCCTCGTAAAAATCAGCAAATATCTTAGCAAATATCTACGACACACACCGGATGCAATTGGAATTAAACTTGCTCCCAGTGGTTGGGTTGCTGTTGATGAACTACTTACTGCTTGTGCTAAAAACAAGTTTCCGATTACTCCTCAGGAATTGCAGGTGGTAGTTGAATCCAATGATAAACAACGCTTTTCTTTTGATTCTACGGGTACTCTTATTCGTGCTAACCAAGGACATAGTATAAAAGTCGATTTACAATTAGAACCTATTGTTCCCCCAGATGAGCTTTATCACGGCACAGGACGTAAATCTGTAGAGTCAATTCTGCAAACAGGACTGGGTAAAATATCACGACATCATGTCCATTTATCGAAGGATATTGCAACAGCACAAACTATTGGTGCAAGACATGGAAAAGCAGTGGTTTTTGCTGTCTATGCTGCGGCAATGCATCAGGCGGGTTACATCTTCTATTGTTCTGCTAATGGTGTTTGGTTAGTGGATCATGTACCACCTGAATATCTACAAAAAATTTGAATTTTAAGAGGTTGTTAAGATTTCTTTGGAAATCCTCAAAAAGTAACTGTTGCATGGTTTTGAGTATTTGATAGCATTGGGTCTACCCCCAGCTTCTGCGAAATACAGAAGTTACGCATAAAAATTACTGTTTTCTAAGAGGGTGTTTATAAATAAAAAATAAAGAGCACCATAGTCATTCCCTAAGACAGGTATTTTAAAAGAGACAGTCATAGTATTTGAATCAGGTGCAATGAGTCGAAAAGCTTATTCCACAGACGTTTCTGATGTCGAATGGGATTTGATAAAATCAATGATTCCAGTACAACGTAAGCGAAAGCGTGAAGTAGATATGCGGAAAGTAGTAAATGCGATCTTTTACATCAATACCTTTGCCAAAATAAGAGCCTACAAAAATTTTGGCAAAAACGGCAAAATGACTCATATATAAGAGTTTAGCTGACAAGGTAGCTTGTCAGCTAAAACCCTTGATCCTGCTGGGAATACCTGAAAAAATGCTTGCGAGAAACCTTGAAGTAATTTTTAGGACTTATTGTTTTTGCCAAACCTTTGAGAACAGGACGTTAATATATCAACTCAGCCTCGTAAATTGGCGAAAGTATTGGTAAAAAATTGCTCTTTGAACTGAGTCATCCGCTTTCGTTATGCATCAATAACAGCATCAACTTTGACAAACAGGTGTCTCGGTCCCCGTAATGATGCACCTTGCCGATATTCAGGCACATCCTCGACAAGACATGGGGACTGGAGTCGCTGTGCCAGCGCCCTGAAAGCCAATTCACCATCAAGCCTGGCTATGGGTGCGCCAATGCACGAGTGTAAACTGCCGCCAAAACCGAAGTGTTGGTTATTCTGACGATCGGGGTCAAATCGATCGGGGTCGTTAAACTGGAGTGGATCTCGGTTGCCAGAAGCCAACAGAAGTACTAGCGGAACGCCCTTAGGAATGACAGTACCAGCGATCTCAATGTCTGCCAGCGTTGTGCGGGTACGGAATTGCACAGGTGGCTCGAAACGGAGTACTTCTTGGACAAATCTTGGCGCTAGATCTGGGTCTTGGTGTAGCCGTTCTAAATGCTCAGGGTAGCGAAGCAACGTCAACATCCCATTCGTAATCAAATTCACGGTTGTTTCATGACCCGCGACTAGCAGCATAATAGATATGGCAACCAACTCTTGTTCATTGATTTGCCCCGCTTCCATATCGCCGTTGGCCATGATCGCTGACAGTAGATCCTTACCAGGATGTTGGCGAAGATTCTGAATATGCTTGTGCATATAGTCGCCCAATTGCTTTTGAGCCTCTCTCTTTTTACGTTTGTTTTCCCCCTCCTCATCGGGGTCAACCGAGGCGGCGAATACAGTTAACTGCTCATGAAAGAATTGTTGATCTTCAAACGGGACTCCCAGGATTTTGCAAATAACCGTGACTGGCAAAGGGTAAGCAAAGTCATCGACGATATCGATTTGATCGCGTTCGCGGCATTTGTCAAGCTCATGTTTCACCAGTTCCTCTACCCCCGAACGTATACCATAAATGCGCTCCGCCGTCAATTGGTTTACCACAATGCTACGCAAGCGATCGTGGTCGGGAGGATCGAAAGTGCCGAACGATCGGAGCTCCTCTTGGCTTGAGTGCTCATTGCGTGTAGACACCTCTGAACCACTTTTAGAGGGAAGGTTCTTTTCTTCATCTGAGCTAACCCGTGGGTCGAACAGTAGCGATCGAATCTCTGCGTGGGTACTGACAACATAGGTGCCATCATCTTGTACGGACACAGGAGTTTTTCTGAGTTGGGCATAAAGAGGATAGGGATTGTGTCGGTTTTCAAACTTGAGAACCTGAGCGAATAGATTTCCGTTATTCATTTGACCTGTTCTTTCTCTGTTTAAGTGATACTGGCAATGGATGAATTCTTTGACTACGTCTGATGAGACGAAGCAAATTCCGGAGCGATGGGCGAGCAATCAAATTGCTCGAGCGCTCCCTGCATCGGCGGAAAGGATTTGTTGATCTCTTTTCTGTAGGCAGGCAACCACCGGGCTGAGTTAAAGCTGACGACGGCAATTGTGCGTCCTGCTTCTCCATAGGCAGCAATAAACTTGCGATCCTTGGCTAAACCCTGAGTGAAGACAAGCTGATCAGCAGTTTCTGGAAGCCCAATCAGCTTAATGTTCACACCGAACTGGCTCGACCAGAAGTCTGGCAGGTGATCGTGAAGGCGCATTGTCTCAGCAGTTTTGGCAACCATATTGTAAGCTGCTGTCTGCGCTTGAACAACGGCATTTCCCCAGTGTTCGATCGCAATGACGCGATTGTCATAGAGTGGGTGGGGCCACTCAGCTACGTCTCCAGCGACAAAAATGCCTTCGACGACTGCGCCGGACGGATCGAGAACTCGGCAGAATTGGTCACAGCGCACCCCACGTTTACTTACAGCCAGACCGGACTTTTGCAACCACTCGACGTTGCGGACAGCACCGAGCGCCACAACCACTAAATCAGTGTCGAGCACAGCACCATCCGACAGATGAACACGCTGAACCTGTCCCTGGGAATTACCTTCGATTTTGGAGACGGAAACACCGAGTCGGAGATCGACACCAGCCTCACGCTGCATCTGTGCCACGATATCGCCGATTGCTTTACCGAGGGCATGGACAAGTAGTGCTCCTCGCTGTATGAGCACTACAGGCAAACCCAGTTCGCAGCAGCAGGAAGCAACCTCACACCCAATGAAGCCGCCGCCAATAATCACGACGCGCTGAGGCTTTGCTGCTAGCTTTTCTCGCAGCTTAACTGCATCTTCAAAGTTGCGGATGAGAAACACCCCATCAAGGGCAGCTTCTGAAGGGTTTGACCAAGGTCGTGCGCGTGTGCCAGTTGTGATTAAGAGTTGATCGAAGGGAAGGCGATGTCTGACGACAAGCCGCTCCGCGTCTACGCCATTTGCGAGTTCTACAGTTCTATTTTTGATGTTAAGGCCGGTAGCCGCCACACCCAAATGCCACTCAGCATTCAATTGATAGGGGTTTGGCAGGGCGGGTAGGCTAGTAGGGATTTCTCCCGTAAGTAAGTGCTTTGAGAGCGGTGGGCGGTCATAGGGTGCATTCTTTTCGTCGCCTACAAGCGTCAATTTCCCTTGAAAACCCGCAGAGCGTAATGCCTCAGCCCCTCGCAACCCTGCCAGAGAAGCACCAACAATCACAATTCGTTCTTCAGTCATTTTCTGCCTCCTGCTGATCGTCCATTTCCACCCTAATTGCTCGCACTGGACACGATTGTGCAGCTCGCTCGATATCACCACGCAGTCGTTTATCGGGTGCATAATCGTAAACGAGAATTTCTGGACCTTTTAGTTTGAAACTATTAGGTGCCTCATAGCAGCATTGTCCGTACCCCTGACACAAATTTAAATCAACAACAACTTTCACTTTCTGTACGTAATATTGATCAGATGCTATTTTCCGCAATTCTGTGAATTTGTTTGTTATCCAAATGCGACAGAAAATTGACTTAAGTGACCTATACATGTCCCTCAGCTTTATATATGTATAAAATTTTTCTATTTATAGGATAGTAGTACTTATAACTTTAAAAATACATGAACAGAGTTTCGATTAAATTAATCAAAGGAATTTTAGAGGCAACGGCTCAACTGAACCTGGATGGCGATGCAATACTGGTGGCTACTGAACTTGAGCCGTCTATCCTCAGCGATATTGATGCTTACATCACTCAAGATCAATACCGAAACATCTGGCAAGAAATCACTCAACGTTCCGGTCAATCTGATGTTGGACTGCAACTTACAGACTTTGCTTACGTAGGCACGTTTGACTTAATAGGCTACATTATACAGAGCAGTCCCAACTTGGGCGAAGCGATAACATGCTCGATTCGCTATAAGAGATTGATGAACGAAGGAATCGAACTAAAACTTTAAACTCAAGGGCCGGTTGCCCAAATTACCTATAATATCCCAACCGATCCGATGCCAATATCTGCTTACAGCCAATGGGCGCTTGCCAACCTGCTTCAAATAACCCGTGACACAACTGGGGTAAACTGGACACCTATAAGGGTCGGCTTTCGCCATTCTCTACCCGAAAACTTGACAGCGTATCAGCAGAAGTTTCGCTGCCCTTTGGAGTTTAACCAGCCAGTTGACTTTATTCAAATGGATCGAGAACTTCTCCATGTGCCAATGTTGCAAGCAGAACCAGGACTATGTGCTGTCTTGAAACGCTATGGCGAAGATTTACTTAAGAGATTCCCTCCAGCCACCGCCTTTCTAGACAAGGTTCGAGGAGTGATTATTGAAGAACTGGGCAAAGGAAATGTAGGATCTGAGAGGGTTTCAACCCGTTTAGGTATTGTCCCTCGTACCCTACAGCGGCAACTACGAGAGGCAGGCACTTCATATCGAGAGGTGTTAGACGAGATCCGACAAGAATTGTCTGTTTACTATCTGCGAAACTCAGACATAGCAATCTGCGAAGTAACGTTTCTTCTAGGCTTTTCGGAGACTACCAGCTTTAATCGTGCTTTTAAGCGTTGGTATGATTTATCTCCAGCAAAGTTCCAACGCTTGCAATCAAGTGAGTAGGATCGGGTCTGTAAGCGATGATTTCCCGTTAGACCGATACTTTGCACCGGACTGCATCCTGCCGTTATTTACATCGCGAAGTTGTGCTTACAAATGCACCTTCTGCTCAATCCCGTGGACCAGCAACAGTTTTCGCGACCGACGGAGCACCCGATTCAAATATCACTACCGTCTTTTTTAAAATAAGTGGCGTTGCTGAATCAGAGTATGAATTGACATTTTTGATATAACTAAACAACGATTCTTTGAGCCTTTGCGTCTTTGCGTGAGACAATTAATACTTTCAATCAGCAATGCCAAATAAGTACCCTGGGGAATGACTGCGGTGTTCTTTATTTTTTATTTATAAACACCCTCTAAGACATTGGCAATGTGTTTTTAGAGTGAAACACATTGAGAAATTTTAAGTAATCCGTAGTTGCCTCCTCTGAATTTTCCATTAGCAGCAAATGTCCTGCCTTTGGTAATCGGATCACTTGGCTTCCGGGAATACAGCCTTGCAGCCGATCAGCTCCACGAATGTCGTAGATCTTGTCTTCTCTGCCCCAGATAGAAAGGGTCGGAAGCTGAGTTGATCGCCCCTGACAGAGAACGTCATCGTACAGGTTCACGATGTCCCAAATCTCTTGATAGTGACGGTTACGAGTGATGTAGTCGTTCACTTTCTCTGTTTTAACAGAATCAGGGATGGTGGGAGGCGTGACAAACAGCAAGCTAATTTCCAGGTCAAACTGTTCTTTGGTGATTGGAATAAAGGGGTTTATGCCGTCAAAGATGGAATTTCTGACGCTCGAAGCCCAATCAGTCACACCTAAAGGTGAACCGATAAAGGCAAGGCTACGCAACTGTTCCGGGTAACGCTGGCTGTAAAGGGTGGCGATCGCTCCCCCCATCGAACTCCCTGCCACATCAAAGGAGCGAATTCCTAATTGATTCATTAACTGGTGCAGCAGTGCAACCTGATTCTCCAGGGCATAGTCCTTCGTTGCGAACCCAGTGCTGTTGCCGTAGCCCGGTAAGTCGGGAGCGATCGCCCGATAGCCCGCCTTAGACAACTGACACATCATACTGTTCCACTGCTCTTTGCTAGCAAATAGTCCATGCAGCAGTAAGATCGGTTGTCCGTTGCCGACCTGGTTGTAGGACAACATTCCATTGCTAATAGGGGCGGAACGGGTGGTGATCGCGCAGCCGGAAGCAGACGCTGGGCTATTCACAGCAGCGTAACCCACCAATCTACATAGCACCAGAATGACGAAGATCAGCCAGAGGATGAGTTTTTTCATGGTTATTTTTAGTTCTGGAGCAAACCTGCACCCAACGATACATCGTTGTATGGTCTACTGTAAGCCCCCGTTCCGGCATCATCTTCTGCAAGTTGCGGTAACTCAAGGGATAGCGCAAATACCAACGCACGCACAGCAAGATGATGTCAGATTGGAAATGACGCCACTTAAAGGGGTGGTTGGGGTTCATGGACGAGGTGGGTTGCGTGAGCGGTAATAGTGGTACTTAAACAAAAAAGATTATAATGCATGTTGAGTATAGCTTTCACGCCACTCGTAGTGAAGCTTTAGTTACAGCTGCTGCTAATTTGGTTGTGGCAGCTGTAACTACACCGACCTGGGGACGGGTGTCTTTAGCAATTTCAGGAGCGATCGCTTTCTTTTCCACCCGACTTTGCTTCTTTGGTTGCCTTTTTTCTCTCGTTTATTGGTGCAATTCTGCTTTCGTCTGCATTGACTATGCTTCTGACTGTATCAATGATGTGGACACTTTCTGGTGAGGGAATCAATAGTATCCTCCCCACTCTTATTATTATGTTCTCTGGAATGATTGTTCCTCTGCCGCTTTTTCCTGAGTGGAGCAAGCCTTTGCTAAATGCACTTCCTTTTTCAGGGCTTGTTGACCAACCTTTTAGGCAGATAACGACAGCAAGTTTCTTTACAATATTAAGCTTCACTATTTTAAAAAGAGATAAAAATTAATTTTTTTAGGGTTTAATTACCAAATAATATGGTAATTTACTCAATAAGTTGGTATTATCTTTTGTAGATTACACAGATACACTTATCCATTTTGAAAGACGCAAATCTAACAAGAGGTTTGCGGCTAACTTTGGCCTCAGGATTCATTAGTTTTTAATAACTTATATTGAAAACTAGCTATTTTGTATCGTCTGGTAAGGAGTTGAAAGTTTAACGATAGAACCGTTTTGATTTTAATCTAACAAAATTTATTGTCAACTTGCTCAGTTTTGGCGATAACGAGACTAATTTTTGGTGAGCAAACAGCTTTGAGCCAAACTATCTAATTTTTTCAATATTCAATAGTAAACGGAGAAATGTTTTATGCGTTTTACCCGCACAATACCCATTGCGTCTTTAATACTATCGATACTGGTTTTATGGCAGCCTACTTTAGCTGACTCAAGAAGTGGTCTTCCCTTGGCTAAAGAAGAAAAAATACCATCTCTATCGGATAAAAATAAGTGTCTTGGAGGTTTTTCGCCAAGTTTTCGCTTGGGTGGAGAAATCAAGAATCCAACCACCTATAATTTGCAAAACCTCAAAAACTTGCGAGATACTTTAAAAAAACAAAATCCAGCATTAGTTACTGAAATCACTGTCAGCTTTCAAACCGGCTCAGGTCCACGAACCGAAACATACTATGGAGTTCCTCTATGGGAATTGATTAATAATCCGAAAGCCGGAGGTGGTCTTAAACCTGGGAATTCTGGTTTAAATCCTAAAAACTCTTTGCTGAGGCAATATGTTCTAGTTGATGCCACAGATTGCTATGGTGCAGTTGTAGCTATTGGTGAAATTCAACCTAACTTTGAAGGGAAAACAGTGTTAGTTGCATATGCAAAAAAAGGTACTGATGGTAAAGTCGTGCCTTTAATAGATGAAGGATTTGCTCGTTTAGTAATTCCAGGTGACAAAGCTGGAGGTCGTTACGTTACTAATGTGACAAATATTCTCATATTATCCGCTCCTGCTTCTCCTTTGAAACCAAAATATTTCTGATGTAGAGGCTAAGGTTCTCAGTCTCAAGACTATCAGTAATAATTTATGGAGACATTTGTAAATCTATTGAGTATGACTGGCGAAAAGCTTGTTTACGCCCACCATGTCTTCAATAATTAACAATGCCCAACACGATTCAGATAAGCTATTGAGGCAGGGGAAGAAAAAGAGTTATTGAGCAATAATTCTTTCTTCCCCTGCTGAATCACTGTTCCTCCTGATTGCCTCAACTGATAACTTTCTTAACCGAACCGTATTGTCACAAAGCCAACATTTGTCTATATAAAGTGATTGACATTTTTCCAACTAAATTGGTAGTCTGAACCTTGAGGGTAAAATACCCAAAAACTTGAAGATTTTAGCGAACAGATGAAAAAATATTTTTTGACAGGTTCTTTGGCAGCTTGTGTATTTAGTGTTGTGATACCAAATCAAGCTTTTGCCGCTAATCTCAACTTATATGGAGCAGGTAGTTTAAGAAATGCACTAACGGAAGTCAGCCAAGACTTCACCCAAGAAACAGGAATAGGAGTGAGTACACTATTTGGGCCATCAGGGATTAGAGAACAAGCAATAGAAACAGAACTCCAACTTGGACAGCCTACTGCTGATGTCTTTGCTAGTGCAGATATTGGAAATCCACAAAAACTCTACATTAAGGGGTTGAGCAGTCAGCCAGTGGAATTTACTCAAAACCAGATTGTAGCGGTGTTTTCCTCAAAGTATTCCCAGGCAAAAATTACACCAAATCAGGTGTTAGATTACTTACTAAATCCCAACATCAAGTTGGGAACTTCAACACCTATATTAGATCCTCTTGGAGACTACACTCAACAGATATTTACTCAAGCTAATTCCAAAAACCCTGGTAGTTTTGATACCCTCAATAGTAAAGCCTTGCGATTAACAGGTGGAACGAATACCCCAATAGTCCCATCAGGACAGGATAGCTTAGTGTATTTTCTAAACAAGACTCAGCAAGCAGATGTTTTCTTGACTTATTATACTGGCGCGATCGCATCGCAAAAAATTGATCCGAGTCTGAAAGTAGTTGGGCTACCAGATTATTTGTCTGTTGCAGCGCCATTTGGTTTAACAGTTATCAAAAATGCTGATCCGAATGCACAGAAACTAGCAGATTATATTTTGTCACAGAAAGGACAGCAAGTTTTGCATAAGTATGGATTTATTAGCCCCACCAAATCAGTACCCGAACCCAACTATGTTTGTGGACTATTACTAACTGCGGCTATGGGTTTAGCACTTAAGAAAAAATTGGCAGAGGCAAAGCAAAAGATACAAGTTTAAAATCTTAGATAAAGCGATCCTCTAACTAACAATAAAGCGATCGCCTTTATCCCAATGTCAACACTCCTGCTGTAAAATCTGCGACTAGTCGTTTTGTTTGTAACCAACGCACACCCAAAAGAATGTTATCAAGATCATTTCCACCCATAACTTCTATGGTGAATCCCCAAAGTTACTCATGGTGATTAATGCCTTGATTGCGAATTAAATAAGATTCGACTCTAAGTATTAATTCTCTAAGATGATCTATTTTTTCCTCAACATCATCAAACCCAGTAATGATACCTTCTGAAATTTGTCTTTGGTTATTCAAAAGGTGATTGAAATCGCGTGCTTCATTTACCTTTTTTTCAGCAGCGGCTTCTGCTTTAGCAATAGCCTGCTGTTTTTCAAGACTAGCTTGTTGTCTTTCAAACTTTTGTTTATCGCTCCATCGAAAAAGCCAACCTGATACAGCAACAATAAAGGAAAGTGTAAAGCCGGCCAAGCTCAGATCAAACTTCATTGTGGTTAATATCCGGAAATTCCCATGTATTGCAATTCTGAAGCTGTTTTAAAATATCCTTCTAAGCAGCTAACGCTGCCAAGACATAAGTTTTTACCTTCTGAAAAGCTTGTGTAGCATACTCGATTTTAAGTTTCTTGCTTTGAATCCAGACACTTATATATCGAATTTCTTGAGTATTATCAATTTGTAAGCCGAATTGAAAATTTGTAGAATTGACTGCTGCATCATTTGGTAGAAGGGCTATTCCCTGCCGCTCTGAAGGATTCCAATCTGAAGCTAAAGCAGATGTTATAGTTGTCAAAACTTCTTCTAATTGGAGTGATATTTTACTTTCATCAATATATATCAACTGAATTTCAGCATTAATCACCCGGTCGTAGCGAATTACCGCTAAATCTTCAGGAACAGGGATAAACCCAGGGGCTGCAAGTATCTCAAAAGTTTCTAAATTAATGTCTACTAATACTTGAGGAGTCAACCAGGGTTGTGAACTATTCTGAAAACTACCACCAGCAGGAATTGCAATACTCATTTCGTTGATTGATTAAATTAGTTATTAAATTCTTCAATTTTTGTCAATGCTTCTTAACCGCTCTAGCGTCGTGAGTTACCCGCGACCTATTCGCCTAATTTGAATTTCAAAACCTTACAAAACTAGTATTCCCGTTGCCTTTATATCATTTAATTGCTGTTGAATAGTAGTGTGGTCATCTCCCTCATATTGATAAATACTTAAATTACAAGAAATAAACCAAGTGGGAATATTGATTTGTAACTGATAATTATTTGATAAATTATCAGAAATAACTAAATTAAACCTACCCAAAAATAATGGTTTTCGATCCTCAACATATATTTCCCCCAGAAAATAATTTGTAAATCGAGAAAGGCTCCCAGCATAAAACCATTGTTTACCAACGGGTATTGTCGTATTTATATGAATACCCAATACTGGTTTATCTAAAATTATGCTGGGGTAAATTGGTGCAATTTTAGCGTAATGAGTCTTACTCCCAATAGTTGCTATTGCTGTAGCAGGGATGGAGACAGAATACATCAATTGCCAATTGGATTCGGTAGATAAATCCAACGTTCTAGTCATGTCGAATATTAACTACGAACAATATCAAAAACTGGTTGCAGATATTCAAAAGGGTTTATCCCTGTTTCAGCTAATACATCAAAATAAAAGTTAGCATCAACGCTCCCAGTAAGCCAGCCAACCATTGCAGTATTAGCAGTAATCATTTGTTCAAAATTAACTTCTTGTCCTGCTTCGTTTCGCCCTGCTGCAATTGCTAAAACGTCTCGGATGTCCTCAGGAATTACAATAATGTTACTCATTTTCTGGAATAATCAAGACTTTATTAGATGCAGTTGTACCAACAATAGTTTTGGAGATGAAAGTATTGTAAGCCGTAGAGCCTTGAATTTGCTCAACAGCTTGAATAAACGTCTCAGATGCTTTACCACGCCCAAACGGAGTAGAAACCGTATCGGTAATTATTTTTTTGTATTTATTGCCAGTGATACGTCCTTGTTTTCCAAGAACTTGCCCAACAACGGAAATACAGGAAAGTTTAGCAAAACTGTATTTAGTATGGGACAAAACAATTAAATTAGTTTCTGGTGGTGTTGGCTCATGTTCTAATATTCTCCCAGCGCCATCTGCCCCGCCTTGTACAATTCCAAGAAGTTGCGTAATGTTTTCTTGAACGGCTGTTACTGGTTGAGTTACAGATGGTATTGCTTTTTGAATAATCAACAATCCACTTGTAGTATTGAATGGTCGAATATACCCTTGGACTCTTTTTACTAATATCCGAGGTTGGCTTTTCTTACTTGATTCATATAAAGCTTGTTTTTCAACGCGAGTCTTTTTTTGCCACGCCAGCACTTTTTCCCAGTCAGCTGCTAATTCAGCCCCTCTGGACATATCACCGTATTTAGTCATAGATTTTCTTACCTCTTATTTTCTTTAGACTAACGCTATATTTCAAACTATTTTCTATCGGGAATATAGTATATTCCCTTGCTATATTAATAGCTAAACTTTACCAAGGAGTCATATTTGCCTGTAGTGTCAATCAAAAACACAGGATTAGGTTCTCCAGGTACTAGGCAATAAGCATACCGAAACCGTACATTGTCAACTCTTCGATAGGCTTTTACTTTTCGTTTTTTGCCCATAATTGTCTGAGTTTCAGTAATTTCACCAATTGTACTTGGTCTTTTTGGATTGCCTACATTTATATTTTTTTCATTAAAAACTACATCAATTACGTTACAAATTTTTTGATAAATATCAATAGCATCTTCTTCGGTTTTTGCAAGTATTTTGGTTCCATTTGGAAAGCCATTTTTTGCATCTTTGTAGCTAATACATAACTTACCTTTAGTCAACACAATTCCTTGTTTGTTGAGAAGGAATTGTGATTTTATTTCGATAGCTATCTCAATTAGTTTTTCACGTAAATTTAATGAAGTGTTTTCTAATTTCATTAGTCGAACACTACATTCAGCATCGGCTCTATAATTTTCTCCTGCTGGCATTGAAGCAGAATCCTGTGAAAAATAAAAAGTTATTTTGGGATATCCTACAACAGGAGGGTCAATACTTTCTCTACTACCATAAAATATTGCTAATCCCTTTCTTCCATATCCCAACAAATCAAATAATAAATGATGCCGAAGATTCATCATTAATTGATTATCTGTATCTAGCATTGTGCAAGCTACTCGTAAACTGCTACGAGCCGTTTGTATATTCGGTTTCCAATCATTAGGATGGTCACTAAAATATTGCCCGACTAAAGCGTTGTGTTCTGGAACATAAATACCTTGCAGATGTTCAAAAGGTTGAAAATTATCAGGTAACGATTCTTCTGCTGGATCAACAACCTTTATTGCTGGCGTAGCGGCTGGTTTGAGAGTGCTTCCTGTAGTGATGTCTGAGGTATATGGAAATTGTCTACCTTGCTCATCGTGCGGTGGAATATAAACAGGGATACCATCAGGCATATATTTTAATCGCTAGCGTTATGGGTATCATCAGAAGTTATTTTGGGTGAATTAGTGCTATCAGCTTTCGCTTGTGCATAACCTTTGACAGTAACAATAGGCTCTGGGACTGTAATGCCCGGTTGGTATTTGATGACATTACCTAATCTGTCTACAATAGGATTACCGTTTTTATCTTTGGGGTCTTCTTGATCGAGTGTTTTAGTTAAATCAGTAATTGCGCTATTGACTCCATTGGCTGCTTCTACCATAGCAATGGGAGCAGCGACTACCATTGCGATAGTATTTAAATCGGTGTTAGCATTTTCCATAAAGTGGAAAAACTTACCTTTAAGGTTAGGCTGTGGGTTCATGAAACCGTATGCTTTTTCACCTATAACACCCCAGATTTTAAGTGCATTACCAATTTTGCCAATATTACCGCCAATAAGTTCTAGGGCGGCAGTAGCTACGCTCATAGCATTGCTGATTTGATTGAATACATTAGAACCCGCTTGATAAATGCGATTAGCTAATGCCCAGTCTTGTGATATTGTTTTGTAATTGTCTTCTCCAATAGCCGTTTCCAGTATTTCTTCTACGGACTTTTTGATAATTTCATTAATATCCAAAGGAGTACCATCAATTCCCTTGGGTAAGATGAATGCCAACACTTGATTGATAACACCACCCAATGTTTGCCCTAAATTGTTGCTCAACATCAAAGCATTATGTACAGTTGCTGCAAAAGTTAAAACTGACAGTACTTTCTCGATATAGGTGTTTTTAGCTATCTGTTCAATAAAGCCACTTAAACCACCTGTTACTTGTTTACCAAGTTTGTTATTAATGATATTCAAAAGTGCTAATTGCGCCACATCGGCTGCCTTGCTAACAATGTCAAATATTTTTTGGCACAGTATTAACACAGGTGCAAGTATTGCCATGATCGGCGTCAAAATGTATGTTCTAGTGATGTTGTGCAGCGCTGCACCCGATGCCCTAGTTTGCGCGTGTTGATTTCTAATAAACTCTCTTAATCCTGCTAAATCACCTGGGTTCACGTCTACACCATCCCTTCCGTTAAGTCCGTTTAATCCGTTTCTGCCGTTTGTGCCATTTCTCCCAGGCGCACCCGCTGCACCGGGCTGACCATTGATGCCATCGCGCCCAGGTCTACCGGCTAATCCGCTCAATCCAGGTAATCCTCTGTCACCTTGTCGCCCCGGTGTTCCTGGAACTTGAATAATGCTTGTTACACCGTCTCTACCATTAAGACCATCACGCCCTGGTGTATCTTGTCTACCAGTAGCCCCTGATGTACCTGGCACACCTTGCAATCCTGGAATACCTCTAAGTGCTTTGAATGTTTGGTATAGTGCCAGTGCGGTGAGTGCAACTTGCAATGCTTTTTCTGCTTTACCATTGAGTTGGTCAATGCCTTTTTTAAACTCTGCAATATCCTTGCGGTCTTTTCTTTCTGCTACGTCTACTTCACCAACTCTTCTACCAGCGATATCAGCTTTACTTTCAGCACGCTTCGCTACCAGTTCCACGGTTACCGCTTTTAGTAGCAGTAATAATTCCACTTTTGTTAGCATCGATAGTGGCTTGTGCAATACTGCGTACCTGTTGCTCTGTCAATGATTGTATTTTCGCCACCTCTGCCCTTAGTGCGGCAAGTTCAGCGCTTAAACTAGCGCAAGTATCAACCATTTTTCGACCTCAAATCATTGGTAATGACTCTAATTTGTTCAGCAGTGGCATGACAATCAAGACAGCAATATCCAGGATATCCAGACATTTCACATCGGCAATAACCCGGAGGACAATCACCACAAGCCACCTCAATCTTGCATGGTGCATTACCTTCAACAGTAAAAATATCAGTAATAGAATCAACCCGTTTGATGTGTACTCTTACTTTTTGTTTTGCTGTTTCAGTGTTAGCGCAGGTGATAGATTGATTGATGCTTATAGACGAGGGATCGACGTTAAAGTATTGAGTTAACGTATTGGAATCGCAGAGGCGCACCCATAACTCATATCTATACTTGAAATCATAACCAGCTCCGTTATCTCTTATCTCATAATCCCTAACCACTATCGAAGCGCCACGTTCGTTATTAGTACTGTAGCAAGATAGTTGGTAACCTATTTGCTGATAATTTGAAGTATGATCTGTAAAATCTTCTGTTGTTATTTCTACGGGCGAAACTCTTGGTTCATATATTTGTTTTTGTTGACCATTGAAAGTGATATATACTTTTGGTTTATCACCGATGTTGCAATAAGATGTCATGTTCCATAAAACTCTACTTCTGACACGTTGCAATAGGTGTTGTCAGCACCATAGTATCTGAGATATCTGTATGCTGTTGATGTGGTAATAGTGCCTTCGTACCAAGTGTTGATATCAGGAGTTGAGGGGAAGGTGAACAAGTCAACATAACCTGAGTCCTGAGCAGTGTTACTACCTTGAATTTTTGCCCCGGTAGTTCTGGTTTGAACCCCTGCATCCTGCCGGGGATAAACACGCACTTTTGTAAGTTTTTTAGCATTGCTTGGACCTAAGTCAATACCGCAATAACCACCGCTGGGATACATAAAATCGAAAATTGTAGATGTATTACCATCAAAAGCTTTGTCGTACTCTCTGCCTGATGTGTAAGCTGGTGAAGTTCCAAAAGCTACTCCGGTGAGTTTATTGCTGGTGGGCTGGACAGGGGGAGTAGTCGTACTGCTGGATGCTCCTTTTAAAAAGTTAGCTCCGGTAATGTTGTAAGTCTCCCCCGTTTCTGGGTTTTGCATTATCAGTAAATCATCATTGCCAGCAACAGTTTTAGTAATTGCAATATCTTTAATTTGGGGCATAGGAAAATATTATTATTTGGTTGTTGATGTATGGTGAGCTATTTCTTTTTATCTGGAATGGCTTCCACGAAATGATATTAATTAGCTCGTAAGCGTTGGAAATATTGCAAGTAATAACTTGGTTGTTTTCGTCAGTTATTATCAGATTATTTTCATCGGTGAGCGTGTCATCAAAATTCTCGGATGCGGTAACAAGAATACCTGCGAGTAGACTATTTGCGGTGTTAACTGGTTTCGCTGTCAACCGAGTTAAGGAAGCTTTCTGGATAATCAAAACATTGGCATCCTGAAAAGCTCACTCGCCAAATATTTCAGCAAGGGATAGATTAGTCATTAATAATTATCGGGGTCAATTACTGATGCAGTATCCGGTTTTGCCAGATTAACTGTAAGTTGATCCACTCGGTAGGAATCGTTATTTGTGCCTCTAGTAGTAAAACCAGGGTAGCCGGAATCAATATAAAGACTTTGGTCTGTATTCGAGTCAAAAGCAGTTTTAGTTAGTGCAACTTGACTTTGTAATAGAATTCCTGTTAGCAAGCTTTCAGGCGTGTTATTAGCACTAGGGGTTAACCGAGGGAGATTAGCCTTGGTAATTGTAAACGTGGTGGCTGTTTGTACAGCATCCGCGCCGAATACTTCCTGTAAAGTTGGTTCAGACATCTGACGGATTAATGAAGTGAATAAATCCGTTGTATGAGCGATTGAAAAATATGTAAATGTTCCAGTTTTACGTAAAACCGGAAGTTTTACGGACGACGCTAAAGTATTACGGTGATTACGATTGAAGCGGATTTAGGTAATACCTGA
>NZ_JBALCZ010000032.1:0-14642 GCF_036917615.1 Nostoc sp.
CATCTTTGCCGTTGGGGGAGGCATCACTTGCCCCAATAATCAAGTCGTCAACGCCATCGTTGTTGATGTCCCCCGCATTGCTGACTGAGATGCCTGAGAAGTCAAGTGCTGCAATGCCATTAATCAAAAAGCCATTAGTGCCATTCAAAGAAGAGAGCTTAACGAAATCGAATGATGAATTAGCCATGATTTTCTCAATGTAAGTTTATTTATTCTTAGTCAGAGAGTCGGCTTTAAGATTCTAAGCTTGAAGTTCTGTGTTCCAAGTCGGGGTGCACATCTGTACATTGGTGTCAACTTAACGTGAAAGCCTGTCTAGATAAGTCCTTCAGAGATTGCCTCGTTCCCAGTCCGAGATTGGGAATGCCTAATGAGAGTCAGAGACTCTTACTTGCGGCAGAGCCGCAAGTAAGAGCATTTCTAGCCAGAGGCTAGAAACGAGGTTTTAAAGGGGTTTGCGCTTAAGTTGACACCAATGAGCACTGCTGTGCCCTTATGCTTGTACGACAAAATTTGATCCACTGAGAGTTGACGTACTATCTCAGAACTGCCAATTCACCGCCACTTCCGCAACCAGGTAGGCTTTGGGCTTGTAGAATAACCGCTTATTTACAGTATCCTAGAAAATGCTATTGCTACTGCTACTCATAACTCGTAATTCGTAATTCCTAATTTTTAATTAAGAAATTCAATTACGAATGATGTTGATAACGCTCTTTGGGTATGATTTCCTCAAAGGATTTGACTTTGAAATTTTCAAGTTGTTTTGATATCTTTCAAAACACTTTAGATATTCTGATAAATATCTAAGCAATGTCAATAGGCTAAGTGTAATTCTACTAAAGTCTTTACAATGCCGAATAGTGCGTCGGAGAAATCGCTCTCTTCAAATCGTGTATGTATAGCAATCCGATTTGATTGCGTGAAAAAATCTAAGTATGTGTAGGGGAGCCAGCCGTGTGGGCGGGTTTACCACGCCAGTCCGCACAACGGGGGAACCCCCGCAAGCGGCTGGCTCGACTTGAGCGGACTGGCATTGCGTTATCGCTGAGAGTACGGCACCGAAACCTTCTCTTGGTGCGTTAGCCAAAGGCTAACGCAATGCCAGTTGCAATCAACGGATAGCGCAGCCTCTTTTTTACCTTGGGCTATGCCAACGAGTAATCGAGCGTCCGTAGGAGTGTGATTACGAATTAATATTACTCCTCCCAAGACAAACTTGTTCATAGCTTTTACCAGCGATATCCCAAGTAAATTCTGTTTCTACCAGTTGTCTGCCGTTGTCAGACAATTCTGAACGCAGATGTGGATGATCAAATAGTTGACTAATAACGGTGAGGTACTCTACCGGTTTATTGGCTCGTAATGCCCGTAATGTATGACTAGCACCATCTACGGCTAATCCTTCTAAGCCGCGATCGCTGGCTACTACAGGTACACCAGCTGCCATTGCTTCTAAAGTTTTATTTTTAATGCCAAACCCAGTCCGCATCGGTACAACGCAGATGGTGGCTTGATGTAAATATTCTACCATCGAAGGCACACGCCCAATCACATTAATTCCTGGTTTTTGCTCAAGTGCTAAAACTTCTGGCACTGGATGAGAACCGACAATATCGAAAGTTGTATTGGGATACAATTTTTGGATTTCTGACAAAACTTCGTTGCTGAAAAAACAGACAGCATCAATGTTTGCTAAATTATCCATTGCACCGATGAAAATTAAGCGGTGTCCTCCTGGATCGGTGGTGCGGTTGGGGAAAGAAACTAAATCTACACCATTGGGAATAACTGTAATTTCACTATTGGGATTAAATTCTTGTAATTGAATTTTATCTTCTTCTGTTGTGGCGACAATTGCCGAAAATTTAGCACAGTAACTTTGCTCATAACGACGCAAAAGTGGCAGATTAATTTTGTCTCGGAGTGAATTTTCGGAAATGCCGATTGTTAGTTGGTTGCGACAGGTAGCGTAAACAGAACTATGAACATTAACTATGGTTTTTAGCTGTTTTTGAAAATGCGATTGGACATAAATTTCATTGACGCTATGTTCACAGGTAATTACATCACATTTCCCTGCTTCCACCCAGTTATCAACCCACGTTTGCATCTCAATTGAGTAGCGGTTGAGTACGCTTGGCGGTGTCCCCTGTTGCAAAAATCTCCCCAATCTCTGTATTTTCTTCAACATTCCGGTGGTTCCAGAATCTGGCGGACGTTCAAAAATGGCTAGATGATCAACACAATCGCGTAATCCTGCTACTTCTGCGTCTGTAACATCGCCCTCGCGTTGAGTCACGAGGGTAACACTATGGCGTTGACTCAGGTATTTAAGTAAATTAAATGTCCTGACTTGGGTTCCTCCGCGTGTTGGTGGGTAGGGAAAGGTGGAAGATAGCATTAAAATGTTCATATAAGTGATGAATCAAATGTGATACATACACCATGACCTCATTGGAGGCTATATGTCACGTCGCTTCTCTACGATCTGAAAGTTCTGTCGGCATAGGTGGAATCCGGGCGATCGCTCCGGCTCTGAGCAGATCAGGGCGCTTGGCGTAGGGGAGTAAACCATCCGGCTTGGCGTGATACTGACTAGCACAATCAAGTACGGCAGTTGCTGTCTTCTTTACACCTTCAGCATCAGCAGGCAGATCGCCGAATAAGTACGTGTGTTTGTCAAAAGATACGAAAGCAATTGCACAAGCTTGGTCACAAACACCCATGCATTCAACGGGTTGAATCGAGAACTCGTCTTGCAACACCCAGTCATCATATAGGGTTTGTAATTTCTCTAGCAGCAGTTCACCGCCGCTTTTAGCAACATACTGTTTTGTCTGATGACTACTTCCACAGTTCGTGCAGACGAATATAATGTGTTGATGATTCATAGATAAATTGCAGGGTTCAATTTCTGATGCTGTGTCTATAAAAATCCATGTCGAACACTCAATGGTATCCGACATGGATTTTAAGCAATCAGCCTGTCCGGTCATTAGGCGAACAAACTAAGGGCAAATGTATTTATAACCGCATGACACAGCAATAACGCCCTTTGACACTGACTTACGAAACGCTACGCTTCCAAGTCATCCCACTACGCGGAGTCTGCCGCTGTCGCAGCCACAGTCCCAGCAGCAAACCAATTACCACAATTCCCGTGAAGTAAGTCAGCGAAATCAACCGGACAGATATCGGCGGAGCTACACCTTCGACTGGAATATTCTCTGCAACTTGGAATGGCTGAAATTGCCGGGTTGCGTTTGCTTGTGGTGCAACCTCGACAACAACGCTATGGGGGGCACCGTCAAAGAACTCCTGCTCCCACGCCAATTTTCCATTGCTATCTGGAGTCCCCTGATAAGCAAACGCCACCCAATTATTTTCCAGTTGGGTGGTTGTTACCTTCAACACCACATCTGTCACGGGTTGGCTGGTTTTGGGATCACTGACGCTGACCTGCAATTTGGCAGGTTGACCCACCGTTGCACTCTGGTCACCCGATAGTTGCATATAAAGTCCTTGAGACTGCAATTTAGAGGGCTTACCAGAGGGCGGAACTTCTTCCATACCTGGCATCGACATATGATGGTGCGATTCGGCAAGTTCAGCGCTGATGTTGACCCAGAGGAGTGCAGCGATCGCTACCACAATCAATCCACTTAACAACAATCGTACTTGTTGCGGGGCAATTTCTCCCGGTTGAATCGCTTGTCTGCCCCCAATCACCCAACCTCCTAGTAGTCCAACTGCCAGCAAAATCACAACCAGGATGCCAAAGTAGCGAAACTTTAAGGGATTTTCCGGCAACGTCAGCGTCAGCGTTTGCTGAATCGGCTGAAACGCATTGGCAACCAGCGGAGTAACTGCTACCTGGAGTTGATACGTTCCCCGGATCGGCAGGGTTTGTTGAACCTGCAACTGACCTGTTGGTGCATTGCCTTCAATGTCCAGCAACTTTGTCCCCTCGACGATCGGAAAATCTGTTGTGAACCAGGGGTTTTTAGGACGCGTGAACAATTGCAAGTGGATTTTGGCATCCTTTAAAGACTGCCCTTGAGCATCTACGGCTTGCAGCATCAGCTGCACTGGCGGATTGTAATGCCCCGATCCCAAAACTGTAGTGGCTTCAGCCTCAAGGGGTAGAACCTGATTAATCGGTGGATTGGTTGTTAGCCGCACCGATGGTTGAGCAGATTGGGAAAGTCCGATCCAACCATAGAAGATAATTCCGATCATGCAAATCGCACCGATCAGCTTAGACCACTTAAATTTTGTCATTTGATTTCTTCACTCCTGCTAATCATTGACTCAATCAACTAATGGCAACTCACCATTAGTGTGTGGTGACGCAGAGTATGAGTCGTGTCATGGATAGCAGGGTATGTAGTGAAATAAACTGTCCACAGAGTCAAAGAACACAGTGTCACATAGAGCGCTGATTGTACAGGCACTGATAACACCCGACGGGCGACTTGTTGCTGGGCTGAAGTAGAAGATTGAACCGTCATTTTGTACCTCGCAGATAAGACGATATTAATGGTTGATTCGGCAGGCATTCTGACTTCTACAGGGAGCAGTCGGCAGTAAACAGTAAATCACTGAAAACAGATGACTGAGCGCTGAAGTTCACAGTTGCGGGACAGCGGTAGAGTTTCACTACACTTTCCCTGTTTCCTCTGAGGGGAAGCACCCGTCAGAACCGAGTTGTGGACTCAGCATACACGATTAAGGAGGATATTAAAAGACTTTATAACAAATATTTCAGTGAATCGAAAACTTTTTTTCCTCAAGAGCGATCGCCTAGTCATTGCCATGATCGATTATTAGCTTGCAAGTTTTTTTTGGCAATGTCGGGCATCTAAGCTTAAAACAATACCTTCGATATCCAATGCTGCAATCAAATTTTGAACTGGACTCTGATTTTCGCCTCTGATCCGGAACAAGTTTACACAAAATAGTTAGAGTCAGAAGCTTTCCGGGATAAAAACTAACAAAAACACCAGGAGGAAACGCGCATTTCCTCCTGGTGTTTGGTAGATGACTACAATAGTTAGGTGTGGTTCAGATTTTTGGGTGGACTTGCTAATCCCACTGCTCAATGGGCGCTGCTTCTATTTTGGAGACATCTAGTGTAATGGTATTAGAAAGCTGCGATAGCTGCCTCAGCTACAGCTTGATCCTGTTCACCGCTACCACCACTTACTCCGATTGCACCAACTATCTGGTCATCGCGTTGAAGTGGTATACCCCCGGCAAAGATCATGATTCGTCCTCCATTGGAGACGTGAATACCATAAAATTGTTCTCCTGGTTGAGCATTCTCACCAAGGGATTTGGTAGAAAGATTAAACGCCCGAGCAGTAAATGCTTTGTTAATTGAGATATCGATACTTCCGATCCAGGCATCATCCATCCGAATATGAGCAACAAGATTCCCGCCAGCATCAACAACCGCAAGATTCATTGGTTGTCCGATTGCACGAGCCTTCGCTTCTCCTGCCGCTAGTATTCGTCGTGCGTCATCCAAAGATACAGAATGTTTGTCAGAAGTCATGGTAATTCTTTCAATCGTAGAAATGTGTGCGTTGAGGGGCGTGTCATCAATAAAGGATATCACGACCAGAAATTCTCGGTGTACCCCTTCAAGACCGGGAAGACTTCAAGCGCTGGTTATACCGTTTCACATTCAGATTGATACAAATAGGCAGCGGGGGGACAGGGAGCTCTTAGCAGGGGGAAAGAATTAGAGATTAATCATTTGATATCAGGCATTTCGTAAAATGGCATTAGACGGGATCTTAGCTCCTGATCAATTGCATCCAACTGATAATCACTACAGATCACAGCATAATCAAACCCAGTCGCACACCCACAGCAACAGCCTCGGTGCGACTGGAGACACTGAGCTTTTGAAAAATGGATGAGAGATGAAATTTGACGGTATGCTCAGAAATGTGCAAGTGTTTAGCGATCGCTTTATTTCCCAACCCTGACCCAAGCATTCCTAAAACCTCTATTTCCCGTGGTGTCAAACTTTGTACCGGATTCGCCACCACTTTTTCCCGGATAGACAGTAATTCTACAGCATCCGGGTGCAACACCACTAAACCAAAAGCGATCGCCTCCACAGCAGCGACAATTTCTGACTCTGTGCTAGTACTGGGCAATATCCCCCGGATACCAGAACGTAACCCTGTCTCTAAATCGATGCTGTCGAGTTCCTCAACAATCACGATCATTGCCAATGGGTATTGTTCCTCTTGAATAAGCAGCAATTTTTCCCACACCGATTGTTGAAGATTGCTGCTCAAATCTACCAGCACCACATCTGGTTGTAATTGCCCAACTTCCCTTGCCAATACATCCAAATCGGATGCACTCCCCACAACCGTCAGCCGAGGATTGGTAGTTACCACAGCTGATAACCCTGCCCGCACTACAGGGGAAGTGGCAACTACCATCACCCGGATCATGTCGCCTCCACAGCAGTTTTCCCAGACTGCACCGCAACATAAATCACTAATTGCTGCCCACCGCGTAGGAGTTGTAGCGGCACAGATCCTTGACTCTCACGCAGATATTTGGTTAAGTCATTTATGCTAGTAAATAATCGCCCCGAAACTCCAATTAAAACATCGCCGATTTGCACACCAGCAGTTTCCGCTACACTGTCAGGTAAAATTGACAACACCAATAAACCCAAGCTACGCCTACCTAAAAGCACAGGTTGCAGTGTGACTCCCAGTTGCGGACGACTATTGCCCTGTAAAAAACGCTCAACGGTGTTGCTAGGAACTGCCACAGCCAAACCATTAACAATCATGGTGTTAATTCCCACGACTCGACCGAGACAATCGGCAAGCGGCCCTCCAGAATTACCAGGATACAGCCGCAAATCGGCCATAACTGCCCGTGGATTATTTGCATAGATGATTCCAGTTGTCACAGCACCACTCTCAGCAAACGGATTACCCACCGCTAAGACTAATTCACCCACTCGTAGCGTCTCAGAATTGCCAATGGTTGCAGCAGTTAAATCAGTGGCGACAATTTTCAGGGCTGCTAAATCCTGCTGTGGGTCAAATTGTGTACGTACTGCATCAAATACCCTTCCATCTGCCAATTCCACAGTTGCACGGTTGCTAGTTGCCACATGGGCATTAGTGATAATTAGTCCATCAGGTTGCCAAATTACACCCGAACCGACGCCCAGAGAGCCGCTTTTCACTTTGACAGTGCGATCACGTAGCGTAGCAGCTACCTCTGTCAATTCAGCAGCGATGTTAGTTAATGTTGTGTTTGCCATGTTATACACTTTTTGAGCATGTCAAAGTAAAATCAGTGGACTGACAATAGTTTTTAGTCGGGTTGAGATAATTGAGAATCCTGTAAGATATCAGTCAACCCAACTTTGGAAAGCAAATTCTGAGAGTTCCGAATTTTGAAGCTCAACGTTCGAGCAAAAAGGTGGAAGTTTCGAGTTTAAAGCTCGAATGTTCGAGTTCAAAGGTCGAAGTTCCGAGTTCAAAGCTTGAATGTTCGAGCAAAAAGGTGGAAGTTCTGTGTTCAGAAGCTCAACGTTCGAGCAAAAAGGTGGAAGTTCCGAGTTCAAAGCGTGAACGTTCGAGTTCAAAGGTGGAAGTTCCGAGTTCAAAGCGTGAACGTTCGAGTTCAAAGGTGGAAGTTCCGAGTTCAAAGCTCGAATGAATAGAAAATTTAGATAAATCTTCACACAGCTAGTTAAACCCATCCCAAATTGGCATTATTCCTCCTTAGTAGGTCGTTCGCCAACTGTGATCGCTAACTCAACTAACACTCCACCCCGGACAACTTGCACGTTTACAGGTTTACCAATGCGATCGCTACTATTGAGCAGCGCCAGCACATCACCTGTATCGCCCACAGTTACGCCATCGAATGTCACCAAAACATCGCCAAGCAGCACACCTGCATTATCAGCGGGCCCCGAAGGCTCAACATTGACAACAATTACCCCAGTTGCAGAAGTTAAATTGAGAGCAGTTTTCAGGTTCTTTGGTAAGCGTACAGGTTGCATTCCCACACCCAAGTAGCCTTTGGAAATGCGTCCTTTTGCAACTAATTGGTCAACCACGCGATCGACTGTAGCAGTGGGAATAGTCAAAGCAGTACCACGCCGCCCCGATGTATTCATACCTACTACAAAACCACCAGCATCTACGAGCGGCCCACCTGCAAAGCCAGAGTAAAGGTTGATGTCTGGGCGGATGAATTGGTCAATATTTCCGCCACTCATACTTCGCCAAGCACCGCTAACCACACTCACTGCACCCATCGCCGCCCTTAAGTCACCTTCGCTACCTCTTGCTAGTCCTAGTACCAGATGACCGACTTTGAGGGTTTTGGCATCGCCAACTTTTGCCACAGGTATTTCGACATTTTCTAGTTTAAAAACAGCGATATCGGTGCTAGAGTCATGACCGACGAGTGTTACTGGTGCAGTGCTACCATTTGATAGGGTGATGGTGATGTCGTCATAGCGCTGGAGGGACTCATCAGAGGTAACAATGATCCCATTCCGCCAGTGAATGCCACTTGGGGAAACACGAGTACCCGCATTAACTGCAACCACAGCACTCCCAGTTTGTTCTACGGTGTCAGCTAAACTGTTGGACAGAGCCAGTAATGAAGACATAAAATTTTTCTGCAAACGTTCTTAGATATTCATATCGTGCCGTTTGCTCAACACAGATGGCATCGGAAAAATGGGGAGAATTCACCCTAGAAAAATGGCTAGGATTTATATAGCAATCCTGAATCATAGGCGCAGGAAAAAGAACCGCGACTTTTCAAATAATTCGCGGTTCTGCGAGTTGCAATTCTCACAATGCTCAATCAATAGCTTGTCCTAAAGGACACGCTACGCGAACGCCAATTTACGAGCGTGAGTTTATCCTTGAACTAAAAAATGACTACTGAAGAGAGCTAATTCTGTTTTGTAACTCAATTAAATCGGGGTACTGATTAACATCAATTTCATTAAGCGCCCAATTAAAAAAATATTTCAGAGAAATGTACTGAGATTTCTGTCGCTGCATAGCTTTTTGAATGTCTTTTCCATGAAACCAGATCAAATACTGTTTCTGTGTCCAAAATTCCTCTTGGGCAAACTGCTGCTGATATACAGCAATACTCTGTTCAAACCTGTCTAGTGTGACTGTTCCAACAGCCTGTTGAAACTGGTTAATTAGTGCCACAGCTTGATTCCGACAGTCATGTAGAGTGAGTAAAGATGGGAGTTGACCACTACCACCTGTCCATGTTGTTTTAAATTGATGTCGGGCTGCACTTGATTGCAACAAATCAGATAATGCCCATCTTACTGTTTGATAATCTTGCAAACTTCTTGCAGCTTCTTCGATCCACGCTGAAATCGCCTCAATACCTGGTGAATTTTTATGCTCCCATTGAGAAGTAGGATTGTCTTGTTTCTCTATATATTTTGTGTGCCAATAATTATGAATCAAATCAGCGTTAAATAAATAATTTTCGACGCAAGCACGATGGGTAAGTAACATCGACTTGAATTGGATTAATCCGATGTTGGCAGTAGGTTGAACGTCAAAATCGCGATCGCGAAAAATGATATATTGTTGATTTATCGCTCCATCTATAGAAAAATAACCCTGAACAAAGACCGAAAAGGTAAATTTACTACCACAGGGAACAATTGTAGGCTTATTTTTTAAAAGGTTCTCGACAACTCTATTAAGTAGTCTAAAATCTAAACTACTTTGCTTGCCCTCACAGAAAATAATTTTGCCACTAACGACACTCACAATTACACCTCTAGCCGGATAATATATGCTTCAGGCACTAATTGCTCTATATAATCAGAGTGGGTTGTAATGATAAACTGATTATTTGTGCCTAACTTGGGCAAAGCTCTAAGCAATGCCTGTTGCATTGGTGGATGTAGGTGCAATTCAATTTCATCAATAAGAATGACAGAGTTGTGAATATTCCAACTAGCAAAGTCCACTAGCATTGGGAAAATAGCACGTTCACCGCCGGACATCTCAGAAATTTCATACTGGTTTTTGCCGTCATATAAATAAAACCAGGGTTCGCTCAAGATATCGTCCACATTCTCTCGCAGAACTGGGCCTTCAAAACTGCGTTCTGGAAAGACTGCTTTGTAACCGCGTTCAATTTCGGCGTATAAATCCTTTTGTCCTTGGCGTAGATTGGGAATTTTAGGTGTTCCTACATCTTGATGGAATTGTCGCCACTTAGAAAGGCGATCGCGCAACAGGTCTTCTGTAATTTCTAGTTTGCGATCTGGGTCTTCTGTAGTCAGGCTAGTTGATGTTCTCTGTTCTGTGTACCAAAGAATTGTACCCACTCGGTCAAATACTTGAAATCCTTCAGCACGTTGTAGCTGTTTAGCGTATTCTCGCCCTTGAAATTGAAATAATTCAGCAGCACTATCTGCTTGAACACGCCCATTTCGCCATTTAAGGGTAACAATATGCTTTTCAGCAGGAGGCTGCAAATCACGACCCATTTCTCGTAATTTCTGTTGAAAATATCGCACAGCTTGGAGTTCACCAGATGAAAACTGCACTTTTACATTTACCTCTGGCTCAAATCTTCCCCAGTTACTCCCAAGCAGTTCATAGTTAAATCCTGCCCATTCTAAATCGGAGGGTTCCTTTAATCGTCCGGTTGCTGTGCCGAGTGTTGAAGCGATCGCTTGTAAAAGACTTGTTTTTCCAGCACCGTTCATGCCGATGAGAACAATAATATCTCGCGCTAACCCAGTTTCTGGATCTGTGAAATCAAATGTAGAAGACCGGAATTTTTTAAAATATTTTAGCTGTAGGGATTGAATTTTCATAAGCTAGTCTCCACGTCAAATCCCGGTATTATTGGTATATTTTCCACAACCTTTTTAGATTTTGTTTTGGTTGTTTTCTTCTTACTAGCTTTAGCGTTAGTTTTCTTCTGTGTTGTTTTACCGGCGAGAACTTCGGCTTGCGATCGCTCTTGGTTAAGATGGAGTAGGCGTGCTAACACTTGATTATGCACTTCTTCTGTCCAACGGTAGTGCCAAGGTTTTTTTCGCTGTCGTCCGTTGCTGGTTTCTTGATCATCGTAGTCTCGCAGGAGGGTGCAGTCGGCAGGGATGTCACTCCAGATGTAAGCTTCGAGGACGGCTTTATCCATTGCGGCGTGCAGTGAGCCTAATTTTAGGATATCAGGGTCAATAGTTAGTATTCACAAATCTAGGACATTCTAACGCGAGTTCTATAGGATTAATTGTCTTGAGACGTGAAAAACCCCCATCATTCCTGATGAGGCGTTGGCGATTGATAAAACTTTAACTGTTACAAAAATGTGGGCAAAATATCATGAACACTAAGCGTATTACATTCTAAAGTGAAATAGTAATGAAATGGAAGATAAACAAATGCACACCCAATCTACAGAAATCGACCTGCTCACTCCATCTATAAAATTACCTTTGTATGGCAAGAGAATTTTAGTAACAGCACCGAGAAATTATGCTTCTAGGCTATCTGAACAAATCATCAAACAAGGTGGTCTACCTGTTCTCATGCCTACTATCGAAACCTGTTATTTATCAAACTACACCAAATTAGATACTGCTCTGGAACGCATAGATGAATTTAATTGGATTGTCTTCACCAGTAGAAACGGTATCACTGCATTTTTTCAGCGGATGAATGATTTAAATATTCCCGTATCTGTGGTACAAAAATGTCACTTATGTGCATTAGGAGAAGACGCAGAAAGCTTATCATCTTTTTGTGGCAAAGTAGATTTAATCCCCACAGAATCTAGCCCAGCCGGAATTGTCGCAGAACTAGCGAAACTACCAGAAATTCACGATAAAAAAGTGCTGATCCCGGCTCCAGAAGTTGTTGGTTTGCCTGAGCCTGATGTTGTACCCAATTTAATTACGGATTTGCAGAAATTGGGTATGAAAGTAACTCGCGTACCCACCTATATTACACAGAGTTTAGATAAAAATATCTACAGTATTGAATTAAACCTGATACGTCAAGCAATGATCAATGTAATTGCCTTTAGTAGCACGGTGGAAGTAGAAAGCTTTTTGACAATGGTCAATTCGCAAAGCGATTATGAACGTTGCATTATTGCATGTTTCGGCCCTTATACAACTGCCAATGCCCAAAAGTTGGGTATGAATGTCTCTATTGTGTCCAAAGATTATAGTTCATTTGAGGGATTTGCAGAAGCGATCGCAGAATTTTTTCCTCTCACTTCCACTTCACACTAAGCGCATCAAGATGTAGAGTAATCTAACCACATTTAACTCTAGACTAGCTGCACATAAACCCGTAGTATCGGAAATGGAGTTTAAATTTAGCTAGGGATTGTTAGATGGCAACTTATAAAGTTACATTACGTACTCCAAATGGAGAAAAAACAATTGAAGTTCCTGAAGATGAGTACATCCTAGAGATCGCTAACGAGGAAAATGGGCTAGACTTACCCTATTCCTGTAACGCTGGTTCTTGCTCTAGCTGCACTGGGAAGGTGATTTCAGGTACAGTTGACCAATCAGATCAGAACTTCTTAGACGACGAACAAATTGACGAGGGATGGGTTCTCACCTGTGTTGCCTATGCCACTTCTGACTGTGTTATCGAAACCAATCAAGAAGATGCACTTAATGCTTAACTAAGAAATGTAGATTTGATAGAGAGCAAGTTTTGTAGGATGCGTTAGAACATTCGTCCTAGCGTACCTAAAATCTAGGTGGTGCGTTATCCTACTCAATAACATACTCTACAAGATTGAAAATTCTGCACTTTCCTAATAAATCTGTATAGGCTGAGTAATTCACACTAAAAAGCGCTCCCTTTTTGGAGAGCGCTTTTTATTTAGTTTAATAGATAGCTAGCAGATATCAAGCGCAAATTAGCCAGATGATGCTAAATTAACTTTGACAACTTTATTCTTTTCTTCTTCAGCTTTGGGTAGCGTTAGGTTCAAGATGCCATCTTTATAATCTGCCGTGACGTTGGTATTTTGAATCCGAGCAGGTAAAGGAATTACACGTTGGAATTTACCATAGTGGAATTCGCTTTTGATCACACCTTTATCTTCAGATTTCGCTTCAGACTTTCGCTCACCACTCAGGTATACAGCATTTTCTGTAACTTGCAAATCCAGGTCTTTAGCTTCAATTCCCGGAAGTTCTAGCTTCAGATGAATTGCATCTTCAGTTTCTTTTAACTCAGCAGCGGGAACTCTGGATAAACCTCTATCCAAAAATGCAGTTGGCAAAGTATCTTCATCAAATAAGCGATTGATTTGGCGTTGTATTGTGTTAAATTATTGCCAGGGGTTTAAACGTACTAATGTCATATCTCTACCTC
Source organism: Nostoc sp. (assembly GCF_036917615.1). Taxonomy (GTDB): domain Bacteria; phylum Cyanobacteriota; class Cyanobacteriia; order Cyanobacteriales; family Nostocaceae; genus Nostoc. The sequence goes on from NZ_JBALCZ010000032.1 coordinate 13,419, forward strand.
GGATAATCAATATTCTTACTGTCTAACTAATTGAGGATTTAATTCCTTGCTTTGTTCTCATAGTATTGAAAAAAAAAGTGGCGTGAATTCGGTTTTTATCACCTGATTTATGAAGATTACCGAACCAAAAATCTACTTAATAACAAGTACGGTAATTTCAAATATCTGTGTTCGGTAAACTCTACAAAAGCAGACTTAAAATATCGCAATTCTATTTAAAATGTCGCTGTCACCCACACCCCTACTCTTAAAGCTTGTATGTGTAGCCTATCCTACAAATCTTTAGTATATTCGCGCGACTAATGAGAATAATTCGACCTGTTGTATTTTTTTAATTTCACAGAGATAATAAGAGATTCCTAACAAACTGCTGATAACAGATATGTCAACAAGTTGGATTTACCTTATCTTCGCAATCCTCTTTGAGGTTTCAGGCACAACTTGCATGAAGTTATCGCAAGGATTTACTAGAATAGTTCCTTCGCTATTAATAGTTGTTTTCTATGGACTTTGTTTTACTTTTTTGACTTTTGCTCTTAAGAGACTTGAAGTGAGTGTGGCTTATTCTGTCTGGGCTGGATTGGGAACTATCCTAATTGCTATTATTGGTATTATCTGTTTTCATGAATCTGCCACATTGATCAAACTTATGTCGATCGCCTTAATAATCATCGGGGTAATTGGCATAAATGCAAGTTGATGGCGGATAGGAATTAGGCGGCTCATAAAACATCGGGTTTACCAAAACATCCCACTACAAAACTCACTTTTTACTACTTTGCTGGGTTATGGGTTAAGTGGTGGGATCAGGGCAAACGCATCTAAATTGCTCTTGATCGCAACGAAGGTTAAGAACCAACGAAAAAATCAGGATTTCGCGTTTGATTATTTTTTAAGCGCCAAAGCGATGCCTGCGGCGGGCTACGCCAACGCTTAAAACCTTAGCAATAAGCAAGGATTAATAACATTATTTTTGATTTTATTGATAATAAACCTTGCTTATTGACATTATGCGGCTACCCTGGCGATCACCTTGACAAAATTTTGCTATCAAAGTGATCAGCTTATAACCAAAAAATTTTGGCTTTTTCCAACTCGTTTGTAACTAATATTTTTGGATTTGATGGGCTATTCCATCTATTAGCTCCTGTTTATTTGTAGTAGGGTCAACTAAGATTAATATAGAGTACTACTGCCTTCGATGAACTTAGGAGGCAATATCTC
>NZ_JBALCZ010000033.1:0-13050 GCF_036917615.1 Nostoc sp.
CATCGACAATAACATAACTGCTCTCGGTTTAGCCTATAACCTGAGTAAAGCGAGACTTAATTCTCTTTAGATTTTCTTTACGAATCAGCTCTTAGTCGATTACGTGCTGTTGAAGGAATTAATAACAAACTTACAGCAGTTTTCATGTATTTGAACCACATCTGTCGTAGGGGCACAGCATTGCTGTGCCCGTAGAGCGTGGTCTATTTACCTGAAAATAGCTGTAAGCTGATTAAACGTTCCAGTTATGGCTTTAGAAACTTTGAAAACTTCCAAGTTAGATGCTTGTTAAATTGGCATTTTAAATATTAGTTTTGTATTTTATGTAATGAACAAACATTTTTATTTAGTTTTAGCAAATAATCTACATTGTGCAAATTCTAATTTATCGGACAGGTAATTCAATCATGAACTCTGTACCCTTACCTTGTGTTGAATGGCAAGTTAGCTTGCCGCGATGATTGTTAACTACAATTTGGTAAGCAATAGATAAACCTAGCCCTGTTCCTTTACCGATGGTTTTTGTGGTGTAGAAAGCATCGAATATTTTTGTCCGGTCTGCTTCGCTAATTCCTGAGCCATTATCTGCAATTCGGAGAATAACTCGTTCTCCAATTGACTCAGTTTGAATTATAATCACACCAATATATTTGGAAGTTCCCTCAAAGGCTTGATTTTTTTGTATTTCTTCAATTGCATCGAACGCATTGCAAATCAAATTCATAAAGACCTGATTTATTTCGCCTGGATAGCACTCAATAGGTGGCAATTCTCCATATTTTTTGATTAGTTTGATTGCCGGACAATGAGCATTTGCTTTGAGTCGATGACCGAGAATGAGTAGCGTGCTTTCTAGACCTTCATGCAGGTTAGCCAGTTTCTTGCCTGCGTCTCTGTGGCGAGAGAACTTATTCAATGATGACACAATTTCTGTAACGCGATCTGTACCAACTTGCATAGATTGAATAATTTTAGATAAATCATTTAACAAAAAGCTGATATCTTTTGTTTTAATAGCATTTTGAATTTCAACAGGTGGATCGGGCAGATACTTTTGATATAGCTTGAGTAAATCAACAACCTCCTGAACATACTGTTCCACAAAATTTAAGTTGGCAGCTATAAAATTGATCGGATTATTCACCTCATGGGCAATTCCTGCTGTCAGATGACCCAAGGTTGCTACCTTTTCTGCTTGGATTAGTTGGGTTTGAGCCTGTTGTAATTCGGCGTTTTTGGCAACCAAGGTTTTCGTCAAATTTCTTAGCTTCAACTGGTGTTCTATTCGCACCAAGACCTCTTCATATTGAAAAGGTTTGGTAATGTAGTCTACGGCTCCCAATCGCAATCCTTTAACTTTCTCAGCAGGATCTGAAAGAGCACTCATAAAAATGATTGGAATATCCTGGATACGAGGATCACTTTTTAGGTGTTTACAAGTTTCAAACCCATCCATGCCCGGCATCATTACATCAAGCAAAATTAAATCAGGTAAATCATTATTGTCTAATCTTTGAATGGCTTTTTCACCACTACGAGTCGCCCAAACTTCAAAGCTAGACTGATCCAAAAAGCTCGATAAAACTTGTAAGTTGGCAGGGTTATCGTCAACGACTAAAACAATTCCTCTGGCAGGATCGCCATTCAGAGAATTTTTTTGGTCGCCTATCGTCGCTGTCATACTGTGTCTACTCCATATTGACTCAAGAAGTTGAGGATTAAATCTTCGTCAAACGGCCTCGCTAGTTGCCGCAATTGGTGAGCAAAGGGAGCGAAATTTGTGTCTGTTTCCTCTAGTTGATCGGCCAATTTGAGAATGGCATTGAAGTTACCTTTACTGGCTAAGGTCGCCAGTTCCCGCAATACATCGGGATCAGGAGGAGTCAATTTATCTGATGGGCGATCGCCTGTTATAGCCGAATTGATTCTTTGTTCCTCAGACTGAGACTGCTGGTAAATCCATGCCAAACCTAAGTGGAACTCTAATTGATGCAGTAATTCATCTACCTGTACAGGTTTGCTCAAAAAGGTGTCACTTCCTGCTTTCAGACTGCGATGTTGGTCAGCTTCAAAGACACTAGCGGAAGAAACGATAATCTTGACATCCGCGATATCTGGAGTATGACGCAGGTGTTGAATCAATTCAAACCCATCCATTTCTGGCATGATCAAATCTGTAATCACCAGGTCTGGTTTAAGGGCGATCGCTTTTTCTAAACCTTCTTGACCGTTGGTAGCTTCAACTACATTGAAACCCAGTGGTTGCAGTAAGTTTGTAATTACTGTGCGATTCTCCCAGCGATCGTCCACCATCAGGATGGTGCGGGGGCTACCTTCAAAGCCAATGATTTGTCCCTTTGATGCAGCCATAGCAGACTGTACCCATACGCTTGCTTCGGCGATCGCAATCTCAAACCAGAAAGTACTACCCTGACCGATCTGACTCTTAACATGGATATCGCTACCCATCAGCTGCACCAACTGCCGAGTAATAGCTAACCCCAGCCCCGTCCCTTCGGTCTGACGTTTTTTCTCACCTACTTGTTCAAATGGCAAAAAAATCTTGCCCAACTCGTTTGGAGTTATCCCAATTCCGGTATCTTCTAAACTAAAGCGAATCCGATATTTCACCGTCTGCCCATCACCAGGAAGTTGATCGATTACCTCAACCTTGAAAGTAACTTTACCCTCATCCGTAAATTTGATGGCGTTCCCCAGCAGATTCAAGAGAACTTGACGTAACCTTTTGACATCGACATGAACCCCAATAGGTAAGTTGATCGCGGGTTCATAGACAAACAAGATGCCCTTTTGTTCTGCCCGAATCTGGCAAATTTCCCTGATCCCCTGTAAAAAAGACGGGAAATGCACATCATGAGGATGCAGTTCCAGTTTTTGCGCTTCAATTTTAGAAAGATCCAAAATGTCATTGATTAAAGTCAGCAGATGAGAGCCACACTGTTCAATGATGTTTACATGATATTGCTCTGGCTCTGGCAAACCTTTGGAACGCAGCAAAATTTGAGCACAACCCAAAATACCATTCAAGGGCGTTCGCAGTTCATGGCTCATGTTGGCTAAAAATTCGCTCTTAGCATGGTTTGCGGTATCAGCCGCTGCTTTGGACTTTTTCAGTTGAGTCTGTTCAAATGCTTGCACCCTCCACAAGACAGTGATCATCGTGACTGTTAATCCACCCAAAATCAGGGCAATAAAATCGAGGAATTGTAGCCGAGATTCAATATTTTGGCGCGGAATCACCAGAGCCACAGACCAATTAGCTTCTCGCAACCGAACATAGGCAACATACTTCTTTGCACCGTCAATTTCCATCAACTCAATTCCCTGTTGCTTGTTTACCATCTGTTGCGCGATCGCCTTTAAATTGCGATCTGAAATTTTCAGCAGGCTGGGTGCAGGTTTTTCTAGCGTTGACATTAAAGTTGAGTTGGGATGGACAATCGCTTGTCCTTGGGAATTGAGGGCGAACGCATAGCTGTTGTTACCGTAGTGCAGAGAGTTGACCACCTTAGCAATGTGATCGACTTTAACGACGCCTTGGAAAGTGCCAATTGGTGAATGACTGATAGGAGAATTTGACCATATCGGAGTGCTGATCGCAATTAAAGGAATGCCTGTGGAACGGCTGATAAAGGGATCGGAAATGTTGCTTTTTCCGGCTAGTGCTTTTTGAACGTAGTCTCGATCCTTAATATTCTTATTTGACCGACCAACCTTAGTATTAGAATACGCACCATCCGGGGTAACTATTTGAAAAGAGAAAAATTCATCGATCCGCTCAACTTCTGACTTTAAATAGGGTTCTGCCACAGGCCAGTCTAAGGAACGTACAGTTGAAGTATGAGCAAGGGTTTGCACCTCCACTTTGCGAACATGCAACCACTCCTCAATTTCATCAACCCCTCTTTGTACCTCTAAAAAAGCTCTTCCTCTCAACTCTTCTAGCGTTATTTTCCGAGCAGATTCATAGCTAAAATAAGCAGAAATACTCACAATAAGAGTAGTGCCGCCGAGAATAAATCGGATCAGCAAATTGTGCGAGGAATGCATTTTGGTGTCAGATGGGCTTGAGTTGGCTCTTATCAAAGGTTCTTTCCTTAAACAATCGCTAAACAGAAAAAAGGGCTATATTTAGATTGCCCAAAAAATTATTGATAATCGCAGCCTTGATTGTTACCCATAGCCAAATAATCAATATCCAAATAATCAATATATTTATATGGGAATCATATTTGATTTTTGAAAAAGACTACGAGAGAATACGTAGAAGGAAATCCAACACGCTTGGGTTAAGCCAAAAACCAGATAGACTGAGGGTTATCACCCAAGTGTACTGAGATTGAATGCAACTTAAATAATTCTCACTAATTTCGCCTGAAGTTCAATCAGCTACAGTACTCAAAGCGTTAGAAACAGCTAGGTTATAGGTTTTGTAAAATCTGATTTGCCACTGAGCTAAATATCAGTTACCTTGGTATAGAATTTTACTAAAATTAGTTCAATTCACATGCCAATCTTGATATTTACTCAAAGTTAGGTAAGGTTAATTCAATGTCTACATATACTGATCGCATTCAGCCAACTAATTCTGCCATTGCTACCTATTTGGATAATCTCTTAGCTAGAAAGTATCAAATTCCTACTTTTCAGCGAGATATTGTCTGGGAGAAAGAAAATGTTAAAAAACTCTGGGATAGTATTTATAAATTTTACCCATTAGGAAGTATTCTAATTTGGAAAACCAGTACTAAGCTTGAAAGTCATAGAGAAATAGGAGGTATTAAGCTTGCTGATGATTTTTCTTCTAACGAATACCAATATATTTTAGATGGACAACAAAGGACAACTGCCCTTCTAACCTCAATATATGGAGATAATATTGCTTGTAAGAAAAAGTTTGACCCAACCCTATATGTAGACTTGACGATTGAATTTACTGATGCAACCGATAATACAAGTTATATCAAGAGATTTTTATTTTGGGATGAAATTGATGATAACAATGGGCAAAATAAAGTAAATAAAGCTAAAAATAAACGTTATGAGGAAAACCTAATTATTAAGTTAGAAGATATTAAAAATAATTATGGTAAGGTTGAAAGAAATCTTTATCAAATTTTAAAACAGCGATCGCTAAAACTTTTTATTTCTTTGATAATTGTTTACATATAAAAGGTACAAGATTAATTCCTTACCGATATTTATATTTAACTATCACAGCATATTTTTATTGTAATTATAAACCAGATTATCGTTTTTTAGATAAGTATTTTTGGTATTATAGTTTTCATAACGCAGACTTACTAACAAACACTACTCAACTCTGGCAACATATAGACTTTGTTAATCTACAAAAGGCTAATAGGACTTACTCATTCAATCAATTTGATATTGATAAAAATACGCTCAGAAAATCTTTTTACAGTTATAGAGGTCGCTTGTCCAGAGCAATACTATCACTTTATGCAAACCACAAGCCGCAGGATTGGGCAAAACCCCATAAAGATGTTTTGTCTGATGTTTATTATCTGCTAACAGATAAGCCTAACTTACACCATATATTTCCAGTTAACTTTATTAAATAGAGTGGCATTGCTAGTCATATAGAATCTGACAGCCTGATGAATATTGCCTATCTGTCTCAAATAACTAATTTGAAAATTAGCGATAAAAATCCGTTAGATTATCTCAAAGAATATGACGAGCCTGGTTTAGAAGAAGTGCTACGCTCTCATCTTATACCGACGATTATTCTTGAATGGTCAAGAGCCAATGCGCTTCCTGAATACGCCCTTACTATTTTTATTGAAGAAAGAGTAAACCTCTTATTAGAGGATTTGAGGCTGAAGTTAGAAGGAATTGAATTTAATGTTTTTGATATGGGCAATCCCACACACAGATAATATCTATTCTTAGATAAGCGATTGTCCAAAAAAGAGGTATTGCTGGATTAAAATATAAATTTACCTTACGCACTCGCTCCGATGCGTGAGATTTTCATACTTTGATTCAGCAATCCTCCCAAAAATCTTTCACTTTATCGCTACACCAATAATATGAGGACTAACAATCGGTAATTGTGTATCAAATCGCTCATAATTCACACTATCAAAACCAGCATTTTCTAAGGGTATCGAAGTTTCTCTATCTGGATGACAACCATCACCTATCACTTTCCAAATCGGACTAATTGTACTTTGTAGTTGCCGCAATAAAGTTCCTTGAGGTGCGGCGACATGTTCAATAAATAAGAAGCGTCCACCTGGTTTGAGTACTCTTAAAATTGCCTGTAATGTATAATCTATATTTGGCACTGAACACAAAACTAAGGTACTAACAACAATATCTATGCTGTTATCTTCAGCGTCAAGCCATTCAGCATTACCAATGCGGAGGTCGATGTTTAAGCCCAGTTTTTCTGCTTGTTTTTGGAGATAGGAATGCATGTATGGGTTTGGCTCGATTCCTATCCAGTCGATACCTTTAGGGTAGTAGGGGAGGTTAGGGCCAGTTCCTGGGCCGATTTCTAATACCTTCCCTTGGAGATTTGCAAAAAGAGAACGTTTGCGTTCGCCTACAATTTTATCATCCGTGCTGCTACTTTCAGCCATCATCCAGGCAAAGAAACGTTTACCCAAGTTGGCAAAAATTTGATTTGGTGAATCTCCAATAATTTGGTTTACAGTCATCATCCACTTCCTAATTTTTGAGGCTATAAATTGGTGTGCCAAGCAACCATTTGTAGCCTCAAGGTACGATACTTTGTGTTTCTTATACCTCACCCATTAGATTCACCTGATTGGGTGATTTTGATTAACGTACACGCGTAGCGAATTACCGCAAGCTACCACAGTAAGACCAAAAGCGCAGAGGCAAAAGTAGAATTTGCTTACATAGTCTTTTCTTTGATGATTTCAAAAGGTATTTATGATCAATACAAAGATAAATAACAAAGAGCGTTCCGCAATTGGGAACGCTACACTATGGAAAATTCTGTTAAGATAATATGAATTTAAATTGAAAATTGCTATTTGCTAAAATCAAGCATGAAGATTTGCTTGTTCCTGCAACCAAGGATCTACAGGTTGTCCATCTTTGCGGCGTAATTCAATTTCCACTACCATCACTTCTTTTGAACCAGGAGGCGCGGGTTTTTTATGGAAAATAATGTCATAATCTTCTGGATTGTGTTTGCGTTCTTTCAACCATTCTTGTACCTTGGTTGTGGCAAAAAATGATTGCCCTTGCTCAAACATTCGGGTAATCTGCAATTGCAGTGTATAAGGATTTAAGCGACCCATTTTCTACCGCCTTTGTTAAGTTAATTTTAGGATAAGTAATCTGCTTACCCTAGATAATCTAATGTTAGTGCGAAGTACCCACAGCTGACACTTCGCGTACAGGTGGGAATTCCAGTTTCAACGCCCTCCCATTGCTAGGAACAAAGTCCGAACCTAGTTCGGTGAATGGTCTCAGAAAGCGTCGATGCTCCTGCAATCTGTATTCCACAGGTTGATAAATCTTATTTGTGCTGCTTGATTTTTGCCGTCTTTGGCAGTAGCTACAACTTAATAATGTTATAATAGTACATCATAAAAAAATTTTTCAAAAACTTGACTGCACTCCACCACTGAAGTTTTACGTACATTAAGGGATGAGGGAATAGTTAGTTAAGGATTGTTCAGCATTTTCCACTGCCTCTACAACATTTCACTACTTAATTCTGTTATAGATTGGAGAGAGGCACGCCGCTTCAAAAACTGACCAACAGACTGAGATGGTTGTTATGAAGAGCAAAAATCAAGCTGTTTTCGCTTTAATTGTAAAAAGCACTATTGTCTTTTTACCCTTACTGTTATCCGTTGGAATTGCCAGTGGACAATCTGTACCATCACCCTCCCCAGCACTAACTCCTACTCCAGTCTTATCGAATCAGGAACGGGAAGAATTGGCGCGACTACGAGCCGAAAAGCGAATTCAACAGCAAGTCCAATCTGATTTTAATAGCACTTTTAGCCGTACAACTGTCTTACTTGATGTCTGGCTAGTTATATTAAGTATATTTCCAGTTGCAATCATTGCTTTATTTTGGCTCCTGCGACGGATGGTAATCCGTGAAATTGTTGAGAGAGCGATGCAACAACTACAGGGAATGGAAAAATTACAAAATCAGCTAACCACCGTTAAACAAGAGGCTGAAAATATTATTCAAGAAGCTAAAAAAATAAATTATGAATTAGAACAGGAAACAACTGCTTTACAACAAAAAATTAAAAATGAACAGGAAAATGTCTCTATCCTTACATCTGAGCTAGATTTAGCTAAAACACAGGTATTAAGTAGATTAGAAACTGAACTCAAAAAATCTCAACAAAATATAGAAACTTTAGAGTCGAAATTTGCTTCTGGGCTATCTAAGTTAGAGTTTGATGCTCAACAACAAAGAGATATAGCACTGGAAAATCTAGGAAAATTAGCATCTGTCATGGCAGAGGAACTGTCTAATTTAAAGTTAGGTGTGCAACAACAGCAACAACTAGCCGTTGCTGATTTAGAAGTATCAAGGTCTGAGTTGACATCTCAACTTTCTGGATGGCAGTCTGATGCTCAAAAGCAAAAGGATATAGCTCTTGAGAGTTCAACAAAATTGCAGTCAGAATTTGCTGCTCAATTATCAAAATTACAGGTAGATGCTCAAAAACAAAAAGATATTACACTGAACAATTTAGGAATACTAGATAAGGAATTTAAATTTCAATTATCAGAATTACAGGTAGATGCACAGGAGCAAAAAAATAAAATTGTTGAAAGTTTAGAAACATTGCAGTTAGAATTTGCTGAAAACCTATCAGAATTACAAATAGATGCTCAAAAGTGCAAAGAGTTAATTATTGAAAATTTAGAAAAATCGGGTTCTGAGTTTACTTTGCAATTCTCAGAATTACAATGGAATGCTCAACAACAAAAGATTCTTATTTTGGAGAAGTTAGAAAGATTAGAAACTGAGTTTGTCTCTCAACTTTCGGAATTACAATTGGATGCCCAAGAAAGAAAGGATCTCATCCTTCAAGAAATAACTGAAATTACACCTGAATTCATCCCCGAGGCGGTAAATTCTGAAATTGAGGAAGAAATACAAGAACAGCCACAACAACCGGAATTCAATGCTGATGAGTATGTACAACAGGGAGATGGGCTGTTTTCCCAAAGGCGCTATGAAGATGCGATCGCAGCTTACAACCAAGCGGTTAAAATCCAATCTGATGAACCTGTGGTTTGGTTAAAACGAGGTCTAACTCTAGGAAGGTTGAAACGCTACAAAGATGCGATCGCCTCCTATGATAGAGCTATTCAGATTCAGCCAGATTATCATCAAGCTTGGTGCGATCGCGGTGTTGCTTTTGGAAACTTACAACAGCATCAGCAAGCCTTTACCTCATTTGACAAAGCTACACAAATAAAGCCTGATGATGCAGTTGCTTGGTTAAATCGCGGTCTTTCCCTAGTAGCATTGGAACAATATGAAGAGGCTATAGTGTCCTTTGAAAAAGCGCTGGAATTTCAAGCCAATTCTCCCAAAATCTGGGATAAACGCGGTTATACTTTGGTAAGATTGGGACGCGATGATGAAGCGATCGCTAGTTTTAACAAAGCGTTAGAAATTAAGCCAGATTATGCCAGTCCCTATTACAATAAAGCAGCCTGTTACGCACTGCAAAGACAAATTGAACTATCTCTGCTAACTCTACAACAAGCAATTGAACTTAATCCCAGGTATAAAGAAGATGCAGCAATTGACCTAGATTTTGATGATATTGCCAATGATGAGCGCTTTAAGCAGTTAGTTGCAGAGTAAAAACCTCAAAAGCATTGGGCATTAGTTATTCCACTCCTGCTCCCCCTGCTCCCCCTGCTCCACTTCCCACTCCCTACTCCCCACTCCCCACAATTGGCGGATTCTGTTCGCCAGACATCGCTTTAAGTTTAGATGTGAAAGACTCAGAGCGATCGCTTTTTTCTGGAGTAAATTGGCCGATTGGGGCATGAATAGCAGCAGGTGGGAGCAGTTTTGGCTGTCGTTTATGAGAGCTTGGTGATGGAGAGGACGGTGGACTTTCTTGTGAAGTTTGCCGAGGGCTGACAGCAGACGATAGCTGAAGAGTTGCCGAAGAGGCAAATTTCTCATAAAGGGGAGACTTTAGGACGGTTTTATTGTCTGTATCTTCCTGCTTCCCCTCTTCTTCACTCAAAGATGCCTTTTGTTCGGAACTTTTCAGTTGTAAAGTTGCAGTATTGCTGTATTGATAGCCGTTGCGAATCTTAGCTGGTGGTAATTGAGGACTTGTCACTTTCTCTACAGTAAGGTTTTTCTTGGCTGGCGGTAGGGCTGGTGCAGCCGATGAGGTTAAGCTTTGAGGAAATTTGCTACAAATCATCCGTTCAAATTCCATATTGAAATGATATGTAGCCTGATCCCGGCGCTGCCAAAATACTAAAATTTGCTGTACGGAAACCGCTTTATAACGACCTTGATATAGTGCCTCAATCACTGCCAGGTGTAGCCAATTAAGGGGATATTGCGTTTGCCAACGCTCAACTAGCTCATTGGCACTATACCCACTGAGATCGAAACTATAGTTAATTAATAAGGCGATCGCTAAGTTGGCAGAGGTGTCTGGAAGTGTTGTTAACATGGGGCTATTAGCTTTAGGCAATAGGTCTAAGATTTGTCACCCATCGCATATTAGCCTAGCGTGCTTTTAACTACATGGATTTTTTTCCACGAGTTACCAAGCCGATAAGCAGTGTTTCTTATTCTACTTATCAACTTCTAGAATGCAACCCTACATAGACTGATTTAATTGCAGATGTTTGCCCAATGGCGACTAATGCCTGATAAACCATCGCTGCAACTTCAGCGCGTGTTGCCGAACGTGAAGGTGCAAGCACTTTATTCTCTGGATAGTTGACAACTATTCCCCATTGTGCATCAATGGCAACGGCTGTCCGGGCATAGTCGGGAATGGTATGACAATCACTATATACTTCTAAAACATTGCTATCAGCAGCTGCTAGTCCCAATCCGTTTATTAGGGAGACAATCACCTGTAGCCGCTGTACATTTTGATCGGGGCGGAAAGTGCGATCGCTGTGCGATTTTCTGATAATTTGTTATTTGCGATCGCCGGAGCAGCAAAGTCACTAATTGCTATGCCTAGGGAATTTTTAGAATAGTGGGATAGGTTCATGTAGAAAATATATCCACGTTATTTTTTCTTGCAAGCGGATAATCTGTACACACAAGTTATAGACTCTCACGCAACATTCCAAGTTCTCAGATCGGCGTTCGGTGTTTTGATCTCGGCATTCGGTATTCCAAGCTGAAAGTTCCGAGTTCTTAGCTCGGCGTTTCGAGTTCCAAGCTTGAAGTTCCGAGTTTTGAGGGCGATTATCCAAATATCTTAACTAATTCGCCTGATATCCCGCCGCTATAGTCAGTACTACGATTTAGCGGCAAGAGATATTACACATTCTCATCTAGGATTGTTCCTTCTATATTGGCTCCCTCCAAATTTGCTCCGCTCAAATTTGTCTGGTTCAAATCTGCTTGAGTGAGATTTGCCTGGGATAAGTCGGCTACAGTTAAGTCTGCACCACTCAAATCGGCTCCATCTAGATTCGCCGCTATCAAGCTTGCTTCCTGCAAATCCGCCTCACTCAAGTTAGTGTCAATCAGTTTAGCAACCGTCAAATCAGCCTGACTCAAATTCGCTCCTTCCATTGCTGCTCCATCCAAGATGGCTCCATCCAAAATAGCTCCGGTTAAGTTGCTACCACTGAGATTAGCATTGCTCAAATCTGCTCCATTTAAGTCTGCCTCAATCAAACTGGCTTGGGCTAAATTAGCGTGACTCAGATTAGCTCCATCTAAAATTGCTCTATCTAAAATTACACCACTGAGATTGGCTTCCCTTAAGTTTGCCTCGCTCAAGTTGACACCAGTAAAGTCTCTGACACCTGCGGCATAGTTTTTCAGGAGCTGATCTGCTTTCATATCTGTCACTGTGCTAAGGAACGTTTTATTGAGGCTATCCAGGTTACCCAGACAGGCAGTAAATCCCCAGCACGCGCCACTGAGGATTGGTGTGGTGAATACAAACCAGAGTGAATATCGAATCACCTTTATCTAAATTATCTATCCTCAACTACTGGCGCTACTACCTAGAGTTGTGAGTTACTTTCATCCTTGGGACGGATGTTGAGGAATTTAAAAATTTAAGCATTAGTGCAAAGCGATCGCTATACTCAATTGTGGTGTTCGTCTGGCAGAGGTTATGGCAAAACCAATTCGTATTCTTTTGCAGACTACGATTCCTACAACTGAAAATGACTGGAGCATTTTTCGTTTCTCGATGTTACAAGATTACTTAGCATCGATTAAAGACGAAGCAGGAAACTCCTTATTTGAAGTTACGGGACGCGATTACGAATCAGATACAGTAGGTGGTGATCCAGTTTTAAGTAGTCTCGACAAATCAGATTTTGATCAACTTTGGCTATTTGGGTTAGAGGTGGATAAGGGTTTAACCGAAAAAGACATTGCCGGAATTAATGCTTTTCGGCAATGCAACGGCGGTATTTTGACAACACGCGATCATCAGGATATGGGCTGTTCGATGTGTGGTTTAGTTGACATTGGTGATGTCCACTATTTCAACACAAAAAATCCCGATCCCGATGAATCTCGCTGGAGCCGAGATGACTCATACACAACTTCTATTTCCTGGCCCAACTATCATTCTGGAGCTAACGGCGATTATCAAAAAATTACCCTTGTTGAACCCATTCACGAACTTTTAAAAAATCCCGATTTCCCTTCGGGAAGTATCGAATTTTTCCCAACGCATCCCCACGAAGGCGGTATTGGCGTGCCTTTGGGCAATACGTGCGATTCGTTGATTAGTAAATCACGGTAACCAGTCCGTAAATAGCTAATCCAGCCCGACAGCAGATTACTGTCACTAAAGG
>NZ_JBALCZ010000034.1:0-63438 GCF_036917615.1 Nostoc sp.
AGTTAGGAGTTAGGAGTTAGGAGTTAGGAGTTAGGAGTTAGGAGTTAGGAGTTAGGAGTTAGGAGTTAGGAGTTAGGAGTTAGGAGTTAGGAGTTTTATTTTTAATTCCTCACTCCTTACTCGTAACTTTTCCCTCAGCACGGGCTAAATGCCCCGCTACCGCTAACAGCACTCTGTATTAGCAGTACTGCGACACATCTTCGCCACAATCGTCGGCTAGATAGCACAGTGCTCGGAAACGTAAACCAACCACTTCGTCATATAAGGGGTTAAGCTTGCACATGGGCGGAATGTGAAACAGGGTTTTCCCGAATAATTTGACATCTCGCTCAAAGGGACACTGAGATGGAATCAGTTTGCACAAGCGGTGAGCTAGTTGGCGATCGCGGACTTGAATGCTATCTACACGCTGCCGTAGGGGTTGGAGAATATTCCAGTAAGATTTGGAAACAGAAGGGTTTAGCTGGGTTACTTTCTGGTCACTAGTCTCTGCTTGATTGATTGATACCCAGCTTGCCAGAAAAATCTTTTTTGTGGTATTGTCGAATACCTTCATGGTTAATCCCCTGTGTTATTGAGGCTATTCATCTTTTTGATGAATATATACAATGTGGCAACGAAGTTTCCCGGAAGAATCTCGTCCTGACTGCGATATAATGTAATACCTGATTAGCCACTTAAGTCAGAACTTAATTTATTACTACGTCAAGTTAATCGCAATTTTCTGGGGATCGGTAGTGTAATATTACGATCTTGTTCATAACTTGACATACTTAAGATTTTAGTAAAGACATCTGTCATTGGATAGGTTTTAGTGTAACATTTACAAACCTTAATACAAGGTTTTCTTGGAAGTATTTTTGCTAAGTATAAATATCAGTTATACCCTAGTAGGGGTTTTTCCTCTCCGTATTCCCGCTTCCCCACCTCAGAGCGTCCTGTTCATTGCTGGCTGGATGCCGTAGAAGTAGAGAGAAGTCTGTAGACGCGGCTGCGGCTTAAAGCCGGGTGGATTGGTTTTCTCAGTAGATGTAGAGCAGCTAGTCATGAAACATCGCTCGTCGCAAAGTCTCGGTAAAGAAAGTGATTCTTCTGCAATTTGCAATTTATAGCGTCTTAGGGCTAACTTATCTGGGATTAGCATTGGGCTACATTCCTGGTTTACGCATGAACCGCGCCACCATTGCTTTAGTCGGTTCTGCCTTTTTAATTGCTTTAGGTGTTCTGAATTTACAGGAGGCATGGCAGGCCATTGATGCCAATACCATCGTATTTCTCTTGAGCATGATGGTAGTTAATGCCAACCTATCCTTTGCAGGGTTTTTTAGACGATCAATCTCAGTGATATTGAGTATCACTCGCAGTCCTCTAGGTTTGTTGATTGCTTTAACTTTTGGTAGTGGTATTCTCTCCGCCCTTTTTCTCAATGACACTCTGGCGTTGATTTTTACACCCTTAACCTTGAGCCTGACTCTAGCTTTGGGTTTAAATCCGATTCCTTATTTACTAGCGATCGCGGGTGCAACTAATATAGGCTCGGTAGCTACCTTGAGCGGTAATCCTCAAAATATCCTGATTGGCTCCTTTTCAGGCATCTCCTATCTAGATTTTCTGCGTGTATTGGCCCCAGTTGCCCTAGCAGGCTTGGTAATTCAAGTAGGATTACTGTGGCTACTTTACCCAGATGTGCGCTCAGTTAAACCTTGCCAACTATTACCTGTTGGCAACCAACGTATTTTTAAACCCTTATTTAAAAAAACATTAGTCATCACAATTGGGCTGCTAATTGCATTTACTGTCGGCTTACCCTTAGCGGAGTCTGCTTTAGTTGCTGCTAGCTTGTTGCTAATTACTCGCCGGATTAAACCCCAGCGCATTTTGCAAAAAGTGGATTGGAATCTGCTGGTAATGTTTTCTGGATTGTTTATCCTGACGCGAGTCACACAAAAGTTGAATTTGCTCCAGCCATTTACCCATGCAATCAACTCTGCTGCGAGTTTTTTGGGTGTAACTGTTGTTTTATCTAACTTGATTTCTAATGTGCCGGCTGTACTTCTGCTGCATCCCCTGGTTCCTCCAGGTGACACTAAGTATTGGCTATTGTTGGCAGCTGGATCAACTTTGGCTGGTAATTTGACTTTGTTTGGTTCAGTCGCCAACTTGATAGTTGTAGAAGCTGCTGCTGATTTAGGATACAAGCTAACTTTTTGGGAACATCTGCGCTTTGGAGCGCCTTTAACAGTGTGTACTTTAGTTCTAGTATACCTCTGGGTTCATTAAGAGCGATCGCTCTAATAACTAAACCTCTTGCAAAAAAGTTTTGTGGTACGATTAGGGGTTTTATAAAAAATCCATATCAGAATCTATACAGAGAACTTTTTTTACCTTATTGGGATGTCTGATAGAGATAGAAAGCAAATTTTTATAACCCATTAAGTAGGTGGGCGTGAGATAACCAAAATGTGTAACAATAAGTAAATACAGTAAGTTACCAAAATTGAGTATAAAAAATGCCAGTACGTCTCAGGGTATTCTTAACTCAAGAAGAAGACAGAACTTTATTTGAGTTAAGAACAGCCACAACGGTTTGACAGATCGTAAAAGATCGAGCAGAAGTAGTGAGGTTAAATTCTCGCGGATGGTATGTGGAAAAAATAGCAGTTCACTTTAATTGGGCAGATCAAACAGTAAGAGAGACACTTCATAAATGGGATAAAAAAGGTTTAGGAGGATTATGGGATGGGCCGGGTAGAGGGGGAATCACAAAGTGGAAAGAAGAAGATATAGTTTACTTAGAAGAATGCCTCAAAAGCGACCCACGCCCACCTACTTAGTCGTCAACTGTCAATCAAGCTAGAGAAAGAAAGAAATATTAAGTTGAGTCCCGATAGAATCAGAAGGGTACTCAAAAAAAGGGGATAAATTGGAAAAGAGCCAGAATTAGTCATAGAAAAAAGCAAGATTCTCTAGCCAGAGAAATTAAACAGGCGGATTTGGAAATGCTAGAGATAGCAGCATCTGCGGGAGAAATAGACCTAAAATATCTAGCTGAATCAGGGTTTTGTATGTGGTGTTCACCCGGTTATACATATTATCCAGTCGGGGAACAAAAGCGATTAGAACAAACTAAACGACGTCGGAAAAGATTGAGTATTCTTGGCTTATTTCAGCCGTTAGTAAGTTTCATTTATGGCTTAGTTATTGGCAGCATCACGAGTGAATCTTATATTAAGATGATGGAATGTGAGGTGATTCTTGCAGAGCAAGAACTCAAGGCTAATGGAAAGATAAGAGTCATAGTTCAAGATAATGGTTCTATACATAAATCTCTGGAAGTACGAGAATATTGGACTAAGTGGGAAAGTCTTGGTTTATATATTTTCTTTCTGCCTAAATATTGTTCAGAGATGAATAGAATTGAACTAGAGTGGCAACAACTTAAAAAACATGAAATTTCTGGACAGATGTTTGATGATGAATTAGACCTAGCTTATGCAGTTATTGATGGGATAGATGCTAGAGGAGAACAAAATAGTTACCGTACAGAACGTTTCAAATTTAACAATTATTCTCCTTGTTAACATTGCTTTACACATTTGGGTTTTCCTCCACCCACCTACTTAATTATTTACATAACTTTATACCTCAGATGTATTTTTTCGTTCATCTGTAGACGCAGGTGTAGAAAACTGAGAGATTTATGAACAATATTAATTAAGCTAAAAGTATCTGCTGAACAGCTAGGGTTAATTCTGGGAATATTTGAGAAACAATCTGTTGGTTTCCAGCAAACACAAATTGCTTGTAACTGCCCTGATTTAGCAAACACACCGTTATTTTATTTTCCAGAAGGTCAACAATCCAATATTCGACCACACCTATAGCTGCATACTCAGAGGTTTTTTGATTATAGTCCCGGTCAATAGATTCAGGGCTTACCACTTCAACTAAAAGTGGTGGAGCAGTTTTGAGAATAGCCGAAGTACTTTCAATACTTTTTGCCTGTTCGTTGGTAATCACACAAATATCAGGTCTTCTAAGTTGTTTATTAGTCAGCACCTCTGTACCGTTAGGACGCGGTTGTAAAGGCAGTCCCATTTTTTGAATTTCTAAAAAAAAGCGAACTAACAGTAGGGTGATAATCGCCTCATGTTTGCCAGTACCAGGAGGCATTTCTACCAGCACCTCATCCTCAATTTCATAGCGCTTGTCTGTGCCATCATCAAAATTGATGTATTCCTCAAGAGTATTAATTTTTGTTGGTATTTTAGTCATAGCGATCGCCTCCAAGAACTATAGACAAGTTCTATACCCATGATAAAAGACTCTATCTCACGCCAAAGCGCAAAGACGTTAGATAAACTCTGCGTCTTTGCGCCTCTGCGTTAAATTGTTATCTTACCCTATGATGCTACCTGAGCAGCAGTCCGAGTCCGGCGTCTTCTCCCATCAGCAACTTTCACAGGTGGCTCATCAGGGATTTGCATCAACAAAGTCACAGATGGCTGACATTGCAGTTCGCGGCGGATGGAACGTTGCAATTCTCGTTCTAAAGTTCCTTGCAATCCACCCCAGTCTATATCTGCTGCTTGACCTTCGCCAGGAGCAAATTCTGTCCAGCGCACAGTTAAGATTTCTTCAATCCGTTGTTTTACCCAGGTTTGTAGGAGCGATCGCTCTACACTTGTCACTACACCCCGGAGGTGAATTTCTGGTTTTGCCAACAGTTTACCATTCCAATCAATGGCAGCTGCGATGGTGATAATGCCTTCTGAAGCCATGCGTTGCCGTTCTTGTAAAACTTTGGCACTTACCATACCCGAACTAGTAGTATCCACCAATTCGATACCAGATGGTACTTTACCAGCGACGCGAATCGCATCTTCAGTCAGTTCGACAATATCACCATTCTGAATAATGATCATGTTTTCTGCGGGAATGCCCATACTCTGAGCCGTTTCTGCGTGCTTCACTAGCATCCGATGTTCGCCGTGAAATGGCACAAAGAACTTGGGTCGAGTTAAGGCAATCATCAGCTTTTGTTCTTCCTGACAGCCGTGACCGGAGACGTGAATCCCTTTGTCCCGCCCATAGATCACTTTTGCACCTTGAATCATCAATTTATCAATGGTGTTGACTACAGCGATCGTATTTCCGGGAATTGGGTTAGCAGAGAATACTACCGTATCTCCTTCGCGGATTTTGATGTGAGGGTGTTCTTTGTTGGCGATGCGGGTCATTGCTGCCATCGTTTCGCCCTGAGAACCTGTAGTTAAAATTAATACTCTCTCATCAGGTAGATTGCGGACTGCGTGCAATGGTTGCAGCAGATTATCGTCACACTTGATGTAACCTAAATTGCGGGCATGAGCAATCAAGTTGAGCATGGAACGCCCCACAATCGTCACTACACGGTTTTGCTTCTTGGCGATATCCAATATCATGTTGATGCGATGCACGCTAGAAGCAAAGGTAGTAACGAACAATCGCCCAGTGGCTTGACTAAATACTCTCTCCAGATTGGGATAAACTGAACGTTCGGAAGGTGTAAATCCTGGCACTTCTGAGTTAGTGGAATCGCTTAGGAGGCAAAGGACGCCTTTTTCGCCATGTTCTGCTAGGCGTTGCAAATCAAACTTTTCACCATCTACTGGGGTATGGTCAATTTTAAAATCCCCGGTGTGAATGACTACACCAAGAGGAGTATGAATCGCAACAGTGAAACTATCAGCAATGGAGTGGGTGTTACGGATATATTCCACTAAAAAGTTTTTGCCAATCCGCACCACATCACGTGGTAGAACTGTTCTGATTTCTGTGCGATCACGCACTCCTGCTTCTTCTAATTTACCCTCTAGCATTGCCATTGCTAGTCTGGGGCCATAAATCACTGGGATATCAAATTGCTTGAGATGAAAAGCAATCCCGCCAATATGGTCTTCATGACCGTGAGTAACGATCATCCCTTTAATTTTGTGGCGATTTTCCCGCAGATAGGTCGTATCTGGCAGAACAATATTTACTCCATGCATCGCCTCAGTAGGAAAAGCCAATCCGGCATCTAACAGGATAATTTCATCGTCATACTCAAAAAGACAGGTATTTTTTCCAATTTCATGCAAACCGCCCAAAGGAATAATTTTCAAGGCGGAATTATTAGCTTCGTTTTTAGCCATTTTCTCCTTAGATTGTTACTTGTGGTTAATTTAGTTGATAGTTAACGAACTTGTATTTAAGACAACATCATTTGTCTCTTAATTCAGTCCCAAAGCAATCAAGTTTTAATTGAAGATTTCAATTTTTTGTTCAATAAAATCGACTGTACACTGAAGAATTTATAGTATGTCTATCAGTCCTAACACAGATTTTTAAATTGCAACTTATGAACAATTATGACCATTGTTTATATGTATCTTTAGAAAGCAGCAGATTAACAGCGCTTAACCAGATGGTGGCTAGATTAAACTAAGTTCTTTCAGAACCGCTTCTAACTTTTGACTTACTTCTAAATCGGCTTCACATAGCGGTGGACGAGTTGAACCAACCTCCCAACCTTGAAGTTTCAGTGCTTTTTTCACTGGAATGGGATTTGAAGTGAGAAATAAAGCTTTAAACAACGGGAAGAGTTGGAGATGAATGTCGCTTGCTACCTCAATTTTCCCCGCACTAAAAGCTTGGATCATCTGCTGTAGTTGGTTTCCTACCAGATGAGAAGCCACACTTACCACACCCTTTGCCCCGATCGCTAACAAGGGCAAAGTCATGTAATCATCACCAGAGTAGATGTGGAATTCTTTTGGTGTTAAGCGACGAATTTCGCTTGCCTGATCTATATTACCAGTGGATTCTTTAATCCCGACAATATTGCTAACCTCAGCTAACCGGGCAACTGTTTCTGGCTGAAGGTTTTGTCCGGTACGACCAGGGACATTGTATAACAACAATGGTAGGTCGGGACAGGCTTGTGCTATTGCCTGAAAGTGCGCTTCCAATCCCGCTTGTGGCGGTTTGTTGTAATAAGGAACAACTTGTAAGGAACCATGTACTCCTATTTTAGACGCTTTTTGGGTAGCAGCGATCGCTTCTTTAGTGGAATTTGAACCACAACCTGCGATCACCTTGGCTTTTCCTGCCACGGATTGCAATACCTCGACAAACAGCTGGTATTCCTCATCCCAACTTAGCGTCGGGGATTCTCCTGTTGTGCCGCACATCACCAATGTATCTGTACCGTTGTTAGCTAGATGCGCTGCCAGTTCTGCCGCTACATCATAGTTGACACTACCGTCTGCTTTAAACGGCGTAATCATAGCGGTTAAAACATTGCCAAAATCTCCCACCCTTTTTTCACTCCTGATTACCCATGTTTTTGTATCTTGGTGGTTTTCTCTTGTAATAACCTATTTGCAAATTGCTTTCAATAGTGATTTGCACATTTACTCTTTTTCAAAAGTCCAAAGTTTAAAATAATTAATTTTTATCCTTGACTCTTGACCAGCTTGAAACGTATGCCTTAGAGGATTTGAGTAGATTTTTTTCTACCAACAACTCGGCGATTTGTACTGCATTCAATGCTGCGCCTTTGCGTATTTGGTCGCCACACAACCATAATTCTAAGCCACAAGGATGAGAAATATCCTGACGAATTCTTCCCACTAAAACTTCATCTCGACCCGTTGCTTCAATTGGCATCGGAAAATGATTAGTTCCCCAATCTTCTACCAATTTCACTCCGGGGGAGCAATTTAAAATTTCTCTGGCTTCCTTTGCACTAAAGGGAGTCTCAAATTCTAAATTAATGGCTTCTGAGTGAGCGCGGAGTACGGGAACCCGTATACAAGTTGCAGTGATTCTGATTTGCTGTGTGCCAAATATTTTTCGGGTTTCGTTGACCATTTTCATTTCTTCCTCACAATAA
The DNA here is from genome assembly GCF_036917615.1 of Nostoc sp. GTDB lineage: Bacteria > Cyanobacteriota > Cyanobacteriia > Cyanobacteriales > Nostocaceae > Nostoc. Next base: position 7,919 of record NZ_JBALCZ010000034.1, read on the forward strand.
CCCAAATCGTTTAATGGTGAGTTATGCGGGAATAAATTGAATGCCAATGGGTAAGGCAATATTTCGGCAACTGGTGTCTGTCCTTGTAGTATAGCGCTTGTTTGAGTTTTGACTTCTGCCATTGCTCGAGCACCAGCACCACTAGCAGATTGATAGGTTGAGGCGACGATGCGTTGCACTGGTTTAATTTTATGCAATGGCCATACTACCAAAGTCATTAAAATTGTTGTGCAGTTAGGATTGGCAATAATGCCTTGGTGATTAGCTGCGGCTAGTGGATTCACCTCTGGTACAACTAAGGGAACTTCCGGGTTCATCCGAAAGGCACTGGAGTTATCAATTACCACTGCGCCCTTTTCGACAGCGACTGCTGCCCAACTTTGGGATATGGAACCACCTGCACTTGCCAGTACTATATCTACATTTTCAAAGGCGCGATCGCTAACTGCCTCTACTGGGAAATTTTCGCCTTTAAACCGCAGCGAGCGCCCGACACTCCGTTCTGATGCCAATAACTTCAAGTCAGCAAGAGGAAAATTACGGCTTTCTAATAATTCCAGCAACTCTGTGCCAACTGCACCAGTGGCCCCTAAAATAGCTAAACGATAGGATTTAGACAAACTCGCTTCCTCCTTTCAGAGATTATATGTGCAATTTCTGGGAACAATTTACAATTTACTTATATTAAATGGCGATCGCAATCTGGAAATACATTTTGAATAAATTTAGATTTTTTTCTAATTTAGTCTATCTCTATATATCTAATACATTTACTTTCTTGCCTATTTAATTAAGTTAAGTGATGTTGCATTCTACAACAATGGCTATCCAATTTTTCCATCGATTTATACTATATATTATTATACAACAAACCGCCATTTAGCAGAAAAATGGAGATATCTGCACTTAGACGTTTAACAGGCATCCCATCTGTAAGGCGAATAAACGTCTTGGCTGCAAAGTTGCTTACCAAGATGATGAATATACTAGGATCGAAATGCATAAAACCACTACAGGATAAAACTGAGCTATGCGGTTAGGTAACAGATGCACTCTCGTACCACAACTTAATAATAGCTAGACTCAATACTATAACTTTAACTTGGGAGTACTAACCACTCGCTGACAACCAGGATATCACGGCGTTAGCCCGCTGAATAATTAATTCCTAAGTTGAGAGTGACTAGGGAGTGGGGAAGAAGCAGAGGGGTAAGAGGGAACAAATGCCCAATGCCCAATGCCCCCATTAACTAATTGTTTTGAAGGTAAAATGTCAAGTCCTTGGTCATTGGCAGTAAACTGGATCTTTGCCCCAGGACAAACATCCATCCTTGGATGTCATAAGACCTTTTGGCAAACTCCCATTGCCCCTAAGAGACATCAAGCCATAAACGCAAACAATTATTTTATTGCGTCTTGTGTGTACTCGGAGTATAAAATACCAGAAAACTAGAGACGAAGCATGAAAGTTACCCAGGAAAAACTTCCCGCCAGCCAAATTGGCCTGGAAATAGAGATTACGCCGGAAATTACCAAGCAAACTTACGAACAGGTCATTAAAAACTTAGCGAGTACTGCCAATATTTCTGGGTTTCGTAAAGGCAAGGTGCCTCGGCCGATATTGCTACAACGGCTGGGTACTACTCGAATCAAGGCAGCAGCGCTGGAAGAACTAATTCAAGATGGCATTGAGCAAGCAGTCAAACAAGAAGCAATTGCGGCAATAGGCCAGCCGCAATTGCGCTCCTCCTTTGAGGATTTGATTAAGAATTATGAACCTGGAAAATCCCTGACGATTTTGGCTGCTGTCGATGTAGAACCAGAAGTGAATCTAGTGCAGTACAGTGATTTGCAAGCCAAGGCTGAAGAAGTCAAGTACGATCCAGAACAAGTGGACAATAGCCTCGACAAGGAACGTGAACAATTGGCGACATTGATTCCTGTGGAAGGACGTGCAGCCCAAATCGGTGATATCGCCGTAGTCGATTTTAAAGGTGTATTCTCCAAAGTTGAGGGCGAAGACGAAACAGCCGAACCAGAACCTATTCCTGGAGCCGAAGCAACTGATTTTCAAGTTGAGTTGCAGGAAGATAAGTTTATTCCAGGCTTTATTTCGGGAATAGTGGGGATGAATCCAGAAGAAACCAGAGAAATTGCGGCGCAATTCCCAGTTCCCTATGCTAATGAAGATTTAGCTGGAAAAGCGGCAACTTTCACAGTGAGGCTCAAAGAACTCAAGGAAAAGGAATTACCAGAAGTAAATGACGATTTCGCCCAAGAAATCAGCGATTTTGAAACCCTGGAGGAGTTACGCGCCTCTCTGGTAGAGCAATATCAAAAAGAGGCGGACGACAAAACAAAAACAAATAAGCAGGAAGCCTTGTTAACGGAACTGCTCAAGCACGTAGAAGTTGACTTACCAGCAACATTGATTGAGCAAGAAGTTGATGCAATGCTAACGCAAACAGCAATGCGGCTGTCTCAGCAGGGATTGGATGTAAGAAAGTTGTTTACTCAAGATATTATTCCTCAGTTACGGGAGCGATCGCGCACTGAGGCAATTGAACGCATCAAACGCTCCTTGTCCTTACGGGAAGTCGGGAAACGCGAATCTATCGAGGTAACACCAGAAGAAATCGCAGCCAGAGTCACAGAACTTTTACAAGAGTACCCGGAGGAACAAGACGTTGATGAAGATAAACTGCGCTCAATTGTGGAAAAGGAACTGTTAACCGAAAAAATCATCAATTGGCTCTTAGAACACTCCTCAGTTGAACTTGTACCCGAAGGTTCCTTGAGTCCCACAGAGGAAACGGAAGACGCAGAATCTGATGTTGATGCTGATGCACCTCAGACTGAGGAAGAAAACAGCGAAGCTTCCACAGAAGTCACAGAAGGATAATAAAAAATCCCACAGCCATCAGTTCACCAGTTCTGAGTTAAAGTACTGGTGAAATGGGTAAGGTAAGGGAAATGAGGGAGCAGGAGGAGATAAAAGACCACTGCCTCTTGAGTTTTAACTCCTCAAAACTCAGGGATGAAGGCAGAATAATTAAAGAATTAATGAATTTTCAGCAAATAGTGACACCTGTTATCGCCTGGGCTTGATACTGTGTTACACGAGAGGAAATTATATGAGGCATAATGGTTAATACGTAACTTCTAAAAATCCCATTTGTCGAAAAGGCAGCATCTGCTGCTGAAACATTTGTCCTCAATTATCGTCAAAGAAAGCTTGTATGCTTGTATCGCAGTCGGGAAATTACCCCATCAGCAACCAAAGTCAAATAAATATTAACTCCCAGTTGAGCAGCCCTAGCAACATCGTGCCGATGGTGGTAGAACAATCTGGCATGGGAGAAAGGGCTTTCGACATCTACTCCCGCCTGCTGCGAGAGCGGATTATCTTTTTGGGAACGCCGATAGACGATGCTGTTGCCAACTCAATTGTGGCTCAGTTATTATTCCTAGACGCCGAAGACTCAGAAAAAGACATCCAAATGTATGTTAATTCTCCTGGCGGCTCGGTCTACGCAGGGATGGCAATCTATGATACAATACAACAAATTCGCCCTGATGTTGTTACCATCTGTTTTGGATTAGCCGCGAGCATGGGGGCATTTTTGTTGACAGCAGGGGCTGCCGGGAAGCGAATGTCTCTGCCCGACTCCCGGATTATGATTCACCAACCACTTGGTGGCGCTCAAGGTCAAGCCATTGACATTGAAATTCAAGCCAGAGAAATTCTTTACGTTAAGGCTAAGTTGAATCAGTTAATGGCTCATCATACTGGTCAACCCTTAGAAAGAATTGAAGCAGATACTGAGCGCGACTTTTTTATGTCGGCAGAAGAGGCGAAAAACTACGGTTTGATTGATCAGGTCATTTCCAGGCAAAATCTTCCCATAGCAGGGGAAAACGTCACCATTCTGAAATAAGAGGCTGGTATGTCTAAGTACGACTCCCATTTAAAATGTTCATTTTGTGGCAAGTCTCAAGAGCAGGTGCGTAAATTAATCGCGGGGCCGGGAGTCTACATCTGCGATGAATGCGTTGACTTGTGTAATGAAATACTAGACGAGGAGTTACTCGATACCAATGGTGCGGCAGCACAACCAGCACCAAGAGCAGAACCACCTCAAAAACGGCGTACCCACTCTTCTAGTATTTCGTTTAATCAAATACCCAAGCCAAGAGAGATTAAAAAGTATCTAGACGAACACGTCATTGGTCAAGACGAAGCCAAGAAAGTGCTGTCAGTAGCTGTTTACAATCACTACAAGCGGCTGGCAGTCATTCAGTCTAAAGCCAGTGGCAAAGCTGGGGCGGATGATGCAATAGAACTGCAAAAGTCCAATATTTTGTTAATTGGTCCGACTGGTTGCGGCAAAACTCTCCTAGCGCAAACCCTAGCGAAAATCCTGGATGTACCCTTTGCCGTCGCCGATGCTACGACGCTGACGGAAGCGGGGTATGTGGGAGAAGATGTAGAAAATATCTTGCTGCGACTGTTGCAGGTGGCAGATTTGGATATAGAGGAGGCGCAACGGGGAATTATTTATATTGACGAGATTGACAAAATTGCTCGTAAGAGCGAGAACCCGTCAATTACCCGCGATGTTTCTGGCGAAGGCGTGCAGCAAGCTTTGCTGAAAATGTTAGAGGGAACGATCGCCAATGTACCACCCCAAGGAGGGCGCAAGCATCCCTATCAAGACTGCATCCAGATTGATACCAGTAATATTTTGTTCGTCTGTGGTGGTGCCTTCGTGGGCTTAGAAAAGGTTGTAGATCAGAGAGTTGGCAAAAAAGCAATAGGCTTTGTGCAACCGGGAGAAGGTCAATCAAAGGAGAAACGAGCAGCAGACACTCTCCGCCATCTAGAACCAGATGATTTAGTAAAATTTGGCATGATTCCAGAATTTATTGGGCGCGTGCCAATGGTAGCAGTAGTAGAACCGCTAGATGAAGAAGCGCTGATGGCGATTCTTACCCAACCACGCAGCGCCTTAGTGAAGCAGTACCAAAAGCTGCTGAAGATGGATAATGTCCAGTTAGATTTTAAACCAGATGCTTTGCGAGCGATCGCTCAAGAAGCTTACCGCCGTAAAACTGGTGCTAGAGCGCTGCGGGGCATTGTTGAAGAACTGATGCTGGATGTAATGTACGAGTTACCGTCTCGTAAGGATGTGACACGGTGCACAGTAACACGGGAAATGGTCGAGAAGCGATCGACTGCCGAACTGATAATACATCCATCTTCACTACCGAAACCAGAATCAGCTTAATAGTCATTAGTTATTAGTCATTAGTCATTAGTAAAAAATGGCTAACGACTAAGGACGAAGGACAAGGGACAAATAACAAATGCCTTATATTAATGTTCGTGGCGTTGATCATTACTACGAATGGGTGAAAAAACCATCTGGTTCTTTGGTAAAACCAGTGATGATTTTCATGCATGGTTGGGCTGGTTCGGCTAGATATTGGCAAAATACTGCTGATGCTTTATCAGAGCAATTTGATTGTTTACTCTACGATATGCGGGGATTTGGCCGTTCTGGTGGGAAGCCAACCATCGCCCAAGCAAGTGAAGCTGTCGCCGAATCTGAGTCCCCGCAGGAAGAATCAGAGGCAATCAGAGAGTTAACCTATGAATTAGAGGAATACGCTGATGATTTGGCAGCTTTGTTAGATGGGTTGCATCTTCAGCGTGTTTATATCAATGCTCACTCGATGGGCGCATCTGTTGCTACTTTATTTTTTAACCGCTACCCCCAACGAGTGGAACGAGGAATTTTAACCTGTAGCGGCGTTTTTGAGTACGACGAAAAATCCTTTAATGCTTTTCATAAATTCGGTGGCTATGTAGTTAAATTCCGTCCCAAGTGGTTAAGCAAAATTCCATTTGTTGACCGCATGTTTATGGCCAGATTTCTGCATAGTTCCATACCACATTCTGAGCGGCAAGCTTTTTTGCAAGATTTTCTCGAAGCAGATTACGATGCGGCTTTAGGGACAATTTTTACTTCAGTCAGTAAGGCTCAATCTGAAGTGATGCCGCAAGAGTTTGCCAAGCTGACAGTGCCGACTCTGCTTGTGGCGGGGGAATATGACAAAATTATTCCAGCCTCGATGGGGCGTCAAGCAGCTGCACTGAGTGACAAAGTGGAATTTGTGATGATTCCTAAAACAGCGCATTTCCCGATGTTGGAAGATGCGCCAACTTACTTGCGACGGGTGCAAGAGTTTTTGCAAATTAATACCCCACAACCACAAGTCGGATAACTGATGGCGGTTTTTTAGACAGTTAAGTGTACCTGTGTGATACCTTGACGCATTTTATATTGTCGCTTTAACCAAGACTTTTTAATTGTTTTACGGAGCAAGGGAGCAAGTTGAATCAACAGCGAACGCAGCAGGGCATTTTTTCGCAGTTGTTCGCCTTGTGTAGCCTCCTCTAACTGGAGTTGCTGGGCGCGGATAATTTCTGGCTCACGTTCTGCTTGGATGTGCGATAGTGCCATGTCAATATCCTGGTGTCTAGTTTCTCTGTGCAACAATGGCACAAGATGATTAGCAGCGACAATCACATCACGCAATGCTAGATTAATTCCTTGAGCACGGACAGGAGACATTGGGTGTGCAGCGTCACCCAGAAGCAGTACCCCTGGTGCGTGCCATTGTGGACAATAACCAACCACAACAGAGAGCCGAATGGGAGATTCAATTGTGTGTGCATGATTACGGAAATGCTCTGCTAGCCATGAGGGTGATAGTGAGGCAAAAATCTCTGCCCAGTTGGCTTGCTTGGAGTCAGTGTTTTCGGTTGCGGACATCACCCAAGCCAGATGCAGTTTCCCTGACTCTGCTCCGTGAAAGATGCTAAATACGCGATCGCCATTTACAATAGTACGAAATACATTATCGGTTGCAAACTCAGGGCTGGCGGCAAGTTTAAACCAAAGAATATCAATATTTTTGGGCTGGCGTACCAATTCCAATCCTATACGTTGTCGCACAAGAGAATTTCGACCATCTGCCCCAATCACTAAGTCAGCAGTAAGTTCTCTGCCATCGCTCAGTACTACACCTGCTACACGTTGATTACTCCACCGTAAATCCTTGACTGGAACACCCTGGATAAATTCAAACCCATCATTGGTTTGGGCTTCCGAAATCAGTGCTTTGAGTAGTGGTGGTTGTGAAACCAGTGTACAGGGTCGGGTCGCCCCCATTGGTTCATCAGCTCGAAACAACTGCTTTTCTCCTAGAATGAATTCCCAGGCGTCGAGTTGTCGATGGGGAATATGCTCCAACAATGCTGATAGACCCATTTGCTCTAGTGCATCTAACCCACTAGGCATTAATCCTTCGCCGCGAAAAACTCGATGAAAGTCTTTTGCTGCTTCAATTAACGTTACAGCAATACCACGTTTTGCAAGGAGCAGGGCAAGTGTTACACCTGTTGGGCCTGCGCCCACAATCACAATCTGTACCACCTCATCCCTCCTGTATCAGTTGCTCTCAAAGATGTTGGTCGAATTATCTTGAAATTAACCCAAACCCAGTTCTCGTTTTAGCAAGTTAATCGAGTTAGCGCCGATATAATTCTCAACCTTAATCAGCTTCGGTGGACGAATAATATCTTCATCACATGCTTGCACGGCTGCTTGCACTGCCGCAAAACTGGCTTGATCACTTATAATTACCTCAGCCCGTTTAACCATAGCTTGAAGTTTATAAGCATCTTTTGGTTGCGAAGTCATCACTAGTAGTTCATCCCCTCGCAGACCGTGGAGGATTACTTCTGCTGCTCGTGCAATCCCGGAACTAAGGCTAACTATGCCTACACAGTTTTCTTTTGGTAGGGTTTTCAATAGGTTGAGTTCTTTGGTGTAGTCGTAAATATCTAGAGGAATCACTCGTGCAGCTTTTGGAGCTGCGATCGCTTCTACATTACTGATAAAATACCGACTTGTGACTACTGTCGCAGAGGTAGTTTTATCTAGCGCGGCTGTTAATTCTTCCATTGCTACCAACTGGACTGGTATTTTCAAAGCTCGCTCTAATTCATACACCATCAACTCACCAGCACCCATGTCATAAGATGGAACTGCAACCAGTACTCGCGCACTACAACGCAAGCGCCAGTCAATTTCTGCTAAAAATAGCTCTCTGGCTTGATTCAGTGAACATCCTTGGGAGAGAAGCTCGTCAAGTGCTTGCTGGACAACTTGATATGCATCAGGATTTTGTTTGAGAATTGGTGATTGCAGCCTGCTACCGCCCTCATGACCTTGGGCACGAACATAAATTCCCGAACCAGCCATGCTTTCAACAAATCCGTCTTCCTCCAGTTGACGGTAAACTTTGCTTATGGTATTGCGGTGTAATCCAGTTTGCATTGCCAGCGCTCGTGTACTTGGCAATTTGTAAGCAGGGGGATATTGCCGGGAAGCGATCGCAAACCGGATTTGATTAAACAGCTGGGTTGATGCGGGAATTTCGCTGTCTGGCTGAATACGGAATTGAATCATCAGCAAACCTCCTGAATACTAAGTGCTGTTAGCGATAGCGGGGCGTTTAGCCCGTGCTGAGTTTTGAGTATTAAGTGTTGCTTTCCTACTCAGCACTCGGCACTTTTAACTCAGCACTACTTTAGTGACTAGATGCATTTGTTACATGTCAAATATTTGATTTACACATGAAGTTTTTCTGGTAAAAATTTCTAATGCGCTCATTATTGGTAATTGATAATTTAATTGCAAATAAGCTGGACATACTGGCATAGTTATATCAAATAAACACAGGGCTAATCACATAGCACTAGTAAAAATTATTATGACAGAGCAAGCAATAATTACCACAACGGTTAATCTTTTGCAAGATAATATTCAAGTGTCTGCTTATCTGGCAGAGCCAAAAGAATCTGGATCTTACCCAGGAGTCGTGGTATTGCAAGAGATTTTTGGTGTCAACATTCACATTCGGGAAGTTACAGAACGGATTGCGAAACTTGGGTATGTAGTGATCGCACCTGCACTTTTTCAACGGATTGCTCCTGGTTTTGAAACCGGATACACAACCGAAGATATTGAAACGGGCAGAGGCTACGCCATGCAAACTCAAGCATCAGAGTTATTGAGCGATATTCAACTAGCAATTGACTACCTCAAAAATCTGCCCCAAGTGAAAAAAGATGGCTTTGGCTGTATTGGCTTCTGCTTTGGGGGTCATGTTGCATATCTTGCAGCCACCTTACCAGATATTAAAGCTACGGCTTCCTTCTACGGTGCTGGAATTACCGCCCGCACACCAGGAGGTGGCGCTCCCACTGTCACTCGCACCAGAGAAATAACAGGTACTGTTTATGCCTTTTTTGGTGCAGAAGATGCTAGCATCCCAGCCGGACAAGTAGATGAGATTGAAGCAGAGTTAGAAAAATATAAAATTCCTCATCGTGTGTTTCGCTACGATGGAGCTGATCACGGATTTTTCTGTGACCATCGTGCCAGTTATAATCCTAAAGCTGTGGCCGATGCTTGGGAGCAAGTGAAACAACTGTTTAGTCAACTAAACTGAAGCATACGCAGCCAAGTTCGTTTTTTGTCATTTGTGATTAGTAATAACCACAACGCCGTGTGCAACTTTTACTCAAACCTAACCCCTCAGATCCCTTCCCTATGTTCGCGCAGCGTTCCGTACTCCTACGGAGAAGCTACGCGAAGCGTCTCGTTGGCGCAGCCTCTCGTAGAGAAGAGAAGGTAGGGAATGGGGAAAATTCAAAGCCTCTTTCCTTTTAGGAGAGAAGTCAGAATATTAAGTTACACATCGCGTAATTACAGACAAAGGACAAATGACAAATGACAATCTAAACTTCAGTGGCACGATATCAAATAACAATTAATCTTCAAAAGTCATGAATTCCGAATCGAAACTTTCTCAAACAGCCAATTCGTCATTTACGATGGACGATTTTGCCAAAGCACTAGAAAAACACGACTACCAGTTTCAAAAGGGACAGGTTGTACATGGCAAAGTGTTCCAACTTGACCATGATGGAGCCTATGTCGATATTGGTGGCAAGTCGTCAGCTTTTCTGCCGCGCGATGAGGCTTCTTTGAGAGCAGTTACCGATTTATCGGAGGTGCTGCCATTGCAAGAGGAAATGCAGTTTTTGATTATCCGAGATCAGGATGCAGAAGGTCAAGTCACCCTTTCGCGAAAGCAGTTGGAAATTCAGCACATCTGGGAACGACTCGCCGAAATGCAGGAAAATGCTCAGACTGTGCAAGTAAAGGTTATGGGTGTGAATAAAGGTGGTGTCACCGTCGATATTCTTTCTTTGCGGGGATTTATTCCGCGATCGCACCTGGCAGAGCGTGATAATTTAGAAGCACTCAAAGGTCAAAATCTGACTGTAGGTTTTTTGGAAATTAATCGTAACACCAACAAACTTATCCTTTCCCAGCGATTAGCAACTCGTTCTAGCAACTTCAGCTTATTAGAACTAGGTCAATTGGTGGAAGGTAAAGTTACTGGCATCAAACCTTTTGGTGTATTTGTCGATTTAAATGGTATGGGGGCCTTGCTTCATATCAAGCAGGTAAGCCAAAAATTCATCGAATCTCTAGACAAGGTATTTCAAGTTGGTCAGCCAATTAAAGCTGTAATTATTGACTTGGATGAAGGTAAAGGGCGAGTTGCTCTTTCTACCAGAGTTTTGGAAAACTTCCCTGGCGAAGTTTTAGAGAATATGGATGAGGTGATGGCTTCGGCTGAGGCGCGTGCTAATAGGGCTAATAATAAAGCTGCTGAATAGTTTTGAAGTGGGCTGTTTGCACAAAGCGTTTAAATCCCCATCTGCAACAATTTTGAATTTTGAATTTTGAATTGTTAATACTCCCCCTGCATCTACAAAGATATGGGGGGATTTTAAATTAGGAAAACTTTTAATTACGAATTGTTTATGACTAAGAAAAATTGAAGAAGTAATTTTTTGACTTTTGACTTTTGACTTTTGACTTCCCCAACGGGGCTGCCAGGTATCGGATCTCTGAAATGTTGATTATTTCGTAGAAAACAACCTTGTTACAAATATTTATAAAAGTCTGAAGTGCTTAAATGTTACACTTCCCAAGTCTTGATGCGAGAAAAGATAACAACCCACCACTCTGCAACAAAGCTTTACCATGTCCAGAAAATGGGAGGTGTCCCTCTGGTGCTGAAGTGTTAAAAGCTACATTAGAGTAATCAATCCAGTTTCCTTTTACTTTCCATCCTACGTGAGCGCAAAATTTATCCCAGGCTTCTAGATAACAGTCAGCCTTATATAACAAATTAATTTTCTTCTGAACACTAAAGCCAAAGCGCCCATCACTATATTTTACCCAAAGTTGGTTAATAGTGCGTAAGTCAGTACAGGGAAAATTATTGATAGATTCGTCATCAAACCAGCTTTCCTTTTCCCTACTAGATGCCTTGAGGATGACAGCTAAAGTTTCCTTCATCCACTTCTTTCCACTTGCCTGCTGCTAGCAAATCTCGCAATTGCGTGTAGTTTACTCCCTTCTCAGAACTGAGGTCATCGGCTTGAATTACTGGCTGTAGCTTTGGTTTTCGCTCTGGCGGTTTTCCAGTAATACCCCAAATTAAGTTCTCCATAGCCTCAGTATCTGTCCGAAAGTCAACCCATGTATTACCTTTAAGAAAAATTGGGAGTTTAGGCTGCTGTGGTGTATTCCCAAGCAAAACGGGAATCACGGGACAGTTTCTCTCTACAAATTCGTTTAAAAAAGCTCTCATCTCTTGACTTTGCCAGGGGCCAAATCCACTGCTACCTACAAAAACTGCTGCTGATTTAATCTTTTCTATTTGTTTCTCTAGTGCAGGCTGCCATGCTAAACCAGGACGAAGTGCCCACTTATCTAGCCAAGGTTTAATTCCTTGTCTTATTAATTCATGAGCAATTTCTATAACTTCAGGCTTGTCTTTGCTATTGTGGCAAAGGAAGACATCATACTGATCTTCGTCACTCATCTATAAGTCTCCTAATATCCACTTCTCTATATAGGCAATAATTGCCAACGTATTATACTTACTACTGTAATTAATTTTATATTACGTAATATAGTTTGATTTATTCTTGTCTACTTACTTAAGTTATTAGTTAATACATCAAAAAAATGAATAAAGGATTTTCAACAAATAAATTATTCAATCTTGTGGAGTGTTCATTTTAACAGCTTTTGGCTATGGGCGCTCATGTTGCCCACCCCACAAGAAGTAGTTGAGTATTTTTTTATTTGGGAGTCCCTAAAGTCAAATTTAATAAACAAAATGGCATTTGACTTACTCAAAAGCTGTATTTGCTTTCTCATTTCGGTGTATTCCGCAAGCAAAATAAGCTTTTACTTACTCAAACCCCAGTTTGCTTTCTCATTTCGGTGTATTCCGCAAGCAATCAAGCATATTGCTATCTCAATATGCTTGATTGCTGACTCATTCCAGTAATTCACACACTCGTGATAACTATCCCTTTGAGATTACTTTTCTGTATCTTTCTCTAATGCTTCCTGAATCGCACGACGGCAAAATTCTGGAGGATCATCCTTGGTGGATAGTTCTTCCTTCATAGTCTTGGTAATGCGTAGGTTAATCCTTTCTGTTAATGATTCTTCTCTATTTGATTTAATTGGTTGTAAATTTTGTGGGTTCCCTTTAGGATTAGGCATTATTGAGAAATATAAATAAGGCTTGATTTACTTGGTGCCAAAACAATAAATTGTTTTTTGGTGGTTGCGACAACTTGCCGGAAGTACAACCACCAATATCCAATTTCAAAAATGGACACTACTATTTTATGTTCACGCGTTCCGAACTTGAAATCAAGACTATTAAAGAATTACGCGACTTGTGTCGTAGATACGGCATCAAACCAACCGGGAATGCAGGATACAAAACCTCGTACATCGTAACTCTGATGGCATTTCCACTTTTAGCACTGCAACAAATGAAGCAAGGTAAAGGGTTAAAATTCCCTAACTTTAACGCTATCCAGATAATCAGTTCTGCTATTGAGGAGATGAATTCACCCACAGATGAGCAAGCAGCACTAATTCGGATAACTTTAGAGGGCAGGAAAATGAGCTATACTGACCGATACGACCAGGAGAACCTGCTGAACTTGCATAAGGCTAAGATGTCGCTTGAACAAGCTATTAACTTGTTGAGCCAGTAAAACTAATTCCATTATCCTATCCCCTGCATCTACAAGGATGTGGGGGATCATTTTTAGAGTATTAAAATAAATAAGGTGTGATCTATTGGCTTAGTTGGCGTGAGGATATCTTGAGCATAAAAAAGTATAAAAATATGCTCACGTTATTTAAGTATTGCTCAACGGGTTTTAAGCATATATCGAACATTTCAAGAACTATAAACGCTGAAAGTATTCAATTTAGGTATTTATATGTTTCTAGTAACTGGAGCAACGGGAGGAATTGGTCGCAGAGTTGTGCGACTCCTACGGCAACGAGAGCAGTCTGTGCGGGCATTTGTCCGCCTTAACTCGCGCTACAGCGAGTTAGAACACCGGGGTGCAGAAATCTTCATCGGTGACTTGCTAGAGGAAAAAGATATCCAGAAAGCTAGTCGGGATATCCAGTATATTATCAGCGCCCACGGTTCTGATAGCGATGCTCTATCTTTAGATTACCGCGCCAATATTGAACTGATTGACCAAGCAAAAGCCAATGGCGTAGAGCATTTTGTCTTCATTTCTGTATTGGGAGCCGATCGCGGATATGAAGACGCTCCTGTATTCAAAGCCAAACGAGCAGTAGAGCGATATTTGGCAGCTAGTGGCTTGAATTACACTATTTTACGCCCATCTGGATTAGCATCTAACTTGCTGCCACTAGTAGAACAATTTCGGGAAACGGGATTGTATTTGCTGATTGGCGATCGCAAAAATCGTACCTCAATTGTAAGTACCGATGATTTGGCAAGGATAGTCGTGGATTCTGTGACAGTTGAAGGCGCTCGCAATCAGATTTTATCAGTGGGAGGGCCGGAGATTTTATTAAGAGAAGATATTCCCCGGATTTTTGGTCGGATCTTCACCAAAGAACCAGTAATAATTAACTCACCACTATTTGTCATTGATGGGTTACAGAATGCATTGGGTTTATTTAATCCCCAAACCCAAAAAGCTTTGGGAACTTTTCGCACATTGCTAGCAAATGAATTTTTTTGTACAAAAGATGAAATTGCCAATTTAGAGGCGATTTTTAACTTCAAATTGGAAACATTAGAAAATTTTTTGCGGCGCTATCTAGCAGTTTAAATTAAATACAAGTCATTAGTCATTAGTCATTTGTCATTAGTGAATAACAAAGGACAAATGACTAATGATAAAGGACAAAGAAGAAAGGATAAAGGACAAAAATGAAATCTTCCCTAGCTGCAAATGCTGCTCAAGCACGTCAGACAAAAGAGCGATTCGCCCAACCAGAGGAACAACTCACCTATGAATTGGGGAAGGCGGTACAGGAATTGCCACCCCTGTATACTAGATTATTAGCGGGAACAATGAGCGTCATCGTATTTGGGGCGATCGCCTGGGCGTATTTCTCGCAAATAGATGAAGTAGCAACAGCACCAGGGGAATTAATTGCTTCCACACAGGTAAGACCGGTGACATCTTTGGGTGGGGGGTCAATTGTCGCCGTGAAAGTGCAAGAAGGCGATCGCGTTACTAAAGGTGAAGTTCTGATTCAAAAAGATCCAGACTTACAAATAACCGATGTTTCCCGCCTAGCCAAATCTACTAGATTGATTCAAGACGATTTGCAACGTTTGGATGCAGAACGCACCGGAGGCAAAACCACCGGGACGAAACTGCAAGATGAACTTTTAAACTCCCGCCTGCAAGACTTCCAAGCGCGTCAAACAGGGGCAGAAGCAGAAGCCAATCGCCAAATAGCACTCATCAATCAAGCTAAAGTTCGCTTGAGCCGATTGCAAGACAACTTAGTTAATGCCAAAAGCAGCGCTACCAATGCCAAAACCAACCTTGTCAACGCAGATAGCATTCGGATCAAAATTGAAAGTAATTTGACACTTGCACAAGAAAGGGAAAAAAGCCTACGCACTCTAATTACTCCTGGCGCTGTACCTCGTGTGGATTACCTAGATGCCCAAGAAAGATTAACTCGTGCAAAGACAGACATCACCAGAGCACAAGATGAAGTGACCAACGCCCAGAATAAAATCACAGAGGCTGAAGATAAAGTCACATCATTAGAAAAAGATATTGCTGCCCAAGTTCAGGAAATTCACCAAGCAGAACAAGCTTACAACGCTGCACGCAGCCAGGCCCAGCGTGTAGCATCAGAACGCCAAAGTGAAATTTTGACCCAGTTCAACAAGCGTAAAGAAGAACTGACAACTGTTCAAGGTCAATTAGAGCAGGCGAGGAAGCAGCAAGCTTTAGAAACGATTGAGGCTCCCGTTGCCGGTACGATTTACAGAGTCAAAGCCACTAAGGGCCCAGTGCAATCAGGTGAAGAATTGCTGTCAATTTTGCCGGAAGGGGAAGAAATGCTCTTAGAGGTGAAAGTTCTCAACCGTGATATTGGGTTTATTCGTCAAGGAATGAAAGCAAAAGTGAAAATGGCGACTTTCCCCTTCCAGGAATTTGGCATTGTGGAAGGCGAAGTCATGCAAGTCAGTCCGAATGCAATTATTGATAAAGAATTAGGCTTAGTTTTTCCTACAAGAATTAAGCTAAATAAACACGCAGTGAATGTTCGGGGTCAAGAAGTAGAATTTACACCAGGGATGGCTGCTACAGGTGAAATTGTCACTCGTAAAAAGTCAATTTTGACATTCATCACTGAGCCTGTGACACGGCGGTTCAATGAGGCATTTTCAGTTAGATAGGTTTGGTGCCTCGCCTGTTTTCATCTTTCTTTTTGTGAGATACCCCAACCTCAGCGAAGCAGGTTATTCCTTACAAGCCCCATCCTCAGCCGTTAGGCAGGATGGGGTTATTAACAACCATTTCAAAAGCGATGGAACAGCGGTTTTTGCTAAACTGTCGCACTCTACAACCTACACCAAAGAGCGATCGCTATATAATTTTCAAGCGATACCCAAGAATTTTCTATACTGTTCTATTTGTTTTTGCATTCCCTCTAGTAATTTGCCAAAATCAGGATTATTCTCATCCTCATTGCTATCCACATTGATGCTGCTCAGAATCTTCTCAGAGTTTTGGAATTGTGACGATAATTCTGGATTGGCTAATCCGTTATTAGCTTCGGCTGGTGTCAGATATTTTGTCGTTTCTGCCGCAGCTACACCCGTCGTAGACATCGCCTGACCGTTCACAGAACTAAAATCGGAATTATTCCAAGTAGCAAGGGTTTCCGGTGTCAAATATTTTGTTGTTTCTGCCGCAGCTATGCTCGTCGTAGACATCGCCTGACCTGTTAAAGAACCGACATGAGAACTATTAAAACTAGAAATTGTCTGTGATGTCAGATAATTTGCTGTTTGTGTCTTGATGCCTAGCAGGTTGTCGTCAGACATCGCCTGCGTTGCCAGAGAACTGACATTGGAAATATTCCAACTAGAGATTGTAGTTTGTGTATTATTTCCGGCTGTGCTTGCAATCACCTGATTCGCCAGAGAACTGACATTGGAAATATTCAAACTAGAGCTTGTAGTTTGTGTACTATTTCCTGCCGTTTCTGTGACAATCTGACGGACTTGGGCATCAGTCAGGTTGTGGTTAGCACTAAGCATTAGAGCAACTACGCCAGCAACGTGGGGAGCAGCCATAGACGTGCCGCTATAGGTGGCATACTGATTATTCGGAACTGAGGAGTAAACTTTGACTCCTGGGGCTGTGACATAAGCGATCTCCTTCGTTCCAGAGCGGTCAGAGAAGTCGGGCATATTATTATTTCTATCTACTGCCCCAACCGCAATTCCCGACTTGTATGCATAGCGAGCGGGATACCCTGGTGATGAGTCACCATCATTACCTGCTGCCATGACGACAATCACTCCTTTGCTGCTGGCATAGTCAATGGCTGACTCTAAAGTAGTATTGGTAGATGGACCTCCTAAACTGAGGTTAATCACATTAGCTCCATTATCCACGGCGTAGCGAATACCTTTAGATATGGAATTATAAGAACCGGAGCCAGACTCATCCAAAACTTTGACGGGCATAATCTTGGCATCATAAGCAATACCAGTAACACCGTAGTTATTATTTTCTCCTGCGATCGTGCCGGAAACATGAGTACCATGACCGTTGTCATCTAAGACATTATTATTATTGTCAACAAAGTTCCAGCCGTGGATATCATCAGCATAGCCATTGCCATCATCATCTTTACCATTGCCAGCAATTTCCTTGGGATTCGTCCAGATATTATCCTTTAAATCTTCGTGGTTGTAGTCAACTCCAGTATCTACAACAGCGACAACAACGCCTTTACCTGTGTATCCTTTTGCCCAGACTTCCGGTGCTTTAACCAGGTCTGCTCCCCAATTATTGCCACCAAGATCAGGAACATCAGCAAAGGTATTTTGATGAGTAGCTCTAGCCACTGCTGCTGCTGCATTAATCAAGCCATAGCCATTGGTCGAGTTATAATTCTCAGTCCTAAAAACATTAGCAGTAGCGTTACTGCTATTTTTGGAGTTACCGCTATTTTGCAACTGCACATCAGCATCGGCTGAGTTGTAGCTACTACGTCCGATGAAGTTGAGGCTGTAGTCATCCTTCCTATTAAAGCTATCTAATGAGGAGGTTGAAGTGACATTTAGCCGTTTATCTGACAGCACGTTGTTATTAACATCATCACGGAGCATAAGTATTTTTTTCTCAAAAATCTCAATCGTTTTTTGACAGTTTGAAGCGTTAAAACCTTTAAAAAAAGGTTTTAATCTGTGAATAAACTCTATTCTCAATAATTACTATGAAATTTAATAAAAAATTGCTAATTTTACTACCAAAAAACATTCTAAAAATAGTGCTTTTTCTTAAGAGTTAATTTTAAATTATTACTAGTTAACTAATCGAAATTGGTGCCATATAAAAATTGCATTATATTTATAAAATTAGAGTTTGCAGAGATTTTTAATGCACTACCGTTAAGTGTGTCATGCCAGTAGAGTGCGTTAACGGAGTGTAACGCATCTATTTTTATACCTTAAAAAGAATTGTTCCTAGTTCCCTTTCCAGTGATGCAAGACTAAGAGGCTATTTATAAAGTAAATCTAAAGAAGAGGAAACGAGCTTAAACAAGAAGGATAAGATACTTCTGAATGAGTATATCTACTGAATCAGTATGTCTCGCAAGCCTTATCCGACAGACCTGTGCGATGCTGAATGGGAAATTCTAGCTCCTTTAATACCAGCAGCTAAATTTGGTGGGCATCCGCGTACTACTGATGTGCGAGAAATATGTCACGCCATTTACTACCACTTGAAAACAGGATGTCAATTGGATATGCTGCCAGGGGATTTTCCGCCTAGTTCAACTGTTTACAGCTACTAACGTAAGTGGCAAAAACGTGGCATCTGGGAGCAAATGAATCATACTTTACGCGATCAAGTTCGTCAAAAAATGGGGAAGTTAACCCAATCCACTGCGTTAGCGAAGCTCACCGTAAGCATCGCAGCAGACAGCCAGTCGGTAAAAACGATCTGAGAAAAGGGAACCAGTGCGTTGGGCGGCTTTGCCGACTTGAAGCAACTGGCGTGGCATGTGTACGGCTTTGATGGAGGTAAAAAGATAAAAGAGAGAAAGCGGCAGACTTTGGTTGATAGCCTGGGACTGTTGTTGACAATGGTTGTAAGTGAAGCAAATGCCCCGGAAAGAGTACTTGCTGCTTACGCTTTTGTAGTAGCAATATCGCCTTTGTTCTTAGTATGATGCAGCAATAACGAACCCTCAATCGCGGAAATCATCATATCACTTCACGGTACTTGAGGGTTCATATTGAGTTTAAACGAGCGCGGCAGGGTTCGAACCTGCGACCGATTGCTTAGAAGGCAATTGCTCTATCCACTGAGCTACGCGCCCAAAACAAAATAATGGCTCCCGAAGGAGTCACCTACACTATTATATCGTTCTCACCTACCAAGAAGCAATCGAAAATTGCAGATTTACCACTAGCAAGGCTAAGATGCTAGTCGCTAGTTAGTCAATCTACACTAAAAACGAAACAGATGGGGTATTGGTTCAAATATATTGTGTTTTCAAGAGGTTATTTGCCCGTTAGCGCCAACGCCCTCTGGGGGGCTACCTTCGGGAAGAATCTGGCGATCGCTAGGCTCATTCCCACAGTATGGTAGGTAATTTCAGCCTTGGTGATGCTGCCAAATGCCATTATATATTCCATATTAAGAGTGCCCCTGTGAGGAGTTATTTGCTAGTGCCATGTTTATTCTCAAACGGCAGGATGTTGAAATATCAAGCATTCAGCACCCAAAACGGGATCAGCAGGTGCCGATCCTCAGTTATCAAGGACAAACTTTTCGCTTGATTAGTGTCTTCAAAGCTAGTCAAGAGGAAGAAGCTAGAGCCTTATGGAGAGAATTAACGGATAACCGGGGTAAAGCCTGTGTTTTACTGGAGGAACCGGAACGCTTTAGCGTCTGGGGTAAAATTCGTTTAGAGCAGCTGGATAATGACACAGGTAGTCATGGCAAAACGGGGATTTTCATCCAAGCCAGTATTTTGCTGTTACAAGGTGTTTATATCGATATTGAAGAGTTTTTAGGTGCTCGGCAAGCTGCATTATTTGAAAAAGATATTGCAGAAGTATTACAACAGAAACAATTTCCCCAAGCATCTTCCCTAGAAGCAGTTAAATATTTGGTATCTACTAATCCTTTGCCGACAGCCAAAATGCCTGATTGGCAAGAAAACCATGTAGTTATCCTCTTGCAAGAACTGCATCGACTAGGAAAGGCGTATTTTGGCAACGCTAATTTTACCAAACAAGTGATTTATAAGCTAGAAGACATGCCAGAAGCCGAGCGATCGCTGTTTATCAGTTGGCTAAATCAATCGCCACTGGGTAAACTATGGCAGTAGCATGGAAATTTTTAATAAAAGTTCCTGCCGTTGGCACTTGCTTTTGGTGTCCGATTGTGTGTTACATGACAGACAAACTGCTAGGCACACAGTCCTTTAACTCAAAATACTGCCAGAGTGCATCTACATAGTCAAGTTCTATGAATAACTTTTACAACAATTCGTTCCTTTCTAAATCCATTTTCACCACTCAGAACATTGTTTTAGCTAATATTGGCTGGGCCGTACTAGCACTGCTATACTTTTTGTTATTTAGTGCCAAAGTTCCCGGAACAGATGGCATAGAAAGCCGGGCCGAGTGGTATGTGATTGGCACAAATATTTTTGAAGCTTTAGCTTATTTGGGTGCGAGTATCTTATGCTTGAGGAACTGGTTGAGTCCGCAAATCGTCAGTGGACGGAATGTTTGGCTCTTAATTGGCTTAGGTATGCTTTCCTATTTCGTTGGGGGGATAATTTTTGGCTATACCGAAATAGTTTTAAAAGATGAACCGGATGTGTCTTCAGGCGATATATTTTTTGTACTCACTTATCTATTACTTGGCGCAGGCATGATTTTAGCTGTGGCTTCCAGACGAATCAATCTGGAAAAATGGCAGTGGCTAATTGTGTTAGCAATCGCAGTGTTCGGTAGTTTGTTGGCATGGTGGATTTCTATGCAACAGGAAAAACCCTCAGAACTGCTAGTTGCTATCTTGAACTGGTTTTACGTAGTTAGCGATGTGGTTTTGTTAATTATTGCTACCATTTTGCTGTTAGCCTTTTGGGGCGGAAGAGTTGCCCAGTCTTGGCGAATGATTGCAGCGGCGGCCTTTTCGCTCTACATTGCAGATATGTGGTTTAAATACGCCCAAGGCCCCAATTATCAAAGTGGGGAGATATTAGAAGTGTTTTGGGTGTTTAGTGGAGTGTTATTTGGCATGGGCGCTGTCTTAGAATATGACGCATCACTAAGACGAACCCGGCGTACCAGCGGACGAAAACGAGCTTAGTAAAGATTTTTGGTATCTACCGTGAGAAAATTAACAGATTCTGACAAGCAAGAAATTCTTAAGTTATATCGAGAGACTGCCGAAACAACCTCAACTTTGGCAGACCGCTATGGTGTGAGTAACTCGACAATTAGTCGCCTGCTCAAAAGCACTTTGCCAGAAGATGAGTATGAATACTTGGTCTCTTTAAAGCGGGCTGCAAGAACTCCTGAAGGAAGGGCGCAGGTAAGCTACGAGCAGTTACCCCTGCTGAGTCAACCAGAGCCTGAGATAGAAGTTCCACCCATCGAGAGCCAACCCTTGGAGATGCCAAAGGTTGAGCCACTGCCACGTCGGATAATTCATGTAGAGCAAGAACTTTACTCAGAGGAAACGGCGGAGTCAATCGCTGCTAGTAGACGGGTGCGGCGACGCCCCTCCGCGTCGGAAAAACCGAAGCTCCGAGTCGCAGAAAAATTAGAAACTCCAGAGCAAAAGCCGCCGGAAATTGTCAGCATCCCCATCCCACCGCTCAAGAATGAACATCCAGGAGCGGCTGTCATCGCGCAGATGCTGGGCGATGATTTGCTAGACGAATCGGAGGATTTGGACGATTTAGAAGATGATGATTTAGAAGATGACGACTTTGAGGAAGAAGACTTTGATGATGATGACCTGGATGACCAAAGACCTTTAGTCACAAAACGAAGACCAGGTGAAGCATCAGTTCAAGTTTTACCTTTATCGATAGCCAATTTGCCCAAAACTTGCTATTTGGTGATTGACCGTTCCTCGGAATTAATTACCCGACCTCTCAAGGACTTTGGTGACTTGGGGCAAATTCCCAGCCTGGAAACTCAGCAAAGAACTTTGCCGGTGTTTGATAACCATCGTGTCGCCAAGCGCTTTTCTACGAAGCGCGATCGCGTGATTAAAGTTCCCGATAGTAAAATGCTCCATAAGGCTCGTACTCATCTGCAAGCTAAGGGCATCACGCGACTGTTGATTGATGGTCAGGTCTATTCCTTATCTACGACGGTTTAGAGGTTATGGAGACACCTGCTGACTATGGTGTGGTATTGGTGACAGCTGGCAACATGCAGGAGGCAGAAGCAATTGCAAATGCCCTTGTGGAAGCTAAACTCGCTGCTTGTGTAAGTCTGTTACCAATCCACTCAATTTACACCTGGCAAGGGGAACTGCATAAAGAGCAAGAATGGCAATTACTGATTAAAACTGATTTGGCGCAATTTCCGGCAATGGAGGCCAAAATTAAGGAACTGCACTCCTATGAAGTGTCAGAAATTATTGCTTTACCAATTGTTGCCAGTTCTCAAGCCTACTTGCAGTGGATTTCTCAGCAAGTTAAAAGTAAAGAGTGAGGAGTCAGGAGTTATGAAAATCTTAACTCCTGACTCCTCACTCTCAACTACTAACTCTAAGCGTAAACAGCCCTTGCAAAACGCTCTGCCAAGTAAATAATGTCTTGTCTACGAGCAATTTGGTTCATCCATTTTTGAGGAATATTTTCCACTCCGTAGTAAATTCCTGCTAACCCACCGGTGACGGCGGCCGTAGTATCGGCATCTCCGCCTAAGTTAACAGCTTTCAGTACCGCCTCAGAATAAGACGAGCTATTTAATAAACACCACAGGGATGACTCTAAGGTATCAATCACATAGCCACCAGAATTAATCTCTTCTACTGGTAACTTGGCAATCTCACCATTCAAAACTCTGCTAAAATGCGGCTTCTCTAACAAAAATTCTCGGGCAGAATAAATTGTTTGGATATCTTGTAATCCTTGTAAATAAGCTGTTTGGAGGTCAGCCCCTTCCAAGAGCGCCACTGCAATACTAATATAAATGCCACAGGCCATTTGCGATCGCGCATGAGCATGGGTAATCGCCGAAACATCATGCACCCGCGCCAGCAATTCCCCTAAAGTTAAGTTTCTGTGACAATAAGCCATCGGCAAGATTCTCATTAAAGAACCATTGCCATTACTATTTTCAACTTTGCCACCCGCCTGATGGGGAATAACTCCCTGTTTCAGGCGCATAATTGCTGTATGGGTCGTTTGACCAATATCAAAGACATCGCCACGAGGAGTCCAGTAAGCCTCTTTGTACCAGCGCCAGAAGGAATTAGCTATAGCATCCAACGAATACCCCCGACAAAGACATTCTGCCAAGCAAAAGCTTAACGAACTGTCATCTGACCAAGTTCCTGATGGTTGATTCCATGTGCCATAACCTAACATCGTTGTCACTGGAGATTTGACTCGTTCAGCACGGCTAGTAAACTCCACTGGCACACCCAACGCATCACCGACACATAAACCCATCAAACCAGACAACGTTTTTGCAGCGGTTAGCATTATTCAATCTCCACAATAATTGCTCAAAATTAACTTTATAGATTCCCTCTATAGCTTGTTGCAACAGATGCTACAGCCTACTTTTTCATCCTATGTGAAAAGCTCGGTAAAAAGTTGTTAATCGGGTATTTTATTTACCATATCCCGACTTATACCAATTCGCTACGAAGATGCACTTAATTTTTATTTGACGAACCGCCAAGTACGCCAAGTACGCCAAAGAAGAAGGAATAATCATTAAGTGCAAGTTTACGGATAATTAGTATTAGTTTGAGTTCCAAATATTGTAAAAGTCTAAAAAGCGTCTGTCTTGAAATAAAGAACTAGGATCAAAAGATATTGAAATGTGATTATAATAGCTTCTTTATTATTTCCAGAGATAGTTACCCTGTAAGCGTTATGCATCAATAAAAACAGTGACAGGTGCAGGTGTTGAATCGGAAGTTGCTAACAATTTCCTCGTCATACACTAACGCCAAGGTAGGGCTTGATGCCTACCCAAATAGCGATGCTTCTGCTGTTAGCATCAATGGTGGTCTTGGCTATCGCTTCAAATAAAAGATTATTGAGTCCTCGGTCACTCTATACTTTACTAAGTACTCAGGACTTAGCACTTCTTCACTCACTACTCCAAAAAGCTGGTTTTGTTAAGTGTTACATCACTGACAAAGCCGGCTTTTGCCGTGGTAAAATTAAAATATTCCTCATTATTCCGGCCGGATTACCGGGGATCAAGTAGCCGAAGGGTGCTGATTCGGCGTCTACTAATGCTTTATTGAGAATACTATACAAGTCTAATGGTTAAATCTGCTCCTTCCCCCATCACTAACCGTAAGCCTTCCAAACTAGAAGGAATCAAGGAAAATAGTAATTTTTTGCGTGAACCTGTAGCAACTGAGATCCTTGAAGATACTACCCATTTTACCGAAAATGCGGTGCAACTTTTGAAGTATCACGGTTCTTACCAGCAGGATAACCGCGACAACCGCCTCAAGGGACAGGAAAAAGATTACCAGTTTATGCTGCGGACAAAAAATCCGGGTGGTTTGGTACCACAGCAGCTGTATCTGGCTTTAGATAAACTAGCTGATGAGTATGGCAACCACACCTTACGAGTAACTACCCGTCAAGGTTTCCAAATGCACGGAATTTTAAAGAAGAATCTCAAGACAGCAATTGCCACAATTGTCAAGAACCTGGGTACGACTTTGGGAGCTTGCGGTGACATCAACCGCAACGTGATGGCACCACCAGCCCCCTTTAAGAATCGCCCAGAGTACCAGTATGCTTGGGAGTATGCCCAGAATATTGCTGACTTGCTCTCAGCCCAAACAGGCGCTTATTACGAAATTTGGTTAGATGGGGAAAAAGCAATTAGTGCTGAAGAGAACCCAGAGGTGAAGGCAGCGCGACAGCGCAATGGGAATGGCACAATTATCCATGACAACGAAGAACCAATTTATGGCACTCACTATATGCCCCGCAAGTTTAAAATTTGCGTGACAGTGCCAGGGGATAATTCGGTTGATTTGTATTCTCAAGACCTGACCTTGGTAGTAATTACCAATAAGAAGAAACAATTAGAAGGATTTAATATCTTTGCTGGTGGTGGCTTAGGTAGAACACACGGTAAAGAAGAAACTTTCGCTAGGCTAGCAGACCAGATTGGCTATGTAGCGAAGGATGACGTTTACGACGTAGTGAAAGCGATTGTTGCTACCCAGAGAGATTATGGCGATCGCACCGATCGTCGTCATGCCAGATTAAAATATCTAATCAATGATTGGGGTGTAGATAAATTCCGTACCCAAGTTGAAGAATATTTCGGCAAACCAGTTGAAGCCTTCAAACCACTGCCAGAGTTTAAATATCACGACTTCCTCGGCTGGAATGAACAAGGTGATGGCAAGCTATTCTTAGGAATTTCCATTGACAATGGTCGAATCAAGGATGAAGGTTCGTTTCAACTGAAAACCGCCTTGCGGGAAATTGTCGAGCAGTTCAACTTGCCCATCCGCCTGACGCCTAACCACAATCTGATTTTTTACGATATCGAACCAGATAGCAAGCAAGCTATTCAAGACATTCTCAGCCGTCAGGGTGTCGGAGACGACCCTAGTAAAATCGAACCTTTAGTACGGTATGCAATGGCTTGTCCGGCTTTGCCCACTTGCGGCTTGGCAGTTACGGAATCAGAACGGGCAATACCGGGGATTTTGGAGCGGATTCGCGCCCTGTTAGATAAAATAGGTTTACAAAATGAACATTTTGTGGTAAGGATGACAGGATGTCCCAACGGCTGCGCTCGTCCCTACTTGGCAGAATTAGGCTTTGTTGGTAGCGCTCCAGAATCTTACCAATTATGGTTAGGGGGTTCGCCAAATCAGACTCGACTGGCGCAACCTTACACAGAAAAGCTGCACCATAATGATTTAGAAAGCTTCCTAGAGCCGATTTTTGTTTACTTTAAGAAATCTCGGAAATCGAAAGAAAGCTTTGGTGATTTTTGCGATCGCCTTGGTTTTGATGCCATCCGCGAATTTACTGCTACCTACGACCCGCAAACAGCCAATAGTGCAAACAAATCGCGCCATCGGGTGAATTTGAAAGAAGAGGTTTATAGCAAGTTGAAGGAAGTAGCAGAAAGCCAAGATAAGCCGATGACTCAGTTGGTTACTGAAGCACTAGAGGCTTACTTCCAGAATCTTTCATAAGCCGAAAAATTGAAGATAATGAAATCAAACAGAGACACAGATAAATCCATCTGTGTCTCTCTGGCGTAAGTCCTAATACAGTTAGGTAAAACATCCACAGAAAAACTGAACTATGGTAACGACAGCAAAATTCGCAGAGACTAGGGATGTGCTGCAAAACATCAGCTGGCAGACATTCAAAGCTATGCTGGCAGATATGGGATCTGAGCGAAATAAAAGGCTAGCTTATGACAACGGAATTGTAGAAATTATGACGCCACAGATGCCACACGAGAACTCAAACCGTCTAATTGAAGGTTTTGTTCTTGTGCTGTGTGAAGAATTTGGTTTAGAAGTTAAAAGCACTGGCTCGTTGACTATGACGCGGGATGATTTGGAGCAAGGAGCCGAGCCGGACAGTAGTTACTATATCCAAAACGAATTCTTAGTCCGCAACAAAGAAAATATTGACCTTAATACAGATCCACCACCAGACATAGTACTGGAAGTAGAATACTCCAGATCCAAGATAGACAAGTTGACCCTTTATGCTTCAATGGGAGTCCCAGAATTCTGGGGGTATAACGGAAATGTGTTGATAATTTACACCCTTAACAGTGGGCAATACTCACAAAGCGATCGCAGTCCAACTTTTGCGCCTGTGCTGGTGACGGAAATTCCTCGATTTATCCAAGAAAGCAAGAAAGTTGGACAAATAGCAGCAACTCGTGCTTTCCGTACCTGGGTTAGACAGCAGATGTCTACAGCAGACCAATAATTTATTAAGAAAAATGTCTCAGCTGCAAAGAATTGCGATCGCACCCTCCCAATTCCAACAAGGGCAAATTTTGCTCACAAAAGAACAACAGCATTATTTAGGGCGTGTGTTGCGCTTGCGTGAAGGCGATCGCTTTATTGCAATGGATGGTAGAGGAAAATGGTGGTTAGCGCAGCTAGCAAGGGAACAAGCACAGGTTTTAGAATCGCTTTTGGTAGAAACAGAATTACCTGTATCGATTACGCTGATGATGGCGTTGCCCAAAGGTAATGGATTTGATGAAGTGGTGCGGTGTTGTACAGAGTTGGGAGTAACTTGTATTGCACCAGTATTGAGCGATCGCACTTTGCTTGATCCGAGTCCTCAAAAGCTTGAACGCTGGCGGCGCATCGCTGCGGAAGCCGCCGAGCAATCAGAGCGCTCCTTCGTACCGACAATTTTAGAACCTGTTACTTTTAACACTGCTGTCACCGCGAATCAGACAAGTCACCGCTACATTTGTGAGGCTCGTGGAGAGTATCCCCATTTAAACAAAGTGCTGAGTAGCATCTCTGGCGAGATTGTCATTGCCACCGGCCCAGAGGGAGGATGGACAACACAAGAAATTCAAAATGCGAAGTCAGCTGGATTCCAACCTGTTTCCCTTGGTCGCCGCATCCTGAGAGCAGTTACAGCCCCGGTAGTAGCATTATCCTTGATTACCGCAAGTTGTGAAGTATAAATGATTTATAGCTCACGCAAAATGACTTTTGCGCGAGACATCACTCCAGCGTGCATTTAAACTAAGTGATGATTGAGCAAGTTGCGATCGCCTTTGAGCATAAAGACTATCAAACAGCTGCCAAATTACTCAAACAGCTGCAAAATGAATCACCAGACAATCCTTGGGTGCAATTTTATCTTGGTCGGTTGTATGAAGTATCTCAAAAGCCTCAGGATGCAGAAAAAATTTATCGGCAACTGCTGCGAGATACAAGGAATACCAAAATAGTGACGCTAGCACGTCAAGGTTTGCGACGGCTACAAGAAATAGAGCTAGAAGAAAGACAAAGAGCCATTTCTCAAGCAACATCTGAACCTAATAACACCGAACTTGGCGTACTAGTCTTAGAGCCTCTTAGGAACGAGATGAAAACAGAAGCATCTCGAAAATTTGCCCAGATTATGCAGCTAGACCCTTACACTGCAAGGCTCTTACTGCCAAGTCGTGGCTGGAGATTGTACCGCACTGGCCAAGTGGGAGAACTAAAATTTTACGGGAAACAGTTACAGCAGGCTGGTATTCCTTGCTTTTGGGCAACAATAGCTCAAATTCAGCAAATTCAAGTTTATCAAGTCAAATATTTCCAAGAATCTACCCCACAAGCTACTGTTGTTTGCCGTAATGACACAAATCAACTCGGTTCTCTCACCTTTGACTGGTCAGAAATCACAGCAAGAGTAGTGGGACTGTTGCCCATTTTTGAGGAAGTCGTAGATCGTGACGTGCGCGGTAAACTGGAACGGAAAACTCAAACACAAGACTATGCCCAGTTTTGTGATTTACACCTACCTGGTAGACGTTGCATTCTCCGATTTGATGACAACGGCTATGAATTTCAGCAAGGTTTAGAAATCATTCCCCAAGCTAGCCAAAATACAATCAGAATTAATTGGAATAGTTTATCGAGTTGGATTGACCAGCAACTACCTCAAGTCAAAATTTGGTCAGATTTCACGTCCTTTGCAGATACAACATTAGATCAAACAGAAATGCTGGGTCATATCAAGTCTTACATTCATTTGTTTCGTAGGGAACAGACTAATTGGGACCCAGCTTTTCATTTATATAGTGGACTGGTGTTTGTTAAAGATGCCAATTAGTTATACAAAAAAACTATTTAACCTATGAATCCAGTAGCCAACCAAAATCAACAGTTAGGGGGTTTGTACGTTCAATCCCCTCAAGGAGAGCAACTAGTTTTTCCGCTCAAGCACACAGAAGTTCTAGCAAAAATTGCAGGTAACTTGTCACGAGTTGAGGTTATACAAAGCTTTGAAAATCCCTTCATACAGCCTTTAGAAGCGGTGTATATCTTTCCGTTACCCGATGAGGCGGCGGTGGATGACATGGAAATCAAAATAGGTAGCCGCATTATCAAAGGTAATATTAAAAAACGTGAAGAAGCGCAACAAATCTACGAAAAGGCCAAACAAGAAGGACGCACCGCCGGACTTCTAGAACAGCAACGAGACAACATCTTTACCCAGTCTCTGGCTAACATCAAACCTGGTGAACAAATTGATGTTACAATTCGTTATACTGAAAGTTTAAAATTTGAGGCGGGAAATTACGAATTTGTTTTCCCGATGGTGGTGGGGCCAAGATATATTCCCGGAACGCCGATAGATGGTAGTGGTGATACAGACCAAGTTCCTGATGCTTCTCGCATTACACCGCCTGTAGTCATAGAAGGAATGCGTAGGCGTAGCCCGTCGCAGACATCGCGTCACGATATTAATGTCACAGTCGAAATTGATGCAGGTTTACCAATTTATCAAGTGCGTTCTCCTTCACATCAATTAAAAATTGAACACTCAGGTCAAATAGTGCGGATTCAATTAGCTGGAGAAGATACAATTCCCAACAAAGATTTAATTCTCCGCTATCAAATTTCTGGTAAGGAAACTCAATCCACGATATTAACTCAAGCCGACGATCGCGGCGGACATTTTGCAATTTATCTGATTCCAGCTTTGGAATATTCTACTGATGAAATTGTCCCCAAAGATGTCGTATTTTTGGTGGATACTTCCGGTTCGCAATCTGGCGATCCGTTATCGAAGTGTCAGGAATTGATGCGGCGATTTATCAATGGGTTGAATCCCAACGATACTTTCACAATTATCGATTTTTCCGCTAGAGTCAGACAGTTATCAAAGAAACCTCTGCCGAATACACCAGAAAATCGTGCCAAAGCGATCGCTTACATTAACGATTTACAAGCTTCTGGCAGTACAGAAATGCTCAGTGGCATTCGTACAGCCATAAATTTCCCTACACCAGCTGGAAGATTACGCAGTGTTGTACTTTTAACTGATGGTTACATCGGTAACGAAAATGAAATTTTGGCAGAGGTACAACAGCACCTCCAACCGGGAAATCGCCTTTACAGTTTTGGTGCTGGTAGTTCAGTTAACCGTTTTTTACTGAATCGCATCGCCGAAATTGGCCGGGGAATATCCAGAATTATTCGTCATGATGAACCCACAGAAGAAGTTGCCGAAAAGTTTTACAGGCAAATCAACAACCCCGTACTCACAAATATTCAAATTTCTTGGCAAGGTGACACAGAATCACCTGTGATTTACCCAACCACAGCGCCTGATTTATTCACCGCATAACCATTAGTTTTATTTGGTCGCAAACAGGATGGAGTTAGCGGGAATCTGCAAATCTCCGGCATTGCTGCGGGCGGTAAGCACTACGAAAAAATGTTTCACCTCATATTTGAGAAAACAGGAAATCTTGCGGTAGCGCAGTTATGGGGACGTGCTTGCATCAAAGATTTGATGAATCAAATGGTGAGTTTTGAAACGAAAGCTGGTGTAGAAGCAGTTACCGAAACAGCCTTAACTTATCAACTGCTTTCTCAGTACACCGCTTTTGTGGCTGTCAGCGATGATCTGGGGGTTGAACCAGGAAGTGAATATGTGTCTATGCAAGTGCCAGTCGAAATAGCTGAAGCAGTTAGTTACCTTGGTGGTGTTCCGGCTGGTGGTTTTGCGCGTCAAGTCTCAACCTTAAAGCCAGCAGCGCCAACCTTCGCAGACGTTCCAGATTTTCTCCGGCAAAAGCGATCGCCAAAATCTTCACTAGCTAAAGAAGTCGAGATATCTTTTAGCTTTGATTCCGAGGACATGGAACAAGATGAAATATCAGACGCAGCCATCAACCATCAGTTAGAAGTAATCAGCGTCACTGGCTTAGATGAAATAGGAATTGCTGACCTAACCCAACACCTTCAACAACTAAACTTGCCTTCCGGTTTCAGTGGTAAAATCGTTTTTGAGTTCACAGTCAACAAAGGTCGGGTAGGACAAATAATTTTGGATGAAAAAGCCTCGACTTTAAAAGATGCAGTTGTAGTGGAGAAAATTAAGTGATCGCTCCTAGTTTGGAGAGTTCCCCCATCTACAACTGATCAACTTGTCTTAATCTTGCGTATTCACACTTAACTCATCAGTACTATAGAGACGCGAAATTTCGCGTCTTTGTGACTTAACCAGGGGTTTTAACCTGACGTGCCATGTCTAAGTAAGCACTCATATTCGCTCCTGGACGACGACGACCATTAGAGCTAGTAGCCGAAGGAGCAAGATATTTTGGCGCAAAGGTTGTTTCAGTTGGCTGCTCTTTAAGTACTTTGGCTGCTGCGGCTTTTTCATTTTTGCCTGGTTCAACTTTAAGACCCTCAGCAGTCTGGACTAGCGTAACATCCGCTGCTTTGGGATTTTTAGCTGATTTTGCCTTAGCCTCATCTGCAGCGGTTTTTGTTCCGTTCAATGAATCTGGCTTGGATAGAGATGGTGCTTCTGATGCAATTGTTGCTGTTGCTTTCTTAGCATTCGATGCAACTGTCTCTGCTACTTTCTTCGCGTTTGATGCTACATCTTTAGCAGCATCTTTAACAGCATCTTTGGCTTCGTCCAATTCTAAGAAGTAGCCGTTGCTTTTCTTCTTCCCTGGTAACAGTCCGGTAATGAAACCTAGAATACTGCTAAGAAAACCCTGAATACCCGAAATTGACTTTTTGATAAAACCCATTACAATTACTCCTGCCTTTTACCTTTTATATTTGAAACTCGACCGTAATCGTTACAAATTACGACAAAATGTTACATTTTATGCTTTGCGCCACCTCATTCTGGTGACAACCCTTATAGGTTTGTGCTTAATCAACATTGTAGTAAAACTAGAGGGCAAATGTTTTCTTGCAAGCACTTGCGACCTGTATACACCGAGAACTAATTATTAAATTTTACTGTAACTAAGAGCAAGATTCTTAAACCAGGCTTCACAAAAATTAACATTTTTTTGTTTAAAAATTACCGATTGCAGAAAAGCAAGCGGTTTACTTTTAACCAGTGGGAGGAGTGTCATAGCCTGTTGGCAGATACCAACGGTACTCAGTTACATTTTCTACAGACTTAATTCAGCTGGATTTTGTAGATGAACACTGAAAATCAGCAGCGCAATCCCGTGTTATTAGTACACGGGATTGACGACACAGAGGCAGTTTTTCATAAAATGAGGGCATACCTAATACAACGAGGTTGGTCTGTATATAGCTTGGATCTGGTTCCTAATAATGGTGATGTAGGTCTTGATCAGTTGGCAAAGCAAGTAGCTGATTATATTACGGTTACTTTTGCATCAGAACAACGCCTAGATTTAGTAGGCTTTAGCATGGGAGGGATTGTCAGCCGTTACTATGTCCAGCGACTGGGAGGAATTAACCGCGTTCAGCGGTTTATTACGATCTCTTCACCCCATCATGGAACCGTGGTTGCTTATGGTTCCCGGCGTCCTGGTTGCCGACAAATGCGCCCCGACAGCATTTTTCTTAAGGATTTAAATTCTGATGCTGTGATATTAGGGCAGCTAAATTTTACGTCTATCTGGACACCTTATGATTTGATGATTGTCCCAGCGAATAGTTCACAAATGTTCGTAGGAAGCGAAGTAATACTACCAGTTGCTTTACATCCTTGGATGCTGACAGACTCTAGGAGTTTAGCAGTAGTAACAACAGCTTTAGCAAAGCGTATTAGGCTGCCTTTCCTTAAGAAAGCATCCAGTCAGTAGCCAGGATGCTTGTTATGGTTGATTTATTCATCTTTAATTACGAATTACGTAGCTTGCTTCTCGCCTTCTCTACGAGACGCTACGCGAATGGCGAGTATTACGAATTTCTTAAGTCCTATCCCCAATTTGTGTATGTTCGTAACTCCCAAAAATTGCCTCTGGGTGACGATAATACTTGAACTCCATGAGGTTATAAAAGGGATCTTCTAAAAAGAAAGTGCGATGCTCAAGAGGAGAACCAACAAAGCGCTTTTTGGTTGATTCGCGAAAAAGTAGCTGTTGTTGTTGTGCCCTTTCTAGTAAGTCTTGCCAGTCACGTTCTTCGGTAAAAATTAGCCCAAAGTGTCTGGGATAGATAGTGTGTTGCGGTGTCAACGGTTCTTTGGTGAAGTGAGCTACTAGTTGATGACCGTAGAGATTGAGAATCAGGGCGTGGCGGTTTTCACGACCAGGAATGCAGCCCAAGCCATCCACGTAATATGCTTTTGCTTGGGCAATGTCAGTTACAGGGAAAGCCAGATGGAATAAAGTTTGGCTCATAGCTTGTGTGGAAAAGACTAGTAGTTGATGCTATCTACAATTTCTGCTGTTAAGTCTTGATTGTGGTCAACTTGAACACAGTTTTAATTGATATTAACTTATATCCTTTATGCTGATGACTAAAATTGGGACTGAGTACCACTTCAACCATCGCACCATCCGGCTATACTAATTTAAATTTGTATGGGCACACGCTTAGGAACGTAGATTTAATAACTTACAACTTTATTAGGGTGTATTGGGTATGTTAGGCACTTGAAGAGTCCACCCAATTGAACAGAAATTTTGCATTTTGTGGAATCAACGTTCTTTAGTCAATGTTGCAGTGTATATCTAAGACAATGTTTCTAGTTTTACACTCAGCTTTCAGGGCTACGCCTACGTAATTGAGTTAATAATACAAACATATTATTTTCACTGGGGAGGTGTCATAAATTAAACACTAAGGATGATAAATTCGTTATTCTGTTGATATTCAGACAAAATTACTCATGATTAATTGCTGATGTCATCCTTAATTGATTCTGTTAATCCCTGGTTGGTGGCGGTAGGATTAAACACAATTCTATTGGGTTTAGCTTGGATTGCTCCGAAAAAGCTACTTACCCCTGCTGGATTATTCCACGCCTGGTTTTTGGCCATCTTAATTTGGGTAACTTTAGGCTGGCAAGGATATGCAGTAGTAATGTTCTATTTTCTGGTTGGTTCTGGCGTTACCCGCATCGGTATGGCGCAGAAGGAGGCAGAAGGAATTGCCGAAAAGCGTTCTGGGGCAAGAGGCCCAGAAAATGTTTGGGGTTCGGCTTTGACTGGGGCGCTATGTGCCTTGGGAGTAGGGATAATAAATTCGGGATTTATTGTACCTAGTTCCCAATTCCTAGTCCCCAATACTTCGGCTTACTTCGACTTCGCTCAGTACCAGTCGCTCAGTACAAGTCCCCAGTCCCTATTATTGTTAGGCTATGTAGCGAGTTTCAGTACCAAGCTGGCTGACACCACTGCTAGTGAAGTCGGTAAAGCATATGGTAAAAGCACCTTTTTGATTACCACACTCCAACCAGTGCCTCGGGGCACAGAAGGAGCGGTAAGCTTGGAGGGAACTTTAGCTGGGATCGTGGCTTCTGTGGCGATCGCATTTGTTGGTTGGGGAGTTGGTTTAATTGATCTATTGGGAGTAGCTTGGTGTGTACTGGCAGCTTTTATTGCCACCAACGTAGAAAGTGTGATTGGGGCAACACTGCAATCTAAGTACACTTGGCTGACCAATGAAGTAGTAAATATTTTTAATACTTTAATCGGGGCGATCGCGGCTGTGCTACTTGCCTGGACATGGACAAGTATCATTAAGTAGACTCGTAAGAATAAACAATTACTCGTTTAGGTGGGGCATTGGGTATTGGTAGAAAATAAGCAATCTGCCTTACTAGTGCGCTACCGCCGAGATTTTCAATCCTGTTTTGTTGTCGCTAGACTGTAAAAGTGATCATGGTAAATTATTTTATTTACTACCTATATAATTTTCCGACAATTTAGATGAAATTAGTTCATGGAATCTTTATCAAATTTATCCATAAACGACCAGATTATTTCTATATGATTTAATTTAAAAGCTCTATAAGTGTTTAACCTTTTGCACATATTTAGTTCATGGAATCTTTATCATTTTTGACAATTAATGACCAAATAATTTCTATTGAGGAAGCAGTAAAGTACCTGCAAGCCTCTGGAAAATTGGGACAGTTCATTGGGGATATTCTCCGCCAACACGTAATTGAGGAAGAAATCCGAACACGAAACGATATTGATATTGGTACAGCAATAACTGAACAGGCAATTATTGACTTTAGGCTGAAAAATCAACTGACTGACCCCCAAAGTTTTCAAGAATGGTTAAAGACCAACAACACAGATTACGCTAATTTTCACACATCGGTTAGTTTTGGTTACAAGTTAGAAAAGCTGAAAGCTGTAGTGACGGAATCAAAACTCCAAGAATATTTTATTGAACGCAAAATTTTTTTGGATCGGTTAGTACTTTCCCGGATTGTTGTTGATAATCGAGAATTGGCAGACGAACTACAAACCCAAATTGAAGAAGGAGGTAGTTTTGAGCAACTAGCTAAAGAATATTCACTTGCAGATGACCGAATTTTGAACGGCATGATGGGAATCATTAGCCGAGGAAGTATGCCGGATATATTACGGGCAGCTATTGATGTGGCGAGTCCTGGACAATTGATAGGACCAATAGAAATCGTTGGCAAAGACTCTCCCCAAGGAGAAGGACCTTATGGTTTGTTTCGAGTAGAACAATTTATGCCAGCGTCCTTAGAAGATACTCAACTAAAGCAAGCACTACAAAATGAGTTATTTGAGAAATGGCTAGCAGAGAAAATTCAAAAACTGACAGTCAAATTACAAGTGAGTTAAATATTCTGGATAATGAATCTTTACGATTAAAAGTGCTAGCTTCTCTGCCTTGGAATCAGCCACCACTATGCTGGCTGACTCCCGAACAACAATCCCGATTGGAAAATGATTCCCAAACTCGTCAGTATCGTCTTGGAGAAAAAATCTGGTCAAGCGATGTCGGTGGTTATCAATTCTTGATTGTGGCTGGAAAAGTTCGCTTGCGAGAAGAAGGAGTTGGCAAACCTTTAGCAGCCTTAGATGTGGGGGATTGGTTTGGCGATTTCCAAAAGCTGTCTGCGGATTTTAAAGCAGTAGCTGCTAGTAAAGAAGTAGTAGTAGTATGTTGGGATACAGCGCTGTGGCTAGAATTTTCTAACCCACAAATTCAGGAGTTTTGGCAAGTGTTACCAGTGGACATGGAAACAGAGAAGGAGACATTTTCCTTCTCTTCCACTCGTTCAGTAGCGCCAGTCTCGGAGGGGACTTCCAGCCCCCACAGCCTCCAACCCCAAAGAGGACTCCCAGCCGCCAATCTAATCATCTCAAATTATCCGTTTGTTGCCAGCTGGAACACCGCTGCTGCCTGTTTAACAATGGTGGCGCAACAGTTAGAAAATTCTGTGCAACTGGAATGGGTGCAGCGCCAACTCAGAGGACAACGCCCAAAACAGGTTGTGGAAGCAGCAGAAAAGTTAGGGTTAATAGCGCGGCGGTTACAAGTGAGTTGGGGTGAGTTGCGACAGCTGTCATTTCCAGCTTTACTGCTGTGGAATTCTGACTCACCCCAGAGTCCATCCTGGGTGGTAGCCTATGGAGTTAAAGGCGATCGCTTAATTATCGCTAACCCTCTAAATCCTGATCGCATTTGTGAAAGCTTGCCGCAGTCCATAGTTGAGGCGTCTTGGGATGGGCAATTGTGGCAAGTAGAACTTATATCTCAGCAAGAAAAATTTAACCTCAGTTGGTTCACTCCAGCAGTTTGGAAGTATAAGGGATTGCTAACAGAAGTATTGTTAGCATCTTTTACCTTGCAGCTTTTGGGGTTAACAACACCGCTAATTACACAAGTCGTCATTGATAAAGTAATGGTGCAGGGGAGTTTACCGACTCTTGATGTAATGGCGATCGCACTTTTGTGCGTAGCCATATTTGAGTCTATACTTGGCATCCTGCGCCTATTCATCTTTACCCATACAGCTCGTCGTCTGGATTTGAGTTTATCGGCACAGCTATTTCGCCATCTGATGCGTCTGCCATTAGCTTATTTTGAATCGCGGCGCGTCGGAGACACAATAGCACGAGTCCAAGAACTCGAACAAATTCGTCAGTTTCTCACAGGTACAGCATTAACTGTAATTCTAGATAGCATCTTTGCTGTGGTGTACCTAGCATTGATGTTTTACTATAACGTCCCACTCACCTTTGTTGCCTTAGCAGTACTACCACTATTTGCAACTTTAACGATAGTTGCAACACCAATTCTGCGTAACTGGCTCAACGAAACTTTTAACCGCAGTGCCGATAGTCAATCGTTTCTAGTGGAGACAATCACAGGAATTCACTCCGTTAAAGCCCATGCAGCAGAACCAGTAGCACGCGATCGCTGGGAAGGTTTGTTTGCTCGCTTCATTCGCACAAGTTTTAAAGCTTCTACTACTTCCAATATCAGCAGCAACCTTGGTGACTTTCTCACCAATTTTTCCACCATGCTGATTCTCTGGTATGGAGCCAAGTTAGTCATCGAACAAAAGCTCACAATCGGGCAGCTTGTTGCTTTTCAAATGTTGTCTGGTAGAGTCACAGGCCCACTTTTGCGCTTAGTACAGTTGTGGCAAAACCTCCAACAAGTGCTACTTTCTGTAGATCGCATTGGTGATATTCTTAACGTCTCCCCAGAAGCTGAACTGGGAACTGGCCTAGTTTTACCACCCCTGAAAGGACAAGTCACCTTCGAGCAAGTCTTTTTCCGCTACCGACCGAACTTTGAAGCAGTTCTGCGGGGAATCTCTTTCAATGCCGAACCAGGGCAATTTGTTGGCATTGTCGGACGCAGCGGTTCTGGTAAAAGTACCCTGTCTAAGATATTGCAACGCCTTTATCAAATTGAATCAGGACGTATCCTTATTGATGGTTTTGATATTAAAAGTGCTGATTTAGCCTCACTGCGGCAACAAGTTAGTGTAGTTCTTCAAGAAGACTTTTTATTCAACGGTTCTATTTTGGAAAATATCACTCTCGGTACTCCTGACATTACCGCAGAGCAAGTAGTAGAGGCGGCAAGACTAGCCGTAGCCCACGACTTCATCAGTCAATTACCCTACGGTTACGAAACCAATGTTGGTGAACGCGGTACCGCTTTATCTGGCGGACAGCGACAACGTATTGCCCTAGCAAGGCTATTTCTTTCCCAAGCGCCGATTTTAGTTTTGGATGAAGCTACCAGCGCTTTGGATAGTGAAACTGAACAGCAGGTACTGCAAAACCTGCAAAAAATTTCCGCTAACCGTACCGTGTTTCTGATTGCTCACCGCTTTGCTCCCCTCAAACGTGCTGATTTGATTTTGGTATTGGAACAAGGTGTGATTGCCGAACGTGGTACTCACTCACAGTTGTTGCAACAAAAGGGTTTGTATTGGTCACTATATCAACGTCAGCAAGCAAATATTTAGTAGATTTAACAGGCATTTTAACTTGTGCCTACTTGATGCTTAGAAAGCGGCTTAAGGATAGTCTTTGGCGAATGGAGTATAACTTCATTCGCCTTTTGAATTTCTAACGGGACTTTTAAATCCCGTTAGGAGAGCGTTAGTAAGCGAACAAAGCTGGGCTACTAGCATAACTAATATTCAATCAATTGAAAACAGAATAAAACAAGAAATTGCAGATTTTAGGCTTCTGTCAAATATCCCAACTTAAATCCTAGATAAATATAGGTTAAAGACTAAGACATATCGCAATTCCTACTTAAATAGCCTACTCTTAGCTGACACAGAAACGGAGTATTTTTCACCCTTCTTCCCTATGGAGTTCAGCACAAATACTACCATTAGGCATAGTAGTATTTTGGTATAAACACCCATGAGCGTGACCAAAGGAACCAATAGTTCCTCGCAGGTTGGCATTTTCAAAGTTTGTTCCTACAACGCAAGATTCAGCAACGTTGGCATCCTCCAAATTCGCACCAATGAACTTAGCTAGTCCCAATTCAGAATAGCTGAGATTAGCCCCAGTCAAATTAGCTCTACTCAAATTAGCGAACAACAGATTAGCTCTACTCAAGTTGATTCTACTCAAGTTGGCATCACTCAAATTCGCTCTACTCAATTCAGCACCACTCAAATCGGCTTCCCTTAAATCAACCCCACTAAAGTCTCTCTCCCCAGAAGTATATCGCTCCAACAACTCTTTAGCTTTCATAACTCAATTTTCGCATTAACTAACATATGAAAACTTTTTTATATACAATTCAGATAGGTAGAAAATGGGAGTAGATTTATCGCTTCTCACAGATTACATGACGATTCAGATAACTTTTCGGTAATTCAGAAATCACAGATTGATAATGAAATTCGTAATGAGATCCAAGGACTTGAGAGGAGAGAGTGAAAAAAGGGCGTTGTTGAATACTAAGATAAATGTCTCTGTGACTTGTACTGAGCCTAAAAAATCATTGCCAAATCATAGCCAAAAAAACAAGCTGGATATCCAAAAGTCTGACCTGATAGTCAAAATCATAGTCAGAATAGTCACAAATGCAAGTAAGAGACTTAGCTTTTCAATATCTGAATTCCTTCAGAAGTCTGAAACCCTTGGTTTTCAGTTGATTATTTTATCAATTTAAAAAGCCCGTGACGAGGATTGAACTCGTGACCTCACCCTTACCAAGGGTGTGCTCTACCACTGAGCCACACGGGCAAAATGTAATTTCGATTTTTCAGTTGTAAGTTACAATGCTGGGAGCTTTGCTCTTTACCCAGACATTATAACTTATAACTTCGTAAGTGGTGGGCCGGGCTGGATTTGAACCAGCGTAGGCGCTAGCCAACGGATTTACAGTCCGTCTCCATTAACCACTCGGACACCGACCCAATTTGTCTCACGATTTAAAATCATAGCACCATCTCTTATAAATTGCAAGTGGTTAGAAAAAATAACTTGTGGATAGAGACGCGATAAAACCACGTCTCTACAAATTGGATAAAAAATACTAGTTATACGCTCATCTCTAGCATTCGTTGCATTGGTCGCAGTGCAGCAAGCCGAATATCCTCTGACATGGTAATTTCGGGAGTGCGATTTTTCATTGCCCAGTAGAGCTTTTCTAGGGTGTTTAACCGCATAAAGGGACATTCGTTACAAGCGCAATTATTCATCGGCGGTGCAGGGATGAAGTGCTTGTCAGGAGCTAGTTTTTGCATTTGGTGAATGATTCCAGGCTCCGTAGCAACGATAAATTCCTTGGTAGGGCTGCTTTGACAATACTTGAGTAAGGCGGCTGTGGAGCCAATAAAGCTGGCATGGCGCAATACACTACTTTCACATTCTGGGTGGGCGATCGCCTCTGCTTCTGGGTGGGCAATTTTTAACTGAACAATTTTCTTTTCCGAAAAGGTTTCATGGACAACACAGCTACCTTGCCATAGCACTAAATCTCGTCTGGTCTGTTCCATGACATACCGCCCCAAATTCCGATCTGGAGCAAAAATAATCGGCTGTTCCTTAGGTATCTGCTGGACAATCTTGACAGCGTTGGAACTAGTACAAATAATATCGCTCATCGCCTTAATATCAGCAGAGCAGTTGATGTAAGACACCACCAGATGATCTGGATGCGCTGCTTTAAAAGCTGCAAACTCCTCTGGTGGACAACTGTCTGCTAAGGAACAACCAGCATTCAAATCTGGTAAAAGTACTAATTTATCGGGATTAAGTATCTTTGCTGTTTCTGCCATGAAGTGAACACCAGCAAAGACGATCACATCCGCATTGGTTTTTTCTGCTGCTTTCGCCAGTTGTAATGAATCCCCAATAAAGTCTGCAATATCCTGAATATCTGGCTCTTGATAATAATGTGCCAGGATAACTGCATTGAGTTCTTTTTTGAGACTCTCAATAGCGGTAAACAATAAGAGTGGTAGTTCACCCGGTTGGGTTTTTTCTCGTTGAGCTAGTGCAGTAGTAAACACAGTTAGGGGGTGCTCTAAGTTGCAAATTTATGTCCTGTGGAATCAATTATAGTAGTTTTTACCAAAAATAGTGGACGGTTGATATTTTCGGGTTGTGTCCAAATCGGGCTGAGTTTCCTATCCTGGAGATAGACGGCAAGGAAAGTGGCATGACCAGTCAGAAAACTCAATTGATAACCCTCAAAATTGCTGTAGTTGGAGATGTTCACGACCAATGGGAAGTGGAAGATGGTATTGCACTCAAGCATCTGGGTGTTGACTTAGTGCTGTTTGTGGGGGATTTTGGCAACGAGTCGGTGGAAGTGGTCAGAGCGATCGCCTCTCTCGATATTCCCAAAGCAGCCGTGATGGGCAACCACGATGCCTGGTACACCGCTACCGAATGGGGACGTAAGAAGGCTCCTTATGACCGCTCTAAGGAAGACTGGGTACAGGAACAGCTCGATTTATTAGGCGCG
Source organism: Nostoc sp. (assembly GCF_036917615.1). Taxonomy (GTDB): domain Bacteria; phylum Cyanobacteriota; class Cyanobacteriia; order Cyanobacteriales; family Nostocaceae; genus Nostoc. The sequence goes on from NZ_JBALCZ010000034.1 coordinate 49,314, forward strand.
TCCCATGTCGGTTACGGTAAGCTAGATTTTCCCGCTTGGAATTTAACTGTAGTGGGGGGTCGTCCCTTTACCTGGGGTGGCCCAGAGTGGAAATTCGCGGAAATCTGTAAAGAACGTTACGGTGTGAGGAGTCTGGAAGAATCTGCCGATCGCATCGTTAAAGCGGTGAAAAGCGCCGCTTACGAGACGATTATATTTTTGGGTCACAACGGCCCTAGTGGGTTAGGCGATCGCCCTGAAGACCCCTGCGGCAAAGACTGGCATCCAATTGGGGGCGATTTTGGTGATCCAGATTTTGGCGAGGCGATTTCTCAAGCCATGACTGCTGGTAAAACCATTCCCCTGGTGACATTTGGTCACATGCACCGAGATTTACGCCATACCAAGAAGGTGCAGCGCAAGCCCATCTTTAGGAGTCCAGAGGGGACAATTTACTTGAATGCAGCCACTGTGCCGAGGATTGTGGAAAATGGCAGCGAAAAGTTGCGTAATTTTTCCATTGTCACCCTAGAAGCAGGTATGGTTTCACAAGTTTCCTTGGTTTGGGTGGGCAATGACTTCCAGGTGGCTTCAGAGGAAATTTTGTACGAGCGATCGCGTAGTGTGTCGTAGACATTCGCATCCAGTAGTGCAATCTGCGTAGATGATACGATATAGTATGATCTGTCAGCTTTAGTGCTAACCAACAAAAGCGCCTGAATAGCGTCTGAAAGTAGGATAGACACAAGTTTGACAGATTTATTGGAGAGGTGGCAGAGTGGTCGATTGCGTCCGACTTGAAATCGGATGAGGCTAAAACCTCCGGGAGTTCGAATCTCCCCCTCTCCGTTGAATAGTTTGGAGATTAGATATTGGTTAATAGCTATTGCTTAGTAGTTCAGCAGGAAGCTAATACAAAATTTTGTATCACACCCATAGTTGGTTTAAGTGATCAGGCAAATCTATTTCCTCTGTTTGCTCAACTGATAGAGTTGGAAGACCGCTCAGTTGGTCTAAATCTCGGATTTTTCTAACAAGTATCTGAATTAGAGAACCATTTTTACCTAACTCAAAAATGTCATTTTTGTCTAAGACAACTATTCTTTTTTGGGTCTTAGCATGAAAAATTACTTGACGTAATCTACAGTCACTGATTGCCCTCTCTCTAGTATCACCTGATTGAGGAAAGCCCGCTGCTCCGTTCAGTGTAAAAAATATTCCCAGTCCGACTGTGCTTGAGAGATTTAAGTCTAAAATGCTGCATAGTCGCGCAAACTGTTTGTCAGGCAAGCGATCTTTGGTTGCCTTTGCTTCAACAACTATGCCTCTTTGATTCTCTTTAAGATAGAGCTGATTACAAACATATAACCAAGCTGGTTGATCTCCACTAACTAGAAAGTCGTATTGAGGCCCTGCTGACTGAAAGCTCTTGAAGCTTGTGGCTCCTTTAAGTCCACGAAAGACAAGACAGACAATTTGTTCAAGCAATTCACCAGCTTGTTTACTTTGTGGAAGTGTCGGATTTTCCAGTTGTGTAAAGTCTTTGAGTTTTTCCAGATATTTTGAAAGTCTTGGGTCTTTTACGGTGTACAAAAAAGGTGCTAACTTATCTGATGCTGGATCATCTCTGTTAAGAAGTGCGAGAGTATCGAGAGCTGATTGAACTACCTCTTCTTGACTGGGCATACCTTAATTAGAGAAATTCGATTGAATCCATAGACTTTGCCATAATATCAAATGACAATTCATTGTAGTCTTCAACACTCTTTTGGCAAGATGGACAAACCCAAGGCAAGTTGGGAAAGCCTTGACCATACGGAATTGCCCCTACTGGCACATCTGGCTTACAGTTGTGATAAATGAGAAGGTGATTTTCACAAAGTCCCTCAGCTTCAAGAACAGCTATGACTGCAAGCGCTTCAGAATATTCCAATCCCAATCTGACGGCAAGCTGATGTGGCATAGCCGTTTTTGATGGTTTCTGAAAGTGCCTACTTAGTTCAGCCCTTTGCTCACCAGATAAGAAATCTAAACGTCCTTTACAAATCAAGCTGACCATTGCCTTAGCCTCGAAGTCCAAGTTCCTTTAGAAGAAACTTTAGTACACCAGTACTCCCTCCATAATATCCCGAATGGCACTTTAGGTGCTGAAGAGAATCTTGGGTTTTAGAACCGGGTTTGAGTCCAAAGTAACAATGTGCTTTGAAAAGCTTTTCTAATTGGGCTTTGGTTTTTGAACCTTCAGTGTCAGCTTCCCTCAAATTGACTTCTCTGTCTAGACTAAATTCATAAGATTTAGTGCCCCATTCTTTGAGCAGAGTACGCAAAAGGGCATTTTCAACATTACTGATTTTCTCTATATCATCTGTAAAGCCAAGTGTCTCTAGTGCAGATTCAGCTAATTGTCGAGAGAGTGCCTGTAACCCACTCGCATCAATTTCGCGCACTCCAGAACTATGAGCATTCAAAGCCACCCCGGCAGATTCTGCTCTTATCCGCAAGTGCTGCCATTTATAGTGAAAATCATTGATAGATTTGTTGAGATATTTGTTCCACATTTCATGCAGAACTAAACGAGGAAGATTGGGGTGAACCCATTGACCTTGCAGATAATCAGCTAATTGATCGAAGAATGCCGGAATATACAACCAGAAAGGAAACTGTGTTGATTTCTCTGTGTGCTCATCAATACGTGGAGTAAATGAGAAACCTTCCCATGATAAAGCAACATAATTATGACTAACCTCAGCAATGACAGACCACCGAATATTGCATTCCTCAAATTGGCTAGTTTCACCAGTCCTCCTGCGGATGTAATCAGGAATCTTATAGGTGCGAATATACCATTTCTGTAGTCCCGTAGTCTCTTGAAGAGGGCCATACCAGCCCTCTTCACCAAATTCTCTTAATAGCAAAGCAGGCGACTTTAAACTAGGTGTATGGGCACTCTGTCCTTGCTTGAGACTCAACCACATCCTTGGCTGCTTAACATAAGCTAGTAGAACTTCGTCTGTAGTAAGTTCACCCTTTTCAAGGGAATCAGCTATGTGTAAAGCTATTTTTTCTTTCTTTTCCTTACTCGCAACTGATGGAACAATTTCTCTGAGGGTTGCAGCCTTAAACTCCGAACTAGACAAAAATTGTACGCAAAAATCTCTGCCAGAAGGGAAGCCATAATCCACAAAAGCGTTAATGCTCATAGAATTTTTTGTGAAGAGGTGAATTTTACTAAGTGGAAGTGATATTAGCACTCAGAGCAAACTAAAATAGCGTCTATTTTAAGTATTTACTTTTGATATTTGTTTCAAAAGCGATCGCCCCACTCCCACCTTTTGCTTGCATAGTGCTATCATTTTGATAAATTCTACTTTGAGGTAAAGCGATGACTACCCTTTATGTAAGAAATTTACCCGATGATTTGTATGCAAAATTGCAAGAGTTAGCGGCATCTGAACACCGTTCCATTAACGCCCAAGTTATAACTCTGTTAGAACAAGCTTTAAAAACTGAAGCACAGCAAACAGAAGACGAAAGACGAAAAAATGTCCCAAAACTGCTAGAGGAAATCCGCCTTCGTCGTGAGAGTCGCCAGACTGATGTGGAATGACCTGATAGTACTGCGTTAATCCGAGAAGACCGAGATAGATGACTATCCCTCTCAGATGTGTTGTAGACGCAAGTGTAGCTATTAAGCAATTTATACCAGACGATCCACTAACTCCGAAAGTTAATCAACTGTTTGCTCATCTTGCCAATCCCCAAACTGCGATCTTTGTCCCAGACCTGTTTTACATTGAGTGTGGCAATATCATTTGGAAGTATGTCCGCGCGAGACTTTATGCAGTTGATGATGTGCCAGCAGATTTAGCAACTCTCAAAAACTTCCCTTTGCGTGTTGTCTCAACGGCTGATTTGATGGCGGATGCAGTTGCGATCGCCTTAAATTATGGAATCTCCGCCTACGATGGCTCTTATGTTGCACTGTCACAGCAGGTAGGTGCTACTTTGCTGACTCTTGATGGTAAGCTGGTGAGGGCAATAGCCGCTTCGTCTTCCAATGTTTCCTCGTTTAATGACTTCGAGGTTCCGCCGTTGGAGTCAACATAATTCGTAATTCGTAATACTCGCCAAAAGCGAGAAGCAAGCTACGTAATTCGTAATTCAATTATCAAAAATGTCTTTTACTTATAACCGCACGGTTCGCTTTCAAGATACTGATGCTGCTGGGGTAGTCTATTTCGCCAACGTTTTGGGTATTTGCCATGAAGCTTATGAAGAATCTTTAGAAGCTGCAAGTATTAATCTCAAAGATTTTTTTATTAATCCATCTGTGGCTTTCCCGATTGTTCATGCTAATGTTGATTTCTTGCGCCCTATGTTTGTCGGGGACAAGTTACTGATTAGCTTAATACCGCAAAAAATAAGTGTTGATAAGTTTGAAATTACTTATGAAATTACAGTGGCTGAGGTGGTAGTTGCGAAGACTATTACTAGGCATGTTTGTATTGATGCAAGTACTAGAAGTAAGCAGGAATTACCTGAAGAGGTAATCCAGTGGTTGGAAACGAACCGCAGAGACGCTGAGGACGCAGAAAGAAGAAGATCGAGAGAGATTATGTGATGGGATTTTGGAGGAATTCTGTGGCTATTTGCTGTAGCTGTTGGCGGTTAATTTTACCTTGGGAGTTACGGGGTAAGTTTTGCTGGGGAATCCAATATTTAGGGATTTTAAATTTGCTGAGTTTGTCTCTGAGTAGAGTTTGAATTTTTAAGGCAGAGGTATCTGATTGTTTGGGAATGTAAATTGCTGTTAAGGCTTGTCCCCAGTGTTTATCTGGGATGCCGATGACACAAATATCCGCAACCATTTGAGTTGCTTGTATAGCTGATTCAATCTCTGCTGGGTAAATATTTTCTCCACCTGTAATGATTTTGTCGCTATCACGTCCGACAATATTTAAATGACCTTGGTCATCTAAAAAACCTAAATCATCTACTTGGAAAATATCCTGATTTTTTTTTGTTTTAGGATAGTAACCAAGGGCTAAAGATTGTGCATGAATGGTGATATTTCCTATTTGATTTGAATTTAAAATTTTGCCTTGCTGATTGCGAACAGTTATCTGGGCATGGGGAAGAATCTGCCCATTGCTCATTTTACCATTGAGAAAATCATCTGGTTTGAGGGTAGCAATTTGAGAGGCGGTTTCTGTCATGCCATAGGTAGGTGCTAACCGAATGCGATGAAATCTGGCTTTTTCTAATAGTTCGTTCCATGCTGGCGCACCGCCCAAAAGTACAGTATTAAATTTGCAGAGCCATTCAGTTAATTCGGGATTTTCTAAGAGACGTTGTAACTGTGTTGGTACTAAAGATATGAAAAAGTCTGATTGTTTAATATTTGATATTTGACCCGCTTCTACTGCTTTAAATGGTAGAATAAGCAGTTTACCTCCGGTGGTAAAAGAGCGCATAAATTGCATTAAACCACTGACATGATATAGCGGTAATACACAAAATGAATTAACTTGCTTTAATTGAAAATATTGTGTAAATCCTTGTACAGATGCTATGAGAGTTTCCCAAGTGTGGATGGCAAACTTAATCTGCCCCGATGAACCACCTGTGGGAATCATAATACGATTAGGCATTGGGTATTGGGTATTATTCCCATTCCCCATTCCCCATTCCCTATTCCCTATTCCCCAAATAATATCTGGCTGTACTAAGTCAAACACTTGTTGCCATTCTTGTGTTCCCCAGTCTGGGTTACAAAGAAAAACTGGACAATTAGCTGCACAAGCGGCAATAAAACTTGCTAAAAATTGCAATGGTTCGCGTTCAGCTAAAATAATTTTTGGTGGTGTTTTATATGCTGATATCTGTGTTAATTCTAAATACAATTCTTGAGTTATTTGATTAAATTGATAGCTGTTGTAACCAATAAGCCAATCATTTTCAGCCAGGTTATTAAGACAGTCTAAAGGTCGTTCCATAGACATTGAAGCCACGTTTCTTCTTGTTCAAAAAAATGGTCGATGCCAAAACCAACTGCTCTATTGTTTCGGGATAATTCGGCTGCTAGTTGGAGTGCTGCAAGTCTGGCGATCGCAGTTTCAAATACTGATGAAAATACAGTATCAATTTTATGCTGTTGGCAAAACTTTCTTAGACGAGATGGTGATCCGACTATCCCAGGCTTAATCACAAAAATCCCTCGCCAACCTTGTTGATGACAGGCGGCGAGTTGTCCAAGTGTGGCGATAGATTCATCTAAAGCGATCGCAGTTTTATAACTCATACTCAATTCCAACATCTCCTGAAATTGCTCAATGGGTAGCGGTTGTTCGAGAAATTCAATTTCTAGGGGTATTTCTGCATTTGCCTTGAGATTGTCGCAAGTCCACAGCCATAAGTTAGCTTCTTCATAACTGAGTCCACCGTTGGCATCTAATCGCAGTTTCGTAGAGGCTGGTAAGGTGTGTATCAATGACTCAAAAATTTCTAGTTCATCAGCGATCGCATCCACACCAATTTTCCACTTAAACGTGCGATATCCCTGCTGCCACAGCGTTTCCCATTGATTTAAAGCCGCTTCACCGGCTGGTAATAAGGCACTGTAGAAGAGTGAATTAGGAGTTAGGAGTGAGGAGTTAAGAGTTATGATATTTTCTTCATTTCCTCTATTCCTCCACTCCCACGCTGACTCAAAGCCAAATTGACAAGCAGGTAATTCATCTGGGATGGAGAAAATTATCTCGTCTGTGATTTCTGCTGGGAGTTGGCGACAAAAATCTAAAGCTTGTTCTAGGGTTTCGGAACCGAACCAGCTAATGGGGGCAATTTCTCCCCAACCGACTCTAAGAGTTTCATCAGTGAGACGGAGAATAATACCTTCACGAATATCCCAATTACCATGATTGGTAGTCAGCGATCGCCCAAATTTTCGCCGATAGAGACGAAATTTAAATTGATAACGCATCAATTAGTAATTGCTAAAGCAGAAATCCCAAGCCCAACAGCAAGCAAGCCCAGAAATGCACGGCTATGGCGATGAATTTACAGTTACTAACTTTGTCCGGCTGGTTGTGATTTTCTTGGACGTGGCGGCATAATTTGAAGGCAAACGGTAAACTCACCCAACTCAGCAATGTCCAAGGTGGAGAAATTCCCCACAGCACAAACAGCAAGGTGAGGGGATAAATGCTACCAGTGAACCAAACTAGGAGTTGGGCCCCTTTTTGGGTTCCTAGACGGACGATAGGCGATCGCTTGCCTGCCGCTATGTCATCCTTAACTTGGTGAAAGTGTGAGCAAAACAAAATTAAGGTTGTGGCAATCCCGACAATCACTGATGCTGCTAAACTTGTCATTGACCAAGTTTGAGTCTGGCTGTAATATGCTGCCTCTACTGCTAAGGGGCCGAAGGCAAAAAAGCAAAGAATCTCGCCTAAACCCTGATATCCTAAGCGAAAGGGAGGCCCTTGGTACATATAGCCCAAACCACAGCACAGCAGTATTATGGCGATAACAGTTAGGTCTTGTTCCCACAAGGCGATCGCTAGGATGCCCAGCAACCCCAAACCTAAACACAAATTTCCTAACCAAAATATTAATGGCTTATTGCCTGTTAAGTTCACCAGAGAATGGTGCTTATTTTGATCAATTCCTGTTTCGGAATCAAAGACATCATTACTGATATTTTCCCAGGCAAGAATTAAAATTGCCGCAGCTACAAAAGTAGAAAAGATTGCACCATTGAAAATTTTTGTTTCTGCAAATGCTACTGCTGTTCCTACCCAAATGGGCATAATGGCAACGCTGTACATTGGCGGTTTAATCGCTGCCATCCATAACTTAGTGTTGGGATATAAAATCTGCTTGGTAGTCATCAGTGGTGATTAATTAAAGTGCCGGAATATTACTCACACTTGAGATTTTATGATTTAAAGAGACGCTAGATATTCATCAGCGAAAAACAACTCCTACTTTTACTCTGGCTCGTTAACCTTGTGTTGTTAACACTCCACCCTCATGGTTGCAGTCCAAGGCTGTAACTGGCTTGTCAGGCTCTAGGAACACCACGAACAAGACAAATCCTACGCTGGTGAAATGATAACTTAATATGTTACCTGTAGAAATACGACCACGATTAATTAGACTTTAGGAAGTTAACTTAAAAAAAATTTACTATCGTTAAATCCATGACAGTTTCACCATGTCGTAGCAACTTGTTTGTACACAAAGATTTATATCAATTTCTGGTAGCAGTGCAAGAAAAGTGCCTCAAAAATAATTGCAGGCAAATTGTTAGTATCTCCCAAGAGATCAATTTAGTTGACCCTTTACTTGTATTAGATAAACTTACACAAGCAAATGAAATAAATTTTTACTTTGAGGACAGAGGTAAAGGAGAAGCGATCGCGGCAATTGATGCTACAGCAAAATTACAGATTGATGGCGCAGACCGTTTTAGTCAAGCCGAATATTTTATCAAATCTTGTCTAAAAAATATAATTAATTTTGGTAATGCTAACCAACCTTTTTCTGGGCCTCACTTTTTTTGTTATTTTAGCTTTTTTGAGAAAAATTCCCAAGTAGATTATCCCTTTCCATCTGCGACCGTCTTTCTTCCACGTTGGCAAGTAGCAGTGAAAAATCAGCGTTGCATATTAGTAACAAATATAATTATCAATGAAAATGTAAATATTCAAAGATTCTTGGAGAATCTGCAAAATAAAATTGAATTTATCCAATCTTTAGAATATTACTCTGCTAACATTGATTATTTCTCAGCAAATTTATACAACAAATCCGTTACAAATGCTGCTCAATTTCAACGTTCAGTAGTATCTGCTTTGGAAAAAATTCGGTCTAGTCATTTAAGTAAAATTGTCCTAGCAGATATATTAGATGTCAAGTCAAGCAACCATTTTGACTTAGTGAAATCCTTAAATAATCTTAGACAAAGACATCCTAATTGTTATATTTTTTCTATTAGTAATGGCAAAGGACAAAACTTTATTGGTGCAAGTCCAGAAAGATTAATTAGTATTAATAATCAACATTTAATCACTGATGCTTTGGCTGGTTCTGCACCACGAGGTAAAACCCCTGCTGAAGATGCAGCTAATGCCAATCGCTTACTCAATAGTGAAAAAGAAAAGCATGAACATTTACTGGTGCTTGATTTCATTACACAACGCCTATGCCAGCTAGGTTTGTTACCCCAAATATTAGCACCCCGCCTGCGACAATTATCTAACATCCAGCATTTATGGACACCAATAAGTGCTATGGTTCCTGCTAACATTCATCCATTAAAGATTGTCGCCCAATTGCATCCTACACCAGCCGTTGCCGGTGCAGCACGAGATGTTGCTTGTGCCGAAATTCGTAGTTATGAAAGCTTTGAGAGGGGTTTATATGCTGCGCCTCTGGGTTGGATAGATTCTGAAGGGAATTGCGAGTTTATTGTGGGAATTCGTTCAGCATTAATTAATGGCGATCGCGCGAGATTGTATGCTGGTGCTGGTATCGTGGCTGGATCTGATCCTAATAGAGAGTTTGCAGAGGTGCAACTTAAACTTCAGGCTTTACTGAAAGCATTAGTTTAATCGCTAATTTTTCAGCCGCCGATAATTTTGGAAGACTCAATCACTAAAATTTGCTTGGGTCGGGTGCAGCTATTTGTTATACTGCTGACTTGGTTGTTTGAGGCGCTTGGGTAATACTTGAAATCCAGGTGATTGACAACAAATAACATGTTTAGTTTTTTTACTTACCGCGTTGCATATCTCGTGGTGAACGACAACACTCTCAACAAGGAGAAAGGGCGATGAGGCTTATTTAATCTGCATCTTAGTACAGCGCGGCGGAAATAAACAACCTATTCCAAATCAACGAAACGCTTACGCTGTATTCATTTTGACTTTTGACTTTTGACTTTTGACTTCCGCTTTGCGGTACTAGCCCTTAGAGGATGTTTGAAAAGTTCTCTTTTTGGTATCAAAAGTTTTAGATCCCTCTAAATCCCCCTTAAAAAGGGGGACTTTGATTTCGGTTCCCCCCTTTTCAAGGGGAGCCAGCGCGGGAATAGGGGTCTCCCCAAGTGGAGCGACTGGCGTGGGTTAGGGGGGATCAATAAGTGCCTAAAATCACAGCAAAATACTTTTCAAACATCCTTTTATACATATTCAAAAAAGGGCATTTTTAAACAGACTATTTGAGTTGATTTTAATTATCCAAAGAATTGTAGGCTTCATTCAGTTTGGTAGCTGACTCTTCTAATAAGCGTTGTTCATGGGCATTTCTTGGTAACACCAGTTGACGCTCAATACCTTGGGAGCTAATGACACATGGAAGTCCAAGAACAACTTCACTGCCAACTCCATAGTTAGAATCTGCTCTCACCGATACTGGAAATATTTGCTTTTCATCTTGCAGGATGGCATCAACTAACTGACAAACTACCGTTGATATACCATAGCTAGTATTTCCTTTGCGCTCAGAAATGCTACTGCCTCGCTTACGCGTTAACTCTGCGTACTCTTGCTGAATTTGTTCCAGTATTGCTCCTTGTGGTAGGGGAAATTCAGTTAACGGAATTCCCCCAATAAATGAACTAGACCAAACAGCAAATTCACTGTCTCCATGCTCTCCAATCACATAAACATGAACGTCTTGAAGAGCAACATTCAGTCGCTTACCAAGTTGATATCTCAGTCTAGCAGTATCAAGAACGGTTCCCGAACCGAAAATTAGGTTTTCTGCTCTAGTGGAAGTGGCGATCGCAATCCGCGTTAGTACATCCACTGGATTGCTAACGATAAGTACGATTGAATTCGGTGCAACTCGATCCAATTCTTTCATCGTCGAACGCATGATTTGTGCATTGTCGCTCAACATATCTAATCGGGTCTCTCCTTGTTTTTTCTGCACCCCAACAGTCACGACAATGACATCAGAATCAGCTAAATCTTCATACTGATTTGATGGTATAATCTCCATCTCTTGAAGTAGGGGAATGCTGTCTTCAATATCCCATGCTTGCCCCTCAGCTTTTGATAAAGTTCGGTCAAAAAGGACGACTCTTACACATTTACGGAGTAGCACTAAAGCATTTGCTACGTCTGCACCTACATTCCCGGCACCAATAATACCGACCTTGGATGTTTTGCTACTCATGCCAAATCTACTTTTTTGTAACTAGCCCAATAGGTTAATGTTAACTCCAGAACTAACCCTTTCTAGTCAAGATTAGACTTCTTGCAAAAGTCCCTAACACCCCACCCCCAACCCCTAAGAGCAAGCTTTTAGGGGAGATCAAGCGTAGCTTTCGCTCTTTGGGGTTTTTATTTTTGATTTATGCAAGAGGTCTTATATCTGAGAATACTTTACACTAAATCCCGATGAATAAAAGCTTTAGCATTCGCTCCGGTGTAAGTAGCTACAATATGACCATCGCCAGTCATTTGATATTTGTATGTCACCAATCCTTCTAAACCAACGGGGCCGCGGGGAGGCATTTGTTGCGTACTAATCCCTACTTCTGCACCGAAACCATAGCGGAAGCCATCGGCAAAGCGGGTAGAACAATTGTGGAATATATTGGCTGAATTTACCAATCCAAAAAAAGTTTCAACAGATGTTGAATCTTCACTAATAATCGCGTCAGTATGACGAGAACCATATTTGTTAATATGAGCGATCGCATCTTCTATAGAATCTACAATTTTAATGGACAAAATGAAATCGCTGTATTCTGTTTCCCAATCTATTTGTGTTGCCGTAGCGATGTTAGGTAAAATTGCTAAAGTCCTTTTATCACCTCTTAATTCCACATGGCGTTCTTGCAAAGCATCGGCAACTTTTGGTAAAAGTTGTGTAGCAATTGATTGGTGAACTAGCAAAGTTTCAATTGCATTACAAACAGCAGGATATTGCGCTTTGGCATCAACGGTAATCGGAACTGCTTTAGAAATATCAGCGGCTTTATCTATATAAAGATGACAAATACCGTCGGCATGTCCTAGTACCGGAATCCGTGTATTTTCCTGCACAAACCTAACAAAGGAGTTAGAACCTCTAGGAATAATTAAATCTACATATTTATCTAACTTCAAAAGTTCCAAAGTTTCCTCTCTAGTTGTCAGCAACTGTACCGCATCAGGGTTAACAGCAGTATGAGATAATCCTTGTTTAATTGCCTTAACTATTGCTTCACAAGAACGCACCGCTTCCTTTCCACCTTTGAGGATTACACCATTTCCCGATTTGATCGCCAAGGAAACAATTTGAATCGCCGCCTCTGGACGGGCTTCAAAAATAATCCCCAAAACGCCTAAAGGACAAGTGATCCGCTTGAGAATTAAGCCAGTATCAAGTTCACGGTGAATCTGTACTTTCCCAATTGGATCAGCTAGCTTACCAACATCTCCTACCCCAGCGATCGCATCTCTTAATTTATGTTCATCCAACTGCAAGCGCTTATAAAGTGGTTTGGGAATCCCTTCGGCAGTAGCAGCTTCACAATCAGCAACATTTGCTTCTAAAATTTCATCTCTAGCTGATTCTAAAGCTTGAGCGATCGCAACAAGTGCTTGATTTTTTGCCTCAGTGGAGAGAATCGCTAGCTTACTTGCAGCTTGGCGGGTTTGCCCTGCGATCGTAATCAGGGGATAAGCAATGTCAAGAATAGTCATAGCAGAAATCTTTACCTTTTCTTCATCTTATCAATCTCAGTTGATCATTGGTTATTGTCTTCCTCCAATCGGGTGAACCATCTGGGTAATCAATAATTCCTCTGATCGGGTGAAGCAAGACTTGGTTCAAAACATTTATTCTGTGATTATCGAACACAGACAAAGAGCTAGTAAGTTTACGGCAGTAAAAATATTATCAGTATTATTACAGCTTTTCTTTGAAAGTCTTAAATATGATTTATGCGTTCCCCAGACTAGAGAGACATAGTAATTTATGTTTTTCTAGTCTTTTACTTAAGTAAATAATTTATACTACCATTATTTTAATTTTTCGCCCAGGAATTGGGACACATCGTCCACTGGGACTTTGCAGTGATGACTGTAGCTTCGACCTTAGTGCAAATTTGTTACCTGATTTACATTACAGCCAGAAGATTTGGGCGTAGCGGCGGCGATAGCAAAATCAAAGATGCGATGCAAACTGCTGCCCTAGTTGCTTACCTGTTTTATGTCCTCGGTACTTATCTACTGCTGTACCTCTCACGCACACGGGAATACTTTGCTGACCACTTTGCAGCCGAAAGTACAGGTAATCCCAATGGATTATCCCGCGCTTTGGTGAAGATTGCCTATGGGATATTAGAAGAAGGTTCGCGGTTCGCATTTGTTATTTCGGCGTTCGCATTTGTTACAGCATTTTGCATCTAAATGAAGTACATCCTTACCCCCCTTAATCCCCCCGATGTATTGCTACGGTGTATACACAAGTCAAATTACCCCCCTTAATCCCCCCTTAGAAAGGGGGGAAATTCCTAATCTAATTCCCTCCCCTTAGAAAGGGGAGGGTTAGGGAGGGGTATTTTTGTACTTCATTGCAATCTACTGTATATCGGCGATGCCTGCGGCGGGCTACGCCAACGCATTTGCTACCAAAAGCTATTAAACTTGTTTACTGCCTTTGACTAGGTTCGCCACCACTGTCACCAACTCTTCTGGCTCGATTGGCTTGGATAGATGAACTTGGAATCCAGCTTGCAAAGCCAGCCTGCGTTCTTCATCACTAGCAAATGCCGTCAGTGCTACAGCTGGAATCTTTTCCCCACCAAGAGCTTCCTGCGCCCGCACTTTGCGAATCAAGGAATAACCGTCCTCATTGGGCATTCCGATATCACTGACTAAAACATCTGGTCTTAATCCTACTAGCGCTTCTAAAGCTTCACCCACTGAGCTAACCGATGTCACCTGCGCTCCAGACTGTTGAAGAACGAAGTCAATTAATTCACGTGTATCGGTATTGTCATCTACAACCAGTACTTGCAAGCCATCGAGGGCTGAGAGGTTATCGACTTTGGTTGAGTCGATGGGGGATGTTATTCCCCGCACCTCTCAGTTAGATCCGGACGTGCGCGTTTCCGTGCATCCGGCTCCCGATGTTCTTAGCT
>NZ_JBALCZ010000035.1:0-65051 GCF_036917615.1 Nostoc sp.
GAAGATGTAGCCACAGATAACTCCACCTATATTCAGATGGACACCACAGATAATACTGTGGATGAACAAGAAGCTAGAGAAACTTCTCTAGATATTAATTTTGGGGAAACTTCAGATTTAGTATCATCCCAAGCACAGCCAGGTGATTTGTTCGGCTCTTTCGATGAAAATTCGCAACTGCTGTTTGAAGATGTAGCCACAGATAACTCCACCTATATTCAGATGGACACCACAGATAATACTGTGGATGAACAAGAAGCTAGAGAAACTTCTCTAGATATCAGTTTTGGGGAAACTTCAGCTTCACCCCAGACAAGCCCAGAAGTTTTAGATACTGAAGGGAACAAGAACTTAGAAACTGCCTTTGAGTTCCCAGAAAATACAGATTTTGAAGCTACAGAACTAGATTTTGCAAATGATTTATTGTTTACAGAAACTGCTCTGCCAGAAGCAGCAAATCAGGAAGAATTAAGAGAAAACGCGGCAACAATTAACTCACAAGATGTCAATGACTTCACACAAACGGTTATTCAGGAAAATGTAGAAACCGATTTGTGGGATCTAGAAGAGACATCTGAGCCTGTACCAGTAGCAGAGGCAGAAAATGCTATTGTTGCTTCAACCGAAGAATTGGCAACTACAGAAACCGTTGAAGTAGTTGCTTCAGAAGATGAATTTGCATACTTGGCAGCATTACTAGGAGAGGAAGTAGCACCCATCCCCAAAGCTGCGTCAATAACAGAAGTAGATTTTGCTGCCCTAGAAGAATTGCTAGGTACAGATGACGATCACGATGTCTACGACGGGCTACACCAACGCCAGCCCTTGAACATTCAACCAGTCTTGGCTAAAAATGCCATTCCATCACCAGCCATAAAAGATGAATTTGGGGACTTGGAGAAGTTGCTGGCAGAAGCAGATCAAACAATATCCCATTCGCCAGTAGTAAAATATAACACCAGCAAAACTCCCCGCCCCTCTACTCGTCGGGCTGCGAGATTTGAAGAAACGATGAAGGTTCCAGTTAAGCAACTGGACGATATGAGTAATTTAGTTGGGGAGTTGGTGGTAAATCGCAATACTTTAGAGCAAGATCATGAACGGCTGCGGCAGTCATTAGATAACTTGCTGATTCAGGTACAACAACTCTCCGATGTGGGCGCAAGGATGCAGGAGTTGTACGAGCGATCGCTACTGGAAGCCTCTCTGTTAGCTGGACGCAAAAAGATAGACTCCGGCTTTCAAGCCCCTGATTCCAATGCCGATAGGGGTTTTAGCGAGTTAGAAATGGATCGTTTTACTCCTTTCCATACACTCTCACAGCAGATGATTGAGCGGATTGTGCGCGTGCGTGAGTCGGCAAGTGACATTGATTTCGTTACCGAAGAAACCGAGCGAGTAGCAAGGCAATTCCGCCAAGTAACCACCCAGCTACAAGAGGGATTAACAAGAGCGCGAATGGTGCATTTTGCCCAAACTATTGATCGCTGGCGGCGAGGAGTGCGCGACAACGCCATTAAGTGTGGCAAACAAGTGGAGTTGGTGATCGAAGGTGGCGATACCTTAATTGACAAGATGATTTTGGATCATCTTACCGATCCGTTAACTCATATGCTGAATAATGCGATCGCTCACGGTATTGAAACGCCACAAGAGAGGCAAGCTGCTGGGAAACCACCCGTGGGAATCATTACTATCCGTGCCTTCCACCAAGGCAATCAAACGATCATTTCCGTAGGTGATGATGGCGCAGGTATCGATTCAGCAAGGATTAAGGCTAAGGCGGTGAAGATTGGCATGATTACACAAGCGGAGGCAAAAGCCATGTCTCGCCTGGAAGTCTACGATCTGCTGTTCCAATCTGGTTTTACGATCAAAGACCAAGCAGATGAAATTTCTGGTCGTGGTGTAGGTATGGACGTAGTGCGCTCCGAGATTAGCGAAATTCGTGGGACAGTGAACACCGATTCTGCGCTCGGTAAGGGAACCACCTTCACCATTCGTTTACCACTGACTCTGAGTATTTGTAAAGCTCTCTGCTGCGTCTCTGATCGAGCTAGAATTGCCTTCCCGATGGATGGTGTAGAAGATACGCTGGATATACCAGTCAAAAATATCCAGCACGATGCCAATGGGCAATCATTTATTTCCTGGCGCGATACGGTGCTGCCATTCCGACCCCTAAAGGAACTTTTAACCTTTAATCGCCAGATCAGTCGGGGTAATGTTTATGGCGGCACCAGAGATGATGATATGGTTTCTGTAGTTGTGGTGCGATCGGCAAATACCCTGATTGCTTTACAGATTGACCTGGTGTTGAGCGAACAAGAAATTGTAATTAAGCAATTTGAAGGGCCAGCGCCTAAACCCATTGGTGTCGCTGGTGCTACAGTCCTGGGTGATGGTCGCATTATGCCTATTGCTGACGTGCTGGAAATAATTGACATTTTCCAAGGACGGATTTCTACAGAAATTGGTAGCAATTCTTGGCAACAGAAAGCTACTCCTCCAGATACCTCTCCTGCGAAGATTGACCCGACAGTGCTGATAGTCGATGATTCAATTACAGTTCGAGAATTGCTATCCCTAACGTTTAACAAAGCAGGTTATCGTGTAGAACAGGCGCGTGACGGGCAGGAAGCTTGGGATAAACTCCGTTCTGGTCTGCCTTGTGATATTGTATTTTGCGACATTGAAATGCCCCGTTGCGATGGTCTGGAGTTACTATCTCGCATTCAGAAAGACTCTAACCTCAACCACTTACCGATCGCTATGCTCACCTCGCGGGGTGCAGACAAGCACAGACAAATTGCAGCTCAACTCGGTGCTAGTGGCTACTTTACCAAGCCCTATCTCGAAGAAGCTCTACTTGAAGCTGCGGCGCGGATGTTGAAAGGGGAAAAACTTGTTAGCACTACAAGTAATGTTTAGTAAGTAAGTAATGCCGTGTGCGACTTTCTCTCAAACTTAACCCCTAACCCCTTACGCCAGCTGCTACAACTCTTGGAACCCCCGCAACGTACTGGCTCCCCTACTAGCATTGGGGAGTAAGAATCAAAGCCTCTCAGGAGCGTGGGACTCGGGGCCCCTTTTGGGGATTGGGGGAAAGAAGAATAGAAGCCGGGTTCCAAGAATAAGTTGCGCATCGCGTTAAGTAATAAAACACCTTGGCACTAAACCTGCCAAGGTGTTTTATTTAAACGAGATAAAAATTAAAATATAGCAACCGCCACAGAGTAAGTAAGTCGGCTAGAAAAATTCAATGTATATGAAGAAATATAAGCACCGACTTACTTAATCCCAAAATATCTGAAAATATTGCCTAAATGGCAACATTGCTCTCCTGAGTTTAGTTATTGTCAGTCTTGAGTTGATCCATTGTGGATTCTACACTAGACTTATCTACTCACGTACGTAAGTTTGTATAAAAGATTTTAATTAATCTTTTACTAGTACTGAATCTAAAATTTGCACTGCCATCGGCTCAACTTTATATATACAGGAGGAACGAATTTGGTATACCAAATCATTTGTCTATACCAAAATCTACGTTAGAAACAGAACAGATTAAACATCTAAGCAAAAGACACTATAACGATGCAAAACTACGTTATAGCCTCTAATAGCAGTGAATTTGGCTACACGTCGCCAATAAAAACGCAATATGTAGCTTTTCTGTAGTTGACTATTGCTAGATTTAAGTTACTCTTAAGGCGAATCGCTTCCTGTAAGAATCTACCCTGACAGAAATGTATAAAGATATAGTTAAATTTAGCAATTCTGTCCGAGATTTTTAATTTGTAAACTGAATAGTTTGATACGGCGCTCAAAACCCTGATGCACTACCCTAAACAAGGTAGTCAATTAACGACTCAATATCATCTGTCTGGTAATTGTATTGAATAGTTTACAATACCAGTGGATGAGAAAATCTAAAGAAAATATAAAAGAGACTCAAATGACTGTGGTGTCTGGAGGACAAAAGTGTTTCTGAGACTAGCACATCAACATCGACAATTCGTCCAAGACTTGGTAATGAACCTGCAAGCCTTGGCGGTTGTATTAGAGCGACGTGGGTATCCTGCGTCCTGCTACACCTGTGGCGACCAAATGAATAGTGCATCGTTTATGGTTAGCTTGGGTGATAACCATCTGATTCGGTTTTTAGTGTCCGATTACGGGATTACTTGGACGGAAATGCGGGATGACCGCGAATTGATGAAGTTAGAGGGTGCGGAGGCAATAAGCCAATTAGACGAACTGGCTAATCTTGTCAAGCAATCTATGCAAACTGATACAGGCTCTAAAACTCTTGCCAAGAAGTATTAAGGTTCCAAAGGTCGATCGCTTTCTTAGAAATTGATTATCGATAATTGGTAATGGTGGCTTAGTTGGCGATCGCTCTTACCTATTTCCTTACCTTAAGTGATTGGCTCGTCGCTGGCCCATCGCATATTTTTTTATATCTGCCAAAACCTCACGAGCCGGATTTTCAGCCTTTAGCTGGAAGGTGTTAAAACGCACCAAAGGCAGAGGTTGGGCAGTTAGCCGCTCCTCTTTGCCCAAAATATCATCAAAACGCGATAACTTCTCTACGAGACGCTACGCGTAGCTTCCCCGTAGGGGTACGTTAAGCTCCGCTAACGCAATTTTCCTTAGGGCTATGTAAAAGGATTCAGTAATGGAATATGGCAGCTACCGAAATCGCCGGTGTTACGCGTTACTAAGGTCAGATAGTGAATCTGGGTAGTAGCAACTATCATTATATCTGCTTGACTGTGTGTTTTCCCTAATTTATGAATTTTTACTCCTATTGTCCATTACCAATCAAAATAAAAGGTGCCCAATAGTACGGGTGACTAAAATCGCTAACTGCTGCTACGGGTACATTATGACTTATTGCCTTCCAGTCTCCAGTAATTAATGAGATTTGAGCTTGTCGTAAAGCTTCAGTTTTAGTCAATTTATCCGTGGAGAGGATACCATAAAAAGCACTCATAAGTACCTATGTACCACTATCATCCACAGACCACAACGAGGCGATCGCGGCTCTAGCGTCGGTTTGTTGCATCTGATAGCCAAAGCCCAAAATTTCCTCACCGTTATCCAACTTGCCTCCCAAGCCGGTTTCACAGGCGCTCAACACGATCAAATCTACATGGGGAAGTGACCAAGTGGCGACATTTCTAAAGTTAACGCGCTCGCCATTCCCGAATAAAATAAACGAATCTTCTGGTTTACCCACCACAAAGGCTGCATGAGTCGCTAAATGGACAATTGTATAATCATCTATTTGGGGTACAGTGACTCTGGGGCTAAAAGCATCGTCTAAAAGTGTCGTAGTTTCAGGAACCGTAGCTGCTAAACTCTCCACTTCCCGCGTTGCAAAGGGCAAACCAGCGAAAGCAACCTGCCGATTACCAACTTTGATTTGATAATTCCCTTTAGTAAAAGCACCAGCTAAAACCCGCAAAGTAGATTGTTTTGGGGTGTTTAAGTTAGTCAGGCTGGCAGATGTAATGTGATTCACATTGAAGCGCTGCACTAGCCATTGTTTGCCATCATATAAAGCAGTTAAAGGAATGTAGCGTAACTGGTCATCTGGAGCGTAAATCAGAGTTTGTGTACCTGATAGCTTCAGGTCTTTCTCTATCGGTTTAATTAGCCAGTCATATAATTGGCGTGCAGGTGCTTTAATGTTTCGACTGGGATTGGTTAAAGCTTGGCGGAAAGCAGCAATTGTTTGATGGAGGTTTTCACGTTTTACAGCAACGGTGCGATGAATTGGTGGAGAATCAGGAGTTACCAATACCAATTCCAAATTATCTTTTAAAATCAGCGGGTAAAGTAGTGCCGATTTTTGCGGCAATCGCGCCAAACTATCTCGAAGTTCGTTGAGATTCTCCAAATCCAAATTTTGCCGCCTAGCTGTGCGGCTAATTTGCTCTACCTGTGCTTTCACTGAAGGACTATTGATAAATTCGTTAAATCCATCCAGGAGTTGCTGTTGATTTAGGACTAATTGCTCGATCCGTTGTTTCTGTTCGAGCGATCGCTCTTTGGAGGAAATTTTCCGTAGTGTCGTCAGTTGTTTACCCAGCACAACAGCATTATCCAGAGTTTGCTCCAACTTTTGTTTAATTGGTTTTTCTCTTGCGGCTATATTAATACCTTTGACAGTACGTTGATTACCTGGCACATTCTGGAGATATTCTTCTAGTTCTTCAACTTTGAGTAAATCTATTGTCCTTTGTGCTTCAGCAACACGTTCTTGTTTGAGTAATCGTCCAGCTAAAATGCGATATGTCTGGCTAACAGTTATGCTATAAGCATCTGGTTGTGACGCACTCAGTGCTGATGGATTCAAGCGAGCTTTCTCACAATTAATCAAGCAGTGCTTATAGAAAAAAATTGCTAACTCTGGTTTGTTTTGGATATCGAATAAGTAACCTATGTTACTGTAGGTTTTGCCAACTCGAACGAGATCCCCAAGTTCTTTGTTAATTAAGAGAGCTTGCTGATAAGATTGAAGTGCTTCAGGATACTTTCTTTGACTTTGGTAGATTCTGCCGATATTATTGAATATTACCGCTTCCCAAGAGCGCTCTCCAAGTTCTCTGCTGATGGTTAATGCTTTTTGTAATCTCTGCAACGCTTCTTTAGATTGACCTTACCGAGATTCTTGGATAGCTTCTTCGTTGAGACTTTCAATTTCTGAGAGCTGATTATTCTTGAGTAAAGCTTGAGCTTTTTCTCCGGAGTCGTACCTCAACCTTGCATTTGTGCTTACCTGGTTCTTGTCTGGGTACGCCATCTCAAAACCTAGTAAACTAAGTAGAGTCAAAGTAACAACACTCACATACTGGAGATTAGGCTGCATAACAAAACACTCTCTATACTCGGAAGTGTAAATATTAAATTAACAAGTCTGGCAACGCAATTAATTTTTATGCTATTCAATGATTTGGAAAATTTATAGGTGCTTAGAAACTTGAAGATGTCAGAAGAAAAACCCAGTCAACCAAAACTACCACCAACCAGCGCCCTTGACAATCCATCAAGTCATGAATTTGGGAATTGGTTTGAATATCCTGTGAGAGTGCAACCCCACCACACTGACTATAGCGGTATTGTCTGGCACGGTTCCCATGTAGCTTGGATGGAAGAAGCACGGATTGAATGCTTACGATCTATAGGGATTGAATTTGCTGATTTAGTCGCTATAGGTTGTGATTTACCAGTTGTAGAACTGTCGGTGCGCTATCACCGTTCAATTCAATTAGGTATGACAGTAATGGTAAAAACGCGCATGGCTGAGGTGACTGGCGTCCGGATCAATTGGGATTATGCCATTGTCTCAACTGATGGACAACAATTGTACGTCACTGCCAAGGTGACTTTAGTAGCTTTAGATCGCGAAAGAGGCAAAATTATGCGTCAGTTGCCGGCGAGTGTTAAGGATGCGTTGGCTAAGATTTCAGCATTAAATAATAATTGACCAATAAAAGTTGTAAACACCACAGAAACTTTGACGCAACTGGCATTAAAGTTAAAAATTTTGTCATTTCATATTTTATACTTCACCTTTCATGAGAAAAAGTGAAGTAGAGATTTTTACTTGCCACTTTGGATCTGCGACAGATTTTGAGCAAACTGCGTTACGTAATGCCAAATATCTTGTGGAGTAATGCCAAAACCGATATTTAATAAAACAAGGATTGCCGCAATAGTCAATGCATTACTCACGGTTGCTTTCAACAACTTCCACAATATTATGAAGACGATCCAAGCTACAATCAGCGTAGCAATCATATATTAATATCCTTAATAATTGCCTTTATGTGAGAATGGGTTGATTCAGAAAGGGTAAGTTTTTGTTTTGGTAATAATCACTGGTACAAAAGATGCTAAACCCAATTTTTAATATCCACTATAATGAGACTTTTTGTGATAATTAGCCTGGGGATATTTTAGCTAAAAATGAGATAATTATTGATGTAAAATGCCGCCTTGTTTGCAAAGGTTTTGTAAGGATTTTTAATTTTTTTTTGGATATAAATTATAGATATACATAAAATTGATGGCTGATCCGGAAGCCACCGAATATTTTGAAGAAAGTTTAATTTGTTAACTTTTTGTAGTTCAGCTAGTATGTCTTTGTGATCAGCTTAAATGATTTCCATATTAATTGGATTAGAGGCTGGGGATTAAATATTGGGGACTAGGCATCAATTTCTAATCCCCAGTCGAATCAGCTCTAAAGGTTTTTATCGCAGAGAAATTATCCGCGAGTCAGTTTCTAACTTTTCAGTCGCTGTTAAAACTTCTTGTCTTGCCCATTTATCTGCTGCCAAAATGTCATCTAAAGAGGGATTTGCACGATTATCATTTTGATGGCGATCGCACACCCATTCGATACACCGGGGAATATCTAAAAACCGAATTTTTTCTGATAAAAATAAAGCCACAGCTTGCTCATTTGCGGCATTCAACACAGCTGGCATCGAACCACCAGCTTTACCCATAGCATAAGCCAACTGCATACAAGGATACTTCTGGTGATCTGGTTCACTGAAGGTTAAATTTCCAGCTTTAACTAAATCTAGTCGTTCCCAGTTGGTATAGATGCGATCGGGCCAAGATAGAGCATACAGTAAGGGTAAGCGCATATCTGGCCAACCGAGTTGGGCTAAAACTGAAGTATCTTGCAGTTCAATCAGCGAGTGAATAATGCTCTGGGGATGAATGACAATTTCGATATTGTCATAATCCAACCCAAACAGAAAGTGAGCCTCAATTACTTCCAGTCCTTTATTCATCAAAGTAGCAGAGTCTACTGTGATTTTACGCCCCATCGACCAATTAGGATGCTTGATGGCGTCAGCAACGGTCACTTCTGCTAACTTTTCTACATCCCAGTCTCGGAAAGCCCCACCAGATGCAGTGAGCAAAATTTTCCGTAAGCCGGACTTTGGCACGCCTTGGAGGCATTGAAAGATTGCGGAATGTTCGGAATCGGCTGGGAGTAATTTTACACCATGTTTTTCGACTAGGGGTAGAACCACAGGGGCCCCAGCAATCAGGGTTTCTTTGTTCGCTAAGGCAATATCTTTACCAGCTTCAATGGCTGCGATCGTAGGTAGCAAACCAGCACAACCAACGATACCAGTGACAACGGTTTGGGCATCGCCGTAACGAGCGACTTCAATAACTCCGGCGTCACCTGCCAGTAAAATCGGTTGGGGATCGAGGTCAATGATAGCTTCTTTGAGCGCTGGTAATTTCTCTTCTGAGCAAATTGCTGCTATTTTCGGTCGAAATTGCCGAATTTGAGCAGCGAACATTTCGACATTGCGCCCAGCTGCCAATCCCACAATCCGAAACTGATCTGGGTACTGAGTGACAATATCTAAAGTCTGAGTACCAATAGAACCAGTGGAACCAACGAGAGTAATCGCTTTCACAATTGCTTAAGGATTTACAGACAACTCTCACTATAAATTGCTTGGGACTATTTAATAACAGCAATCACTATAATCGATACACTGACGCAAAGGAGAGACGCAAAGAAAGAAAATATCCCCCTGTCCTCTATCCTCCTCAAAAGTGGTGATTATCATTTTTATTATCAATGTTTTGAGTATTTAAACTGATTGACAAAGGGCACTTTATCTTAATCTCTCACGGATGCTGGTGGACTGTCCGCTCGCCTAACAATGGCGGCTGGAGCAACTTCAACCTTGAGCAATCATCTGAGAACCTATCCCACTATTCTAAAAATCCCTACTTCTTTTCGTAAAATGTGCTTGAAAACCTTGATTTTTCGTTTTCAGTTCTCAATAAGCTTAAGCTTTGTAGCACAAATATTATTAGTGGGATAGGTTCGAGTGTTCTTGAAATTACGTTTGGTTCGCGGATATTTTACCCAAACCACTCTTTTTTGTCCAAAGTTCAATATTCAGGAACATTTATTATTTCTTCTCTACGACCAAAATTCAAAATTAATTTGCAAGTTAAGATTGACTCGATATCATTTCATCAACCATATCTAATATATCCGGGTCTATAGTCATATCAAACTTTCTGGCAAATAATTTTTCTGAGTCTCTAATTTTATCAAAATCATTTTTTTCTAAAATTTTGGGGTGAAGGGCATTAACGTTAGACCACTCTAGATATGTCAAGCGAGTGTTAATAATTTTATCCTTAAAAGGCGAATTTACAATTAGGATCTGGTAAAACAATTCATCTGGACAATAAGTGTAATTAAACCGATTAATAAACTTAGGGTTTTGCTTAACAAAATCATTTATCCATTTTATCGATTCTCCTGTTAAGCACCAAAATGCTGAACCTCCATAAAGAGCAAAGCCTTCAGGAAATTTATGTCTTTTCGGTAAAAGCAAAATCAACAATGAATATAAAAAAGAGTTAATGCGAGATTTAAACTCACGCTTTTCTGGTATCCAAAAATCCTTATCTTTCCAACGAATATACCAAGATTCTAATCTTGTTAAACCTCCACGATACCATTTATTACAAGGTAGTGGAAAATACTCTAAAAATTCTTTACCTTTATTTTGTTGGAGAAACTTCTTAATCTGTTCATTTGACTTGATCAAATAGTCTTGACCCGATAAGTATATAACATAATCGAAGTAAGTACCTGTTTCAACTATTGATTTTATTCCTTGAAGACTAGCTCTGACAATATCAAAACTTCCCCATGCTAAATGGTATCTTTTTATGAAAGAGACATTTGGAAAATCCTTGAATTGAGTCAGTACGTGATGATAAATTTTAGAATCCGCTTTTTTATCTATATGTATAAAAAATGAAACATCATCTGTGTTTAGTTTATAAATAAGACGTACTAATTGTTGCGGATATTTATGCGCCAAAATTATATATGCTATTTTCATAAAAACTGCCTTATTAAATAAATCAAGGTTCTTTGTTTACAAGCTGTTTTTGTGTCACCTCTAATTTAGCCAGGTTCAAAGCATTGCCTGTTTAATTACTCGCCGATTTAATTTCACAAACTCAAAGCCTTGGCTAAACTGTCGTCGGTAGGTCTTCTCCAAGATTTGACTATAGCGACTTAGATTTGTGAAGTTCACTTTTCCCAACATAATCCTAACTATAGTAAATAAAATTACTAAGTATTTATAATGAGGTTTGCTAAATTACCCATTTGGGCGAGTATCGTTTCTACCGTATTCATAGCTGATCTAGCGGTATGCTTTTTTTGAACTATTTGCAGCCTACAACAATAAGTGGCTTTTTTATCCATTGGGGCGAAAACTGTCCGGAGTATTGTTAAATTAAGCGAAAAGGCTGACGGAGGCGTCACAATTGTTTTGCAGATTCGTAGTAAAATCGAATTTAGGAAAAAATTATGTTGATGGTGTATGCTCTAACCTTTGCTCTAAATACAGTATGAAAGGATAAAGAAATGCAGAATATGCAAAATTTCAGTAATGATTTGTGGAAAAAAACATCATTTTCTACATGCTCATATATTAAGTCGTTACACGATTACCGTAGGTTCATTGTTTGTCGTGCTATACAAAGCTGGGCTAAAGTACTAGAGCTTCCTTTTGCCGAAAAAATATTTTTAGATGATAGTAGCCCTGATTTAAATGGGATGAAGCTACTTCAATCATCCAATCAAATCAATCATTTTGATTCTGTAAGATATAATACTATTAGCCATCCCCCTCATAGTAATTTTGGAATTCTTATTAGTCTGAATCTTTGTAAATCTGATTATATTTTACATCTGGATGACGATATTCAAATAGTGGGAACACATCAAGACTGTATTAATATCTTGGAACATGGTCTTACTATTCTTAATGAAGATAAAAATATTATGGGAATAAATTTAATGCATGTAGATAGAAGTGCTGGGGGACAGTGGGGTCCAGGTAAAGATTATTTTGCAAGTGATGTTTTTTCTCATCCCATTCAATATTTTGGAAATTCAGCATGTTTAATGAGAAGGGAACTTTTAGAAGTCGTGAGTTTAAACAAAATTTTTAATTGGGGCAAAGAACAGCCTACTAATTGGGAAGAGTTAGTCTCAAATTCAGATAATACTTCTTCGTTTCTTGTAGCTAAGGTTGGAACTCCCTTTACAGTTGATAATGATGCATGGTTATTCAAAAGTACATTTCGTGTGTCTACCTGGGAAACATATAAATATTTATTACTTAAGAAATTAGGTTTAGGCACGCTAGCATCCCAATTTTCCAAGATGATAAAAGAAAGGGAATATAATTCGTGATTGGAGCTTACAAATTAAAGTGGAAGACCATAAAATTGCAAAAACTTTGATAAAGATTTAAATATTCCTTACCATCTAAAAACGGTATACTACTAAAAAGTAACTTTTCACTCGCACCCCATTGAGTGGAATAAAATTCAGCCAGTTAAAACATTTGTTGATGCGGAAGTTAATATACTTTAACCAAGCTAATAAATATAAAGAACTCGCTAAGAACGCACCTAATCTTTATCAATGGGTTCTCAGTAACTTTTATAATATTCTTGTTCCCATAGGTTTAACTTTAAGTATATCTGCAATATTTTTATTGTCATATATTGTTTATAAAAGTAGATAAAAAATTACTCAGAACAGATTAATATACTTAGCCACTATATCAGTTTTATTTATGCGATATATCCTGCCCAAAATGCACGACAGATATTTTTATCCTGCTGATATATTTTCTCTGAGCTTTACCTTTTACTTTTCACGATATTTTTGGGTGGCTATCGTTGTGCAAATATCCTCATTTTTTGGCTATTTAGGTACTCCTATATATCCAATTGTTTTCTATACCTTTAGGTTTTACACTCTGGTTTGTTGTGCGAAATTGTGAGATGATTTATCCAAAATTAAAAGCTGAATTTTGCTAAAATATCAATCAAAAGTTAATTTATCTATCTGCAAAGATGAATATCAGGAAAAAATTTTTGGCTAATGGCTTATTTTTTGTCATGGCAATGTGGCTGTCTAGTAGGCTTCTAATAGCCATCACTATGTTACTGATTGCCCCATTGTTTCCAACTTCATCAGCTGGCGTTGCTGCCACCTTTAGTTGGGATGTTTTCTATGCTTGGGACAGTTTTTGGTATGAGAGAATTGTGACTTCTGGTTACGACTTTTCCAGTCAAGTAAAAGAAATGCACGCAGTTGCATTTTTCCCTTTATTTTCATTGTTAAGCCGGATAATTATGTTCATCGGCTTGCCTTTTAAAGTGGCAGGTATATTAGTTAATAATGGCGCTTTTTTAGCTGCCTTGATCATACTTTATTTTTGGGTACAGGAGCTTTACGGCACAAGCACAGCACGATGGGCAACAGCTACTTTAGCATGGTGTCCCTATTCCCTTTATGGAACCGTAATTTACACTGAAGGTCTGTTTTTGTTGTGTACCACATCTGCCTTACGAGCTTTTGATAAAAAGCAATATATTTGGGCAGCATTCTGGGGAGCATTATCTACAGCAACGCGACTACCTGGAGTTGCTCTCATCCCCGCTTTTATGTTTGTTTCTTGGAAAGAACGTAGAGGAATAAAAGCCTATATTGCCAGTTTAACTGTTGGTTTGGGTATATCTCTGTACAGTCTTTATTGTCAAATAAAATTTGGCGACGCTTTGGCTTTCATCCATGCACAAAAAGCGTGGCGTGGTGATGCGACAGGGTTTGCTTGGGAAGGTTGGTGGAAGATGCTGATGCAAATTACGGTAGGTCCCACTAATTTTAAATCTGGCTATATTCAAGACCCTTTGTATCCATTATTATTTTTAATAATTATTGGTAACGGCTGTTTGTTATGGCGCTTTCGTTTATATCTGGGGATGATTAAATTCCGCTATGGATTATATTTTTTATGGCTATTGTTATGGTTATTGACAGGAGATGAACTAGTGAAAATTGCACTAGTTTTTGGTGGGATCTATTTACTATGGTTATCACGCGCTAAAATTCCCCTTGTTACTGTTGCCTATGGGTTTTCTTCCTTCGCTTTAATTTTAAACACTGGGATTACAGCCTCGGCTGAACGCTACACTTACGGTATTATATCGCTGTCAATGGCATTCGGATTATTACTTGCCCGTTATCCTCGTTGGGGATACCTAATTATGTACTTTTTTGGAATACTAATGTTTACATTTTCTATTCGATTTGCCCGCGATCTTTGGGTAGCTTAGGTTGATAAGATCATTCATTGGTGGTTTACCGATAAATAAGATCCCCGACTTCTCAAAGAAGCCGGGGATTTGTGACTTTCAGTTACTAGCTTGAAAAATCTGTTCAGCAGTCAAATTCAACTGTGGGAAAGTTGGTGAGCCTATTTTGTTGCTACCCCTAAACTGGTTAATCTGATACTCATACTTAACCAACGAGTAAACTAATATAGTAGGCTGTTTCGGATTACCAACGAATTTATGAGCGCTTCTGTGTTGAGTCCAATACAGACTTAACAATAACAGCCCCAACCCTTGTAGCGTTGGGGGATAAGATTCAAAGCCTCTCTCCTAAAAAGAGAGAGGTCAGAGTGTATTTCATACAAACGAGAAACGCTATATGAGCGCTAATAGCAAGATAATCTACTATCCAATATTCATTGGTATAACTAATTTTTGGTAATCAGCGTAAATCCGTTAGCTGCTCCGATAATTTTACTACCAGTTAAATTGATTTGCTGTAAAGCCACATTGTCTAAGAGCAAATAAGATTTATTAGATAACATTTGTTGTAAAAGTGGCACAGTTGCAGGAGTTACTTTGCAATCGCTGTAAAAGTCCAAACTAGGACGCCCATAAGCAAAAGAGGTGTAAATTTGTGTTCCTGGTGAAACATTTGCCCGAATTAAGTCTGCAACTGGCTTGACTGGAAAAGCTTCTTTTAATTCCCAAATCCAAGATTGTGAACTCATCAATAGTGCTAAAACTAAATACATCCCTGTGAATAACACTGGAATAAAGTTGCGATCGTGTTGTTTAATTAGCCATGCTGCGATGCCCATACTTATTGCCGAAACAATGCTCATGACTATTAAAATAGGCTCTTTATTTGCAATAATAAAGTAAACACAACCTCCTAAACCAGCAACAGCAATAATAGCCAGAAATATTGTCCAACTTCGCACCTTAAAATGACCGTACTGCCAAATTTCACTAAGTTTAGCACCAATTGCCAAAGCTAAAAATGGATATACGGGCATAACATACCACGGGAGTTTAGTTTTTATTAAAGAGATAGTTCCTAAATAAACAATTGTACCAATAATAATTAGGCGACCCCAGGCAGTATGACGTTTTTTCCAAGCTAGATAAAAACCCCCCGGTAAAAATAATAGCCAAGGAAAACTATACTTAATTAACTCAATTAAATAGTACCAGGGAGGCCCAGTATGACCTTCAACAGATTGTCCAAGGCGATCAAAGGTTTGTGCTTGAAAATTTACTTGGAAGAAATTTTCGCCATAATGTTGCGATTGAGCAGCAAACCAAGCGATCGCTGGTGCATTTCCTAAAAACATTCCCAGTAATAAATAGGGGCTTGTTAACAAAGCAAGCTGCCGATCAGCAATCAGGAATAAAAAAGCGATCGCCCCTAGCAGCAAAACTATCATCCCTTTAGTGAGAGTGATTAACCCTAGACAAAATCCCACACCTAGAGCATACCGACGATTCTGACGTGCTTTTAGCAAACAAAATAACAATAGTAAGAAAAAGGTAATAGTTGTACCATCTAGCATTGCTAGCCGTCCGTGACGCAGCACAGGCAACATCGTCAGGTAAACTAAAGCGGCAAACAGAGCTGGTAAACTTTGGTTAAAAAGCAAACATCCCACCAAGTAAAGCAAAGGCACTCCCAAGGCAGTTAAGACTGCACCCGGTAGACGTGTTGTCCACTCATTCACGCCTGCGATGGAGTAAGTCCAAGCAATTAGTAAGTGCATTAGGGGTGGCTTATTATAATAAGGTTCACCTCCCAAGGTGGGGTAAAGCCAACGCATTGAACCAAGTGGGGCACGCCAAATTTCACGCGCAACCTGTGCCACAGTACCTTCATCCCAATCTCGTAAAGGGGAGTTTCCCAAAAATATCAGCCATAGAACTAGAGATATTATCAATAGGCTAAATAACCATTCTTTTTCTCGGAATAGACGCATATCTAAAATCGGGATAATCATTTCAAAGACTGTAAGGCGGTATTGTACCCCAGATTCTGCAATGGGAGTTTGGTTAATTTTGTTTTAAAAGCGGCGTTTATCCGGTGCGATCGCATTTTATTCTTATTCTGACAACTTCTCAAGTTCTGCGATAACGCGCCGAAGTAATTCAGCCATGATTTTAAAAAGCGGATAGTTTTTTATATGGCATCATAACGGCTTGCTAAACCAGTCTTTGGATACAGCGAAGTGTTAAGCTTCCTCTGCTGAGAAAATGAAGACTTCATCTGATGTATTCGGCCAAATAAATAAGTTCTGTTTTGCAAGATCCAGGTCAATAGCAACTGCTTCTATCTGATTTATAGAGTTATCTTGACCTCTATATTTGACTAATGTAGTTAATTCACCAATTTATAAACTTGGTTCATTGATACGTACTTGCACGGGCGGATTAATTTGAATTAGTTCCCAGATACCTGTTGCTTGCTCAATTTATATCCCAGTAATATGATGCTTTATAATAAGTTTATTATCTAACTGATGCCACCATTTAGTAATTGTCTGAGCTTCCTTTATATATTTTTGTGTATTATTACAGTACCAACGAATCTCATTTGAACTATATCTAATTGCTTGTTTAACTTGGTCTTCCCAGTTCTGATCATTCAAGTCAATGCTAATCATTCGCCCTTCAGATTTTGAGCGATTGATATACACATGGAAAGTTGCAACATCTTCCCGATGAGTGAGAATATGGCGACGTAGTTCATTGAGATTCATCGCTTCATGCTTAGCTACTGTCATTGTTCATACCCTCCAGTTGCGTTTAATCTCAAAGTCAAGATTTTCGCCAGCAAGTACGTATAAGTTGCCAGTCCGTTCATCTACCCTAATAAGTTCGATGTTTGTTTGAGACTCAAATCTCAAATCTTACTCAACCCTTTGGGGTAATAATTTTTATTGCTGTTAATAGAAAGCCGATATATCCCGAAAGCAACTACAACTCCTCAATTGTTACTAAACCGCCCTCAGTAAACTGTATAACAAGTTCATGCTCATCAAGTAAAGCAGTTCCTAGCAAAGGTCGCTTTCCTGTCTCAAGTACATTCACTTCCCGTTCTTCTTCATTCCAAATAATGTTAGCTTGATGTATTGGCAAGATTACATTACTATTGTCAGCTAAATTTGCATACATATCATACACAAAAGGAAAACCTAATAGAGTAACTGCTGCTGTGGGTAAGGAAAGAAACTCTGTAAAACCTGTATTGATAACAAATTCAATAGTAAAGTCTGGTTGATTAGGCAGCCGAAATATGATATTAACGGTTGCGCGTCCGTTCTTGTTGTTCTTTTAAGCTCATAAGTAAAGCTTGCTTTTCTACCCTTCGTCTCGCTATTTCCTTTCTTTTGGCTTCCTCTTTTTCTAATTTCCGTTTTTCCTCCTTTCGTATTTCTGTTTTATATCTTTCTCTCTCTAGGTTTTTTGCTTGCATTAATTGAAGAATTTCTTCATAACAAAAAGGCGGATCTATCTTATTGAATTCGCTAATAAATTCTTCTATCCTGAAGAATTTGCATCTGAGACAATCTCTAGCTCCAGCAGAGTCTCTTACAGTAATTGGTAAATCTACACGTATTTGTGATCCTTTTCCTCTATCGCATAATAAAACAATTCTTCCTCGCATTCCCCAAAAATTTATAACTTCTCTTCCAACTAAAAAATTCCAAAGGTTATCGTTATTGCCTATTAATTCTACAAAACTTTGAACATTATCAATCTGTGAACCGCTATACATACTTTGCTTTACTCTTAATCAACTGCTTGCAGCGACTTAAGCGCCTATCTATTCTCAGTTTTCCCGTAGACAGAGCATAATTAACAGCGAAGCAGAATTTATAGAAGGAATAAGGTTAGATTCATCTGCTGTTTGTGTTTTTGCCGTATTGATAGACAACAAAAAAACGGTACATAAGTTTTGTCTTCTACCGTTTTTTGAATATTGATTTTTATCTGCTTATTTAAATGAAGAATTGAAACTGACTTTTAACATCACTCTTCTATCAGTTGTCTCAGTTCATCGATATTTGAGGAAAACTTTAGTTCACTATTTTGCTGTTCTACTTGCGCCATCTGAAAATTTTGATAAATCTATTCACGCCTTTCTTCCCGTAGATATTGCTGCAATAACAGTTGAATTTCTAACTTTTCCTCACTGGAAAGACTTTTAATTGCTTCAACTACATCACTGAAGGTCATAACTTGGAATACCTTTTAGTGCTTATCGGATCAATCTAATATGCCAACGATAAAGCTAAAATTTTAAATCCTATTCAACCCCTTGGGGTAATAATTCTCATGTTAAAGAATAGGTTGTCTTTGGGTTAGTCTTCGTTGAAATAAGACTCCACATCCATACGATCATGCAAAATACGAATAATATCGATAGTTTCATTGGTTTCCTGATAAAAGATCAAATGTCGTCCGATGTGGTACTTGCGATATCCTGAGCGAATATCATCACAAGTACGTCCCCTGTGTGGCTCTCGTGCCAAGAGATGAAAGCAATCGTCCAAGATAGCAAGATAACGGTTTCTCTGCTCAGTTCCCCATGTTTTTTGGGTGTAGCGACCGATTGATAGCAAGTCTTGAGTGGCTAATTCAGTAAGGCGAAATGCTGACATGCGCTATTCACGATCAAGTTCTGCAAGCAATCCTGAGAGAGAATAGTCAGCAAATCCGCTGTTCTCCCCATCTGTCAATGCTCGTTGCAAAGCGGCAAGTTTTATTTCTCGCTCTTCTAAAAGGCGCAGTCCCGCTCGAATCGCTTCACTGGCGCTGGCAAAACGACCGCTGTCAACTTGATTGGCGATAAACGCTTCAAAATGCTCACCCAAGGTAACACTTGTATTTTTTTGCATACAATTTTCTCCTGTATAATACCAATATATAATATTTGTTGGTATTACTCCAGATGAAAGCTGAAAACAGCTAGATTCCAGAATTACGAGCAAAATCAAAACATAACGATCGCAAACTCAGATATTTTCACACAAAAAACGATATGAGTGAAGGAGCTATGGGGATTAATCCCAGAGACTCCACTATATTCACAAAGCAATTTTTATTTCTGTAAACCTTCCGTAGCAAGCGTTTCAGATTTTCCGTGGCGGCTCATCTCACCCTCGCTACTTTTACCCCAATTAGTGAGGTTGACATCTGAATAAATCAAGTACCGGAATATAGCCAATGGATACGGATAGAGTCATCTTTAGCACCCAGTGGATTGCTGTTAGGGAATCTTCTCAAGGATTTCAATATTTGGAACGAAATGGTAAGGATTCAGTTGCGGTATTTCTTTTGAGAAAGAGCGGCGAAAATCCGGCACAGTATGATGTCCTAATTCGACACCAGCATCTCTGTATTGATAATCAAGAGGTAAATGGAAGACTAAAGCTTTTTCCCTGCCCAATTACAGGTGCATTGGATGAGGGGGAATCACCAGAAGAAGCTGCCATTCGAGAGGTCTTTGAAGAGACAGGATATAGGGTTCAGGTTTTACCTTTAGGCAAGTATGTCGTTGGTACTCAAGTAAATGAAGTCTGTTATTTGTATTATGCAGATGTTACAGGTATAGTGCCGGATGAGGCTCAAGAGGATGGAACTTATTTGGAGTCCATTGGTAGAAACGAATGGCATCCCTTTAATTATTTAGAAATGTGTGAGTACTCGGCTTGTCAGATTGGATTCTTTAAGCTGCGAAAGATACTTTTTCAAGAGAGTTAGTTTTATTTTACAATCGAGTGGCTCTCGTTATAGTGGAGTACTATGTCAAGCAACGATCTGGACAGAGTTAAAGAGGATCGAGACTTTTTGATTAAACAAAGTGAAATGCTGCAATCTGTAATTAAACGTATGGCAGACAATTCGCTTGAAGCTAAAAAGTGGTTCTAGCACATCGTCATTGGCTCCTTCAGCAGGAACGTTGTGAAAGTAGTAAATTGCTGTATCTTCCAACCTCCCCGCCTGTTGAATTGCTTTACAAACCTCCTCACAAAAAGCATGGAAAGGAGTCATTGAACCTTGACGATCCACCAACAAAAGTAACCGAGCAACTTTGCGGCATCTAGGTCTTAAGATAACTGGTACTGCTACTCCGAGTTGAGAACGGCGGGTAATTGTAGCTTCCACATCCAGTTCTGTTGGTTGTCCTTCCCACACGGGACGGTGTAAGCGCCGCCAAGTCTGAGCCACTTCTCGGTAATTTAATGGGAATTGTGGTACAAAGATAAATCGACGTTTAAAAATCTCTGCATCGTTTGAGGAAATCTCAGGCAAGCCTGTAGGAGATTTAGTTACAGCTATCTCATCCTTATGAGGCTGCGACTCATCCAGAGGTTTCTTTTGTTTTGTTTGATTGGAGCTACCAGTATCAGAACCTTTTTCTTCTGGCACAGAAGATAATTGCCAAGCCTTGTCTTCTCCTGCCACTTGCTTAAACAAGAGAGTAAGAATTTCCTGTTCCTGGCGGGATTTTGCCCACAAACAATTACAAAGTTCCCGCAGTGCTAGTCCTTCTTGTGATGGCCAACCAAAACCAGCCTGTAATGACTGTCGCAATGCTTCTAAATCATCTGGTGTTAATGGGAATCCACGACGGCGTAAACTTTCAAATAATTGCCGAAGAAACTCAGGAAGCTTGGGCTGCTGTTTCACTGCTAGACAGACCCTCCATTTGCACGTTTGCGATCGCTCTCTTGCTTAAGCAGTGCGCCTATATATGGCAGTTTGTCAAGTTCCTCTATTGGTGTTCCCACTGCTTCTAAATAACCCACCCAGTCAAGCAGTTCGCTCAAACCCGGTGGCTTGTTCAAGTTTGGGTCGCGAAGCGCTAACAAGACTTCAATCGCCTTTTTGCTTAATTCTTGGTCAGTAATCTGGTAAGTTTTTAAAATCTCTAGCAAAAGCTCCTTGTCTTGGGGAAACTCTACGTAGTGAAAAATACATCGACGCAAAAATGCAGTGGGTAATGCTTTTTCTTCATTATGCGTGACAAATATAATTGGGCGTGGGTTGTCACCAACGCTGTAATGAATCTCTGGAGCTTCAGTTACCTGAAATTCTAACCGATCTAACTCCCATAACAAATCGTTGGGAAAGTCGAGGTCTGCTTTGTCGATTTCGTCAATCAGCACCACTGAGCGACGACCATACTGAGCGCGGGCAATTGCTCTGCCTAGTGAACCTAAATAAATATACTCCTTAATATCTAGGCTCATTGGCTTACCATCTTTTTTTTGCCGTTCATCAGGTTTCAACTGAGCATTGTAAAGACGATTAATTGCATCATAAGTGTAGAGTAAATCTTGGGCGCGACTGGTAGATTTGAGATAACTAACTTCCAAAGGTAAGCCTAAGGCATAGGCAACAGCATAAGCTAAGCGCGTTTTACCAGAACCAGGTTCGCCTTGTAAAAGTAAAGGGCGACCTAAGGCGATCGCTAAATCAACTGCTTCTGCTAGATCCTTATCAGGTAAGTAGGGTTCCTTGTCTATTCTTTGCTTTTCCTTTGGAGGGTCTTTCTCGGGATCGGGTATGGAATAAACCTGAAGGTCTTCGATTTCAATAAAGTCTGGTAAAGAGTTGTAATCAATAGTAGAGAACCTGGTAGTAGTATCAATAGGGTGTCTAGACATCAGCCGGAATCCTTTGCTTAAGTTCTTCTAGAAACGCTTTTGCTGGAGGTGGAGGGTTTCTTCGCAAAAGTTCCTGACTGTAGCTCAAATGGTCATACACACTTCCGATATCCATCTGTTCACTTGGAGAATGGCTGGGACGACAGTCAGTAATCATCGTTTGCATCCATTCCTGTATAATATCTTCTTCCCACCTCCGTATCTTACTGATTTTGATAACCCATTGACGCACATCCACTTCTTCAAACTTTGGAGGTTCTAGCTTCTTCACGTCTTTTGGAAAAATTTTGTCTTTACTGCCCACCATAATTATGATTAAACGACGTTCAACATTTGGGAATGCAGTACATATTTCCTGCCAAAATTCATCTGAATAGCTTTTATCCTTTTTGTTAACCTCAACTCGAATAGGACAAATAATATCTTCTTTTTCTAAACATTTTTTGTACCTTTTTATAGAATTTACTGTATATTCTAAATTACTCTTTTTACGATCCAATGTCAGAGTATTTATGATTCTGGCGTTACTTATACCATCATCCTCCTTCAAACGCTCACAGAAGTGATTCCGAAAAGCATCATCGTTGCAGGGGATAGCCAGCCCAAAAAGTCCCTGCGTCTTGACCAGTAATACCTTCATACTTTCTCTAATTAATTGCTCCAAGTCAAAGTTGCATGGATTCAGCAATGTATAAGAATGTTTAGAGGAATTTGCCTTTACTTTTGATGCCTTCAAGTCAGTAACAGGATTTTTTGACCCTAAAACAGGCTTATCCTCATAATTCTGAGTTATATTGTTACTGTTCAGTCGCTTAATAATAAACGAAGCAATTTCAGGCGGTGAGAATTTACCTGCATGAATGAAACCGGCATTTGGAGGCACCCCATCTACAGCGCCATCATCCATCCGAATTAGCATAATTAATTTGTTTCCATTCGGTTTGATGAAATCTAAACCACGAATAGTCTGCCATTCTACCTTGCACCAAGGCTTTTTGTTATAGAACTCGCCAATGAACACGACAATTAATTCACATTCTTCGCGATAAATTTTTTGCAGATGTATGTCTAAATCAAAGCCAGCAAATTCAGCTATATAATTGTAGTCATAAAAAACTTTTTCTTGACCCAATGTCTCAGTTAATTGTTCAGCAACCTTTTCTACATAATCTCGATCTTCGCCTGCAAACGAAAGCCCTACTCGAAATCGAAAACCATTTTCTATTATTTCCATCGATTTTAGTGCCTATAAAAATAAAGTTTTTTTACATAGATTCCCTAGCTAATAAAGACCATTGGAGAATTAATAATTTGATTGACCATCTTATTCAGTATATAATACAAGGCGGTTTAGAGATATACTACCGCAGACTAAATGCTACTAGATCCAAATTTGAAGCACTTAATTAATATTTAGTAAAAAACGGTAGAGCAATAAATACTCTACCGTTTGCTAATTTTCTATTTGAGATTTAAATCCCAAACTCTAAATCTTACTCAACACCTTGGGGTAACAATTCCCGACGCTGTTGAGAACTAACTTGGACAACGCCATTTTCATCCACATCAACAAGGGCTGTATCGCCATCCTTAATGCGACCAGACAGAATTTCTTCTGCTAGGCTATCTTCTAACAGGCGCATAATTGCCCGACGTAATGGCCTTGCGCCGTAGCTGGGACTGTAACCTTCAGTGATCAACCGATCCTTGAAGCGATCGGTGACTTCTAAGGTGATACCCTTTTCCGTCAGACGACCAAATACTTCCTTGAGCATAATTTCGGCGATTTGGGTCACTTCAGGCTTGCTCAACTGACGGAAGACGATAATTTCATCGAGTCGGTTGAGGAACTCTGGACGGAAGTATTGCTTCAATTCTTCGTTCACCAAAGAGCGAATCCGGTTGTAAGTTGACTCGCTGGCATCTTCGGAGAATTCAAAGCCGATACCGCTACCGCCTTTTTCAATTACCTTAGAACCAATATTGGAAGTTAAAATCAGCAAGGTGTTCTTGAAGTCTACCGTGCGACCTTTGGCATCGGTTAACCGACCGTCTTCCAAAATTTGCAGCAGCATATTGAATACATCGGGGTGGGCTTTTTCGATTTCGTCGAACAACACCACGGTGTAAGGACGCCGCCGCACGGCTTCGGTCAGCTGACCACCTTCGTTATAACCAACATAACCTGGAGGCGAACCAATCAGCTTGCTGACGGTGTGACGCTCCATGTATTCCGACATATCCAAGCGGATCATTGCTTCTTCGGAACCGAAGAAGTAGGCAGCCAAGGATTTCGCCAACTCGGTTTTACCTACACCAGTCGGCCCAGAGAAGACAAAGCTAGCTATGGGTCGATTGGGATTTTTCAAACCGACACGAGCGCGACGAATTGCTCGTGAAACTGCCCTTACAGCTTCATCCTGACCAATTAAACGCTGATGCAAGGTGTCTTCCATGTGCAGCAGCTTTTCAGATTCAGATTCGGTGAGTTTGTTCACCGGTACCCCAGTCCAGGAAGCGACAATGTGAGCAATGTCTTCTTCTGTAACTACAGGTTCTTCACCTTCTGTGCCAGTTGCATTAGTCTTGCTTTGAGCGATCGCCCGAATTTCGGCTTTAATTTCCATCTCCCGATCGCGCAATTCCCCAGCTTTGTCAAAGTCTTGAGAGCGCACCGCGTCATCTTTTTCTTTTAATATCTGACGCAGCTCTTTGTCTAACTCTTTGGCTGCGGGTGGCAGCTGGGAGTTAATCAAGCGCACCCTAGAACCAGCTTCATCAACTAAGTCGATGGCTTTGTCTGGGAGGTAGCGATCGCTAATGTAACGGTCTGATAACTTCGCCGCCGCTACCAATGCTTCGTCGGAGATTTTCAGTTTGTGGTGTTGCTCGTAGCGTTCGCGCAAACCATATAAAATTTCAATTGTTTCATCTACAGTGGGTTCGCCAACCATCACTGGTTGGAAACGCCGCTCTAGCGCTGCATCTCGCTCGATGTGCTTCCGGTATTCATCTAAAGTTGTAGCTCCGATGCACTGCAACTCACCCCTGGCCAAGGCTGGCTTGAGGATATTTGCTGCGTCTATGGCACCTTCTGCCGCACCTGCACCAATTAAGGTGTGTACCTCATCAATCACGAGAATGACATTACCCGCAGAGCGGATTTCATCCATGATTTTTTTCAAGCGTTCTTCAAATTCACCCCGGTACTTGGTTCCTGCTACGAGCAAACCAATGTCCAGCGTGACGACGCGTTTATCTTCGAGGATGTCAGGGACATCTTTAGTGGAAATGCGTGAAGCTAAACCTTCAGCGATCGCTGTTTTACCAACCCCTGGCTCCCCAATCAGCACTGGGTTATTTTTAGTTCGGCGACCCAAAATCTGGATCACCCGCTCAATTTCCTTGGCG
Organism: Nostoc sp.; assembly: GCF_036917615.1. GTDB lineage: Bacteria > Cyanobacteriota > Cyanobacteriia > Cyanobacteriales > Nostocaceae > Nostoc. The sequence continues at coordinate 25,305 of NZ_JBALCZ010000035.1, forward strand.
CGTCCCACCACCGGATCAAGCTTATTGTCTATTGCCATCTGGGTCAGGTTTGAGCCAAATTCATCCAGAGTCGGGGTTTTTGTGCGCCCGGATGAACCGCCTGGTGAAACTTCGGCAGTTTCTCCCAACATGCGGATGACTTGGGTTCTTACCTTAGATAGATCCACACCGAGGTTTTCTAGCACCCTGGCTGCTACGCCTTCCCCTTCGCGGATTAGGCCCAACAGCAGATGCTCGGTGCCAATGTAGTTATGCCCCAGTTGGCGTGCTTCTTCCAAGGAGAGTTCTAGAACTCGCTTTGCCCGTGGCGTAAACGGAATTTCCACGGCAACAAAGCCTGATCCCCGACCTATAATTTTTTCAACTTCGATTCGGGCATCTTTGAGATTGACGCCCATTGATTTCAGCACCTTGGCAGCCACACCAGTGCCTTCCCCAATCAGACCCAAGAGGATCTGTTCGGTTCCGACAAAGTTGTGACCTAAACGGCGGGCCTCTTCTTGGGCCAGCATGATTACCTTAATGGCTTTTTCTGTGAAGCGTTCAAACATGGCATTTTTCCCATCACCTGCGGTCGTGCCGGTATGCTGATTTTAGCACAGGCAAAGCTTTTGGATGCCTGTATAACAGATTATAGACATCCTGAAGCTATGACTTGGGTTGATGAGCTAATTGTTAACTCTTGACTACTTTTATCTAGCTAGTGTACTGAGGAGCTTTAGTTCACCAGCGTTTTTGGGATTTATTACAAATAGCTGACTGCTTATATTAGGAGTTTCTTGACTTAATCCCAAACACTTATACTTAACATATGTATTTTTTCATGTCAAGCACAAATTTTAACATAGTTTTTTATTATATTAAACTAGTTTAATATAAAATATTTAAATATGATTATGCGCGGCAAAGTTGCATTTTTTTGCTGAAGCTGATCACAAACCCTGATAATCCAAAATTAATAATCCGCAACTACTTAAAATAATTCGTAATGACGCTCTTGCTAGCTTGCTTCTTTGCAGGAGTACGCAAACTCGCTAACGTAATGCGTAATTAGTTAAAACGCAAGTGCCAAGAGGATTTGTCCAGGCGATCGCTGATCATGGAATACCACTGGTCTAGAGTTGCTTGAAATTTGGGGTGTTGTAAGTCTGAGAGCCAAAGGATTAGGGCGTCCTCATCGTTATCTTGGTAGTAACGCCGACGCCGCCCAGCTGTTTTGAAGCCAAATTTTTGATATAAAGATATAGCCCCCAAGTTGGAAGCTCGCACTTCGAGGGTAGCTCGCTCCATTTTGCGATCGCAAGCTGTCTTAATGAGTGAATATAGTAAAGCCTGTCCCATTCCTTGACGGTGATATTGGGGATGAACCGCCAAAATTGTAATGTGGGCTTCCTCTAAAATTGACCAAAAGCAACCCATTCCCAGCAGTCTGGAATTAGAGACAGAGGAAAATAAACCCAGCAGATCGCTGTTGGGACTATCCAACTCACGCCCGTAAGCCTCCATTGTCCATAAACCGCCAAAACAGGCTTGATCCAGTTCCAGCAATGCACTCACATGCTCTTTTTTCAGTAATTTAATTTCTAAGTCTAATGAGATCACATTTATTGAATAAGATTACAAACCCTTTGTAAACTGGGAATCGGGAGACGAACTCAAAGCCCCTAATTTGAACAAGGACAACTTTTATAGTTATGGTATCGACTCACCCCACTGGGGTTCAACATTCTGGAAGTCAGTATTTACCTCAAAGGCGCGACACCAGCCCAAATCCATCGCCTAATCAAGAACTTTTACCCTTGACTGCCAGAGTTCATAATCATGACCTCCTGGAAATTGGTGAGTGTGATGTCACAACCCTAGTTGAGCAGTTTGGTTCACCTTTATATATTTTAGATGAAGAAACCCTGCGTTCGGCTTGTCAGCAATACCGAGATGCTTTCAAGCAATACTACAAGGGTGAATCTCAAGTATTGTATGCCTCAAAAGCTTGGAATTGTTTAGCAGTTTGTGCGATCGCGGCATCAGAAGGATTAGGAATAGATGTAGCATCTGGGGGGGAACTCTACACCGCCCTACAAGCGGGTGTCAGTGCTGATAAAATCTACCTCCATAACAATAACAAGTCTCGTGAAGAACTAATTTTTGCCATAGAATCCGGTTGCACTATTGTGGTGGATAACTGGCACGAGTTACGTACTCTAGTAGAAATTGTAGAGAAGTTGTATACAACTTTACGAAACCCTCAAATTATGCTGCGGTTGACTCCAGGTATCGAATGTCATACGCACGAATATATCCGCACGGGACAACTAGATAGTAAATTTGGCTTTGATCCCAATCAGCTAGGGGAATTGTTTACTTTTGTCAGTCAACAATCTGTCCTTAACTGCGTAGGAGTACACGCTCATATTGGTTCCCAAATTTTTGAGCGCCAACCGCATCAGGATTTAGCTGCTCTCATGGTACAGTGGTTGCGGGAAGCGGCAAAGTATGGTTTAAAACTGACAGAGTTAAACGTCGGTGGTGGTTTAGGGATTAAGTATACAGAATCAGACGATCCCCCTAGCATTGAAGAGTGGGTAAAACCGATTTGTGAAGTAATCCAAGAAGCTTGTATAATCGAAAATCTGCCTTTGCCGAAGTTACTGTGTGAACCGGGGCGATCGCTAATTGCTACAGCTTGCGTCACTGCCTACACCGTCGGTTCATCCAAAGTCATTCCAGAAATTCGTACCTACGTGGCAATTGATGGAGGAATGTCTGACAATCCCCGCCCGATTACTTACCAATCAGTTTATCGAGCAGTCGTTGCCAACAAAATGTCTTCTCCCTTAACCCAAACAGTCACAATTGCTGGTAAACATTGTGAATCAGGAGATATTCTGATTAAAAATGCACTACTCCCAAAGACTGAACCAGGGGATATTCTCGTAGTTATGGGAACTGGTGCGTACAATTACAGTATGGCATCTAACTATAACCGCTTGCCCCGACCGGCAGCAGTCGTAGTGGCGAATGGCGAAGCAAATTTAATTTTGCAACGTGAAACTTATCAAGACTTAATTCGACAAGATCGCTTACCAGAAAGACTAAAGAAATAGTCATTTGTCCTTAGTGAGTCCAGCACTGCGCGAGGAAAACCCTTCTGCAAGTGACTGGCAGACCTGTAAGGGTCATTAAGAGCCACTACGTTGCTTTAGTCAAGAGAGTTAAAGCAAGTGGCGTTCATTAGCCAGGAACTAATTACTAGTTACTAATGACTAATGACTAATGACTAATGACTAATGACTAACTGTAATTAGAGGCAAAAGTGTAATCCAGATGTCATGACAGATTGGTGGAAGCAATGGCTGACAAACCTGGGATGGTCGCAGTCCTTGCTGCTTGAAACTCTGGATATTGTATTAGTGCTGGCGCTGACGTACATAATACTAGTTATTATTAGTGAGCGCCGGACACTGTGGATGGTGCGGGGATTCATTATCTTAATGTTAGCCTCAGCACTAAGTAACAAATTAGGGCTACCTCTGCTAAATTTTGTACTGGAAAAGTTAGTGATTGGTTGTGCTGTAGCAATGGCAGTTGCTCTACAGTCAGAGTTTCGACGGTTTTTAGAGCAATTGGGGCGTGGCGAATTCCGCCAGCTGTTTCAACCTGACCGTCTGGCAATCCCTAAGTCTGATAGTGTAATTGATGAAATTGTTGAGGCTGTTAAAGAATTGTCAAAAAACCGCATTGGAGCTTTACTAATTTTGGAAACCACAAGTCCAATTGATGAGCGAGATTTTTCTGTGCCAGGAGTAAAGCTAAATGCGGAGGTTTCTAAAGAACTGATCCAAACAATTTTTCAGCCGAAAACTTTGTTACACGATGGAGCGACATTAATTCGTGGTTCGCGGATCGTGTCATCGGGTATAATTTTACCACTTTCGGGACGCACAGCCTCGCGCCAGTTGGGAACACGCCACCGGGCGGCAATGGGAATTACTGAGCGGGTCGAAAATTGCATTTGTGTCGTTGTATCTGAAGAAACCGGTTCCATTTCCTTAGCGGAACGGGGAACCCTAAATAGACCGCTGACGATTAGGAAGCTGAAAGAGTCATTAGAGGCTCTTGTGTCCCCAAGCGTTGATAGGGAAGCTGTTGCTCCTGGTCTGTTGAGTTTTGTTCGTCAGATAAGTGGAAAGACACTAGCACTGGTTTCACGTTTACTCAGATTACCATCGACCGCTTCTCGAGATAAAAAATGACAGCACAACAAACTAAACTACAAGATTTGCCTACTGACTTAAAACAAGAACTATTGCCCCAACATGTTGCGGTAATTATGGATGGCAATGGTCGATGGGCTAAACGTCAGGGTTTACCTCGGATTATGGGTCATAAGCGAGGAGTAGATGCTCTCAAGGATTTACTTCGCTGTTGTCAAGATTGGGGAATTCAGGCGCTGACGGCTTATGCTTTTTCAACAGAGAACTGGAAAAGACCACAGGAAGAGGTGGATTTTTTGATGACTCTGTTTCAAAGAGTTTTGCGCCAAGAACTGCGGGAAATGGTCGAAGAGAATGTTCAAATTAAGTTTGTGGGAAATTTGCAAGACCTGCCACAATCGCTCCAAAAAGAAATATCGCGTTCAATGGCAGAAACCAAAAATAATCGCGGTATCCGGTTTTCAGTAGCAACTAATTATGGCGGACGGCAGGAAATTTTACAAGCTTGTCAGGCGATCGCAAAGCAAGTTCAGCAAGGTCTACTACAACCCGATGAAATTGATGAACAAGTGTTTGAGAGCCACTTGTACACAGCAGGAATTACTGACCCAGATTTGTTAATCCGCACAAGTGGAGAAATGCGCCTCTCAAATTTCCTTCTCTGGCAAATGGCTTATGGGGAAATTTACATCACCGATACTTTCTGGCCCGATTTTGACCGGGCTGAGTTTCACCGCGCCTTGTGTGCCTACCAGCAACGGGAACGGCGGTTTGGGAAAGTAGTAAAATAGTGCTGAGTAGAAGACGCAATTATCCTCTTAAGGCAAATCTCCAAGGCTCTAGCAAAAAAAAGAATTGAAAAAGACCTAAGAATTGCGTCAATTGCTCTGGCTCACGATACAACAATAGTTACACGCAATTCCAGAGATTTTTCCCAAATTTCCAACCTAAAGATAGAAAATTGGGCAGAGTGAAAATTTCATAAAAGCGGTAACTTTGTTAAGCTTTCCTGCGGAACGCTGCGCGTAGCTTGCTTGTATTGTAGGGGTACGCTAACGCATTTTGTGAAAACCACAACAAGTAACACCAAATTATACTAAAAGCGATCGCATTCTCCAAAACGCGATCGCTATCGACTTTTGTCTAAATTTACAGTGAATTGTACTTAGCACTTTTTTATGGGCCTGAAAACACAGCTTGTTCTATATCATCCCGACTAAGAGAATACTTGAATGAACGTTGGATATCTTGTCCATTTTCCCCAGATTGGACATAGCGGACGATGATTTGCTCAACATCAAGCCATAGTTCAGCTTGCCAACTAGACCGCTGCACACGCCAGCAATGCCTCTGTGTTTCGTCTTGTTGACAGCCTTGCTCTTTTAGCCACTGCTCAATTTGTGGCAGGGGATGATTATATAGGGGGGTATCAGAGGGAAGAAGAGGCATAGGAATTTTAGATTTTGGATTAGGAAATTTTTTAATTTTTAATTACCATAGGGGTAATTGGTTGCGACACATGGATAATGTGCTGTTGTACAGATGGAGCTGGTTGTAGCAAATGCGTTTGGAAAGCTGCCTCACCACGAGTTAAGCCGATGCCTACTGCTAGTAATAGACAACCTACAAATGTTAACACCAGCATAAATAAAGCAAAGATTTCGCCAGATGAGAGAGGGCGATCGCTCGGATCAAGGTAAGCTGATTTTGACCAGTCATGAGAACGTGAGACGGGATGATTCAAGTCAGGAGGTGGTTGAATCACTCCAAACCGGGAATAGCCAATTTTTAAATCGTAGCTTAAGCGACGTTCTGGATGGCTAAGGGTGGCGTAGGCTTCGTTGATTTGCTGAAATTTGAGAGTGGCGATCGCAGTAGGCAAATCTGTAGTATCAGGATGATAGCGTTTACTAAGTTCTCGATAAGCACGACGAATGTCAATTACCGATGCCGAGGGATGCAGTCCTAGCAGGGAGTAATAAGTTGATTTACTGCTTTGTGGCATTGCCCCGTTGTGATTCACGGCTGTTTGAGTCACTTTGCTCAAAGATATTTTTTATATTTTAAATCCATTGATAGATTAAGTTGCTCTGTCAATGAATTACGAATTATGAGTTAGTAATTATTTTGGTCAATAGCTTGATATGCGACTTCATGCCTAACGCAGTAAATCAGCACGGGGTTTAAAAGTTTCAATTTGCCGCAACTTTTCGTACAGTTCCCGTTCTTCTTGATTAATATTTTTCGGGGTAACTATTTGAATTTCCACTAATTGATCGCCACGTTTCCCGTCATCGCTGGGGTAGCCTTTATTCCCTAGTCGAAATTTTTGACCCGACCTAACTCCTGGGGGAATTGTCATTTTCACTGGGCCGTCCAAAGTTGGTGCTTCTACCTGTCCTCCTAAAACTGCCTCACTGGGAGTAACTGGTACTTGGCAGACTATATTTAAACCTTCTAGCTTAAATAATGGATGAGGTTCAACGGTAATTTTTAAGTAGAGGTCGCCATCACCAACGCCTTGGTTCCGCAAACGGATGGTTTGACCTGTTACCATACCTGGAGGCATATTAACTTCTAGCGATCGCCCATCTTCTAAACGAATACGTTCATTGCCACCTTGATAAGCTTTTTCTAGTGGAAGCGTTAATCTGGCTTCTATATCCCGACGGGTAGTGCGAGGTGGTGTGTTAACGGTGTAGGCAACTTTTGTTCTGGGGGAACGAAACGGATCGCTAGTATTGCCATTACTGGAGTTACTTGTACCATTCTTATTTTTGACGCCGATAACTTGATTAATAAAGCTTTCAAAGTCAGAGAATTGGCTTGGATCTACGTCCTGATTCAGGTTGCGATCAGCTTGGCTACTCTGCCAAGTTTTAGCCTTTGGCGTTTGTTTGTTGCCTGCAAAGCCTTTTTGCTTCCAGTAGCGGCTAAACTGGTCGTACTGCGATCGCTTGCCTGGGTCTGAAAGGACTTCATAAGCCTCGCCGATATCCTTAAATTTTTCCTCAGATTCTTTGTTACCCGGATTGAGATCGGGGTGATATTGCCTTGCTAACCGCCGATAAACCTTTTTTATTTCCTCACTAGAGGCGTCTTTAGATACTCCTAAAATTTCGTAGTAATCTCGAAAGTTCGGCAAATTTTGCATAGTCAGTTATTTAAATTTTAGATTTTAGATTTTTGATCTTGGATTAATTAGCAGGTAGAAGTTAGGAGTTAAGAGTTATGAGTTTAAATATTTAATTTTTAACTTCTTACTTCTCACTTCTCACTTCTCACTCCTCACTCCTAACTTTTATTAAAAGTATTACAACCAATCATTGTCTTCTTCATCATCCCAGTTATCTTGGTAACTTGGACGGGATTTGCGTGAAGGACGGCTGTCATCTGAGGAAGAACGACTGTCTCGGCTATAGTCTTTACCGTAATCTCTGCCATAGTCTTTCCCATAGTCTTTACCGTAATCTCTGTCATAGTCCTTACCATAGGAGTCGCGTTCCCGATATGTATCTCTGGGAGATTCGCGTTCTTTATCCTTATCACCAGTAAAGATGTCACGGATAGTACCAAACAAGTCGTCGTCTTCGTCTTCAGCATAAATCTGGCGGACTTCCCGATTTAGCTCATATAGAGCATCTTGCAAGTCGGCGTAGGCTTGGTCAATACCGCGATCGCTATTTTCTTTGAGACTCTCTTTTAGTTCTCGGCAAATATTATCAATTCTTTGGCGGCGGCTGCGGGCAAACTGCATACCAAATTCCAGCGCTACTTCTCTGAGTTGTCGTTCTGCTTGGAAAATCAACGCCTCAGAACGAGTCCGCTTTTCTACTCTTTCTTTACGTTCGCGATCAACATCAGCGTATTTCTGAGCGTCTTGAATCATCCGATTTACTTCCGACTCGTTCAAGGTGGAAGCACCTTGAATAGTGATACTCTGTTCTCGCCCAGTGGTTCTATCTAGGGCTGTTACCTGTAAAATACCGTTTGCATCGATATCAAATGACACCTGAACTTGGGGAATTCCTCGTGGCGCTGGGGGGATGCCATACAGCTTGAACCGTCCTAAAGACTTGTTATTTCCTGCCATTTCCCGTTCGCCCTGGACTACGTGAATTTCCACAGTATTTTGGTTATTTTCAGACGTGGAAAAAATGTCAGAACGGCGGACTGGGATCGTGGTGTTGCGAGGAATGAGTTTTTTCATCACGCCGCCGATGGTTTCCAATCCCAAAGAGAGGGGTGTGACATCCAAAAGCAGCACATCTTTGAGTTCGCCTGCGAGAATGCCTGCCTGAATTGCTGCACCCACTCCCACTACTTCATCGGGGTTGACGTTCTCGTTAGGTTCTGTACCAATCAAGTCCCGCACAAGCTGTTTCACCATTGGCATCCGTGTAGAACCGCCAACTAGCACAACTTCTTCAATGTCTCTGGGTGAGAGTCCGGCATCTTTGAGGGCGCGTTTCACTGGTGTCCGCAAACGCCCCACCAAATCACCACACAAACCTTCAAACTGGGAACGAGTTAAACGAGTTTCAAGATGTTTGGGGCCATCTTCAGTGGCGGTGATGAAGGGTAAGTTAATATCGGTGACGCTGACAGCAGAAAGCTCAATTTTGGCTTTTTCCGCCGCTTCCATCAGACGTTGCAAAGCTTGGCGATCGCGTCTTAAGTCTACCTCTTCTGTTTCCAGAAATTGCTCTGCTAACCAATCTACTATTTTTTTGTCAAAGTCATTACCACCAAGTTGCGTATCTCCACTGGTAGCTTTGACTTCAAATATGCCATCACCAACTTCTAAAATCGATACGTCAAAGGTGCCACCACCCAAGTCAAATACTAAGATAGTTTCCGTTTCACCCCGATCTAATCCATAAGCCAAAGATGCAGCAGTCGGTTCATTAAGAATCCGCAGCACCTCTAAACCGGCAATTCTGCCAGCATCGCGGGTTGCCTGCCGCTGAGAATCGTTAAAATAAGCGGGTACTGTAATCACTGCCCCTGTGACTGGTTCACCCAAATAGCGACTAGCATCGTCTGCCAATTTCTTCAGCACCATTGCCGAAATTTCTTCTGGGGCGAATTCCTTATTCAGACGAGGACAAGCAACTTTGATATTACCTACTTCGTCTTTGCGGATAGTGTAGGGTACACGCTTGGAATCTGGGTTAAGTTCGCCATATTTGCGCCCAATGAAGCGTTTAACTGCGAAAAAGGTATTTTGGGGATTGAGGACGGTTTGTCGCCGTGCCATTTGCCCAACCACTCTTTCACCTTCTTTGCTGAAGCCAACTACGGAGGGGGTTGTTCGCATTCCTTCTGCATTGGCAATCACCACCGGCTTGCCACCCTCCATAACGGCGACTACTGAGTTGGTTGTACCCAAGTCGATGCCGACTACCTTGCCCATGCGTTACTCTTCTCCTAAAGTGTCTTATATATTTATTATGATTGGGCGGAACTACCTCTAGCTTTGTGCCACAGGATGAAAACACCTCAATGGTATAATAGTCATCATTAAAGCAGTAAGCTAAGAAGTGCAGCTAAAGGAGATAGTTGCAAGACTAGGATAGCATTGACGATGATTGGTGTGTCCAAGCAGCGTCAATTCTTGTGAGCTAGCTACTTCTATGCACTGTATCTGCAAGTTTGTAAATGCACCTTAATAATACTTGTTCTGCTTGTTTGAGTGTCGGAAAACTCTAATATTGCCACTATTTGAAAGATTTGAATTTAACAGAGCGATTACAAACTTCCCTGAGTGAGATAGCGCGAGAACGCGATCCTTACATGGCAACGGCTGGACATTTTTTTGTCCAAGAATACATCCGCCAGCAATTTTCCCAATGGGGAAGTGTGGAAATCCACACCTTTGAAGTCAGAGGTAAAGCTTGTAATAACTTGATATTAAATTTACCATCCCAAAGTAGAGGGCAAAAAAAGGATTTGCCACCTATTTTAATTGGTGCTCATTATGATGGCGTTCCGGGAACACTAGGAGCTGATGATAATGCCACAGGTGTGGCGGTGTTGCTGGAATTGGCCAGAAAGTTTGCTGCCGAACCTGTAAGATATCCCTTAAGGCTAGTTGCTTTCGATATGGAAGAATACGGCTTACTGGGTAGTGCTGACTATGCAGCCCTGTTGCACCAACAAAAGCGATCGCTACGCTTAATGATCTCCCTAGAAATGCTAGGGTATAAGGATTCTACACCCGGCTCCCAAAGTTACCCTCCTCCTCTGGAACGCTTCTACCCAGACAGAGGAGATTTTATTGCTTTAATTGGCAACTTGCGGACATTGCCTGATTTAATTGGCATGAGCCGTAATATTCGCAAAGCTGGCGTATCTAGTCAATGGCTACCCGTGCCGAATCGAGGTTTAATAGTTCCCCAAACCAGACTTAGTGATCATGCACCTTTCTGGGATTTGGGTTATCCGGCAATTATGGTCACAGATACGGCATTCTTGCGAAATCCACATTATCACAAACCTAGTGATGCGATCGCTACTTTGGATTTAGATTTTCTTAGCGGTGTATGTGAAGGGTTGGAAATTGCGATTCGGCGGTTGTGAAAAATATTAGGGTGAATGATCATCTGCTTGACGAGTAGTTCTCTGACAGTTGAGGGAATACCTTGTCCGACATTTCACCAGAAGCTGTTCCATTACTAATGTTTTTCATCCTTCTTATACCTCCTTTCTAGATCTAAGAAGGAAATGCACTTGATTGGGCTGCTGCCGCGAGTCAGGAAGGCGGCAGCCCTCCCAGTAGGCATTAGCTCTTAACGAGGCAATAAGCCTGATTAATCAGTATCAAAGACTGATTAAACTTATGTTGACACCAAGTTGGATTTTAAAACATATCTCCTGTGCCCCTCTGCCTCTTGTGCCCAATGCCCCAATTCAGTTGTTACCAATTACCACTTTGTGACTATGAGAATTGTACTAATTGACACGAAATAATCAGGCTAATGAATGCCAAGATCAAAAAAAAGGATGCCCCAAGGATATTGAAAGTACTATGCCAGAATTACACCAATCAATTGCTCAGCATTATCACGAACGGACTAAATACAACCCTGAGACTGTCGCCTCCAAAAATCACAGCTTAGACTGGGCTAAACAGCCTGTGCCCTTCAAAGAGTACAAAATTGGCTCTACTTTTGATCTCAAACCTTATATCCAAGAAAAACCAGAGGGATTTGCTAATAACCCAGATGCTCAATGGTGGCAAAGACTTTCACAGCTGCTGTTTCGCAGCTATGGATTGACGGCGAAAATGCCTTCTATGGGTAGTACGGTATATTTACGTGCTGCTCCTAGTGCAGGCGGACTATACCCTGCCGAAGTCTATGTGGTTTCCCGTGGCACGTCGTTATTGCCACCTGGTCTGTATAACTACCAATGTCGGACTAATTCCCTGATGCATTATTGGGAAAGTGATGTTTGGCAAACTCTCCAAACAGCTTGTTTGTGGCATCCTTCTTTAGAAAATACCCAACTGGCAATTATTGTGACTGCGGTTTTCTATCGTTCTGCATGGCGCTATAAAGATCGGGCTTACCGCCGGATTTTTTTAGATGCGGGACACCTGTTGGGCAATATCGAATTGGCTGGTGCTATTACTGACTTTCGCCCCCATTTAATCGGCGGTTTTGTGGATGAATCGGTAAACGATCTACTTTATATCGATCCGCAACAAGAAGGTGCGATCGCTGTCTTACCTCTGGCAGACTTGTTAGATGTCAATCAAAATTTGCCCTTGGGATGTACTGCTTTACCTTCCGCCACCGAAACCAGTTATCCCCAAATCCCCGATGGTGAATTGCTGACATATTTCCATCGACACACCCAGATCCAATCAGGTATAACTGGCAATCTCAATCTACCAGCTATCAAACAAGAAAAATCTTTGGAGGATAAATACAATTTTCCTTTCTGTTTGAAAATTCTCACCACCACTGCGCCTATAGACTGGGGAGAAAAGCTGTCAGAGCTCGAAAGTACTATGTACAAGCGACGCTCTACCCGCGCCTACAATGGTGATGATTTAACCTTCGATGAATTGAAAAGTTTACTCGATTTCACTTACCAGCCGCAAAATTACATCGATCAAAGTTTAGATATTTCTCCAGACTACTTTGATCTGAATTTGATAGAAACATTCATTGCTGTTTCCGGAGTCCAAGGATTGGAGGCAGGTTGTTACTATTACGCACCCAAAGCCCAAGAATTACGCCAAATTCGGTTTAAAAACTTTCGGCGAGAGTTACATTTTCTCTGTTTAGGGCAAGAATTAGGACGGGATGCAGCAGCGGTGTTGTTTCATACAGCCGATCTGAAAGCTGCGATCGCCATACTGGGCGATCGCGTTTACCGTTACTTACATATGGATGCCGGCCATTTGGGACAACGCCTGAATTTAGCCGCAATGCAACTGAATGTAGGCGTCAGTGGTATCGGTGGATTCTTTGATGACCAAGTAAATGAAGTTTTAGGTATTCCTGTTGAAGAAGCAGTTGTATATATCACTACACTTGGACGCCCAAGATAAAAATCATCTTAGAGGCGCAAAGAATGCAGAGAGTTTCTTTCTGTGTCCTTTTCGTCTCTGTACAAGTGCTCTTTGCCTAGTGTAAACTATCAGACATACTTGACACTACGAAAGTTTTTTAGACTCTAATCTGGAACCTTTGAAAAATACGTTGGCAAATCTTACCATTTTAGACCCTGCACAAAATACTTATGGTGGAAATAATACTTTCGTTGAAAAAAACCACTTGATCAAGCTTCATCTATGTTATTGAATAGAGATATAGCAGTGCAAACAAATTGGACTCAGCAACAAATAAACAATCATAAAGATTTACTCGGAAATGTTGCTCTCAAGGTTTTTTATCTATAAATGATCAGCTGTTCCATATTTAAATTGCAAATTTAATACATCACAAAATTCGCAGATTTTACAAAAATTTAATTATTTTTTCAGATTTAAGCAAATTAAATCTGATATTTTGAAAAATTTTTGTCACACAACCACTAATGCTACTTCCAGAAAATGAAAGCCAACGGCTAGAAGTACTTAATCAGTATCAAATTCTAGATACGCCACCAGAAGAAATCTTTGATGAACTAGCTCAACTAGCTGCTAACCTTTGTGAAACACCAATCGCTCTGATTAGCTTAGTTGATGCAGAACGGGAATGGTTCAAGTCAAAAATCGGAATAACTATATCGGAAGTTCCTCGAAGCATTTCCTTTGGTAAGTATACTATCTTGCAAAGTCAAATATTAATCATCCCGGACGCTTTGCAAGATGAACGGTTTGCTACAAATCCTTTTGTAACATCAAATCATTATTTCCGCTTTTATGCGGGTGTTCCCCTAATTACCTCAAGCGGCTTTGCATTAGGTAGTCTTTGTGTAATTGATTTTGCACCGCGAAACTTGAGTGTTAAAGAACAAGTAGCCTTACAACAGTTAGCTCGACAATTAATCAGGTATTTAGAGTTACATCGGCAACAAGTAATTGATGATAGCCAAAGGAGTTTTAATCTCCTTTTCTCTAAAAACCCCAATCCAATGTGGGTATATAACCAGAATAATCTGCAATTTTTAGATGTAAATGAAGCTGCTGTTGTTCACTACGGTTACTCACGAGAAGAGTTCTTGCAAATGCGAAAAACTGACATTTGCCCTCCAGAAGATGTGCCTATATTGCTGAAATATTTAGAACAAAACTACCCTAACTTACACTTTGCTGGACAATGGCGACATCGGCGAAAAGATGGACAGATTATTGATGTTGAAATTGTTACAGATACAATAAACTATGGCAATTATAACGCTCGGTTGGTTAATATCCGAGACCTCACAGAACACAAACGAATAGAAAGAACTCTTCAGGAAACTGAAGCCAGATTTCGAGTCATTTCTGAAGCCATTCCTGTTCCATTCATTATTTCCCGTGTGTCTGATGGGTTGATTTTATACGCTAATCCAGAGTTGCTTCAAACATTTCGGTTTTCTCCAGAGTTCAAAGTTAATCACAAATATTTATTAGATTTATACCAGAATTTCGCCGATTTAAAAACCCTGTTAAAACTTTTTAATCAACATGGCTTTGTTCATAATTATGAACTTCAATTAAAAAGAGCAGATGGGACTGATTTTTGGGCGATCGCTTCACTACAATATTTAAATTTTAATAATGAAGCTGCAATTTTAACAGTATTTTATGATATTAATGATCGCAAAAATCTAGAAAAAAAACTCCAAGAGCAAAATGACTTTTTGCAGATAATTTTTGAGAGTATACCGTTGATGATTGCCTTGATTGATCCTAATGGAAAACTCCAGTGGGTGAACCAAGAATGGGAAAATGTTCTAGGTTGGAAATTTCAACATTTCCAAACTTGCGATGTCTTTGAAGCGTTATACCCTAATCCGGAATATCGACAGTATGTAATTAATTTTATTCAGTCTGCACAACACAATTGGGGTGACTTTAGAACTCAGGTGCGCGATGGTCGTTTACTGGATACGTCTTGGACTAATGTTTACCTTTCAAATGGTCAAATTATCGGTATTGGGCAAGACATCACAGAACGTAAGCGAACTGAACTAGCTCTAAAAGCCCAAGCCGAGCGGGAGCAATTGATGCGAACCGTTGCTCAACGGATTCGTCAATCTTTGAATCTTCAAGATATTTTGAATGCAACAGTTCAAGAAGTGCGAGATTTACTTGGGGTTGATCGAGTAATTGTTTATCAGTTTGATTCCGAGATGATCGGCACAATTATGGCGGAATCAGTGCAACCTGGATGGACAGTTTCTTTGGGCGTAAAGATTCATGATACTTGTTTTAAAACAGGCGCAGGAGTGGAGTATTATCAGGGACACAAACGAGCGATCGCTGATATTTATGAAGCTGGACTGACTGATTGCCATATTGGCTTATTAGAACAGTTTGAAGTCAAAGCAAATTTAGTCATGCCCATTTTACTAAAAGTAAGCTCTAAAAACCCTGGCTGTCACCTTTGGGGTTTACTGGTTGCTCACCAATGCTCTGGTTTGCGCGAGTGGGAAGAAAATCAATTAGATTTGCTCGATCAACTTACAGTCCAATTGGCGATCGCAATTCAACAATCCAGTATCCTTGAGCAAGCTCAAACTGAACTTGTTCAAAAACAAAAAGCTCAAGTTAAATTAAAAAATGCCTTGGCTGAAAAAGAAGTTCTCTTAAAGGAAGTTCACCATCGAGTTAAAAATAATTTACAAATTGTCTCCAGTCTATTACAACTCCAGTCTCAAACACTCAAAGATCCAGAAGTAATTAAAGTTCTTCGAGAAAGTCAGAACAGAATTGAGTCAATATCTCTAATTCATAAAAATTTATATACCTCCGCCAATATTGGACAAATTGATGTTGGTGAATATATCGATAATTTGGCAGCAAGCTTGCTAATTTCCTATCAAATATGGCCTGGTAGAATCGCTCTAGAAACTGATATAGATTCAGTAAGTTTGAATGTTGACCAAGCTATTGCCTGTGGACTGGTGATCAACGAATTAATCTCCAATGCCCTCAAGCACGCTTTTCCCAACCAACAACTAGGCACAATCAGCATTGCTTTACGTAATGTTGGCAATAGTATCCAGATGACTATCCGAGATAATGGGATTGGTTTACCAGATAATTTAGATTGGACAAATACTGATTCTTTGGGTCTGTCATTAGTATATGACTTGGTTACAGAACAACTAGAAGGCGATATTACTCTAGAACGCAATCATGGAACAGTATTCAAAATCCAATTTACGCAGTTAACTTTGCATCAGTAAATATCAAATGGCTCAAGCTAGGATTTTAGTCGTTGAAGATGAAGTGATTGTGGCTAGAACTATTGCCAGCCAACTCAGTCAACTAGGATACATTGTTACAGGTACAGCTTCATCTGGAAAAGTTGCCATTGCCAAAGCATCGGAAACTCAACCAGAACTAGTATTAATGGATATTATCCTTAAAGGTGAGATGGACGGTATTGCTACTGCCAGTCAGATTCGTGAGCAGTTAGACGTTCCTGTGATTTTTTTAACTGCATATGGCGATGAGCATACTTTAGAAAGAGCAAAAATTACCCAACCTTTCGGATATATCGTTAAACCATTTACTATCAAAGATTTAAGAATAGCGATCGAGATCGGTCTGTTAAAACACCAGTTAGAACGTGACCTGCGAGAGAATCGAGATCAGTTAGCAACCCTTTTAAACTCAATGAGTGATGCTGTAATTGCCACTAATGAGCAGGGAACGGTGACATTCATGAATCCCGCAGCTGAGGCGCTGACTGGTTGGCAGCAAAAAGATGCTTTAGGAAATGAGGTGGCGGAAATTTTTCATATTGTCGATGAAATTACAGAAGATACGTTAGAAAACCCTGTGACAAAAGTGCTGCGGGAGCAACAGGTTGTTTATTTAGGGGAATTCACATCTCTGATTACAAAAGACGGAAAAAAAGTTCCAATTGGCGATAGTGCTTCACCACTGAAGCGACGACCTGACCAGATAAATGGTGTAGTAGTTGTTTTCCGGGATCTTAGCGAACGACGCCATACAAAATTGTTAGAGCAAGCATTGGAGAAGGAGCAAGAACTTAACCGTCTTAAGTCCTTATTTATCTCTACCGTATCTCATGAGTTCCGTAATCCCCTGACTGTTATTCAAACGGCAGTAGAACTCATAGAAATGCAAGGAGCAAATTTGACAGATGCAAAAAGAGGTATTTATTTAAAGCGAATTCAAGGTGCTGTGCAATCTCTGGAAAAACTCATGGAAGAGGTGCTGTTTATGGGTCGAGCGGAAGCAGAAAAACTCGTATACAACCCTGCTCCACTTAACTTAGAGCAATTCTGTCGAGAGTTAATCGAAGATTTTTCTATTGTTGAAAGTAGCGTCTGTGAAATTGTTTTTTCTTGTCATAGCGATCGTACCGACGCTGTAATGGATGAAGGACTCTTACATTACATGTTTAAGAATCTCCTCTCAAACGCTGTTAAATATTCTCCAAGAGATGGCAACATTCAGTTTGATTTAATATGCGACCCGATTGAGAAAGTAGCAATTTTTTATATTCAAGATCAAGGTATGGGCATTCCGGAACCAGACCAAGCTCGACTTTTTGAATCATTTTACCGAGCCTCAAATGTTCAATCAATCAAGGGTACCGGATTGGGGTTAGTAATCGTTAAAAGGTGCGTTGATGCTCACAGGGGTAAAATCAGTGTCACAAGTCAAGTTGGAGTCGGTACTACATTTACAGTAATTTTGCCCTTAAATACCGAATTATCCTTGACTGAAGCTAATGAATGACCGCATTTAAAACTTGCTTTTGTGATTAACTCACATCCCGATTTTTGTTACCAACTTGGCTTTGATAGTGCCGCCATTTTTCCTGCTGACGCGCTCTTTTCTCCTGGGTAAGGCTATCAAAACAATAGGGACAGGAGATACCTTGCTCATACTTACCAGACAGCTTATCTTCCTCAGAAATCGGACGCCCACAACAGAAGCACCGCTCACAACTCCCTTCATCCAACCCATGACTAACGGCTACCCGCTCATCAAAGACAAAACATTCCCCTTCCCATAAACTTTCTTGTGCTGGAACTTCCTGCAAATACTTGAGAATGCCGCCCTTGAGATGATAGACTTCTGCAAAGCCTTGGGCAAGCATGAAGGATGAGGCTTTTTCACAGCGAATACCGCCCGTACAAAACAGAGCAACTTTTTTGTGTTTAGTTGGGTCGAGGTGGTGTAGCACATAATCGGGGAATTCCCGGAATGAGCCAGTTTGGGGATTTTCTGCCCCTTGGAAAGTACCGATATTCACTTCATAATCATTGCGGGTGTCAATCACAGTTACTTCTGGGTCACAAATCAAATTATTCCATTCCTGGGGACTGACATAAGTGCCAACTTGCTCACTTGGGTCAATTTCAGGCAACCCCAAAGTGACAATTTCTGGCTTTAACCGCACCTTCATCCGCTCAAAGGGCGGGGTTTCAGTATGGGACTCTTTGTATTCTAAGTCTGCTAGACGAGGGTCAGAACGCAGAAACCAGAGAACAGAATCAATCGCCTGACGCGAACCCGCAATTGTACCATTAATCCCTTCTTGTGCCAGCAAAATTGTTCCCTTGACAGCTTGTGCTTGGCAGTAAGACAGCAGAGGATCTCGTTTATCGGCAAAATCTGGCAGCTTGACAAATTTATACAGTGCTGCAACAACTTGGATATTTTCTGGCTTCATCCCTTTGGTCACGGAACAATATTAAGTTACAATAACAACGGCAATCAAAGTTACCTACTATTTTAATTTTAGGGGGTTTAGCTCAGTTGGTAGAGCGCCTGCTTTGCAAGCAGGATGTCAGCGGTTCGAGTCCGCTAACCTCCATTGGATATGATTTATCTCAATGTACGATGCCTGCGGTTCTTGCTAGCCTACGCACATACTATGTTAATCAAAAGCCCATTCCTTCATCGGGAATGGGCTTATTTTCCTTAGTATACAAGGAGTAAGAGGAGAGGGAAGTTGGTCTTGCATCTAATTGCCCCTATCCGAAACCGTACTTAGTTAGAGAAATCTCTGGATAAGGAGGTGAACTCTGACTTAACAGCACTAAGGTAATTTTGATCCTTTAAAATTTGCGGCGGTAATTTGTTAGCACTGACAGCAGCCTTAACTAAATCTTCCGCAACAATATTTTTGTTCTGGCGTTCAAAAATCAAAGTTCCCCCACTAGGAATGCCTTGCTGCTCTAAACCACCTTGATAAGCAAGAGAAACGAGATTAAAGGGTTTCAGGTAGCTGGCATTCTTATAACTACTGTTTAATGTGTTAGAGTTGATAGCTATATTTGTTTGCCCAGCATCAGCATAGTTGTTATTTGTGGGTGGTTCAGCGTTAGCAATTCCAGATGTAAGGGCAAAAGCACCAATAATAACTACAGAATTAATCAAAGTTGCAAGTTTCATAGAGTTATCCTTAACCATGTAAGGTTTAATCACTTTATTTCTAGTAACAGTGTCTTCTTTGTTCTAAACCTTAACCTCCTACACTTAGCTAATCCGATGGGTTGAATGTTTCTCAACCATTTGGGTGAAGCTATGAAGCTGTCAGGAATAGCGTAATACTCAAAATTGAGTTTACTTGTTTGGACAAAGGGGAAAATGGTAAAGATGGGGCGATTAAGTATTGCTACAATAGGCGTCTTAGTTGGCATCATCCAGAGCCAGTTAATCAAAGTTGGGCTTATATATACTTAGGGGGTTGTTTGAAAAAGCGTCCATTGGGATTAATGGCAATTGTTTTTTACAAATCATTTACTGCCTTGCTGCTTATGGTTACTTCGCTCGCTTTATTATTGACATTAAAAAATTATCAAACTCTAGAGGTTTTTTCAGAAAATTATGTTTTAGAAGGAAAATCGATAATTATTGATTGGCTTTTAAAGAAAGTTATTAATTTAAATCCCAGAACTTTGGCATTTAGCGGCATTGGAACAGGAATCTATGCTATTGTTACTACTATTGAAGCCGTTGGTTTATGGTACGAAAAGCGCTGGGCACATGTCTTGGTGTTAGGACTTGTCGGTATCAGTATTCCACCAGAGATTTATGAATTGATTCTGGGTATCTCTACTATAAAAATATTGATTTTCTTGTTGAACTTAGCAGTGTTTGGCTATTTATTCCGAAATTTTCCTAAACATGCAAAATAATTTTTTATCCGATATTTAGGTCTATCGTTGAAGAGGTAAAACTGAGCGATGTCTAACTATAAGAGGCTGCGGGTCTACGCAAAACCAAGACCTCACGTTGTACAATCGCTAGAAATACAATCTGGAGAGCGACTTGCCTAGATCGATTCAGTCTACTCAACCACCACTGAAATTTATTCCCCAACGGTTGAACCCGCTGGTACTCAAGATTGTTCGGTGGTTACTGCCGATCGCACTACGGTTCCGCACTCGACCTTGGCTAACGGCTGGTATTGTCCGTGTTGAAGCCAAAAATGTTGAGGTATTAGCTGAACTTTATCAACAATTTCAGGCTGGAAAGATTCGCTTTTTGTTAGCATTTCGCCACCCAGAGGTAGAAGATCCTCTGTGTATGCTGTATTTGCTTTCTCGCATTGTGCCACAGGTTGCTCGTCAGGAAGGTATTAGACTGCGATCGCTTGTTCACAGCTATTTTCTCTATGACCGGGGGATGACGGTTTGGGCTGGAGATTGGCTGGGTTGGTTGTTTTCTCGGATTGGAGGTGTGCCGGTTCATCGTGGTAGGCGACTAGATCGCCAAGCTATTCAAACAGCACGGCAGTTGTTTGCTAATGGCGAACTACCGATCGCAGTTGCACCGGAAGGCGGTACTAATGGTCATAGTGGTATTGTTAGCCCACTGGAACCTGGTGTTGCTCAATTGGGATTCTGGTGTGTAGAAGACTTGCAAAAAGCCAACCGTTCTGAGACTGTGATCATTGTGCCGATCGCTATCCAATATCGCTACGTTGAGCCACCTTGGTTTAGACTGGATTGGCTATTGAGTAAATTGGAAGCTGATAGTGGCTTGCCGATAATAGAAATTGATTCGGGCGAGCGCGAAGAGATTTACTATCAACGCCTGTGTAAATTGGCTGAATATCTGATTACCGAGATGGAAGAGTTTTATCGTCGCTTCTATCATCAAGACATCCCAAAAACCATCTCAACTGATGAATCTGCTAGTCCTAATCAGGTGTTGATTGCCCGACTGCATCGCTTACTAGATAAGTCTTTACAAGTTGCCGAACAATATTTTGGAGTTCAGGCGCAGGGTAATTTTATTGACCGCTGTCGCCGTTTGGAAGAGGCTGGCTGGAATTACATTTATCGGGAAGATTTGCCAGATATTAATGCTTTACCACCCTTTAAACGTGGTTTGGCAGACTGGATTGCCCAAGAAGCAGACTTGCGAATGCGGCATATGCGGATAGTGGAAAGTTTTGTTGCAGTCACAGCTAGTTATATTCAGGAACAACCGACTGCGGAACGGTTTGCGGAAACAGCTTTGCTTGTATTCGATATGCTTTCTAGAATTCAGGATACAACGCTTCCGGGGCGACCGAGGTTAGGTTTGCGACAAGCACAAATCACCGTAGGGGAACCAATTTCAGTTACTGAACGCTCTCAAAATTGTCAGGGCGATCACTATGCAGCTAGACAGGCTGTGAGCGATTTGACAAAAGATTTGCAAATCGCTTTAGAAAAAATGATTGGTTGATTACCGATTGTCTGCTTCTTGCAGGGTACGGTTGCTTGGAGTTGATTAACGGGGTGTTTCTGGCTACTGAATAATCCGCTTTCAACGCTTTTATCAAACCTTCGCCACTTTTTGCAACACAATTTATATGACTCTAAGGGGTAATAGTACCCTTAGGGGTACTATTAAATACATTTTTTAGTTGATATCGTAGCTTCTTTAGTAGAGCAAAAGAGGTAACTTGCCTTCTAGCTTGCACTAAAAATT
This sequence comes from Nostoc sp., assembly GCF_036917615.1. Taxonomy (GTDB): domain Bacteria; phylum Cyanobacteriota; class Cyanobacteriia; order Cyanobacteriales; family Nostocaceae; genus Nostoc. The sequence goes on from NZ_JBALCZ010000035.1 coordinate 47,097, forward strand.
ACAAATTGAACAAAGAAAATTATCATGAATTCACTAAAAAAGTCCATGTACTTGGCAACTATTTTGGCATTTACTCTGTCATTTCTGGTGTTCTGTTTCCCTAGATCAGCGATGGCAATTCCAAGCACCTTTGCTACCTTAAGTATCACCGAAGAAGCTCAAATTAGTGCAGGTAACTTCAGTATCAATAAAACAATTCCTTTACAAAGTAAAACAGTTGTTCGCTCTGCTAAACTTTTCTTACCTATTGGTGAAACTGGAACAATCAATAAGATTCAAATTACTGGTCCAAATGGACTTGAATTCGGTTGTCAAGATATTAAAGTAAAGGACGGTGTTGATTTAATTAAGGCCTGTGGTGGCCCTGGTGCTTTAGAAGGAGGAGGAGAGATTAATTATGTAGCTGAAGGAAGTGATTTTGAACCGGAACTTAACACCAAGCTAAAAGTTGTTTTATCGGATGATTTCTAGTCAATAGTTCGTCGCTTGTAGAGTGGGCATTGTAATGCCCACTCTACTGGGCTCTATTCTGTAATAACTGCAAGCCTAATATTTAAAACTTTTTCGCTCGAATTTTGTCAAATATTGCACCTTCATCAAAGAATTTCTTTTGTATTTCATCCCATCCTCCTAAATCTTGAGCTTTGAAGATAGTTTTAATTTTGGGAAATTTGCCTTCCACTTCTTTTGTAACAGTCAGGTCAACGGGACGAAATCCTAATTTGGTAAACTCTCATTGCGAGTCTGGGGTGTAAATAAATTTGATAAACGCTTCCGCAATCGGGCGAGTACCGTGTTTATCGACATTTTTGTCTACAACAGCAACAGGATTGTCGATAGAGATATTGACATCAGGCACAACATATGAAATTTTATCGCCATTTTCTGCTGATAAAATCATCTCGTTTTCATAGTTGAGCAGAACATCACCTAGACCATCTTTGAAAAACAGTTCGCTGGCATTGCGAGCAGTTTTAGGTAATAAAGGTGCATTATTATAGACTTTGGAGATAAAGTCTATTGCTTGATTTTCATTTCCGCCAGTTTTTGTCACAGATCCCCAAAGACTAAGGAAGTTCCAGCGAGCACCACCAGAGGTTCTAGGGTCAGGTGTCACCACATTTACGCCATCTCGTGCTAAATCTACCCAAGTTTTGATATTTTTGGGATTACCTTGACGGATAGCGATCGCATCTAGAGATTTGGTAACAATTGCATCATTAGGCGCTTCTTTTTCCCAACCCGGTTGAATAAAACCTGCCTCAACAAGTTTATTAATGTCAAGGGCAAGTGACAGATGTACCACATCAGCTTCTTTACCGTCAATCACGGCAATAGTCTGGGAACCTGAGCCATCATAGCTTTGATTGAAAGTGACGTTTTGGTTATGTTCTTTCTTCCACTGTGCGATAAATTTGGGAATGATCTGCTGGTATGCTGCACTAGTAACGGAGTAGGAAACAAACGTTAGGGTTACATCACTCTGGGAAGTTGCACTAGCATTACCAGTATTATTGACATTACGTGGAGAGCAGGCAGCCATCACGATACTCAAGCTAACTCCGACCAAGAATAGGGATGCAACACCCCACGCAGAATACTTGTACAACCATCGTATTAGTTGTACGCGCCACTGTCTTGCAGCGTGTAAAGCTTTAACAATATAAGTCTGAACTAATTCAGTCAAATATCTCCTTGATTTAGGAGTACGTTGCCCCTGGTTCATCAAATTTTTCCCCTGAATCTGCGGTAACTTGAGCTAGATACTGTAGTTAAGGGGCATTATAAAACATTGGTTAAGGATAAATAACTTTTTATAAGGGAGATACCGAAAACCCTTTAAGTCATCGAATAGACCTCGTGCGGCGGGCTACGCCAACGCCAATAATGCGATAACCTTTCAAAGACGGAGAGGCAAATATATCATCAAGTTTGCGTCCCACAGCAAACTTCTCTTCAGGTGTAATTAAGGCTACAACGGGTAAAGTGGAATTTTGACCAGCATTTGGTTATGCATCTGCAATGCCTTGCCAACGAGCTAACCAAAATATCACAATTAATACCCAGGATACTATGACTATCTCATTGACTAGCGATCGCACAAACGTAACTAAGCGCAGTTGCCCAGAACTAAATTCAGCCAGAGATTTTAGCCGTTTAGCTGTCCATGAGCTTTCGCGTTGGATTGCAGAGATGATGCGACTCAGTAGTAATTGGCTTGCAGAGACTACCGGATCACTGATGATCTTAATTAACCATAATGTTGCCTGAATGGCGTAGCTTGCCGCCGTAGGCATCGCAGCTAGAAAAAAAGCGATTGCACTTTTGCATATTGCCTAGCCATCGCACATCCCGAATCGCCGCAATAATATTAGAATATGCTCCACAATGGCAAAAGTTTCCACTCATCTTTTCTCTAATTTATGCCTCCGATTTTGGCGGTTCTTCTAATATCATTTCCACTGCTGATACAATTTGACCCGATGTGCAATAGCCACATTGAAAAGCATCATGGGTAATAAAGGCTGTTTGCATGGGGTAAAGTTTACCATCTTGTGCTAATCCCTGAATTGTGGTCAATAATTCGTCATCAATTTTTCAAATAGAAATTCGCTTCTCAACTATTAACGTTATGCCTTTTAATTTTCCATCTTCTGTAAAAATTTGGCTAGTGCGACATCTATTATCATTATTTACAAGATTAATCATTTCCGTTATCAATAATTGTCCCGTCGCTTTATTCCAGGTATTAAAAATGATAATTTTATCTCCATGTTCACGGGCAATAGCAAGGTTTTCTATCTGTTTTTACTTTATACATTAGAGAGCGGCACTCATGGAAAAATATTTTATATTTCTTCACTCACGGAGTTTCACAAAACTAGCACAGCCATATTCCGCATCCCACAAGCTAATCGGGCGTGTTGGCAAATTTTCACACACAAGTTTTAATTGTGCCGATTGAAGCTGGGATGGCAATTGTATTGTGGATTGTGATTGTGATTGTCGCTCAAAGCTTTACAGCCACCCCGTCACGTAGTAAAGCTATAATTGGGATGCAAGAGAAGCCAGATACACTTCGGAGCGATCGCAATGGCAGAATTAATGATTCATAGTAATGTTAGAGGTAGGCTCTAAATAACATTTGGATCATATGCAAAAATCTTATATTTAAAAATCTCTATTTAAGATTTGATATAATTCCCTACTAAATATTGTTTTAGCCCATCTAATAAACCTAATAACATGGAAAATCTAACTCAGAAATTATCCAAACCGATAGTAGAGAAAGTTGCCATTGTCGGTGCTGGCCCAGGTGGTTTGGCTGCTGCTATAGCATTGAGAAGCCAAGGGATAGACGTTCAAGTGTACGAAAAAGCCCAAGAATTTCGTCCAGCTGGAACTGGACTAGGACTGGCTCCTAACGGCTTGAATTTTTTAGATGCGATCGCGCCGGGAATAGTCGAATCCCTCAAAAGTTCAGGATGCGAGGTTCACCACACGGTTTTAAAGAATATTCAGGGAGAAACAATCCGAACTAACGCAACCAAATACTTAGAGCAATATGGACAACCGTTGTTGACTGTTTGGTGGTATCGTTTGCAGCAAGTTTTAGCGTCTAGATTGCCATCTGACATCATTCACCTCAATCATCGCTGCATCGGCTTTGAGCAAGATGAAAACGGTGTGGAAATTAATTTTGATGGCGAAAAATCGGTATATGCAGATTTGCTGATTGGGGCTGATGGCGTCAACTCTGTAATTAGAGAAACTTTATTTGGCGAGGGTAAGCCTAATTATATTGGTAGTATGTGTTGGCGTGCCGTTATCAAATATCACTACGAGCTATTTAATGACTATGAACTAGTTTTTGTCAAAGGCAATAAACAGTTTATGTACATTCTCAATGTGGGCGGCGGCTATACCAGTTGGATTAGTCGGAAGTTATCGCCTGAGTACTCTCTTTCCCACAGTGCTGATCAAGTGAAATCTCGCATTCTCCATGAATTAGCTGATTGGGATAAATCCTTTCGGGCGGTGGTCGAAGCGACACCAGCCGAGCAAATTTGGGAGGGGCCAATTTGCGATCGCTCTCCGTTGACTCACTGGAGTCAAGGCAGAGTTACTCTTTTAGGCGATGCTGCTCATCCAATGGCACCTGCGATGGCACAGGGAGCAAATACCACTTTTGAAGATGCATACGAACTGGGAGAGTGTTTTTCCCAGTCAGCTAATCTCCAAGAAGCTCTCACCAGCTACGAACAGCGTCGCATTGAGCGGACAAAAATCATTCAAGCTCGTAGTGCTTTGGGTGAGATGCGCTACTACGACGACACATCGACATCTCCTGGACAGACACAGCAACGGCAAATAACGCTCAATGAAGATTTTTCTAAATGGTTGTATAATTACAAGCCATCTTTAACAAGTTAAATCTTACTGTTACAAATTGAGATTGCGGAAGGCATTGCTAGTTTTTTTCAAAGTAACAACATAAATTTGAGAAATGAGCTAAAAAAGTTAAACTTAGTGCTAATCTTCTCGAGTAATTTGAGGATATCAAAAGTGACTGTTTTTAGTCAAGTCCTCAAACACAATAAATTCGTTGCATAGTTGAAAATTATTCGCGAAAAATTTAACACAACTTAATCAAAATATTAAGTTTGTTAATATAAGAAATTTCTCTAGTTTTCCATGTAGTAATGAAAGCATAGATATAGCGATCGCTTGACAATTAAACTAAGAGAGATTGCTCTATATGATTGCTCTGATTTAAATTTATCAGAATCGATATTCTTCTAATTAAATCGCAAATTCACACAAATAAACGCAGATAAATTATCTTTGTGACTGCTATAATTTAAAGGCACATCAAATCATAATATCGTCCAGAGTTGTGTTTGGACGCGGGTCGTTTTTATGAATTGTGTACCGACAGTTGAATAAACAAAAAGGAAGAAAAAATGAGCAATCTATATGCTTATTTTGGTTTTGCTATGCTGACACAGCTAACTACCCTAGGGTTAATCATCCTAGGGCTTAGCATTGTGTCATTAGGACATTAAGCAAGGTTTAGAATATACAGGTTAGCAAAGTGCCAACTTTACTAACTTACATAGTGGTAGAGTTTCAATGTTATTTAGGAACTCTACCCTTTTTTAGCGCAATTCTATTATAGCAAGAATTAAAGCTAGTAATATATGTGATTGAATTAGATATATTACTGAACATATGTGATCTAATTATATAGATTAAATAATTCATGTTTGACTGTAATACTGTATATCCTATGTAATATGTCTATGACTTTAAGTAAAAAAGTCACTTTTTAATCTGCAATTAAATTGCAAAATCAGACTCATTCCTAACTTAAATATGAAAATTAAGGCTGTAGGGCTACTTAACTCAACTGTCAGTAATAGAGACAGAGCCTCAGATCAGGATTTGGACGCAAGACACTTTAAGGGCACAACAATGTTGTACCTGAAATCTAGCTAGTGAGTCAAGATAGTGACTAAGGTGACTTAAACATTTTTGAGGGAGAAACAAGCCTCAAACCCATGCAGGGTAAGGGAGATACACCAAATGCTCAAAAATAGCCCAAACCCAGAATCAATAAACCAAGCAAAACGATATCAAGTTTTGGCTTAAGTTGACACCAATGAACAATGTTGTCCCCCTACGACGAAAAAGCTATATCTTACACTTGAAAGTCTGAAACTTAGTTTCGAGAGAAACAAAAGAATCACACTTCTAACTCGCGGCTAAATTGCCCCAACCGAGGTAGGGTAATTTTGCAGCAGTTGCCCGAACTTGGTCAGCATTCGCCACCAACTGACCGCAAGCATCCCAAGTCCCAGAAATAAATGTGCTTCTAGTCCCTTCTTCGATCGCAACTGCGGCAGTGTAATCACCAATTTGCACTTGCAAGGTTTCCAAATTCACTGTCACGGCAGCTTGAGGATTGGCAGCCACTAACTCTTGCAGTTGTTTAACAGTAGCAGCATCGGCTGTCAGACAAGGTATACCCATCGCCACACAGTTACCGAAAAAGATTTCGGCGAAACTTTCACCGATTAAAGCTTGGATTCCCCATTTTGCGATCGCTTGGGGTGCATGTTCTCGTGATGAACCACAGCCAAAATTTCTATTGACTATTAAAATCTTCGCGCCTTGGTACTGGGGTTGGTCAAAGGGATGTTCACCTTTGAGTGCTGTCCGGTCATCAATAAACGCGCCTTCGCCTAACCCATCAAAGGTAACGGCTTTCAAATATCGCGCCGGAATAATCCGATCGGTATCTATATCATTGCCCACTAAAGGTATACCGCGCCCTGAAACTGTTTTAACTTCACTCACCATAAATTTAAATTTTTACTTGAATTATTGAGATTTCTCCATTCCCCTCCCCGCAACTGAGGAGGGGTTAGGGGTGGGGTTAGAGCAACTCGCGCACATCAGAAACTTCGCCTTTAATCGCAGCAGTGGCGACCATCGCCGGACTCATTAACAATGTCCGACCGGAGGATGAACCCTGTCTTCCTTTAAAGTTGCGGTTAGAGGAGGAAGCACTGATTTGTCTTCCTTGTAGCTTGTCGGGGTTCATGGCTAGGCACATGGAACATCCCGGTTCACGCCACTCAAATCCGGCTTCCTCAAAGATTTTGTCCAGTCCTTCAGCTTCCGCCTCTTCCTTTACCCTTTCAGAACCAGGGACAACGAAGGCTTTGATTCCCTCTGCAACGTGGCGACCTTTGGCGATTTTCGCAGCTTCCCGTAAATCACTAATTCTGCCGTTGGTGCAACTACCAATAAAGCAGACATCTATTTTGGTACCCTTGATGGGTTGACCGGGGAACAAATCCATGTAGCGGTAAGCTTCTTCGGCAATGAATCGGTCTTCTTCAAGCAGTTCTTCCGGTTGAGGTACTGACTGGTTGACACCGATACCTTGACCGGGAGTAATCCCCCAGGTAACAGTAGGAGAAATTTCAGCCGCGTCGAATACCACTACATCATCGTATTGGGCATCAGCATCGCTCTTGATCGAATCCCACCAAGCCACTGCTTTATCCCAATCTACATCTTTGGGTGCAAAATCTCTGCCTTTGAGGTAATCGTAGGTGACTTGATCGGGATTGACGTAGCCGCATCTAGCACCGCCTTCGATCGCCATATTGCAAACTGTCATCCTCTCTTCCATATTCATTTGCTCAAATGTCGTACCTGCAAATTCGTAGCCATAGCCTACGCCACCTTTAACGCCAAGGGTGCGGATGATATGCAGGATGACATCTTTGGCGAAAACTCCAGGGTTGAGAGTGCCGTTAACTTCAATTTTGCGGACTTTCAGTTTAGAAAGGGCAAGAGTTTGGGAAGCGAGAACATCCCGGACTTGGCTAGTACCGATACCAAATGCGATCGCACCAAATGCCCCATGACTGGAAGTGTGACTATCTCCACAAGCGATCGTCATTCCTGGCTGGGTGATTCCTAGTTCTGGAGCGATGACATGAACTATACCCTGACTGCCAGAACCAATGTTATAAAAAGTTATGTTATTTTCTTGACAGTTATTTTCCAGCGCCTGAATCATTTCCTCTGCCAAGCTATCGGCAAAGGGACGCGCCTGATTTTCTGTGGGCACAATATGATCGACTGTGGCAACGGTACGCTCTGGAAACAGTACTTTTAGACCCCTCTCACGTAACATAGCAAAAGCCTGGGGACTGGTGACTTCATGAATTAGATGAAGCCCGATAAATAGTTGCGTCAGCCCTGAGGGAAGTGTACCAACGGTGTGTAAGTCCCAAACTTTGTCAAACAGGGTACCTTTGCTCATACGTCAATCAATATTTAAAGAGTCCGGTCTTAAATAGTATCAAAAAAAAGTATAGGTTTTTGCAGATAACTTAATATTACTTACATCTTTACACTCTTATTTCTCTGTGTTCTCAGCGTCTCTGTGGTTTCAATCTTCTTTAACGAACCGCAGAGGCACTGAGAACACAGAGGAAGAGAGAACAGAGGTAATATCAACCTTTGAGGCAGCAAATCCGAAATATTGAGATGCAAAGATGTAAATAACTTTATCCTTTTGCACAAGGATATCTAGGACAATACGAGATAATTGCACTACCAGCTTTATGCCCATAGATTTACGGGAATTTTATCAAGTTAGCGACCCCAGCAGAACTCTGTTTGTCAACAATAGCTCTGATGGCAAGTATTACATAGATTTTTCTTCAGTCCGAGGTGGTGATATTCTTGGCAAGCTGAAGCAGAAAATTACTTATTTGAAGCCCAATGAACCCACCTGCACTTTATTTACTGGGCATATTGGTTGTGGTAAATCGACAGAACTATTACGGTTACAGGCAGAACTGGAAAAATTAGGCTTTCACGTCGTCTATTTTGAGTCCAGTGATGACCTGGAAATGACCGATGTCGATATTGCTGATGTGCTGCTGGCGTTGGCGTAGCCCACCGAAGGTATCGCTCGTCGGGTGAGTCAAAGTCTGGATAAAATTACACTGGAGTCACCCAATAAGTTTAATAAGTTGCTCCAAGGGGCTTGGAAGGTCTTAAACTCTGAGGTGACGGGGGTAAAAGTTAAGGTTCCCAATGTCGGCGATTTTGGTGTCACCTCTGAAAAAGAAAAACTTTCTCTGTCTGTAGGCATTGGGGAAATCACTACCAAGATGAAAAATGACCCAACGCTGCGAGAAAAACTCAATCAGTATTTGGCACCGCAAAAAACTAAACTGCTGGAAGTGATTAATCAAGAATTGTTGGAACCTGCCGTGGCTAAACTCAAACAGCAGGGTAAAAATGGTCTGGTGGTAATTGTCGATAATCTTGACCGTATAGATAATCGTGCCAAACCTTGGGGTCGTCCGCAGCAAGAATATTTATTTGTCGATCAGGGTGAGTTTTTGACAAGGCTTAATTGTCATCTCCTCTACACTATGCCCTTGGCTTTGAAGTTTTCCAATGATTACGGAATGCTGACTCAGCGTTTCCCAGAAGATCCCAAGGTATTACCAATGGTACCTATACAAAGGACTGATGGTAGTGTTCATGTAGAGGGAATGGCACTCATGCAGCAGATGGTATTAGCTAGAGCTTTTCCTGACTTGACACCAGAGGAGCGTTTAAATCAAGCTACTGAGATTTTTGATAGTGCTGCTAGCCTAGAGCGGTTATGTAAAATGAGCGGTGGTCATGTGCGCGACGTGCTGAGGCTGCTGAATACCTGGATTATGGAAGAAATGAGTCTTCCCTTAACCCGTGACACCTTAGAGCAAGTTATTCGTTCTCGTCGCAATGAAATAATGTTGCCGATTTCTGATGATGAGTGGCAATTGTTACGTCATGTCAAGGAAAGGAAAAAGGTGAGTGATGACCAGGGATATCAAAAACTGATCCGCAGTCGGTTTGTGTTTGAATATCGGGATGGTAGCGAGTCTTGGTTTGATGTTAATCCCATTTTGGCTGAAGCAAGGGAGTTGCAGTGAAGTATCTTTCGCTTACCTACTCACCCGCCAGGGATTAAAATCTCTGGCTAATAGCTAAAGTCCTCTCAAGAGGACTAATAATTGCTTCCAGTCCACTTTAGTGGACTGGAAGCAATTAGCCTTGCACTTGAGTGCAAGGCGGGATATGTTGACTCAACGTCAAAATATATGGTAAAAATTCGCACCCGAAAAGCATATTAGCTTTATGAGTACACAGCAACCACCAGAAGATGACCATGTAAATAGCAATCGCTCTGTTGCACAATTAGCTTGGGCGATTGAGTCCTCTGTGGGACAGTTTAAGCTGATTTTGTCCCGGTGTAATTATGCTAGTTTGCGCGATCGCCTCATCCAGAAATTGCGGGAAATTTGTCAAGTCGAAATTCGTGTTTTGGCAGTGCAGCAATCTCGCAAAACTCTTTATACTGCGATTCAGGAAGAATTCGGCGAAGAAATACCAGCCTGTGTGATGGTTGTGGGTTTGGAATCAGTGCAGAATTTGTCTGTGATGTTAACTTCTGCTAATCAGGTGCGGGAAGAGTTTCGCAAGAATTTTGCTTTTCCCTTAGTATTGTGGATTGACGATGAAATCTATAAGCAACTAATCCAGCTTGCGCCGGATTTGGAAAGTTGGGCAACTACGAGAAATTTTGACATATCAACACAAGAATTAGTAGATTTTATCATCGAAACTGCTAATCAATGGTTTAGTAAGAACTTAAAACTTAGTAAAGATGTATATATCAAACTGGAAAATGAGTTAGAAACAGCGCAAAGATATTTACTCAATCAGTCAGATGTTTATAATTTAGAAATTAAAGCTAAGTTAGAATCTTTATTAGGTTTTGTTAAACAGATAAATAATCACAAAGATTCGGCTTTAGAGCATTATCACAAAGCTTTAGAACTTTGGCAGGAAAGTAATAATTTAGAAAAACAAGCAACCATCCTCGGTGAGATTGGCGTTTGTTATTATCTCAAAGCTTTTAAACATCAAGATATCAATCATCCAGATTGGCAAGCGACTTGGTATTATGTTCAAGAGTATATTAAATTTATTAACCAGTTTCAAAGTCCAGATTTAATTGCTAATGCAGTAGTTAAATTCGGTGATATCTTGCGAGACTTGCAAAAGTGGGAAACGTTGCAGAGTCTTTCGGAAGAAGCTTTAGTAATACATCAAACTAACAACCAGCCAAGGGAATTAGCCAAGGATTACAGTTTTTTAGCTGAGGTGGCTTTGGCTCAAAAAGACTGGGTAGAGAATAAAGCTATAGAGGTTAATACTTTAGAAGGGCATAGCAGTTCGGTCTATAGCGTCGGATTCAGCCCCGATGGCAAGACACTGGCTTCTGGCAGTAATGACAAGACGATCAAACTCTGGGATGTCAGCACAGGCAAAGCCATCAAAACCCTGACTGGGCATAGCAGTACGGTCTTAAGCGTCGGATTCAGCCCCGATGGCAAGACACTGGCTTCTGGCAGTAATGACAAGACTGTGATTTTATGGGACTTGGATTTTGATAATTTATTACACAGTAGTTGCAACTTGCTGAATAATTACTTCATTGCCCATCCAGAAGTCTTAGAAGAATTGGAATCATGCCAAACTCCATCACAGAAGGCGCTGGGGGCGACAGTGTTAGTCATCCAAGGTGAGAAGTTAGCGCGAAATGATGATATTAATGGCGCTGTTGAAAAGTTCCGCCAAGCACAGCAGTGGGATAATAAATTAAATTTTGATTTCCAGGCGAGAGCAAAAGAGTTTCTCAACAAAGGCAAGGCTGAAGGCTCAGTTGATGAAGGAAACAGCCGCTTACAAGAGAAAAAGTTTAAGGAAGCGTTAGCAGATTATACCGAAGCTCTAAAGTTTGATCCAAAAGTCGAAATTCCTGTTGATTCTTGGAATACACTATGTCGCCAAGCTAGTCTGCAAGAAGGTAATGGTATGGAACTAATGATTTTCCGCTTGCCAGTTTTTATAGAGCCAGCGTTGCAGTCTCTAACATCGGTATCTATTTACTACTATCTACAAAAACAAGCCGCTGATGTGTTATCAGCCTGTGAACAAGCTGTTGCATTTGCACCTGAAGATGGCAACATTCGTGATAGTCGTGGCTTAGCTAGAGCGCTGACAGGCAACTATCAAGGGGCAATTGAGGACTTTGAAGCATACATCGCCCAGACTGACGATAAAGATAGTAAAGCACAACGGCAGCGCTGGGTGAAAGATTTACGGGCGGGGAAGAATCCGTTTAGAGATGCAGAGATTAAGAAATTACAGAATTAGTGAGACATTGTGCAAAAAAATTAAGTCACGATCAGATTCGCCAGCGTCCTCTGCCATAGTTAGGAAATACCACAAATTAAAAAAGGCTAGAAACCGCATTTAAGCTGTCTCTAGCCTTAATTTACTTAATGGGCAGTACCAGACTCGAACTGATGACATCCTGCTTGTAAGGCAGGCGCTCTACCAACTGAGCTAACCGCCCTTTTGACTAATCCTTTATTAATATAGCAAAATATTTCGCGTGGCGCTAGTAGTTTTGGGAAAATCTTTTTTTCTCTTATACTGACTCAGTATTCAGTTACTCAGCACGGGCTAAACGCCCCGCTATCGCTAACAGGATTTAGGATGCCCTCTGGTCGAACGCACGATCGCATTACTATGTATGCTCTGCCATTGGTGGCGGGCGTTACTTTCTGGCAGACTCGCAGTAGCAATGCGACTTTGTTGGTTGCAGGCGGCTTTTTATTTGGAGGGCTGATGTTTGGCCCCGATTTGGATATTTACTCTGTGCAATTTCAACGCTGGGGTTTCTTGCGCTGGATTTGGCTACCTTATCAAAAAAGTCTCCGTCACCGTTCTTTTTTATCCCACGGGCCGATTATTGGCACGATTCTACGGATACTTTATCTCGGCTGTTTGCTAGCTATCTTGGCAATTTTCGTTTTGACGATCGCCCAAAAGTTATGGAATCTGAGCTTTACTTGGCAGGATTTGGGACAAACTGTGGGGCGATCGCTCGTGGATTACGATACTGAATATATCGCCCTCTTTTTGGGGTTGGAACTCGGTGCGATGAGTCATTCTCTCAGCGATTGGGGCGGTTCGGCATACAAGCGCTTTCAAAAACAGGGCGTTCGGGGGTTGCTTCCTAGTGGCAAAATCAAGAAGCGGAAAGTGACGCGGAGTGGTAGTCGTCGGCCGAAGATAAAAAAATAATTTTTTAAACGCAAAGGTACGCAAAGGTACGCAGAGGTATGGAAGTGAATCAAAATGAGACTTTGGCGGCGTTGCAGGAATTGATTGAGGTGGTGGCGAAATTGCGATCGCCTGATGGGGGTTGTCCGTGGGATTTGGCACAAACTCCCGAAACGCTGACGCCTTATGTGATTGAGGAAGCTTATGAGGTGGTGGACGCGATTAAGAGTGGGGATAAAAGTGCGATCGCCGAAGAGTTAGGCGATTTATTATTACAAGTGGTACTGCAAGCCCAAATCGCTAGCGAATCTGGACAATTTTCCCTCAAAGAAATAACTCAGGGGATTTCCCAAAAGTTGATTCGCCGTCATCCCCATGTGTTTGGTGATGTGTCGGTGGCAAGTGTGGATGAGGTGCGGCAAAATTGGGAACAAATCAAAGCTGCGGAAAAAGGCGAAGCATCTCCAGAGGCGCAAAAACTTAGTGCTAAACTCGGTCGTTATGGGCGCACCCTTCCCCCACTGACGGCGGCAATGAAGATTTCTCAAAAGGCTGCGGCGATCGGGTTTGAATGGGAAAATATTCAGGGCGTTTGGGATAAGTTTCATGAGGAGTTGGGAGAGTTTCAGCAGGCTTTAGCTGAGGAAACACCAGAACGACAACAAGCAGAATTAGGCGATTTACTGTTTGCAGTTATTCAGCTAGCTCGTTGGCATAATCTTGACCCCAGCGCTGCTTTGCAAGGCACAAATCAGCGATTTGTGCAGCGATTAGAAAAAATGGAGGCAGTTGTTAACCGTCCCCTTTCTGATTACAGTTTGGATGAGTTAGAAAACTTGTGGCAACAAGCAAAAGCCCAACTTGCCAAAGAAGGCTCATGAGTTAATTTCCAATTCCGATAAGAGTTGTAATCTCGTTAAGACTGGGATTGCTTTGCTCCCGCAATCACAAAAATACATTATTTTGCGTAAGTCCTGTCTAATTTAGTAAACTTCATATTCAAAAGTATTCGTTACAGTAGCCTGAGCAGCAGCCCAAAAGTTTGGTGTGAAAAGGAACAATTTACATTTGTACTCTAGTTCATTTTATGTCCAGTCTTATAGTACTAAAGTACTATTTGTTAGCGATCGCATTGTGCCAGTTGCGTAAGTCCTGAAAATAGCCAATCGGGCTTTTTCTGGCAGCCATAAGTTGGCGAAATCTAGTAGCGATCGCATTTATCATTAGAATTTTCTTAGGGTTGTATGCAACGTCTATTTATCATGCCCACCCCATATCAAATATCACGTTCATCCCCCTAAAACCGATTTTTTTCAGATTTAGGGGGATGAACATGGCTAAAGCTAGACTCAAGTCGAACTACAATTTGATGGTAACAGTCTTAACTTCGGTATATTGCTGCAAGCCATATTCGCCGAGTTCCCGACCAATACCACATTGCTTAAATCCACCGAAGGGTGCAGCAGGATCGAATACGTCGTAGCAGTTTACCCACACAATACCAGCCCGGAGATTGTTCGCAATTGTGTGTGCTTTGGTGATATCCTGAGTCCACACAGCGGCGGCGAGTCCGTACATTGTGGCATTCGCCCGTTGAATAACTTCGTCGATATCTTTGAATTTGATGATACTCATCACTGGGCCAAAAATTTCCTCTTGGGCAATCTTCATGTGATCGCGGACATCGGCAAAGACTGTGGGTGCGATAAAATAACCCTTGTCGCCGACTTGATTACCACCACATAGCATCTGGGCACCTTCGCGCATTCCAGATTCGATATAGCTCATCACCCGATCAAATTGGTCTTTGTCTACTTGCGGCCCTTGTTGTGTGTTGGCATCGAAAGGATTCCCGACAACCCGCGCTCTAGCTCTTTCTACAGTTCTGGCGACGAACTCGTCATAGCATTTTTCTTCGACAAATAACCGCGAACCAGCACAGCAGCATTGCCCTTGGTTAAAGAATATGGCATCGTGGGAACCTGCGATCGCTGCATTCATATCCGCATCGGCAAAGACGATGTTAGGACTCTTACCACCCAATTCCAAAGTGACGCGTTTCAGATTACTTTTGGCAGCTGCTTCCATAATTAGATGCCCGACTTCAGTGGAACCAGTAAATGCAACTTTGTCAATATCCATGTGACGAGCGATGTCTGACGACAAGCCGCTTTGCGTCTACGCTGCCCCAGCGGTTGGGCCGTATCCTGATAAAATATTCACCACACCAGGGGGAAAACCAGCCTCAATAATCAATTCACCTACTCGCAGCGCTGATAATGGTGTTTGTTCCGCTGTTTTGAGAACTACAGTATTACCAGTTGCCAAAGCCGGTGCTAGCTTCCACGCCTGCATCATTAATGGAAAATTCCACGGGATAATTTGACCAACTACACCTACAGGCTCATGGCGAGTGTAGCAGAAGTACGGCCCATTAATTGGGATGGTTTTACCTTGAACTTTATCAGCCCAGCCTGCATAGTAACGGTAGCAGGCGATGACGAACCCCAAGTCAATTAACGATTCTTGTAATGGCTTACCGTTATCGAGAGTTTCTAGCCGCGCCAACTCATCGACATTCTGCTCAATTAAGTCAGCTAGCTTGTAAAGCAACTTGCCGCGACGGGTAGCAGATATTTTTCTCCATTCTCCACTAATGAAAGCAGCACGGGCTGCTTGTACTGCTTTATCTACATCCAGGGCGTCGGCTTCTGAGACTTCGCAGATTACCTCGCCTGTAGTCGGGTTAATTGTTTCAAATCGGCGATCGCTGACACTATTTACCCACTCATTGTTAATCAGTAACTTAGTTGGGCCAATTTTGACCTGTTGTCCTGGTACTGTTGCTGTAACCATCAGTCCCTCCTTAAGTTATAAAAAAATTTGCTTAAATCTACTTATTACGTTTGTTGCTGTATAGTACTCTAGGTGGATTTCTTTATGAATTATTTATTTTATAATAGTAATCAAAGCTTAATAATATCGCTATATTCTGTCTAACTCACTTTGTAAAATTTAGATTGGAAAAACAAACCTCTATCTTCTGAACAACTCTTCAGAGAGCGGACTTTAGCGTACATTTGGAATTATACTTGCTTAATGTTTTCTCTAACGTGCGCTTCTTAGTGTTAGTACAGTTTTGCGTAAAAGCGTAAGTTTTTAATGCAGGGGAACGCATTAACAATGCCAATTCATTGTTAATGCAGGGTATTACCAAATTTAATTCGCTACGAATTAATGAAATGCTGTAGTTAGCAAAGTGAGCAATATGGATGTAGACGATTTTAGTCAACAAGTTGAGGCATTGCGCTCACGGGTGACGGGATTATTGCAAAGTACTGCAAGTGAGCCTGACTCACAACAAGAGCTAACAGTAGAAGCTTTTGAAGAACTTCAAATCGCTTTGGAAGAACTTAGAATCGCCTCCGAGGAACTACAAACAACACGAATAATAGTAGAGACCGAGCGTCAGCGCTACCAAGAATTATTTGATTTTGCGCCTGATGGTTACTTAGTAACTGATACCTATGGCACTATCCTTGAAGCTAACCGTGCTGCTACCATACACCTGAATATTTTACAGCGATATTTGATTGGTAAACCGCTGCTTACTTTCATCGCCAGGTCAGATCATCAAGCTTTTTTTAATTACCTAACTCAGTTGCAGCAAATCGACCGGGGTGGGGAATGGGAAGTGTGTTTACAACCACGGGAAAAAGTCTCTTTTGATGTTGCCTTGACAGTAGTTACCGTCCGTAACCAGGAAGGTAAGCCAGTTACTCTGCGCTGGCTAATGCGCGACATTAGCAAACGCAAGCATTTAGAGTCAGAGCGTGAGCAGTTATTTGCCAATGAGCAAGCCGCCCGGATTACAGCCCAAGCAGCACAGAGGCGCTCTGATTTCCTGGCCCAAGCAAGTAGTGTACTAGCATCTTCCTTAGACTACCGCACCACCCTAACTAGCGTCGCGCAATTGGCAGTGCCTACCCTCGCCAATTGGTGTATTGTAGATGTGGTTGAAAATAATTCCTTAGTCTTCAGTAACCCAGTCATAGCTGCATCTGAACCGGAGTTGGAAGCACTAGTACGAGAACTGCGACAACGCAATCCAATTTCTGTCGATGCTGATTATGGACTACCGAAGGTTTTACGGACTGGTGAGCCGGAACTAGTTACAAACATTCTTGAGTCTTCATTACAGAGAAGTGCATGGAACGAGGAAGACCTGAATCTACTGGAAGTTAAGTCTTATATGGTCGTGCCATTGCTGGTGCGTAAACGCAAGCTAGGGACAATTGTATTTGCGTCTGCACAACCAGAACGCCATTACACTATTGTAGATTTAGCAATGGCTGAAGAACTTGCCCAACAGGCAGCGTTTGCCATTGAAAATGCCCAGCTTTATCGGGAAGCCCAAGATGCTAACCGAATTAAAGACGAATTTTTAGCGATCGTCTCCCACGAACTTCGTACACCTCTCAACTCCATGCTGGGTTGGGTTCAATTAATACGTAATCGAAAATTGGACGAGGCAATTACCTTTAACGGACTGGAGATAATCGAGCGGAATGCTAAACTTCAGAGCAAACTGATTGAAGATATCCTGGATATTTCACGCATTGTCCAAGGTAAAATCCGTTTAAATAACCGTAAAGTTGGCCTTGTAGTTGTAATAAACGCAGCGATTCAAGCTGTACATCCCACATCTGAGATTAAGGCTATTCAAGTTGAGTCTAACCTTGATCCCTCAGTAGGTGAGGTTATAGGTGATGCAGAGCGCCTCCAACAAGTCGTCTGGAATTTGCTAACCAACGCCATCAAGTTTACACCCAACGGGGGGCGAGTTGAAGTGTATCTCAAGCAGGTAAACTCAAATGCCCAGATAACTGTCTGTGATACAGGTAAGGGAATTAGTGCTGACTTTCTACCTTATATATTTGAGCGCTTCCGTCAAGCTGATAGCACAACTACTAGAGCAGACAATGGTTTGGGGCTGGGACTAGCAATTGTGCGCCACTTAATAGAAATGCACTCAGGCACAGTTTACGCAGTTAGTGAAGGGGAAGGACGGGGAACAACATTTACAGTGCTGTTGCCTCTAGTAAAATCGCAACGAGAGCAGTTAATTAAAGAGAGTGAAGTAGTGCGATTCGTTGATTAGTAAATCGCGGTATTCAGCCCGTAAATAACTAATCCAGCCCGACAGCAGATTACTGTCACTAAAGGCTGAAC
>NZ_JBALCZ010000036.1:0-30271 GCF_036917615.1 Nostoc sp.
TCCGCTTCAGGCACTTATTCAATATAACGAACCTCCTTTATCTTGTCAACTATTTTTCCAAAAATATTTGGGACGGGTTTTTGATACCCCTGAAACTGCCCACAGTGCTTTCTTTGTAGGCAACAATGGTTTATGCACTGTGCTGAGTAAGGAAGGGTGAAGCGTGAATTTTCAGTCGGTAATAAATTTATTGCATGAGTTTTGGGGCGATCGCGGTTGTCTTATAGCCCAGCCCTACGATATTGAGAAGGGGGCAGGTACTAAGAATCCTCAGACATTTTTAAGAGCATTGGGACCGGAACCGTGGGCTGTTGCCTACGTTGAACCATGCCGTCGTCCGACGGATGGGCGCTACGGCGAAAACCCCAACCGCTTCCAACACTATTATCAGTATCAAGTCCTAATCAAACCATCGCCAGATAATATTCAGGAGATTTATCTTGATTCATTAAGGGCTTTAGGCATTCGTCCTGAAGACCACGATATTAGATTTGTAGAGGATAACTGGGAAGATGCGACGGTGGGAGCTTGGGGCACTGGGTGGGAGGTATGGTTAGATGGGATGGAAATTACTCAATTTACCTACTTCCAACAGTGTGGAGGAATAGATTGCCGCCCTGTGTCAATTGAGATTACATACGGGTTAGAGCGATTGACGATGTATCTCCAGGAAGTGGAGGCAATTACTAAAATTCATTGGACGGACAACATTACTTATGGTGATGTTTACCTCCAGGGAGAGATTGAGCAGTGTACCTACAACTTTGAAGCGTCAAATCCGGAGTTGCTACTGACGCTATTTAATTTGTATGAGCAGGAAGCTACCCAATTGACGGAGCGAGGATTAGTCTTGCCTAGCTTAGATTATGTAATGAAGTGTTCGCACACATTCAATCTGCTGGATGCTAGAGGTGTGATTTCGGTGACGGAAAGAACTCGTTATATTGCCAGGATTCGGCATTTGGCTAGGAAGGTAGCTCATTTATATGTTGAGCAAAGGGAGAACTTGGGTTTTCCGTTGCTCAAAGATTTAAAACCAATCATACAGCTACCTCTTTTACAGCCAGTTGTGCAGCAACTTGTTTCACAGCCAGTCTTACCACAACCTGTTTCAGAGTCTACAGTTAAATCTCGTTACCAATATATTATTGATTGGCTGTTTTTGATTCCAATTGCCTCTTATGTTCTTTGGGTAATACTTTCATTGTTTTGATAGAAGAGTTTATGTGTCAAAGGATGCAGAACATTGAGATACTCGTTACCTGGCTCAGTAAGAGAATGTTTGTAAAGTCGAATTTATTACTCGCCTGGGCAACTATAAGTCGCGGCTATAGGAGACTTTACCTGCCCTCGCAGGTTAGCAAACCCTTGATTTTGCATTCTTTAAGCTAGGTATATCTTTATGATGTGGCTATTGCTAAAGGTCAGAAATACCGTTCAATCTTAAGTCTAGAACATTAAAACTACAAGGATAAGGCCCGCCTGTGCGGGCTTTGTTTGTATAAACTTGATGGACTATAGTTCAATACGCTTGGGTTAAGGCTAAAACTCTTTGTCAAAGTCAATTTTTTTTAACGAACCGCAAAGGACGCAAAGGAGAGGCAGCGCGGTCTTGGGGGTTTCCCCCATGAGCGACTGCCGTCGCAAAGAGAAGGAAGAAATGCTTAACTGAATTGTATTGGACTATATTTCCCCACAAGCATAAAATTTTTTGGCGTTGCTGATTAAACAGATGAAAAGCTCATGCAGAGCCGCTCCCGGCGCAGATAATAAGAGTTTGGAATATTTGATTTTTGAATTTCATAGCCAAATTCAGCAACGCCGATTTTCTCTATTGCTGCCCTAGTAGAGCACAGCATAAATCCAGTTAAGCTGTTCCACATTTAAATTGCATATACTGGGTGGGCAAGATGCCCATCCCACAAGAGTTATGTTTAATTCGGTTATACAAATTAGATGTTTTTTAGCTTACCATCTCAATTAACCTAACAAGGGGTAAAATCCCCTTATTAAAGGTAGGCAAACTTCCACCACAGTGTACTAGCTATTTTTAAGTCAGATGCAAATTCAGATTCTCAGGTGCTTTTACAAAAAATCTTATGATTCAAACCAGTGGTGTAATTATTTGTCTTGGCTACATTTTTGGGTTGCTGTTTACAGCAGTTCCTTGGGGTGGTGTGTGGATTTTGGTTCTGGGGATAGTGGGAGCAATTCTTTTTAGAAGACGAACCACTTTACGGCAATTTGCTCAGAAACCAGAAAATGCTGGAAGCAAAAATAAGGCAATGCTTAACACTTGGCAAAATACTCCCCATCCTCGAATATGGCTAGCTGCTGGCTTGGTGGGATTATTGGCAACTCTATATTTTCAATGGCGAGTGCCGCAACCAGGTGCAAAAGATATTAGTCAGTTCGTCCCGCCTGGAAATAGCAGTAATCAAGAACAACTTGTGATTGTTCGCGGCGAAGTGGCGAGTAATCCCCGCTTGACTCGCAGTCAGCGAGGACAATTTTTGCTGGAAGCGACTCAGCTAGATGAGGTTAAAAATGAAAAAGGTTCAGCAGGTGTTCCAAAAGGGGTAACGGGCAAATTGTATGTGACAGTGCCTATACTTCAAGCTACTGGGTTATACCCTAGTCAACAAATTGCTGTGACTGGGATTTTGTACAAACCAAAGGCGGCTTCCAATCCTGGTGGTTTCGACTTTCAGAAGTTTCTCAAACAAGAAGGAACATTTGCTGGTTTGATTGGGCGGCAAATAAATGTTTTGGATCAGGAACGTAAATGGGGATGGTGGCAAATTCGGGAGCGAATTGTGCGATCGCAAGTTCGTTGGTTGGGTATCCCAGAAGGGCCTCTTGTCAGTGCAATGGTTTTAGGCAGCAAAGCAGTTGATTTACCCTACGATATCCGCGACTTATTTGTCCAAGCAGGATTAGCTCATGCTTTAGCAGCTTCCGGGTTCCAAACTTCCTTGATTTTGAGTGTGATCTTACAGTTAACAAGGCGGGCAAAAAAAGCAACCCAATTTACCCTTGGCTTTTTGGCTTTAATCATTTTTCTGAGTTTAACAGGTTTTCAACCTGCGGTACTCAGAGCCGTAATTATGGGTTTTGCGGCATTAGTTGGGCTGCTATTAAAAAGAAAAGTAAAACAGTTGGGTTCGTTACTATTAGCAGCAACTCTATTATTAGTGTTTAATCCTCTATGGATTTGGGATTTAGGCTTTCAATTGAGTTTTTTAGCAACACTGGGATTAGTCGTAACAGTACCGGCATTAGTCAACCGCCTAGCATGGTTACCACCTGCGATCGCTGCTTTGATTGCCGTTCCCCTAGCTGCCACTATTTGGACTTTACCTGTGCAACTTTTTGTCTTTGGGGTTGTACCATCTTATAGTTTGTTGCTGAATGTGGTTAGTACTCCATTAATTTCGATCATTAGTATAGGTGGAATCATCAGTGCCTTGGTAGGTTTAATTTGGACTGAGGCAGGAAGCTTCCTGGCTGGGGTGTTGCATTACCCTACTGATTGGCTAATTAAACTAGTGGAATTTTTTAGCAAGCTCACAGGAAATTCTGTTGTTGTAGGCAGCATATCTACTTGGCAGCTTTTGGCGATTTATGTACTGATTATACTGGTTTGGTTAGTGCCTTGGTGGCAGCGGCGGTGGTGGTTTGCTAATGTGATGGCGATTGGTTTAGTATTCATCCCCCTTTGGTATTCTACAAATACATTGTTTAGGATAACGGTATTAGAATCTGGTACGGAACCAATTGTAGTTGTTCAAGATAGAGGTACAGTAACTGTAATAAATAGTGGCAATGAAGGTACTGGACGTTTCACAATTCTACCGTTTTTGCAACAGCAGGGTGTAAATCAAATCAATTGGGCGATCGCTACTGATTTCCAAGGCAATGAAAGTAATGCTTGGTTGGAATTACTACAACGTTTACCAATCAAAAAATTTTATGAATATTCCCCCAAGCCAGAAAATTCTATTGCAACTCAGGCAATTCAACAAGAATTACAAAAGTATCAGGGATCTTACGAACCTCTGGCAGTTGGTCAAGCTGTGAAAACAGGTTCAATAGTGGCACAATTAATTAACGATCAATTACCCATCTTACAATTGCAAATTTTAGATCAAAATTGGTTATTAGTAGGTAATATCAAGTCTAAAGAGGTACAGCAACTAGTTAAAAGTGGGAGTTTGCCTCGTCCACAAGTGCTGTGGTGTGCCCCTCAGTCATTAAAAGATTTAGTTATTGCTCTGCAACCACAAGTGGCGATCGCTTCTTCTGCCAACTTTGATCCAAAAGCTTTATCTGAACTAAATCAAAGCCAAACAAAACTATTTTTTACAGGACGAGATGGGGCTATTCAATGGACGCCTAATGGTCAGTTTGAGGCATTTATTGAAGCTACAGAAAATAAGTCTTCTATATTATAGAAAACTCAAAACTAAGTAAATTTAAAAGCCTGATGTTTAGGGAGCAAAACTAACTAAAGATAGATGTATGGTCATTCGGAAGGAAGTAACCTATCGAAAGGTTTCAGGAACGTCGATTTCCTGAGCAAATGCTAACGGTACGCTAATTTAAAAAAATGGAAATGGGAAGTTTAATGGAATTTACATTGTTTGCTCCTCGTAACAAAGGAGCAGCTTTAATTGGGTCTTTTTCTGAGTGGAAAGAAATCCCAATGAAAAAAGGTGAAGATGGTTATTTCCGCACCGAAATAAAATTGGAAGACGGCATTTATCAATATAAATTTCGTGTTCAAAGCAAAAACCTAAATTTTGCAGTTGATGAATGGGTAGATGTGATTGACCCTGAAGCAACAGATGTTAATGAAATAGAAAAATCCAGCATGGTGCGGATTAAAAATGGGCAACGCATTATTGATACTTACATTTGGCAACACGACGAAAAACCGTTGCCTGACAATCGGGAATTAGTTATATATGAAATGCACGTTGCAGATTTTACTGATGAGCAGGTTGGACTTGACAAACAAGGCAAATATTTAGGGGTAATTGCTAAGTTAGATTATCTGGTTGAATTGGGAGTTAATGCAATTGAATTAATGCCAGTTAATGAGTACCCTGGTAACTATAACTGGGGCTATAAAGTGCGCCACTTCTTTGCTACAGAATCTAGTTACGGGTCAACAGAAGATTTAAAGCGATTAATAGATGAGTGTCATGCTAAAGGCATTCGCGTTTTGATGGATGGAATTTATAACCACACAGATGAAGAATGCCCGTTAATGCTGATTGACCGGAATTATTGGTATTACGAACACATGCATTATCCTGAAGACCCAGATAATTACTGGGGGCCAGAGTTTAACTATGATAATTATGATAAAAAATTAGATGTTAAACCTGCATGGAAATACATCGGGGATGTGGTGCAATTTTGGATTCAGGAGTGTCACATTGATGGAATTCGCTTTGATGCGGTGCGCCAATTAGCTAACTTTGAATTTCTAGACTGGCTGGCGCAGCAAGGGAAAAACCATGCCGCACCCAAACAGTTTTACAACATTGCCGAACATATTCCCGATACAAAAACTGTAGTCAAGCCAGATGGGCCATTAGATGCTTGTTGGCATGAGAGTTTTCGGTACTTTATAGTTCCATATATTTGTGGAGAAACATTTGAATTAGAACAACTAAAGCAAATTTTAGATCCCCAGCAGCAGGGTTATGCGATCGCTACCAATGTGATAAATTATTTGGCAACCCACGATCGCGAACGTCTATTGCGAGAATTAGGCGATCGCGGTATCTTTGACGCAGACGCATTTAAGCGAGCAAAGTTAGCAGCCGTTCTCTTAATGACAGCAATGGGTATACCGATGCTGTGGATGGGAGAAGAGTTTGGTGAATACCAGCAAAAAAGCGAAGATGTGACTAAGCCACAGAAGATTAATTGGTCTTTGTTGTCAGGCGACCAGAATCGTGATTTATTTGAGTATTATCAAAAACTCATTGCTTTACGCAAGCAGAATCTAGCTTTGCAAAGTGACAATATCGAGTTTTTCTATGAAAATGCCGACGATAAAGTGCTGGCTTACACCCGTTGGAATAAGCAGAATTCTCATGTTGTTGTCGTGGCTAATTTTTCTGACCAGAATTTAACTAAATATCAGATTCCAGACTTCCCAATTGCTGAATATTGGCAAGATTGGTTCACCAAGCGTGAAGTTGAAGTTGGGAAAGATGGTTTAATCACTGATTTGCCAAGCTATACAGCCAAGATATTTGTTTAGCAATAGTAGTGTGTGAAGAGATTTATTGATAGGTAGGAATTGTTTGTAGTTTTAGCTTTTTCACTTTAGTCCAAACTACAAACCTATAATTATTTCTCTTTTTCCAAAATGACACAAGAGGGGTTAATTGCAAATAGTGCGATCGCCCTTGGTGTTGGCAAAGCCATCGCTCTTTTGCACTGCTGTGTTAGTTTTCAAATAATCAGGACTTACGCAAAATCATGATAAAACGAACCGCAAAGGACGCAAAGGACGCAAAGGAATAAGAGTTTCAGAGAGTTCTTGCGTAAGTCCTGAGAATTTTCCACCAGGGTGCAACCATAAGCCGGTGCATCTAAGTTGAGAATTCGCTGCAAATTCCACAGAATCAGTGTGTTGTCATACCCGCAAAGACCAGCAATTTCTCTAATTGCTGCGGTATGTCCTCTGAGAGTCGTTAGTTCTGTACCTTCGATCTCCTCTGCTTGCAACAGTCGTTGGTAAAGCCCTAGTAATCTTCCTGCTCGGTGTTCGTTAAAAAATAGGCGCTCGCGAATTGTGCGGAGGTGTTCGGGATCGTCCTTGGCAAACCTGTGTTGAATAATCCACTGGAGTCTGGCTCCTGACTTACTTAGTCTCCTAGAGTGCAAGGCGTAGCAGCAAAGATGATTCCACATCCAGCTTGAGGGCTGTGATATTATGGGAGACTGCTACATACATTTAGAAAAACTAGAAATTGAATCGATCATGGCTCTGACGCAACTGCGGAAACAAGAAATAATTTCCAACTACCAAGTTCACGAAACCGACACTGGGTCGGCCGATGTCCAAGTTGCCATGCTAACTGAGCGCATTAACCGCCTCAGCGAACATCTCCAGGCAAATAAAAAAGACCATTCTTCCAGGCGGGGACTGTTGAAGCTAATTGGTCAGCGCAAGCGTCTTCTAGCTTACATATCGCAGGAAAGCCGGGAAAAGTATCTAGCTTTGATTGCTCGCCTCGGTATTCGTGGATAGGGACTACCGCTTATGTCTGCTGAAGAATCTGAACGCAGTCGCTTGCCCTTTGAACCAAACAAAAAGCGCCAAAAACCCGCAAAAACTCAAAGTAAACCAGCAGCAAAGCCACAAGAATCTGACAAACAGGCTGATAGAAAGCCGTCTTACACCAAAGAAGAGATGGCTATTCCCCAAGTAGTCAGCCAGCGGATGATCCGACGCGTAGCTGGGTTCTCTGGTGTACCAACAGCTTTGGGCATTACCACTCTGGTTGTCAGCTATCTGCTTGCTATCTACTCCGACATCAAACTACCTCCCATTGCCGTATTATTGGTGAACATGGGATTATTTGGTTTAGGGGTTTTAGGGATAACTTATGGCGTTCTCTCTGCCTCTTGGGATGAAGAAGAAGTCGGAAGTTTGCTGGGTTTGGGTGAGTTCAAGACCAATTGGGGACGAATGGTGGCAGGTTGGCGCGAAACTCGGCAAAAAAACTCATAATGATCGGCGCTCAGGTATTACGTAACTGCGGTATTGGGTAAATGAAGAAGTGAGGCACTCCGTTGGGCGGGTTTCCCGACTTGTTCGCGCAGCGTCTCCCCTTGGGAGAAGGAAGTGCTGAACCCGTGAATGTTGAAGTTGAAATTTTATAACTTCAACATTGCTAATTAAAGTTATCTAATCTTTTTTATACCCTATATCCAGTTATTCAGTAGTAAAAATACTGGCTGAGCGCTATCTATATTTATATTGTAAATAAATTCCATTTTTAACTATTCGTAATTAGGTCAATAGGCAACAATAAACTTAGCCCATTAACAGAAAATTTTACTCAATTAATCAGGAACTTTCACATGATTATAGTAATGAAAAGTGGTTCCCTAGAAGCGGAAATAAACCGTATTGATGAGGAACTAACTAGCTGGGGGCTAACTCCAGAAAAAATTGTTGGTCAACACAAAGTAGTTATTGGTTTAGTAGGTGAAACCGCCAGTTTAGATCCACTACAAATTCAGGAACTTAGCCCCTGGATTGAGCAGGTGTTGCGGGTAGAGCAGCCCTACAAACGAGCCAGCCGCCAGTACCGCCACGGCGAAGCTTCGGAAGTGGTGGTTAATACTCCCAATGGAGCGGTGGTATTTAGTGAACACCACCCTTTAGTAGTCGTTGCCGGCCCCTGCTCCGTAGAAAATGAAGAAATGATTGTGGAGACAGCGCGGCGCGTCAAGACGGCTGGAGCCACATTTTTGCGAGGAGGGGCATACAAACCCCGGACTTCACCTTATGCCTTCCAAGGACACGGCGAGAGTGCTTTAGATTTGTTGGCAAGGGCGCGGGAAGTCAGCGGACTAGGTATTATAACAGAAGTGATGGATGCCGCTGACCTGGATAAAATTGCCGAAATTGCTGACGTGATCCAGGTGGGGGCAAGGAATATGCAGAATTTCTCTTTGCTCAAAAAAGTAGGGGCGCAAGCGAAACCAGTTCTCTTGAAGCGGGGAATGGCGGCTACTATTGAAGATTGGTTGATGGCAGCGGAGTATATTTTGGCATCTGGTAATCCCAATGTAATTTTGTGTGAAAGGGGAATACGCACCTTTGACCGCCAGTATACGCGAAATACGCTGGATTTATCAGTAGTACCAGTGTTGCGAAAGTTGACTCATCTGCCAATTATGATTGACCCCAGCCACGGCGTAGGTTGGTCTGAGTTTGTGCCTTCAATGGCAATGGCTGCGATCGCAGCTGGCACGGATTCCCTGATGATAGAGGTTCACCCTAACCCTGCCAAAGCCTTATCCGACGGGCCCCAATCTCTGACACCAGACCGTTTCGATAACTTGATGCAAGAATTAGCAGTGATTGGTAAGGCGGTGGGACGCTGGCAGCAACCAGTAGTAGCTCTAGCTTAAAATTCAGTTACAACTTCTTGCTAGGCATAAATAAATTAAAGTTTTTAGTAAAGACTTTAGTCCTAATAAATCTGAAGAAGCAATAAATCGCTGACTACAAACTAAGATTTTCGGCGTTGCATATTTGCGGGATGATTTAGCAACCTCTAAAATTCCCCCCTGTTCCTCCTGCTTACCCCAATTCATCCCACTGTTCTAACGCCAGATTTCCTTGCGGGCGATCGCTTAGGTTTGTCAAACACGCCGATCACGTTTTATATCGCCAACAACTTTTTCCAAAATCCAGTTCTCTAATTTATCTGGATTTAATTGTTGCTGACGTGTAATCAACCGATTGGCAATTTCTTGATTGCCACTGAGTAAATTAAGAAGTTCTTTGTACAATGGATTATTCTTAGGTACTCCTTTTGGTTTACTAAGCTGCCTCTTGATTTTTTTCAGGTCTGGTAATGGCGTATCTGAGGGTGGAGACAGAGAAACTTCGGTTTGTATTTGTGGTCTTTTTGAATGTAGTTGTTCCTGTGGTTTTTTGAGCTTCAAGTCACTAATAACTTGTTTTAAAACCCAGTTATCAGATTTACCAGGGTATAATTGCCGCTGTTTTTTCAGTAATTGATTAGCTGTGTTTACGTTGTTGGTTAGAGCAGTTAATTCACTGTGCAGATACTTGTTGTTAATGTCTATTTCCTGCTGAGTTACTTTGAATGGAAACGGTGGTGGGGATATTAGTTGCTGAGGAGCTTTAGCTTTTAGTTTTGATGTATTTATCCCATGTTCCTTAAGTAGCAATTCGTACTCATCTATAGCTTGTCTAAAAAGCTCTACGGATTCTTGGTATTGGTTTAGGGACTGCTTAAATAGTTCTGTGGATTTTCGGTACTGTTCCAAAGCTTTCCTCTGAAGCAAAATTTTGATGATGCATATAACCAGTAAGAGGAATGCAATAAATAAAGCAACCTGTAGCTGAAGGATAAGCGTAAGCTGCATAATCAATTTTGAGTTGGTGGTACAACTCTATAAATACCGGGAATCTCTAGGTGAAGACATCAGAAAAATCCCCATATTTGTTTCATGCTCATCAATGATGCACGTAGACCCGGCGATTGTCCGTCGTGAATGTATACCGACAGATAAAGCCATCCTACTAATGACAGGACGGCTTTATTGTGAGCTTTTTTTGTTTTCTTGAATTTGGTCAGAAGCCCCGATTTTTGAGGCTACTCATTTACTACTCAAAAATCCCTCAAAACGTCTCACCACAACGCTTATTGTACTTGGGCGGGGAAAGCACCAGGTCGCACGGCGATGTTAAGATTCTGCCCATTGCGACGTAATTCCATACGTAAATCGCTCCCGACTTGGCTATTTTCTACTACCTTTTGGACACTGCTGGCATCTGTGACTGCTTGACCGCCAAGCTTTTGGATCACATCACCAGCACGTATCCCTGCTTTAGCAGCTGGTGAATTTGGCACAACTTTCACAACTAATACACCTTTATCTTCATTCACGCTCAAACCGCTATTGGGATCTGAGTTGATATTTTGTTTTAGCTGAGGCGTTAACCCCACCATCTGAATTCCCAGATAAGGATGTTCTACCTTACCTGTAGCTATTAGTTGACTGGAAATGCGTTGTGCTGTATTTATGGGAATCGCAAAACCTAATCCTTGTGCTCCCTGGATAATCGCTGTATTCATGGCAATTACCTCGCCACGGTAATTTAGTAGGGGCCCGCCGGAGTTACCGGGATTAATCGCTGCATCCGTTTGAATATACTCTACTCGTTTATCGGGAGCACCGATTTGATTGCTACTGCGTCCGGTAGCACTAATGATTCCAGTAGTTACTGTATTATCTAGTCCAAGGGGGTTGCCGATCGCGATCGCCCATTCTCCCGGTTGCAGTTTATCTGAGTTACCCAAGGCTACTAACGGTAGATTGTCTGCCTGAATCTTGACAACAGCAACATCGGTCAACTCGTCTTTTCCTAACACCTTACCTTTAAAGCTACGCCCATCCTTGAGTGTTACTGTTACCGTATCAGCACCATCGACTACGTGGGCGTTGGTAAGAATACGACCATCAGCACTAATAATAAAACCAGAACCAGTACCGCGTTCTACTCGATTCTGTTGTTGTGGTAGTTGAGAGCCAAAGAAGCGTTGGAAAATTGGATCGTTAAATTCATCTGGTATCTGGGTTTTTACGGTTCGGGAAGAGTCAATTCGCACCACAGCTGGCCCGACCTTTTGCACCACTTGTATAACAAAGTTAGGATCTGTGGCGGCTGGTAATGGAGGAGCAGCATTTACTCGACTCACCGCCAAACTAGATGCACTCTCAGACACCTGCTGAGGATGTCCAGCCATATAACCGCCTGCCAATGTCATACCTGATCCCAGCAGCACCAGCGATAGAGAGGCAGCAGCCTTTTTCCAGGGTGCTCGATTATGGTATTTGGCATCAGCAGTATTATGTGAAATGCTATTTGATGGGTATTCTCTGTCGCGAGATTCGTTTTGCATTGCTGTCTGGAAGGATATTTAGATGTATTACTAATGTAGATATTATTTGTGACAGTTTTGTTGCAGAGGTATTGCGTTGTTGTGAAAGGTTTGGTATTTTACTTATCGCATCTTAACTGAACGGGCGCACAGATGTGCGTCCCGATTGCGTGTTCCCTCCATGTCTTAAGGAATAAAATGGCACAGGGTAAAATCTTACTTAAGCCTGGTACTTTATGGACAAGTGTGAAAGAACAGACTGAACATGCTTTACAATGTGGGGCGTTGCTGTCGATACCGACGGAATTTGAATTTGTCGAACAGGATAACGTCCGCTTTTTAGTGCGGATTTTGTCTAACTTGAATCGCAAAAAAGCTGCCAAGGAGAAACAGAAAAAACAATCTGCTGCGTCTGGTCAAGAATTTAATCCTTTTTTACCCTACGAAGAGGATTTATTTGTGGCGGATATCTCCGATACCCATGTATGTATTTTAAATAAATTCAATGTTGTTGATTATCATCTGCTAATTATCACCCGTGCTTTCGAGGAACAGGAAAGCTTACTTACCCTAGACGATTTTACGGCTATGTGGACGTGTTTGGCTGATTTCGATGGTTTAGCATTTTACAACAGTGGTAAAACCGCAGGTGCTAGTCAGCGACACAAGCACTTGCAATTAGTGCCACTACCACTTGCACCTTCAGGACCGCAGATACCTATTGAACCTCTGCTGAGGGCTGCACAATTTCAGAACTCAAACGCAACTTTACCAAGACTTCCTTTTTTACACGCTTTCGCACCCCTAGATCCCCATTGGGTGCAGTCGCCATTGGCAGGGGCGCAAGCAACAAAGCAACTTTATCGCACTTTGCTAGATGCTGTGGGTTTATATGCAAGACAATTGGGTGCTTACAATCTGCTAGCGACACGAGAATGGATGTTGATCATACCGCGATCGCAGGAGCATTTCCAGTCTATCTCTGTGAATTCATTAGGATTCGCCGGTGCTTTGCTAGTACGGAATCCAGCAGAAATGCAGCTTCTCAAAGCCCAAGGGCCGATGACCATCCTCAAGAATGTTGCTGTATCTAATGAAGTTGGTGCGATGTCTATCTTGAAAAGTGATGCTCCTGCGGACGCTCGTTCCGACGCTCCTACGTAGCTAAGGCTGCGCTAACAGATAATCAGGATGCTGTTCTAAATACTGCTTTAGAGATTCGTATAATGTTTCAGGAAGGGTTGTTAAGATATTAACTGTTGCGTTCATTATAGAAATTTATATTAGATGTTGAGAAATTTATTTAAGAGTAGAGTCCTGAAATTTGTAATTTTAATAGTTACAATGTTTGTTTTAACAAGAATTCCAGCTAGCGCTGCAATTCCAAACTTAGACGGTGATACCCATCCCAATCGACTGAAGCTGAGTGAATGTCTTATAGATTTGAAAAGTGTTGCAGACTGGGATGGGGAACAAGCATCAGAAGCCGCTCATAGGATTTGTGAATTACGTCAGGATCATGCCAAACAAAAAGCGAGGTTTTTAGCTTCTCAGGATCAGCTAACTAAAATATATAAAGATTGGAGTAGATTCAACAAATACTTACCCACTGCTATTAAAGATTCATGGCAGATCGTCAAAAGTTGTATTGATTTTAAAGAAGGATTTACTTCTACACACAATATAGAAGGTTTGACACTCCCAGAGAAGATTCGCAGTCAATGTTACTCATTAGGTGCAGATTTCATAGAATCACATTTGTCGGTGTTGCGTAAAAGATATAAAGGGATAAATTGAGGTCATCTACTGTGCAATGTCCATAATGTGAATCTACGGAAATTCGCCAGAACGGAAAAATAAGAAGTACAGGACTTACGCACAGGTAACGGAAAATCTAACCGCAGAGGACGCAGAGGACACGGAGAAATAAGAGTTTCAGACAGTTTTTGCGTAAGTCATAAAGTAAATAAAGTCACATTTTTACCATTTATGCTAGCCCATTTATTAATGCTCAAAGCCTCTCTCTTAAGAGGACAGAGGTCAAAGTTTATTACATACAAAAGCGATCACTTAAATAATTCTTACCATGCGATCGCTCGTCCATAGGGTTGTCGGATTAATAATACGGGAAACTCCCCATCAGCATTGGAGCGATAGATGTCTGCATCCTAGCGGACTCCATAGCGTGTTTACATGGAGGCGGTTTGTTTAGGAAGGACTTTGAGCATAGATACAAGCAGGAAAATTTCCAAAACAGGTAAACTATGCAGCGATCGCTGTTGCTTGGGCTGCTATAATTTGCCATTGCTCATTTTGCTTCAAATATGTGCGTGTATAACGGTAAACACCACTGAAGGATTCTCCCTTAAAAACTCCGGTCAATCTCACCTTCAAATTTGTAATTCCAGTTGAGCCAAAGACTCGAACAATTAATTCATCTGCTTCATAGCTTGTAACTACCAAGTCGCCTGATTGCTGAACAGACAAATCCTCTACCTTGTCTATTACACTACCCTGCGGATCTGTGAAAATAACCTTATCTGCCAAGAGGCGATCCAAAGCGGTGATATCATTACGGAGCATTGCCTCTCGCAGTTCGACTTCAAGGTTTTCCAGTTCTTGTTTAAGTGATTGACACATAGCTTTCCACACTATCACAGTAAAACCACTCTAAAGGAAAATCTCCTGACTTCCTGCACAAGAGCCTCTAATTAATGGCTGTTAATTTTCTCTCTAGGTCAAATAAAAAGCCGTGGATATACTCTTCAGTCCATTCGGCACCATAGAAGCGTTTAAACATCCCTCGTGCTGGGTCTTTTTCAGCCCGATATCGCAGGTATCGCAGTTGGGCTTGCTCAATGGCTGCTAAATTTTGGGAATCTGTTACAGCTTCTGCCTGCTCCACGAAATCTAGATAAGCTTTTAAATAGTCTTTGAAAGCGGCAAACACCTGAGTTTCTACAACAGCCGTTTCTTGGGGACGAGTCCACAGAAAAGCCGGAGAGAAAAAGGGGCGTGCTTCTTCGGGAAAATCTCCTCCCCAAGACAAATGCTGTTGATGGGCGTGAAAAATGGGCAGAATTGGTTGAGTATATTTTGCCTGATATGCTGGATCATCGCGGAATAGGGGCTGCATATCCAAAGCAATTAGATGTCCTCCTGGCAATGTCACCAGATCCGCTCCAAAAAAGGGTAAATCGTAGTTGAGACGGGGGAAAATCACAAAATTCAGCACTTGCAGCGAATTGCCACCCTGTACATGAGCTGCACGAATTTGCCGCAATTTTGCGGTTTGAAAGGCATAACTGGTGGTGACAACCTCTTCTTCGTTCTTTCCCTTACCCACAACAGCACTTTTGGACTCAAACCCAGTGGGGATAGGATAGGGTTGTAAATCCAAGCGCGATCGCATGTAGGCGATCGCATAATCGAGAAACGGTTGATAGAGTGTCACGTCGCTTCGCTCCGAATTCAAAATTCACGCATTCAAAATTAATAATCCCCAATGCCCATTTTCATTCGGTCATCTTTTGCCGGCACTGACTGCTAGGGAAACAGCATCTTCAAATAAGAATTCATGGAGAAAGCGTTCTGCCCATTCATGACCAAAGTAACTACTAAACAAACCAGATGCTGGATCGCGGTCTGCACTATATTGGTCATAGTCTTTTTGGGCTTTGACAATCCGCTGGATATCTTCAGGATCTTGGAGCGGTTGGGCATCTGCTAGCATTTGCCAATACAAGTTTAAATAATCCTGAAAAGCTGCAAAGACTCGCGTTGCCACTGTTTGAGGATCTGTTTTGGCAAACAATAGGTACTTAGAAAAATACTGGTTGGCATCGTAAAACTTCATTTCTAAGTTTTGCGCCAAATCCGGGTATTTATCATGGAGAGATTTTAGGGGAACTATATATTTTTTTTGATAATCTTCATGCTGGAATAAAGGCTGAAAGTCAAGCACAATCAGATTTTTGACTTTACCAAAGGATAAAAAGTCAATTCCTAACAGAGGTAGATCATAGTAATGACTCGGATAAACCACGCTGTTAAAAATTTGGGCACTTTCGCCTGCATCAATATAGGTATAACGAATTTTCCGCAACTCTTGACATTGGTAACACCAACTGCGAATAGTTGCTGGGTTTCTGCCGCGATCGCTAACTTTGAATTCCAAACCAGGGGGAATGACCCTACTTTGTAAATCAAACCGCTGAAATAGCTCTTTTTCTAAAAATTCCAGGAAAGGCTTATACATGGAGCATGATTTATTAACCCTTGCCTGAAAATAAGTTATAGCAATCATGCACGTCTCATTTATGAGAAACAAAGCAACATTCCTTAATGGGGATTGAGCATTGGGCATTGGGCATTGAGTAAAGTCACTGGCTACAATTACTTTACTCTGTCACATATGCTACTTAACAGTATTCTGTACTTTCAGGCACAAAATTTAGATGCGCTTACTCTGGCGCGATCGCAACCACTATAAAAAGTGATTGTTTTTAAGGAGTGCGATCGCACTCTGGGTAGTTACAAAGGCGATCGCACTTGATCGGGTATGACAATGGGAAAGCGATCGCCCTCTGCTTAGTTCAATACAGTTAAGTGAAAGCTAAAAATTCAAATTGGCGTAGGTTGAGTTGAGGAACGAAACCCAATATTATCAAGCCTTTGTTGGGTTTCGCTGTCGTCAACCCAACCGACTATTCTTCTTAACTGTTCTTCTTAACTGTTGCTACGAGAGCGCAACGAGTTCTTAATTTAAGTATATTGTTGAAGATCCTGATTGTAGAAAGCTAAGAGGTCATTTATCGATTTTGTAGGCTGGCCATATGGACTACCTGGTAATGAAGCCCATTCGCTATTACATTTATAGATTGCATCTCGAATTCTGCCGCTCTCTACATCATCGTAAGCACCACGCCATTTGATTAACTGAATTGCTCCCAAATCTTGACTTATAGGGCTGACGCCACAAAGCCATTCTCAAACTCTTGATACGCCTTGTAGCCCTTGAAATTAGCCCGTTCACTCGTCATCGTAGCGAAGCCCAGGCCACCGTTTGTCTTGTCGAACCCACTCAGCGATCGGTAGAGTCTGAGAATTTCACCCTGAACCCTGTACGGGCCGCCCTTGGGTTGCTCAATCTGCTTACCCAAGTCATCTGTATATTTTTCAGTTCCTCCTAACACTTGCTGCCCATCCTTCAACATCAGGATGGTATCTCCATCACGCCCCCCCGTGAACTCTTGTACCCAGCCTGTAGCAACTCGCCGAACTGCACCCGTAGGCTGCCCAACTGAATCACGCCCAAACAAAGCATAGTCATCCTTCCATTGCAACTCTGTACCATTGGGCGCACCCTGACCGACTAAATCAAACCGATCGCCACCGCGCTTACTGTAAATCGGGGTAACAACCCCGCCACGATTCACTAGTTGCCCACCCTCAAAATCCATTGCAGAGCTACCATCCGCCTGCTCATAGATCGCAGATGTAGGATTACCCAGCCCTGAAGCCACCCCATTTAACCCATTAGTTCCACTGAGATTTTTGGCATAATTGTTCGTGTAATAATCTGCGATCGCGCCATACATCAGAAAAATATTCGGCTGCCCCTGAGTGCTTGAGAATGCGACAACACTGCTAGACGGGTTTTGATAAGTACTAATGCCACGGCTGTTGTAGAACGAACGAATTACCCCAGTTCCAAAATAAGAACGAGTTGCTGTCAAGTCAGCACTGTCCGGGTTTCCTAGCGCTGTCGCAGAATAGTTTAAGCTGTAGCTCGTCATAGCGCCTTTATCACCAGCATAAGCCTGCACAAAATAAGTGCCTGCGGCTAGAGATACATTAATCGAATCCAGCCCAACCCCCTTCAGTGCAGAACTTGTCAGTACCTCACGATCATCAATCCGCCCGTTGCCATTCGCATCCTGGATAACCTGGATATCCGCATTAGCCTTCAAACCTTGTAAAGAAAGCTTCAAATCGCTAGAGCGACTGACAGTCAGTCGATAAGTATCGAGCGGATTAGAAGCACTAATCGAATCCACAAGAACACGATTGGTTGTAGACAGATCAAGGGATCGGGCTAAATTCAGGTTCTCTGAGTTAAGTGGCATGGTTGATAGATTCCGTAAAATTTAATGCTTAAGTACACTTGTTAACTAAGTTACTTCAGACATAAATTAAAACCTGAGGGAGTAAACACGGATGTCCATTTAAAGCTTCTGTGAGTCTAGGCAAATGTATCTTAAAATGTTTCGTTAATTCAATCGACATCTGGTAAAAAAAAATGTAGAGACGTAGCACTGCTACGTCTCTGGATTACGCATATTTAATTTCTGGAGATTTTGGAGATGCCTAATAATTCTTTTTCTTCCCCTGCCTCCTCAGCCTCAAGAGCTTTCTTGCTTCGTGCTTAAAAATACTAATTAGACAGTCTGGGGGTAAAGTACTTCTCTTGTCTTCCCAATCCCCATTGCCCCTAATCCCCAGAGGGGGCCTTGAGTTTCCCACTCCCGATTCCCTACCTAGCATGATTCCGACTGATCATTTGCTCTAGGACTTCTTGGGAAACACAACGACGCTCAGAACAATAAGTCATCAAGTTGATTCCGTTCATCATTCGCACGGTGCTGACCCTGACACGAAAATCATCCGTAACAAACCAACAACGTTCCTGACCTTGATTATTGTCATAGTCAGTATCAATCGTCAGCACTCCATCATCGGCAAATCGATATCGGCTCACAACCGGAATGCTCTCAACATAGCCTTGGTTGCGGATCAGTTTTCCAGAACGCCTGGTTTCGTCGGGAACATCAACCAAAATGGCACCATTATCGGTATTAAGTAGCCTGGTGTCTAGATTAGCCTGCCATGCAAAGCTAGCACCGCTTGTTGCTTTAGTAGGGTCTATCCCTTGCGCTGTACAGACTTCTTGGACTTTTGGATCATCCTTTTCCATGACTTTAATGATCAAATTCGACTCCCCCGACTCATCCGCCGCCGAATCAAAATGATGAACGGAGCGTTCTGTAAACCATGTCCCCTCACTTTTACGGAAGAAGTCGATCATTGTCAAAGGCGGTATTAGATGCATCTGTTTTGAAACCTCGTTTTATCAAATTTTGGCGTTATTGAATAGTGAGTGATCAGATGAAGTCCCGATTTAGCTAAAGTGTAGAATAACTCCAAAAGTTATATTTTAATCAGCTGATGACAAATAGTGAAATTCAACTTATTACTAGCGAACGTCCCAGTCCAACTCCAGAAATCTTAACAGCCCTGAAAGCAGGAATCGCTCTGGATGGGGTCGATTTATACCAATTCAATCTCAGGGAAATCGATTTACAACAAACGAACTTGAGCAAAGCCAAGCTATTAGGAGCCGATCTGGGCGAGGTGGTCTTGAGTAATGCCGATTTGAGTGGGGCAGATTTGCGGGGCGCTAATCTGCGTGGAGCCGATTTAAGTGGGGCTAATTTGCAGGGAGCCTATTTAAACCGTGCTGATCTCCAGCAAGCAAA
This sequence comes from Nostoc sp., assembly GCF_036917615.1. Taxonomy (GTDB): domain Bacteria; phylum Cyanobacteriota; class Cyanobacteriia; order Cyanobacteriales; family Nostocaceae; genus Nostoc. The sequence goes on from NZ_JBALCZ010000036.1 coordinate 19,217, forward strand.
TCTCAGTGGTGCAAATTTGGAGGGAGCCAAACTCCAAGTCGCGCGTTATGATACACAAACGAAATGGCCCCAAGAATATAACTACAAAGCTTCTGGAGCAGTGGGTCCGGGTGCTAATCTCAATGGTGCTTTTCTGAATACAGCTTCTTTACGAAACGTAGATTTACAAGGCGCTAATCTGCGTGGAGCTTACCTGAGTGGCGCTGACTTGACAGGAGCGAATTTGCAAGGTGCGGCTTTAAGTGGCGCTGACCTGACAAAAGCTTATTTGACAGGGGCTTGCTTGCGGAATGCTCGATTGAGTGGAGCCGATTTGCGGGATACAGACCTGCGAGCAACTGACCTTAGTGACGCAGAGATGGAGCATCTTCAAAGTATCGCTGGGGCAGATTTTACTCTTGCCCAAGGACTCACACAAGCAACTAAAGCCATGCTTTCCAGCCGTCCACATTCAGAACTCGACGTTTGGAACGCCTACACCCGCACAACAACTCGTGATAGTTTGAGTGCTTGACCAAACTAATTATTTAGAAAGTGCTGAGTTCCGAGTCCTGAGTGGGAGTTATATCTAGCCTAGTACGATGGCGATCGCTCCGTTAAGACAGTATAAACAAGTCGGTCAACCCGACGCCAGTCGCTGATCAAGGAAACATTTAAGACCGCGCTTCCCCTTAATCCTCTCCCTGCAAGCGGCGAAACAAAGCATAGCTTTAGCTCTTTGGGGTTCTTGGGGTTTAATAAGCAATCAAGCGGACATAATATAACAACTCCTGGGGACTCACTACTCAGTAGTAACTCAGCACTCTTCATAAAAGCTGCCAGTTCTTTTTCAGGAGCGCTAAAAATGTAGCGTATCCTTCGGAAAAACTGGGCGGATCAGGTAGAACATATTCTGGAAATTCTTTATACAATCGCCAAGGTTCCGAAGCATTATGCCGCAAATATAAGGCAGATTCCTCAGAACCTGCTAGTCGCCAAGTCATTTGACCAGTTGGTATATCAGTCACAAATGTCTCCTCATCTCGAAAAAGTTGATCTTTTCTTCCAGATTTTGGCAGACTGCCCGGATATTTTTGTCAAATTTAAGGTAAAATCAAATATTAGCTAATTGTTCTGATAAGTTTTATCACAATCTTGCGAACAAACCCACACCGCTATTGTGGCAACAAGTCTTCTAAAGCAGCTCCGACAACTCGGTGATCCTCATCCTGTCTGAGTTGGTTTAGGGCTACTTTTGCTTCCGGCTCGTCAAATCGTTTCAGGGCATAGCTAACTCGCACGCGCATCCGCCAAGATTGATCATTCACCAACGTTAGTATCTGGGATAATGCCGCAGCATGTTGGCTAGAATCAGCTAGTAAGCCAAGTCCATCAACAGAGGATTCCTGAACTGTGAAATCTTCATCTTTTAAACCCTGAACGCAGATATCAAAGAGTTCTTCAGGGCAATCCATTTCAGCGATCGCGGCCAAAATGCTCCGCCGCACTAGCCAGTGGTCATCCTGATAAAATGCCAGAACTAGATGAGAAACTGCGACTCTGCCAAATAGCGATAAAGAATTTGCCGCCTCAGCTCGCACGTTGGGTGTATCGTCAAATTTCATAATTTGCATCAAAGCCGCAAAAGATTCCGCTGATTGTTGATTACCCAAACCTCTTGCTACAAAAGAACGCACCAAAAATTCTGAGTCATGAAGTTTACTGGTTAACAGAGGAACTGCAACTTCTGATTCATAATTATTAAGGGCAGCGATCGCCTTCAGCCGATAGTGAAAATCTGGGTTCTTCAGTTCGGCTTGGATCTTATCGATTTCCATAAGTGCATTTGGTAGACCTATTCTTTACTTTATCGAAAATTTTGGTTTAAAACCTTCCCCTAAAAGGGGGACTTTACTTTTATTTGTCTTTAATTTAACATAGTAAACATTGTTTGGTAAAGCACAATGTTAAAAGCCTATAAGTACAGAATCTATCCGACTAGTGAGCAAGCAATATTGTTTGCCAAGTCGTTTGGTTGTGTGCGTTGGTTTTACAACTATGCACTTAACTTAACTAGTGAAACCTACAAATCTTCGGGTAAGGGATTAAGCCGCAATGACATCATTGATCTGTTGCCTTCCTTAAAGAAGGAATATGAGTGGCTAACAGAACCACCTTCTCAATGCTTGCAGCAAGTAGCCTTAGACCTATCCAGTGCTTTTTGGAACTTTTTTGAGAAACGAGCTAAATACCCAAGTTTTAAAAAGAGGGAACAAAAACAATCTATTCGCTTTCCTCAGCAAGTAAAACTAGAAGGCGACTATCTTATTTTGCCGAAACTCGGTAAGGTTTACTGCAAAGTATCTCGTAACCCAGAAGGAAAACTTAAATCTGTTACGGTATCACTCACCCCATCTGGTGAATACTATGCAGCTAGTCTTTATGATGATGGTAAAGATAAACCTGTTTCGTCGTCAGAAGGTAAAGCTATTGGGATAGACATGGGAATAAATCACTATGCAATTACTTCTGATGGAACAAAGCATGGGAATCCAAAATATTACCGAAAATATGAGTTGAGGCTAGCCAAAGGACAGAAATTACTGTCGCGCAAACATAAAGGGTCTAACAACCGTAACAAGGCACGAATTAAAGTTGCCAAGGTTCACAATAAAATTACTAGATGCCGTGAAGATTTTCTACACAAACTAAGTCGTAAATTAGTTGACGAAAACCAAGTCATAGTTGTAGAAAATCTGGCAGTTAAGAATATGGTTAGAAATTCCAAGTTAGCTTTGGCAATTAGTGATGCTGGCTGGGGTCAATTCTGCACCATGTTGAAATACAAGTCCGAGTGGGAAGGGAAAATATATATTGAAGTTGATAGATTTTTTCCTAGCTCAAAGACTTGTAATAACTGCTTGTACAAGAGTGATAGTCTCAATTTAGATATTCGTAGTTGGCAATGTCCCAATTGCAAAATAACACATGATAGGGACATTAACGCCGCGACGAATATCAGAGATGAAGGTTTACGACTTTTGGCGGGAGGGCATCTCGCTACCGCTTCTGGACAACGTGTAAGACCATCTAAAGGCACTGCTTTTAGAGGCGGTGTTGGATGAAGGAAGAATCCTCGCCGTTGAACGGCGAGGAGTTGTCAATTTACAGATGTCAGCAAATGGCGATCGCATTTTAGGAAGATTGAATCACGGGTATTGGGCACTTGTACTGAGCATCTTGACTTGCGGACATGGAGCTGGCGTCGTAAAGCCTGCGGCATAGCTTCTCTTCGAGACGCTGCGCGAAAGCTTAAGGCGCAGCCTAAGAAGAGAAGTATTGCCAAAGAGGAGGCAGGAGTTCTTTAATTTTGAATTTTGCCGAAAGTTTGAGCGGAGGTTTCCTGCGTTGGCGCAGCCCGCCGTAGGCATCAAAACTTTCCAAAACGAATGCGTGAATTTTGAATTTGGAGCGAAGCGATATGACTCAATTAAGCCAAACCGTCAAAGAATTAATAGCCAAAGCTAGAATTGTCAGCTTTGCAGAGTGGGAACAGTCCCATCCAAAAGCAGCGATCGCCATATTCCAAGCTGCGGATGATGCTTTTTGCTATCTAAGCGACGAAGATTTATTGCAGATTATAACCTTGTCACCTGATAATTCAGGCTTGATTCCTGTTGCTGTGTTGTTGCGCGATCGCGCAGCCGAAATCATTGATGAAGCTAGGGAGGAGGTTTTGGCGACTTATCCCGAAATTATTCAGCCTGGAGGAAGTCTTTATCCGCCTGAACGCGCCCAAGCTTGCTGGCGAGACTTTTGGCATTTTCTCCGCTGTATTACTTATGGCATAGCAGGTGGCCACACTGAGTATACAAATCCCACAGGACTGCACTATATGAACTTGCTTTATCAGGAATTACAAGTTCCAATAGAAGCAATGGTCTTAGGCTTAAAAAGTATTAAAGTTGCTAGTTTAAAGCGCTGTCAACCCAATCAGCAAGAAACTCTTGCTCCCTATTTTGACCATTTAATCACCCGACTGGCTACTTTCCAAATTTAGTAGTTCTAAGTAAAGAGTTCTGATCTAAGTGTCTAGTTGAACTGAGGACTTGGTTGAGCGAATGATGCTATGGGCAAAGGTGGCTAGACTAGTTCCCGGTGCGGTGCTGGCTGAAACTAAGCCTTTGCAAATTGCGCGGATGCAACGGATGAACTGATCACGAAGTTCATCCTCCATAATTCACTCTCCCAAAGCTACGCTTTGTCTCCCCTCTTTGCGTTTGCAGGGAGAGGATTAAGGGAAGCCAAGCGCTGACAGTGAATTTCCCGACTTTAAACAACTGGCGTGTGGGGTATGCAATCGCATTGTAAGGCAATACAATCGCATTGTAAGCCGATGCAATCGCATTGTTAGGCAATACAATCGCATTGTTGGTCGATACAATCGCATTCTAAGGCAATGCAATGGCAGTGTAAGGCGATACAATCGCATTGCAAGCTGATTGGCAAAAAGAAGTTAATAGCGTTCTTATATCAAGCCCATCAATTTATGATGCTGTTGGTCAATTAACTTTAGGTCTGCCCCTTTTACTATTAAACTTGGGGATTTGGAGGAAAGATTTGTTTGAATTTTCTCCCCTGCTTCCCCTGCTTCCCCTACTTTTGATTTAACCCTCTATTAATTCGCCAACAACATCATTTATTAATGGGCTTATCCTGCAACCGTTTTTTTTTGACAGCTATGATCACTTGTTGACTCAGCACTGTTAATGCTCCCACTCAGAGGAGTATTACAATACCATTGTCTGTGCCCCAATGACCAATTAGATACTAAAAAAAAGCTTAAATTTCTTTTATTATTTAACTTAATAAATTTTAATAAATATGGCTTCCGCATCGTATCAAAATGTGTAAAGCCATAATGATCCAAAAACTTAAATCATCAAGACTAATAAGGATTTAAAGTCTCTATGACCTCTCCCTTGTCAAATGATGTAAAGTTTTTTAATATCTGCTGAATATTCTTCTCATAAAATTTAGTTGTTAACTGGGAGATAGTTTGAATGGCTTTTGGACTAGCATCACGATTAGGGGTCGCTCTGTTTGAAGATACCGATCCCATTGATCTGTTGCCAAGTCGCTCTAATGAGGAAGTTGAAACCGTAATTAGATCTGTCTACAAGCAAGTTCTAGGCAATGCTTATGTAATGGAGAGTGAACGGCTTGCCGTTCCTGAATCCCAACTCAAACGGGGTGAAATTAGCGTTCGCGAGTTTGTGCGTCAAGTCGGGAAGTCGGAACTTTACTGTTCGCGGTTTTTTGATAGCGCTCCCCGCTATCGGGCGATTGAATTAAATTTCAGACATTTTATTGGTCGTGCGCCATTGGATTTAGAAGAGACGCGTGTACACAGCACTATTCTGGATACAAAGGGCTTTGAAGCTGAGATTGATTCCTATGTAGACAGCGACGAATACCAAGAGACCTTTGGGGAAAACATTGTGCCTTATATTCGGGGCTACAAAACCGAAGCTATCCAGGGTTTGGTTCAGTTTACCTACTTGTTTCAACTGGTACGTGGTTCCTCTAGCAGCAGCCTGAAAGGTGACTTAGCTGGCAAACAACCAAAATTGAATAGTCTGCTAATTCAAAGCACGGCTACCCCGGTTTTTTCAAACCACTGCTCCCTATCGGTTCATTGAACTAAACTTTCTCCAGTCTTTAATCTCCAGTGTAATCATTCAGCGAAAGTTAGCCTGGGATTTGATCAATTACGCTGTCAGTTGTCATATACGAAGATATTTAACACACTTTCACAAACTAAAGTTTTACAAAAGCTAGTCAGTAGCAAAATAACTGACAACTGATGGGAAAATCCACCTCTATTAAGGGGTAGGATGCTCAAAAATTTAATTAACGTTTTTTAGGAGATACTTCAATGTCACTTTGGGCTATTGATTCACCTAATGTTGAACTGCGTCCGAACACCAGCGAAAGTGAATTACAAACACTGATTCGAGCAGTTTACAAACAGGTTTTGGGCAATGCTCACTTGTTGGAAAGTGAGCGACTAGCCACCCTTGAATCGCAACTGCGCGATCGCAATATCAGTGTGCGCGAATTCGTCAACAGCGTTGCGAAATCAGAACTTTATCAATCCCTGTTTTTCAATTCTTCTTCTCAATATCGGTTCATTGAACTGAACTTCAAACATTTGCTAGGACGTCCTCCTGCCGATCAGGCAGAAATTTCCGAACACGTCCGCATCTACAACGAAGAGGGCTATGATGCTGAGATCGAATCCTATATCGATAGCGAAGAATATCAGCAGAATTTTGGCGAGAATATTGTTCCTTATCCTCGCAGCACTAGCTCCCAAATCGGGATTAAGAATGTTACCTTTAACCGCACCTTTACCTTACTCAGAGGAGTAGCTAGCAGTGATAGCGGTCGCAAAGCCAAGCTAATCAGCGATGTCGGATCAAATTTACCCACATCCATCAAGGCTCCCGCTGCTGGTTCTAGTGTAAGCAGCACCAGCAAACGCTTCTTGATTAAAGCAGTCAAAGGTTCAGCTAAACTCCCTACCCGTCTGGGCAACCTGGAATATATAGTTAACTACAACCAACTATCTGGGCAAGTGCAAAACATTCATCGGACGGGCGGCAAAATCATCAGTATCACTGAAGTTGCTTAGATTTGTCTAAGTAGGGGGCTGGGGACTGGGGATTGGGGAACATGTGGCGCTCTCTGGAGATAAGGGGTAATGGGGATTGGGAATTGGGGACTGGGGGGAGAATAATAACTCCTAACTCCTAACTCCTAACTCTTAACTCCTAACTCAGCACTCAGCACTCAGCACTTCTGAATGCAGTTGTGGTCAAGGAGGCTAGCATATAAACTGGGAGAATAACTCTTTAGCCAAGATATCTCTTGGATTGTAAGCTACTTTTTAAGATCACTTTTCTAATGCAAATTACTGAATTTTTTGAACTTTCAATTGGACGATGGCGATCGCAGCGTAGCGGTCATCATTTAGCATTCGCCCACTTTGAAGAAGTGCTGTCTAACATTGACATTGAGTCTCTATCCACCGATCATCCGGCGGTGCTAGCAATCTGTCAATTGTATGACACTCACCCCGCTAGTATCACCCACCCCTTTCGGATGACTTGGGAAGGTGAGTCAGACTGGGACGATAAACCAATCTCTGGTAGTACTGTGCTGGTGCCAATTCCCGATGTCGAAAATCCTTCTAGAGGCAAACTTCTGCGCGACAGGGGATACGCGGAAACAATCCCAGCGGTGGCTAAATATCATCTGAGTGACGATGGTATTTTTACGCTGTTAACAGAGTATGACCTCGCTGCTGCTGAGGAGCGAATTTGGTTTGCTAACCCAAATCTGCGATTTCGGGTAGCGATGATTAAAACCAGTGATGGTAAAGGCGTGACAACAGCTTCCTTTTCTTCAGAGATTCGCTCTTTGTCAAGTTCAACCAGTTAGCAAATTTCAGGTTAAAACATAAAAGGATACAAGCTCCTAAATTTATTTATGGGGATTGTAATGAGTGAATTTTGCGGAAAGTTTGAGCGGAGGTTTCCGACGCTCTCTACGAGACGCTGCGCGAACGCGGACTCGCTAACGCTGCGCTATCTGTTGGCGCAGCCCGCCGAAGGCATCAAAACTTTCTAAGACGAATGCGTGAATTTTAAATTCGGAGCAAAGCGACGTGACGATAGCGCCTAGTGAATCTAGCACCAACGCTAGTGATTTGCTTACTTTAGCCTGTTGGATGGCAGGAGATTTTAGCAACTACAAGCAATCTTTTGCAAATCCGCAACTTTACGCCCACATTCACATTTTTTTTCGTCCTTTACCGATTAAATTTTTTTCTGACATCGGTTTTTATTCTGAACAAGCATATGACCACGATTTATGGACACCCTATCGTCAGGGAGTACATAGACTAGTCGACTGGGGCGATCGCATTTATATCGAAAATTACAGCTTGAAAGACCCTATGCTTTATGCAGGTGCTGCTCGTGAATTAGATATTCTCAAAACGATCACCCCAGAGAGCATTGAACGGCGTTATCACTGTTCAATGGTTTTCCAGCGAGAAGGTGAAATGTTTCGAGGCAGTGTAGAACCGGGCAATCAATGTCTGATTAAGCGCAATGGATGCCAGACATACCTTGTCAGCGAAGTCGAAGTAACTGAGCGTACTTGGATAAGTCTAGATCAAGGTATAGATATTGAAACCCACGAGCAAATATGGGGATCAACTGCTGGCCCTTTGCAATTTGAAAAACGGGAAAGTTTTGCTGATGAATTACGTGCGGTGAGTGCCAGAAATGTTGATTCAGCTTGAATTTGTTAAAACCAAAATGTTACCTCCACCAGCCGAAAAAAAAATGCGCTGCTGGATTCGCAGTCGCCACTTGATTTGTTCAGGTAACTTTTTTATATTCGAGACATTAGAATATACGACGATTGAGAGATTCTCTGAATGTGTAGCTTCTTTAGGAGGAACAGTAATATCCGTTGACCCAATTAATAAAATTTGGATGGGCGATCATCGCCAAGTCATTTTATATCAGGCAAAAGCTAGTTTACATACGCCTCATCATACTTTGAAACAATACTGGATAAAATACGGTGGTTTCTACACTAGATTTGATGAGCGTGTTTGAGAGTTACTATCCTGCGGAAATCCTTCTGACAGGTGTTTACATTCCAATTCAAAATTCAAAACTTAATTTTGAATTTTAAATACTACCCAAGGGGGTTGACGGCTAATTGTTAGTGTCTAATTGCTAATTTCTTATAATGATTAGCTGTTAGTTATTAACAGTTAGCCGTCTAAGTTTGTTAGAAAATGTAACTAAAAAAGTCCCCAAAACTTGATAAATTAATCCTGACTGTAAAGGGAATTAAGATTTGTTAGTGCTTATATCGATTACCTATGAGGTTGCTCCAGAACAATTTGCTCAGAGCAAGTTGTCTCACCAAGCTTGATTTTGTGCAGTTTCACAAAGAATTGGTATTAGCTATACCACGTAACCACTAACAAATACTTAGCTCCCATTACCTTTAAAAATATAGATTTTTAGCAAACGTCCTCAAAGCCATTAGTCACTCCTACCCACAATAACCAAGTATGCAAATCTTCTTAGACGAAGAAACCAGACGCCGCCAATATCAAGCATTTCCCCAAACAGAACCCATTGAACTGTGGACTACTGCTTCAGTTGAAGACATTGAAATTGTAATTCGGGCAGTTTATCGGCAAGTGTTGGGTAATGCCTACATTATGGAAAGTGAGCGGCTCATCGTTCCAGAATCCCAACTAAAACAAGGTATAATCGATGTCCGTGAGTTTGTGCGTCAAGTTGCCAAATCAGAGTTGTATCGCTCCAGATTTTTTGATAGAGTTTACCGCTATCGGGCGATTGAACTGAACTTCAAGCACCTGCTGGGTCGCGCTCCCGATGACTACTCCGAGACGAAATATCACAGCAACATTCTAGATGAGAAGGGTTTTGAGGCGGATATTGATTCTTATCTTGATAGCGACGAGTATCTAGATGCTTTTGGGGATAACATAGTGCCATATTACCGGGGTTATAAAACTCAAACGGGCAAAAAGATATTGGAATTTACCAATATGCTGCAACTGGTGCGGAGCAATTCTAGCAGTGACAAGAACCTAGCAACGAATAATGAACCTCAGCTGGTGCGATCGCTAATTACCAACACTCCTTATGGTAGGCAGAAACCCACCGACATTAGTGCTTTACTTGCTGAAGTATTCAAGCGAAAGCCAGAAACTGCTACTCCAGTTAATCCGTTTATTGCAGCTCAGACAGCAGCTGAAGAAGGCTTACGGCAAAAGATTAAAGAGCAAGAAAGCCAGATTGCAACTTTGCAACAACAACTAACAGACTTAAGACCGTTTGCTAGCATTGGGACAACAAAATTCAGTAATAGTTTGCAGTCTTCCAATTCTGTGACCAGCACAGGCGAATATACATCTTTGCAACAGCAAGCTGACGTTCAAGAAAAACAGATTGCAGCTTTGCAAGAGCAAGTCGCTGATGCCCGACGGTCTGCCACAATTGGGGAAGCCCGGTTGAATAAGTGGCGCAGTCGCGTTTTTAATGGCTAATTTTTCTACTGTTTAGTTTTGTCGGGTGCGTTAGCCTTTGGCTAACGCACCGCTTTTGCAAAAGTTAAAAATGTAGCGTAGTTTACCGCACCTCTCTACGAGACGCTGCGCGTAGCTTGCTTCCACGAAGTGGTACGACAGGCTACTTTGACTGCGCTCAGTACAAGTCAGTGACCACCGCAGGCATCGCATGAGATAATTCTGAAAAGTGCGATCGCTTGAGCAAAACTGAGAAACTTTTTCAGCGATCGCATCAGATGATTTGAGAAAGTGCGATCGGGTAGCGTTTCCTCTGGAGAATCGCCGGCCCTTTGCTAACCATTTATATCATGTCCATTGGAGTAATCATAATATCCGTATTACCCCACCCCGCCAAAGCTGCGCTTTTGCTCCCCTTGGCCTACCGTGTATACACAAGTCAAATTACCCCCCTTAATCCCCCCTTAGAAAGGGGGGAAACAAAAATCTAGTTCCCTAGAAAGGGGGGAAACAGGAATCTAGTTCCCTCCCCTTGACAAGGGGAGGGTTAGGGTGGGGTAAAACTGACGCGAAAAACCAGGTGAGTAAACTATTTTAGACTTGTGTATACACCGTAGCCCCTTGGCAAGGTGAGGGGTTAGGGATGGGGTGCTTTTATTACAGGCATTTTAACCGACATCATATTATTTAATATCATCGCAAAGATGCTTGTCACTCTCACTCAAATTCGAGTTATTCTGCAAATAATCATGCAGCCAATTGCAACCCCGCACCAGCAATTGGTCTAAATTCTCCACTGGCCACAACCGCGCTGTACCGTCATCTGATGCTGTGGCGATGGTTTTGCCGTCCGGGCTGAAACTCACACCCCTGACTGCGCCTTGATGCCCTTTGAATTCTTGCAGCAGTTGCCCTTGCAGGTTCCA
>NZ_JBALCZ010000037.1:0-27162 GCF_036917615.1 Nostoc sp.
GTTTAATATCAAAGATTGTTCATACTTTTGCTAAGTCTCTGATTCACTCAGCCCTGCTGGGTCTTTTTGCATGGCTTAGTCTAAACTCCAGTAAGTACTTATAGAAAATAAACCCTAAGCAGTAATCCCGAAACTCATCAGCATTCATCTTGCCCCGTAGCGAATCGGCAATATTCCAAAGCTGAGTTTCTAATTTTTTCTTTTGTCCGTTTTGTCCGTTCGTCATTTATCTCTGGTACTGGGCGATCGCTAGCACCGCCAAGAAGTGGTGTCTAAGCAACGTATAGACTAACACACAAGATGATTCGTTTGTACAGTGCGTAAGTCCTAGAATTATTAATGCTCTGGAAAAATCCTTCTATGGCACTGGCGGTAAGGCTGGCAAAGATGAGCATGGCTATAGCTATTTCGATCTGATATGCGATCGCGCCATCAATTTTTGTGAAAGCTGAATTAAAAAATCCTGGGTGCGTTATTGGGTGAGAAATATTGCAGGAGTATGCTAGCTAAACTGTTAGCCAGTACTTTCACTTGGAACAAAACTCAGGGCTTGCTCAATTGATTTCAGTGCTGATTGAATATCTGTACTTAGTGCATCTGCCTCAGCTTTAATCACAGACACACCCTTCCCAACTTCCGTCAGAGATTTTTTGATAGTTCTGATTCGTCCCAAAGCTGTGCGGATTTGCTGAATCTGTTGTTCAACAGCAGTCACATCCAGTTCTGATTCAAAGCTACGCAATTTATTTAACCTTTGCTGGATCACTAAAAAGCGGATAGCAATGATTAAAAATGGATGAGTTGTGGCAATCCAATAACCGGACTCAGAAACTCCCTCTGCCCAATCACCGATTTCCTGGGCTAATCCCTCGCGAGAATAACTTAAAAATATTGCCGAATTTGCAGAACGCCGCATCATTGCTGACTGTAAATGTTGAGTGATTGCTTGGCGACCAAAAGGTTTTGAGGGTCGTTTCCTAGCTTCAATCACTATTGACAGTTCAATTACAGCTAACGATTTACTGGTGAACTTTACCAGAATATCGCCAGTGTCTCCATCACGACCAATATGCTCCACCTCTACCCCACTCAATTTTGACCAATTTCGCAGTTCGACAACAACTGATTCTTCATAGTTGATGCCTTTTGCAGTTGTCTGCGAAAGTACTTGTTGTGTCACCTGTTGATCTCGAATTTCCCTGGTCAGTTTTTCCACTTGTTCGGTTAATGGTTTGACAGACTCAGAAACCACATTTTTAACTGCCGCAGCCAGAGTACCATTTTCCTTAGTGGCATTTATTAATGCTGCTTTAAATGCGCCTTGAATGGAATCAGAGCGTTTAGCATCTAATAGTTGACGTAATGAAGAGAGAAAGCGGCCAACCACAGAAGTTTCTCTGGCGGGGTCAATTTCGTGTGTAAGCAAAGTACTAACGTTATTCAGTTTTTCAGTGAGGACAGCTGAAGTCAGATTAATTTGATTTTGTAGTGGAGCTAATAATTGTCCATTGTCTGTCCCGACTTGATTAATTAATTCCTGCTGGAAAGACTCAGCAATTATTTTGACTGCTTGCTGAAACTCCATTAGTAAAGATTCCATCTGCTGCTTAATTAATTCATTGCCATGACGAGTTTGAGCAGTTTGCAAGCAAAGAAATCCTAACTCAAAAGCATCCCGGCAAATATCCTCGCATTCTGACTGGGGAAATTGTTGTAAATAGCTGATTGCATTTTTGAGAGGGATTGCCATGCGATGAATCAGGACATGGCTTTGGGTCAATTCAATACTGGAGGGCAGGTAATAGGAATCATTGGTCGAGCGGTTCATGGAACAGTGGGTAGGCTGGTGACGATAAATTGCACCCTACTACCTATTTTTTATGTCAGTCAAGGTGATGGAGAAAAGTTTTGTCAATTTGCAAAAACTGAAGGATTAATTCGGGTGTTGAGGATTATGCCACTGTTCCAAGAGAGGGCTAATTACTTCGGCATTGGCGAAAAGGAAATCAGCCACAGCCATAATTCTCTGGTAAGGTAATCCAGCTTCTCTGCGGCTGGCTTGTCCACCCAACCAGTGATAAGCTGTCGATTTAGAGATGGGACAGATTTTTGCTAATTCTTCGTAACCCAATCCCCAACGATTGCTAAAGTCTTGGGGGGACATGAACATTTGGTTATGCAGTTCTAGCAACTGCTGATGTTGTTGAGCTTCAGACATGATTGCCCTGAAGCCTTTCCAAGGATGAGTTATCCAGGGGTTCGATATCTTCCTCGAAAGCGAAGTCGCAGGTGCAAATTTCATGAGATGGACTGCGCTCGTCTAAAAGAACCAAGTAATGTAAGCCAGTGGCAATGCAACTGGCTTGTTGGGCATATATGACTCCAATAACGCGACCATAATCACCGTTGGGTACTTGAAACCAGCGCACCCATTCACCGAGACGAAATCTCTGGTGGGGTAATTCGCTGGGAATTACTTCTGGCATCGCTACTAGCGGAATCTGAGGAAATTTATTCGTCATATTTATTGCGGATAGCGTTGCACCAATATTTTAAAATTAACATATAGTGTGCAAAACTAAATTCATTGTGTATAGATTAATTGTCTACACTCCCTCACGATGGTTCTGTGAGGCAAAAAACCAAGATCCAGATATTAAATATCGCTTTGGCAAAGCTATTAGACGGCGACGACGAGAATTAGACCTTTCTCAAGAAGAGTTAGCTGAAAGGGCTGGTCTTCATCGCAATTACATTTCCAGTATCGAAACAGGGACTCGTAATCCTTCACTAAAAAATATAGAAAAGCTTGCACAGGCGCTGAACATATCTATTTCTGCTTTTTTTGCAGATTATGGTATTGAAGCAGAGAGTGAGTAATAACTGGAATTTTTGAACTTTCTAGCACACGATCGCCTTTATCGGCAGCCTCTGGGAAACATTTTTCACGAGTAAGAGCGATGCTCAACGACCGGCTCAGGTAAGACTACGGCGGTGAACGAGCAACGCGTAACGGCATAAAGCCACGAATCACACTTTCTCAGTTAATCGATCCGGGATCGGATTTATCTTGAGCAACGCCTAACGGCATAAAGCCACGAATCACAGCAAAGTTAAAAACTCTTAACTGAGGAAGGTTCATTTCCAATCTTACAAGTACTTTCCAGATCGAGAAACCAAAAACATACAACTTACCAAAGTTTCCCTTACTTTCAGCCCCTCAAACCCAGTGTCGATAAACTTTCCCAAAAATGGCAAGCACCTTTTTTCTTATCTCAATTACCATATCCCTTACCGTGTAAACCTTCCTACCATTCTTTGATCCTAAATTTCCTTTCCCATAAGAGATACTTGTCAAATTGGAGATTGAATCATCGTCCACGCCAAATCAGGAGGTGGTGAGCTTGACATTTCCTCAATCCGATACCTCAAAAATCGGGTATTTCTTGACCCCACATGGTCAACCCAATAGGGTAAGGTTAACCTGCCTCGATTATCTCTAATCGCCCACTGTCTCACTCCCTCTAGATAATCTTGCGAGACAAGTTTGATCGTTTTAATCAACTGGTCACTTTCTCCCAAAAATAAACAACCAAACCGTCTTACTAGCTCAGGATGGTCAAACGCCAACTGTATCCTCTCCCTTAAACTTGGTTGTATCTTTTCCTCGTCAGAACGAACCCAAATCAAGCACTTCAGATTAGACAAAATTTCTTGATAACAGGGAATAAGATTCTCTGGATGGCTAAAATCAGCATTCTTAAACCGTCTCATTTGACGCAAAATTTGTGACTTTTTGGGGCTAGATAACATCGCGATCGCCAATTCTACCCCACAGTGGCGATAGACATTCGTTTCCCCTACCAAAGATAACAACATCCCATACACTGTCGCTGGAGGAGGGACAGGATAGGTTTTTCCCATTTCCCTTGCATGGGACTCCCGAAAAGTCGTAAATGGAACATCCAAATAGAGAATTAATGGTGCAATCATTTTGATTCTTCCAAGCCCAAATCTCTTTTAATGACTGTTTTCAAAGCTTCAATCATTTCATTTCGATTACGATAAATATGCGCTTTCTTAAAAGGGGAACTTTCAAAATTATCCAATTGCTGTAACTCCTTAACAATTGTTCCCCCAATCCACAATTTACTAGGGTCAATCTGTCCGCATTCCACTTCATCTATAAACTCTTGTGAAAGTTTTGCTTCCTTACTCTTAGGATCGCAATATTCAAAGCAATAGGAAATATATGAAGCAAAATGATTTGTCCATTGAAATACCAAACTATCGGGACAGAAAGGATAATTAAAAATATTACTACTCCCTCCTACCTTGGGTAGATTCATAATCCCATCTATCAGAGGTAAAATCCGCGAAAAATCTTTGAGATGAGTGACATCAATTCCAAAATAATATTGATATCTAGTTGCATGATATTCTGTAAAATGGAGAGATGTGCTATCCTTTTCTCTGCCACTTTTTGTCCCTAATTTGACTGCACCATCATAAGGCGTTAGCGAAATAGCCATATTCATCCCTAAAGCACCTATTCGCTGATTAGGAGTGCTGACTTTTGTTTGTTTCTTTTTTCTCTTTGTTGTTGAAGTCTCGTCCTCTGTCTCAGCAGACTCTAATAAAGCAAATCCAAAAATATCATCATCATAAAATTGTTCTGGATCGAAATCTTCACTTGTTAACCGATTAATATGTTCGTCCTCATTCCAAACTCGATTAACTAAGTAACCTTGCTTTTGAAGATAAAAACGTAACGCCCAACGAATTGCACTTGAACCTACAAAAGAATGAATTTTACCATTCCAATAGCCTTTTTGCAGAATAGTCTTATTTCCTCGTCTAATGTCATGATTTAAGGATGCTAAACCATAACGAGTGAGGACTGTTCCGTAAAGATAATAATTTGGGATATTATTGTCATTCTTTTTCTGACTCATCATTCACTTCTTCTAAGTTTTGATTGTTTGGGAATGAATTATCATCACTATTGGTGGATTTATCTTTGGGTTTATAACTGGCGATCGCTAACAATGACCAAATTCTTAGTTCTTGCCAAGGTGATTTTTTAATTAGTAGTGCAATCTCTTCCTGATGCTCATTAAAATACTTATTTAATCCCCCTCTTACTAAAAAGTCTGACAAATATTCCTTGAATGACAACTCATCATAACAATAGTTTAGCTCTGCCCTTAATCGTTCAACTTTCTTTTTAATTGGAGGATCTTTTCCTTCCTTTGCTTTGGCATACATTTTAGCAAAGTTGCCCTTCATAGCTTGCTGAAATACCTTAATAAAAATAATATACCGCTTGTCTTCTTCACTATTCTCTGCCATTATGATGAATCCTTCTCGATTGTAAAATAACTGGTTAAATAAATATCCTTTTGAATCCTCTATCACCAATTTTTCCCAAAAATTAGACCACCAATGGATTCCTTTCACTAAATTATCAGCAATCAGGGAGCGAATCGGATTGACCTTAATAAAAATTTGCTTATATTTAATTATCTGATAATTAGTTTTAAAGTATTTTTGCACCTCTTGATAAGTGATTAAAATATTCTTATCAATTTTAATTTCCTCTATACTTATCAATGTCCGTTGACGAGAAGCTTTATTTGTTTTTTCGTATAACCAAACTTGACAAGCTTGATAGTAGCCCACTTCAGGCTGAATATCGTCTAAGCTGTAATAAAGTAATCCTGCTTCCCCAAGGCTACTAACATGAAACTGTTTAGTTTCTAATTGCTGTAATCCCCATCTCCTTTGAGAAGCCTCTTCAAAATCCTTTATTTCTGGAATCACCACCAAGTAGCGATGGGGTTTCCTTTCTTTTAAGTCTTCTGATGGTATATGAAGTAAGCAATAATGACAAACTACTGGTACAAATAATAATGCTAAGGCGTATTCAGGTTTTTCTTCTATTTTTGTAGTATTCTGCGTCCGAGCATGACGAACAATTCCCCCTAAATATAACCAACTGGTTATTCGAAGATAATCATGCCTGAGTTGTTGGGTATCTGCCTCGCATAATTTCTCTGCAAAAGTTTGATGTGCGTACCAAGTTAGAGATTTGTATTGATACTCAACTTTTTTTTCTTCAGCCTTTAGTTCAGTATTAACTATCTCTCCCGCCTGATAAAATTGATTATGACGCAGAAAAACAGCGCACATTCCCTTATGAATATGGACTTTCTGACTTAAATCTATTGCATTATTCTCTAATCCTGCTAAATGAATTAAACCTGTATTATCTATTTGAAAAGACTCCTTAATTAACCAAGATAAGGCGACGAAATCACTTCCTTCCCAGAATAATTCAATAGTATCAGCAGTCAAAACCCATGATATATGTCCTCCGCGTTGAGGAGATGAGGGATATTGCTTTTCTAATCGCTTTAAAGTCATGTAAAGTCCCGTCATACCGACACGGTGCATTATTGTCGTATCCGCAGCATCGAGAGATAGGGAAATTTTGGTTTGGGTAGCAACCATGTTTAGGTTTCCTCTTCTTCCTTGCTGCGAGTTGCTGGGACAAATATTCCACACATCATCTTTCGTTTCCCGCCAATGCCCTGTTCTTGCAAGGTTAGGGAATCTTCAGGATTGAGTTCACTGATTTTTACGCCAAATCCTCTAATTTTAAACTGTTTCCCTTCTTTATTGATGGTTAATTGTCTTCGTTGAGGTGTTCCATCTTGTCGGGTAAGAAGTTCAATTTTTCCTTTTATTCCTAAATTATCCAGTTGCCGTTGAACAGCTTCAATAAAATTATTAGAGTCTTGGAACCCTTTAATTATCACTAATCTCGAATAGACACTTTCTGAAGAAATTAATGGTTTGTAGTCAGGAATATCTAGTTGATAAAAATTTTGGCCTATATGAAAGGCTTGACCCGCTAAATAAGGATAAATTAAAGGAATTTGTTGATGATAAATCCGAATTTTCAGACGAGATTGAGCAGTTAGTTCAAGCAAATTGTTCCTGGTAGGTATTCCAGCAATCGGATGAATCCCAATAGACTTTAGTTCGTGAAGGCTAGGACAAATACTGGACAAAGCACTGTAGATAACATAACCATTATCAAGAGGAATCGTTGCGCCTCTTAGCTTAAACGTTAAGTCTACATATTCCTCACTTTGAATTAATATGGCTGCCATAGATGGAAATTTTGAGAAAAATTTAAAGATGTCAGAGCTTGTTTAATACATCAACATCCTCTTGTGCAAAATTGTCCTCATTGTCATCGCCAACTACTTTAGTTAGGCTGGCAATCCAGTTTAGGCTATTGTTCGCAATGTTCTCAGTGGTTAGGAGGAGCTTCTAATACTCCAGTAGTTACTCAGAACAGATGGATAGCCGAAAGTTTCTATCCCATACCAGCATAAACCGCTTCTGCTCCATTCTAAAAAAATCCGGCGCTTTCCTGCTTTCTGTGCTTGATTGGACTCACGGCAAGCTTATCCTCCCAATTTGGACTGGCGGCAAAGTTATGCTTCCAAACTGTCAATTTCATCCAAAATTAGCTGACGCTAGAATGAGGGTTATAGTGTTGTTGACGGCAAAGTTATGATTCCAGTAGCGGCAAAGTTATGGGTAAAGTCACATGATTCACTGGCAATAAGACGGCACTGGATAGTAATCTGACTCATAAAAATAAAATACTATATAAATACATTGTGTATTCTTAAAAAATTTAAATTTAAAAAATTGCTTCTGTAGGATGATTTCTATGGAAGAAAAATTCTACACAAGCACAGAAGCTGCTGAAATTACTAATTGTTCCCGTCGTCAATTACAGTATTGGCGAGATAAAGATGTTGTTATACCAACTGTGAATACTACAGGTAAGGGACGTAATGTTTACTACTCCGTAGCTGACCTGTTGACGCTAACTGTGATGCATTATTTATTGTCTGTTGGCTTAAGCTTTGAAGTTTGCCGGGAAGCTTTGGCTATGTTGCAAGATAAAGAGCCTTGGCTGTTTGAGGAATTTGTGTCTAAAAAAAAGATGAGGCGACTGATGCTGATATCTAACGCCTCTCAGCAAAAGTATTTAACATTAGCAGAATTTGATAAAGAGGCAGCGCTAGAAGCTCTTTGTCAAGGGCAGACTGTAATTCCTTTTTGGAGCGATCGCATTCACGAAGTCTTACACCAAAACCTCAAACGCTTTAGCGAGTAATATTAAGTACTATTACATCGCATAAGGATACTTGGGATTCAGTAACATTACGCTTTACCCAGAATCTGAAAAGGCCTAAACCTCTCTCAAAACTCAACTACAGCAGATCAAGCCTGTTGACATCTAGAAAAATACAATTTATTAATTGTCTAACAAAAGCCGTAAATTTACATACGGCTTGTAGCCATTTAACGATTATCCTTGATAAAAATATTGAGGATATATTTGCTTTGTATATAAATAAGCACTTGAATATAGCCAATTTAGCTGCGGGTTAATGCGGAATTTATGTCCACATTGACCATTAATCAGCGCCTTTATGCACTGCTACCAAAGCTGCAAGATGCACGCCTGCTGAGTAATCGCGGCATTGGTAACGAAATTGGCTTTTATATTTTTGATTATGACGCTGAATATGAACCACTGGTGCAGCGCTACGTCGATCGCCTGAAGCCGCAATTGACGAGTTCACCGATGCAGCTTATTTTGCTGGAAATCGACCTTTACAAGACTATTCTCGACATATTGTCAGAAAGAGGGGTACTCAAAAAAGCTCTTGAGTTAGAAGCAACTAAAGGAAATGCTGCCCTGGCTAAGACCGTTGCGCCCCTTGTCCGACCTGACCAAGTTATTGCCTACATCCAAAAAAAACTTAGGGGTGATGAACAGCTTGTAATCATGACTGGAGTTGGTGCTAGCTGGCCCCTTTTACGATCGCATAGTATTCTCAACAACCTACACCCAGTACTTGACAAAATCCCCTTAGTGATGTTTTTCCCTGGTTCTTACGATGGGCATGAACTACGCCTATTCGACACCTTTAAGGATGACAACTACTATCGGGCCTTCCCTCTGATTCCCCACCAACAACACCACTTATGAATATCGCTGAACTCTTCCAAAAGGACATTCACCGTAATATCAATGGCGTTATTAAAGTTGGGCAGAAGGACGACGAAAATATTCGTCAAGAATTGGAAGAGTATGTCGTTACCAACGAACTGGATAGGCACTTTCGGACATTTTTTGAACGCTACACCAATGCCCTAAGCAATCCTACGGATAAAATTGGTGTATGGATTTCTGGATTTTTTGGCTCAGGGAAATCTCACTTTTTGAAGATTCTGTCATACCTATTGGCTAATCATCAACTGGAAACTAGCCGCGCCTTGGATTACTTTGATGAAAAACGCATACCTGACCCGATGTTGCAAGCCTTGATAGCACAGGCGGCACATAGTTCTTGCGATGTGATTTTATTCAATATTGACTCCAAAGCTGATGCCAATAATAAAAACCATAAAGAAAGCATTACCAAAGTCTTTCAAAAGGTATTTGACGAGCATTTGGGGTACTTTGGGACGGTTCTTCCCATTGCTGAGTTTGAACGTCAACTAGATCGCCAAGGTAAATATGCAGCTTTTCAACAAGCTTTCTTGGCAGAGAGTGGCTTGGAATGGAAGGAAAACCGAGATGCTTGGGGTTTTCATCAAGATGCGATCGCTAATGCATTACAAACTAGCACGGGTATGAGTGCAGAAGCGGCTAACCGCTTACTGGATTTCAGCGAACAAAATTATACTCTGAGTCCAGAAAAGTTTGCTGGCATGGTAAAGCAGTATCTGGATAGTAAAGGGCCGCAACATCGCCTAATTTTTATGGTGGATGAGGTAGGACAGTATATCGGTGAAGACAGCAAACTGATGCTGAACCTACAGACTGTTGTGGAAGATTTAGGTACTTACTGTTTGGGAAAAGCTTGGGTGGTGGTGACATCCCAAGAGGCAATGGATGAGATTACCAAAAACAAGATTAAAGGCGAGGATTTTTCTAAGATTATTGGTCGTTTTTATCGCCCACTGAATTTGTCTTCTGCTAATACCGATGAGGTAATTAAGTTACGTCTGCTGGGCAAAACTGATGCGGCGCAGGCTGGGTTGGAAGCTTTGTATAGCCAGAAGATTGCTATTCTGAGAAACCAAATTGCTTTTACTCAGGACAGTGCCGATATGCCGGGATATGGCAATCCTCAAGATTTCTTTACCGCCTATCCCTTTATTCCCTATCAGTTTAATCTGTTACAAAAGGTTTTTACTCAAATTCGCCTCATGGGTTCTGCTGGCAAGCACCTGGCATCAGGAGAGCGATCGCTATTAGATGCTTTTCAGGTTGCATCCCAAGCGGTAGCCGGAGAACCCCTTGGTGTGCTGGTTCCGTTTCACACCTTTTACATGGCAGTAGAAGGCTTTTTGGATAGTTCGATCAACCAAGTTATTATTCAGGCAGGTCGCAATCCGCAACTACATTCTTTTGACATTGACCTATTGAAGACCCTATTCATGGTCAAGTATCTGAAAGAAATTCGGGCTAATTTGGATAACTTAACTACTCTTAGCTTAAGTAATATTGACCAGGATAAACTAGCTTTGCGGCAGCAGGTAGAAGCAGCTTTGGGGCGGTTGTAACGTCAAACTCTTATCCAGCGTAATGGCGATGAATATATTTTCTTGACCCATGAGGAGCAAGATATTGGCAGAGAAATCAAAAATACTCAAGTTGATTCAATCAAAGTTCTCAAAGAATTGCAACAGCTTGTCTGGGATTCAATTTTTACTGACAAGGAACTGCGATACAGACAGCGTCATAAGTATCCATTTAACCGCAAGCTGGATGAACAAACTTTTGGGCAGCAAACTAACGACCTAACCTTGCATATTGTTACCCCTTATGCCGAAAGTTACACGGCTATGCAGGATGATGCTTTCTGCATTGGCACTACGGGATCTCGTTATGAAGTTTTGGTGAGATTGCCTGATAACCAGCGTCTACTGGATGATCTCAATATTTTAATCAAAACAGACGAGTACTTGCGTCTGAAAAATAGCAGCAACCTCAGTCCTAGTATCCAGAGAATTTTAATTGCACGGGGAGACGAGAATAGCAAACGCCGTCAGGAATTGAAAGTTATCCTAGAGGATTTGATTACTCGTGCTGATGTATTTGCCTGTGGTAGCAAGTTAGAAATTCGCAGTCGAGACACTAAAAGCTTGCTGAATGAAGGTTTGAGCTATTTGGTAGGTAATGTGTATCAAAAGCTCGGTTACGTGGCTAGTGGTTTTGAAAACGAAGATCACGTAAGCAATGCCCTAACTCGTGAAAGTCAAGAACAAGATATTAACGGACAGCCTGTTAATGTGGCTGCTCATAGTGAAATGCGAGCTTGGTTAATGGAAGAAACCCGCCTTCGCCGCCTTGTCAGTATTAAGGCATTGATAGATAAGTTTGCAGTCCGTCCTTATGGGTGGTCGGAATTCGACACTTTGGGGGTAATGGCGGAACTTGCTAACAAGCGTGTAATAGAACTGCGACACGCTCAAGGCAACGTTAATCTGCATCATAAAGGATTAGTAATGCAGTTGCGATCGCGCAAAGAAATAGATAAATATACCGTCCGCCTTACCGATGAAATTAACCCAGCAAACTTGAAGATTGCCAAAGATATGGCCAGCGACTTACTCAATGGCAATATGTCTAGCGATCCACAGTTGCTATTTGAAGAATACAAAAAGGCTCTAACAAAACGCTCTCAAGAACTAGAAGGTTGGTTAATCCAAGCAGAAGGTGGGCTTCCCTTTGCTGAATTACTGCGTACTAACTTAGATTTGCTGGCTGAATTGTTAACCAAGGACAGTGCGGCTAAGTTTTTCGACACATTTCGTCAGCGACGGGATGATATAGAAGAATTTATCGAAGATGTGCAAAAGCTACAATCCTTCTTCAGCACACAAATTAAGCTGTTCCAGCAAGCTTATAATGACCTGAAAACTTTAGAACCAGAACTACGCCATATTAGTGACCCAGATTTGCTCAGGCGGGTGGATTTAGTTAAGCAAATTTTGGCGATGTCTGACCCCACTGCGAAGATTCCAGAATTAGCAATGTTACTCCTACCTGTCAAAGATAAGGTGCAGGAAGCGCTAAAAACTCAAATTTATCAGGTAGAGAGTAAAAGCAAGGCAATGCGGGAGAAACTAACTGAGTATGTGACTTCCGCTCACCAAGACATTTCTGCACAGCTTGACCTCAGCAATATCATTCAAGACATCGATAAAGTTGTCACCTCAGTTAACCAGGTAACAAGTATCGATTCTGCGATCGCACGTCAGAGTGAACTAGAAAACATCCTCCCACAATTGCTGGAAAAAGTAGATCGGCAAGCCAATGAAATCATCGAGCGTCAATCGAGCAATGGCAGTTATAGTACAGCAACGTTTATCAAATCTATCGTATCGGTGCAGGTAGCGAGAGTTGCAACTAAGCCGCTACTGGAAACACCCCAAGATGTTGATGTTTATCTAGAGGCTTTGCGGAATACTCTACTGGATAAGATTCACCAAAATCATCGCGTCCGTCTTGAATAAATCTGGCGGGGCGGCTCTCCTATTTTGTCTACCCCAAGCCTAAATGCAACTTGAGAGCAGCATCAACTAATTGCATCAAATCCTGATTCAAACAACCTACCCCATCTCCTAAAATGCGCTGCTTTGAAATCGTGCGTACCTGCTGCGCTTGTACCTTAGAAGGCTTAAATAAACCACTCTCCTCTGGATTCAATAAAACCTCAAAAGGATAAACACGACTGACGTTAGAGGTAATCGGTAAAATTGTCACCGTACTAGCCGCACTGTTATTCGCATCATTACTGACAATCAGTACAGGTCGGCGTTTATCCATTTCTGACCCTACTACTGGACTGAGATTAGCATAATAAATTTCACCACGTTTCATTAGTTAACCCATCCCCTACCGTCAAATCCCAATCTGGGTCAACTTCCGCCGAAGCTTGGCGGTAAGCTTGCTCTAATTCCTGATACCGCAGTAACTCCAGTGCTAACTCAATGACTTGGGAGCGAGATTTACACCCCTTTGTCACTTTGTAATTCTCAATAAACTGCATCAAAGATGCTGGTAAGGAAATGGATAGTTTTTCCGATGACATGGTATTACTATATAGTAATTATATTTTTCTTACTTTATAGTAGTAAAAAAAGTAGGAAATTAACTTAAATCCTGAAACTCAGTTAAAACGCGGTGGTTATCAAGGTGTTAGTCCGTTAAAACTGACTTGGACTAACTTCCCCAAAATTGATTGCGGGGTGGTTGATGTGAAAAACTACCAATTCTCTATCACCTCAATGAACCGCACCGCTATTAAAAACTTCGCAATTTGGGCGCGTCGCTACTTACGGGAACAAGTAAAAGCCCGTGCCGCCCAGTATGGGATTACTGACAAAAGCATCATACAATCCCAAGCTGTTACAGGTGGGTTGTTAGTGGCAGGTCAAACTTTGAATGCAATAGAAGCAAACCAGTATGAACAACTGCGAAATCATCTGCAAGACTTAACGCTAACTTCCAGCCAACCCCAGGCGGTAGATGCGCTGATAGATGAAATTGCCTATACCTGGTTTAACCGTTTGGCGGCGTTGCGGTTTATGGAGGTGAATGGATATATCGGGCGGGTGTTGAGTAGTAGCGACTCCAATTTGGTAGACCCTGATTTGTTACGGGATGCTAGTTCTATTGCCGAAATGGGGGATTTACCTGGACTTGACTTGGATACTCTCAATGAGTGGCGCAGTTTTGCCAATCATGATCCTAATCCCGATGAGTTTCTCTACCGCCGTCTGCTGTTAGCTCAGTGTAAAGCTTTGGCAGAGGGAATTCCGGCACTGTTTGACCCTCGCCAGAATTACCAAGCGCTGTTTTTACCTGGAAATCTCTTGAATCAGGATTCAATTGTACGGCGGCTGGTAAAGGAGATTCCAGAGGAGGACTGGCAGAATATTGAAGTAGTGGGTTGGCTGTATCAGTTCTACATTTCAGAACGCAAGGATGAGGTGATTGGGGCAAAGTCGAAGGTTGCAGCCGCAGATATTCCGGCGCTAATTTTGACGCACAATTTGTATGGTTTAGATATTGATGAACGTGCAGCGCAGTTGGCAAGTTTTGCGGTATTGATGAAAGCACGGGCGAAGAATTCGCGGATTTTGCGGAAATCTCTGGCTTTAAATATTATGGCGGTGCGTCCTACCCATAGTCAGACTTTACCACCTGCTACAGAATTAAATACTGAAGATTGGCAACCGTTAATTGAGGCTTTTAAGGATGCAGATAATTTGGGAAGTTTGATTACGCCGCCAGCGTTTGATAGTGAGAAGTTGAAATGGCAATTAAATAATTTAGAGGCGAGTGATTCGCTATTTCGGGAGTGTGTTCCGGCTTTACAAGCATTATTGTTACAGGCAGAGTTGTTGAGGAATAAGTATTGGGTTGTGGTTGCGAATCCACCTTATATGGGAAGTAAAAGTTTAAATGATATTTTAAGAAGTTTTGCTAATCAAAATTATCCTGATTCAAAGTCAGATGCTTTCTCTATATTTATTGAGCGTTTTTTAAATATGAGTTTACAAAACGGATTCATTGGCTTCATGACACCATTTACTTGGATGTATTTAAGTTCTTATAAGAAATTGCGTAGACGTATATTAAGTGAAAATACAATAACCAGCCTGATTAGACCGGAATATCATGCTTTTTTTGATTCAGCATTTGTACCAATATGTGCTTTTACTCTGTTGAATAAAGCTTTACCTGAATATCAAGGAACTTTTATTGACCTTAATAAATTTTATGGTGCTGATTTGCAACCAATTAAGGTTTTAGAAGCAATCAAAAATCCTAATTGTGGATATCTGTACTATGCAAAGGCGGCTGATTTTGCAAAGATTCCGGGGAGTGCGATCGCTTATTGGGCTACTCAAAAAATATTAAATATTTTTGAAAATTCTCTACCACTTGGGAATATTGCTAATCCAGTAGTCGGGCTTCAAACTGGTAATAATGAGAGATTTTTACGTAGGTGGTTTGAAATAGCTTGTCAAAATATTGATTTTGGTATAAGTAATCAGAAAAAATCTGAAGAAAGATGGTTTCCCTATAATAAAGATGGAGAATTTAAAAAATGGTATGGGAATCAAGAATGGGTTGTTAATTGGGAAAATAATGGGTTTGAAATCAAAATATTTGGAACTGAAACAGGAGGCAAATTACGTTCTCGCCCTCAAAATACTAATACTTATTTTAAGGAAAGCATTAGTTGGTCTAAGGTAACTATGGGTAGTTTTTGTTTACGCTACTTTCCACAAGGATTTATTTATGATGTTGCTGGATGTTCAATTTTTGCTCAAAATAATGCAACTCTTAAAATAATTGCAGGGATTCTAAATTCAAAACTCTCTAAACCTATCCTTGCTGAATTTGCATCTACACTTAACTATGAGGTTGGGCAAGTTTCCAAGGTTCCCATAATAAAAGAGTGGGAACGTTATATAGAAGTAGCTGAAAATTTAAGTGATAAATGTATTAATATCTCGAAATTCGACTGGGACAACTTTGAAACCTCCTGGGACTTCCAAACCCACCCCCTATTACGCCACAACACCAAACACCTCAGCGAAGCCTTCAACATTTGGCAAAGCAAATCAGAAACCGCCTTCCGCGAACTCCAACAACTCGAAGAAGAAAATAACCGCTACTGGATAGAAGCATACGGCTTACAAGACGAACTCACCCCAGAAGTACCCGACGACCAAATCACCATCCGCCGCGCCGACTTAAACAAAGATATCCGTTCCCTCATCTCCTACGCCGTCGGCTGTATCATGGGGCGCTACTCCCTCGACAAACCCGGACTCATCCACGCCGGACAACCTTTTGACCCCACCCTACACCAAACCTTAAGCGCCAGCAGTGATGCAATTATTCCCATCACAGACCAAGCATACTTTGATAACGATATCGTTACCCGCTTCATAGAATTTCTGCGAATCGCCTACAGTCCCGAAACCCTTAGCGAAAACCTCAACTTCATCGCCAACGCCCTCACCCTCAAAAACGGCGAAAGCGCCCAAGAACGCATCCGCCGCTACTTTCTGCAAGAATTCATTTCTGATCACATTCAAACTTATAAAAAACGCCCCATTTACTGGCTGTTTACCAGTGGAAAAAAACGAGCTTTTGGCGCATTACTATATTTACACCGTTACAGCGAAGATGCTCTTGCTCGTATCCGCACCGATTATGTTTTGGAATTGCAAGTCAAACTAGATGGGGAAATTGCCAGGGCGCAACAACAGCTAGATAATACCACTTCTAGCGCCGCCAAAAAAGCTGCCACAAACCGCCTGAAAGAACTGCAAGCCCAACAGCTAGAACTGAGAGATTACCAAGCCAAGCTGCAAACCCAAGCCGATGCGCGAATTAATCTTGACCTTGATGATGGTGTAGCGTACAACTACACGCGCTTCAAAGGTTTAGTTTATGAAGGTGCAGATTTAAAAATTGCTGACTTAGAAAAAGCCTCGCAGTGGAAAAGGGAACTGTTGAAATAATTCGTAATTCGTAATTCGTAATTAACAATAAATCATAGTTATTTACCATGCCTCTTTAGGCTGTAGCAAATTCTGTGAAACCTCTTTTACTAGGATGATGGAAGCCTAAAACAATATCGCTTTTGGGTATTCCGGCTGATAACAAATCATCAACAACGCATAAATTAGTTGCATCTTCTTCCACCCAAATTTTGCCGTTCTTAATGCAGAAATACATGATAATATGCTGTATCTGCTTTTTGCCATCCCAGCCAAATCGAAACCAAATATATTGATCTCTTTCTTCATCAAAAGCCAAGCGTTAGCGTAGCTTACCGTAGGTATCGCTTGCTTCAACTTCCCTAAAGCTGATAAATTTAGTATTAACCATTTCGTAATATTCAGTCAATATCTTCTTGATCAAACTACGATATTTTTCTAGCTTATCCATTGCTGAATTTCCTCCTTTCGTACATTACAGCGTTCTTTGAGAAAATATTTTCATGTTTGATAATTTGTGTAAGTTTCTTGTCGAAAGCTTTCCCAGCGACTTCGCCACTTGGTTGTTAGGTGAACCAATAACCCTAACTGAATTAAGTCCCAAAGAACTATCCCTAGAACCAATTCGTGCCGATGCGCTCATCCTACAGCAATCTGATGAAATAGTCTTGCATATCGAGTTTCAAACTCAACCAGATAAAAATATACCTTTTCGGATGACAGACTACCGTTTGCGGGTGTATCGTCGCTTTCCTCACAAGCGGATGATTCAAGTAGTAATTTATTTACAAAAAACTGATTCAGAACTCGTTAGGCAAACTACATTTACTCTTGAAGAAACATCTCATCGCTTCCAAGTAATTCGCCTATGGGAGCAACCAAAAGAAATATTTTTGCAAACTTCCGGTTTACTTCCATTTGCAGTTTTAAGCAATACAAATAGTAAAACTAATACTTTACAATAAGTCGCAACATTAATTGACAATATCACCGATAAACGGACTCAAAGTAATCTTGCTACATGTGCATTTATCCTGGCTGGGCTAGTATTAGAAGAAGAAGTGATTCAGCGTTTGCTGCAAAGAGATATTATGCGTGAGTCAGTAACTTATCAATCATTATTAGCCGAAGGTCGAGCGGAAGGTCGAGACGAAGGTATTCGACGTGTTGCTATCAATATGTTAAAAGAGGGGATGTCTATCGAAGTAGTTGCAAAAGTGACTGGTTTAACAGTTGAACAGGTGCAACAATTGCAAATTGCCGAAACAGAAAAGCCAACAGAATGAACACCACTCGTATCCAAAACACCCTAGAAACCCTCTTCCAAGATTCAGCCCGTTGGTTGCACCCAGGACGGAGGGTGGTGTTTTGGTACGACCCCGAACAACAATTTACCAGCAGTTTCAATGAACTCCAACTCGAAGGCGTAGAAAAACTCCAACTCGCTGATACTGCCTTTACTGTCAAATATCACCTGCTAGTCGAGCAACCTAATCAAACTTTTCTACTGTACGCCCCCTTTCCCGAACCTGCGCCCCAAGAAAACTGGCTTCTAGACATCCAAAAAAGCGGTTTAACCTTCTCTGCTGACCCTGCCGCCCTCATCTATGCAGATTTAGGATTGCGATCGCGCCGCCTCGAAATTGTCATCCGAGAACATGATAAATTCTTTAAAAGCCGCAAACGGACAGAAGCCCTGCAAGCAATGGGTATTTCCCCGGACAGCGACGAACGGGGATTACTCCTGGCTATGCTTTCCGTCCTCGCAGGCTTAAAAGTACCCGATGCAGGGACGCTGATTCGGCGGGTACTGCTGGACGGTTTATTAGAGTCGGATAACGTCCTCTGGTCTGATATTGAGCGTTTTATCTCTCCTGAAGCTTTCTGGGAAGTAGCCCAGGAACACACGGACTTTCATAAGCAAAATCCCAGTTTAAACAAGTTATTCGTGCAGTTGCTAATCACCCATTTTGCTAAATCTCTGCACGATACCATCCCGCCCCAGCTAGCAAACCAAGTTATCACTCCTGGACAACGAGCTTATGCTTTTATCGACCAGTGGATGCGCGACCAGCAGGATTCTCTAGGCTGGAAGATCCTCAGCAGTGAGGTAGCAGAACAATTACATATATTTGACGCTATAGAGAATTTAGAGCCGGAAGTTTTATTTGAAGCAGCCAGTTTCGAGGTGGTGGATAAGGTATTAATCCGTACCTGCGTTAAAACACTGCAAATGCAAATGGGGCAACAAATAACGGAATTGACACCCTGGCGAACTTGGTTACAGGCACGTCATACCCTGATTTGGTTCCCCCAGTATGAGAAAATTTATCAAGCATTAGAAGCTGCGATCGCTTTGTTGGAATTTAAGCAGCAGTATCCAGAAGGATTCCGCCAGCCAGCCCCACTTCTCTTCAAAGCCTACGCCAGCGATTTACACTCCTTTGACAAAGCTTACCGCCACTTTATCGTCAAGAGCGATGATGCCCAAGGGGATATCCTCAAGGGTTTAATTGACGATGTGGAAAATTTATACACCCAATGGTTCTTAGATGGTCTAGGAGAAGCTTGGTCTGATGCCCTTAGTAACAACTGGGAATTAGAGGGTATAGCATCCCAAACTAGATTTTTTGGTAGGCACGTATTCCCAATTTTAGAACGGAGCGATCGCGAAAAAGTATTTGTGATTATCTCCGATGCTTTGCGCTATGAAGTCGCCAGCGAACTCGAAGAAGTAATTAAAAAAGAAGTTCGGGGTGAAACCAGCCTAGAGGCACAATTGGGAGTTTTACCCAGCGTGACACGGTTGGGTATGGCAGCACTTCTTCCAGGGTCAAAACTAGAACTGATACCAGGTGATGATGATGTCCGACTGGATGGGCTTAGTACTAAAGGAGCATTAGCAAGGCAAAAGGTACTAAACCAAAATAGTCGAGTAGAAGCTACAGTACTTAGTGCCAAAGACCTGCTAGAGATGAATACTGACGAAGGACGGGCTGCTGTGCAACCTTATCGCCTAATCTACATTTATCACAACGTCATTGATGCGGTCGGCGATCAGGCATCCAGCGAACGTCAAGTACTATCAGCTTGCGGAACAGCAATTAGCGAACTGCTACGGCTGGTAAAGAAAATTTGTAATTCTATCAATGGTACAAACGTTATCATCACCGCAGACCACGGTTTTTTATACCAACGTTGCCCCATTCAAGAGGCAGACAAGCGACCCCTACCAACTGGTGAAGCAGTACTGGAAAGCAAACGCCGCTACCTGCTAGCACGAGAACAGTTGAATGACTCAACCTTACTGCACTTTAGCCTGCCCTATACAGAAAATGGCACAGTTGCGATCGTACCTCGTGGTAGTTTACGCTTTGCCGTCCAAGGTGCAGGAGCGCAGTTTGTCCACGGCGGGGCATCTCTCCAAGAAGTATGCGTACCAGTCATCACCTATCATCACCAACGGGCGGTTAAAGGAGACGAAGGCCCAGCCCGGAAAGTAAGGGTACAGGTAAGTGCCAGAGTTCGGCGGGTAACGAATAATCGTTTTACGTTGACATTAGTACAAAGTGATGCAGTTGAGGGGAGATGGCGATCGCGTCAAATTACAGTTGCTTTCTATGATCCCCAAACTAATACACCGATAACAGATGTGCGAGGAGCAAACTTAAGCAGCACTAGCCCACATCCGAGCGATCGAGAAATTAGCTTAAGGTTGACCGTAACTACTGCTAATCCCCCTAGTAGCGTCTATTTAATAGTTAAGGATGCAGACGATGAGAGTGAATTGCTCCGAGAAACCTGGGCAGTTAGTTTAGGAATTGCTAACGACTTTGGAGATTTCTGAGCCAATATAGTCACAAGATTTTAGATGTTGGATTATTAACCAACTGACTTCAATCATCTCAGAATAATCACCAGCAGTTCATAACCTTAGTATGCATGACCTGAATCAAAAGCTAAACAGCATTTACCCTGGAAAGGTAGTACGTAAAGACCTGACTAAACGTATTAAAGAAGGTGCTAATGTACCTGTGTATGTGCTGGAATACCTACTCGGTATGTACTGCGCGACCGACGACGAAACCACTATTGAGGAAGGCGTTACTCGTGTAAAAAACATCCTGGCACAGAATTACGTCCGTCCTGATGAAGCAGAACAGATCAAATCTAAAATTCGGGAATTGGGACGATTTACCATCATTGACCGGGTAACGGTAACGCTCAACGACAGAGATGACATCTACCAGGGAACTTTAATGAACCTGGGTGTCAAAGGCGTAGTCATTGACCCAGAAATTGTCAAACCCAACCAAAAGCTTCTGGGTGGTGGTATTTGGTGTATTCTACAACTGGAATACGAAGCCGGAACCAAACCCAGTCCCTTCATTGTCGGAAGCCTCAAACCGATCCAAATGCCGAGTGTGGATATGGATGAACTGTTTGCGGGTCGCCCGGCTTTTACCCGCAGTGAATGGATTGACCTACTGATTCGGTCAACAGGACTGGAACCCACTACCGTCAGCGAAGATGTGAAATGGCATCTACTTGCCCGTTTGGTAGCCCTTTGTGAAAATAACTACAACTGCTGCGAACTTGGCCCACGTTCTACAGGTAAATCCCACGTCTACAAAGAAGTTTCTCCTAACTCAATCTTAGTTTCCGGTGGAAAAACTACAGTAGCGAATCTTTTCTACAATATGTCTAACCGTCGCGTGGGATTAGTGGGTTTATTTGACGTGGTTGCCTTTGATGAAGTAGCAGGCATGAGCTTCCACGATAACGACGGTGTGCAAATCATGAAGGATTACATGGCATCAGGTTCTTTTGCACGCGGTAAGGCGGAGATTACCGCTAATGCTTCTATGGTCTTTGTCGGCAACATTAATCAAAGCGTGGAATCCTTAGTGAAGACCTCACACCTGCTGGCACCTTTCCCCGAAGCCATGATTGACACCGCCTTCTTCGACCGTTTTCACGCTTATATTCCTGGCTGGGAAATCCCCAAATTTAGCCCAGAGAATTTCACCAACCAGTACGGGTTTATTGTCGATTACTTAGCGGAGTGGCTGCGGGAAATGCGTAAACGCAATTTTGCCGATGCCATAGACCTCCACTTTAGACTAGGTAACAATCTTAAACAACGAGATGTTCAAGCAGTTCGCAAAACTGTATCAGGGCTGCTAAAACTGCTTTTCCCAGATGGTTCATTTAGTAAAGAAGACGTGCGCGAAGCCTTAGTGTATGGGCTGCGGGTGCGACGGCGGGTAAAAGAACAATTAAAGAAAATTGGCGGAATGGAATTTTACGATGTGCATTTCAGTTACATCGATTTGGAAACTCTAGATGAGCATTTTGTTTCAGTACCGGAACAGGGTGGTTCAAGCTTGATTAGCCAGGAAATGCTTACTCCTGGTCACTTGCACTTTGTCAGTACTGGGGATAGCGGCATAATCGGAGCATTTAAACTTGAACTGCAAGCAGTACCCGGTGGTGGCAAGTTAGTACGCACTGGTGTAGCGACGGCTGGCAAGATGAAGGACAGTTTAAACATTGCGATGAATTACTTCAAAGCTAACGCCCAAAGAGTCAGCAGTAGCATTCACCCAAGTAATTTGGATTTTTTGCTTCAGTTATTAGACTTGCAAGGGTCTGGCGCACCGCAAGAGAGCGGATTAGCATTGTTCGTTTCGTTATGTTCTGCTTCTCTAAAACGAAGTGTTCAAACACAATTTGCAATATTTGGGGAAATGACCATTGGTGGGACGATTACACCCGTCAGTAACCTATCGGGTAGCCTGCAAGTAGCCTTTGATGCTGGCGCTAAACGTATCCTCTTACCAATGGCAAGCGCCGTGGACTTAGGCAGTGTTCCGCCAGAATTGTTTGCTAAATTTCAAACATCATTTTACGCTGACCCCGTAGACGCAGTATTTAAAGCGTTAGCAGTCGATTAAAAATCAAGCATAAGAGTCAGGTAATGAGCTAGCCCATCAGCGAGTAATTGTTGACGCAAAGCTGATGGCACCGGAACAGAACGAATTTGATAATTTCCTCTTGGGGACGTGGGTTGCAATAGACACGCATTTACTAGCACCAGTAAGGTGTTGCTAGCAGCCTTTTTATAGGTGGAGTCTGACCATGCAGCCACGGTTGAATTTTGATCTCGCTTTCCTTCAAAGAAGGTTCGCAAGTCAGCAGTGGTTACGACGTAATCAAAACCCTTAATTTTGTCCAACAGGACTTCAGCAATGAGTTCGCGCAGAAGGCGGTGTTCTCGCAGAATCAGGAACAATATGGTGAATCGACGGGTGTCAGGGTTGCCAGTGGCAATTAATTGAATGTATTCCTCTGGCACTTGTTGAAGGCGTTTGAGAACAGTTTGTAGCGCCCGCTCACGAGAAACTTGGGAGCGCAGTTGAAATAAATCCTCCACCAATACCCGTTGCCGAATATCTTCCTGGGTTGCACCTTGGTACATCAGTTCAGCAACTCGCAGGGTTTCAGTCAAAACAAAAGCGTGGTTAGTACGAGCAGCATAAGCTGTTTCAGTCATAGTAGTAAAACTAACAAAGACAGGCAGAAACCTTTCTCAAATCCAGACAGTAAGCTATCGTACAGCAATAATCTAGCTGAGGAAGGTTTTTGGCATCCTACTATGTAAGTCTCCCTTGATATATTCGTCAAGCGTGGTAGCTAGAAATTTATATAGGAATCCTGTTTGAGTCTTGCTGGGTATACTGACACTCTACGCAAGCGATCGCATCACACATCATTTCCCCCGAATTGGAGGAATTTTACCATCATTTTGGGCTTGTTTGATAGCTCGTTTCACAATTAATACTGCCATTTGAGACAAAGAACGCTCCTCTGCATCAGCCAAAAATTGCAGGGCTTCTTTGTCTTCTTCTTCCATATAAAGAGTTACAGTTACTTTTCCCATTTCATCATCATAAGCGATTTAGTGTGTTTTTACTTTAAACACACTAATCAACACAGAAACACTTTATTTCAGCGTATAATTACTGATAAGTCAAAAGCCAGCCATCAACTTTCTCAGGGCGGATGCTGGCTTTTGGCCCCCATATCACAGGAGACATTTTCCATGTTAAAGCCTGTTAGCTACAAAACAGATCAACACAGAGCTTATCAACAAGCTTTAGATGATTTCGGCATCACAGAATTGCTGGCAAAGCTCAACAACTACTCTGACGCTGACTTTGATAGTGCCTGGATACAACTCCAGCAGCAAGAAATAGAAAGTCTAGCTGCGATTCTGATTTCTCAATTAACTTACAGCCTCAATGGTAAGTTGATTGCCGCTTATCTCAATCTCATCCGGCACAGTAACCAAGATATAGTCCCAAGCTTAATTAACCTCAAATGCCCAGACGCATCTATTGAGCTTCACGCTAACTTTCCCGATGTAGCAAAGACACCCAAATTTTTATATGGCGATGCCTACGGCGGGCTCTCAACTGAAAGCGATACTGACTGGGGTATTGTCATTGGTAGATTTTATAGCTTTGCTAGCGATCGCTGCTGCTGGAGTTGGTGCTACCTGATTTGGTTGAGTAAAGATTGCCCCAGTGCTACTTGGACATCTACCGATATTGCTTGGGAAGAAGATTTAGAACCAATTAGCGAGGAAACAGACTTATGAATCCTCATCCACTCAAGCAGCGAGAACAAGATTTGATGCAACTTTACACTTACTGTCAATTGGGTATGACTCCCAAGCAGTTTTACTCCAAGTGGCAGGTGAACTACGAAGAAATAGCTCAGATTTGCTCTCGTTCCCTGTCCACCGTTCGACGCTGGTTTGCTAGAGGTAAAAACTACCGCCGTCCCATGCCTACCGATTTACGTCACCTGGCGCTGATGAACTTTTTGCTGGAACACTTTGAGGATATCCCCGAGGAAGTGTTGCAGAAGCTTTGTTTTCCAGACAAGAGTGAGTAGGAATTGAATCTAATTTCAATATCAATTTGATATTTCTTGCCAGCCACCGTCACAGTAGGCTGGCTTTTGTCTTGGAAATTACAGATTTTACCAGGAGAATTCGATGACTTACCTTGAAAAGCTCAGTCCTTGGTGTATAGTTCGACTTAAACCTAATATGCAGAACCAGATTGTAGCTCGTTTTCGTCGCCGCAGTGATGCAGAAGCTCATCTACAAGTTTTATGCCGACTTATCCCCAGCGTAAGTTTTACACTAATTTTCAATGTGGTGTTAGAGCAACAAGATTTGAATACTGTAAAGTAACATCAGGCATAAAACACTTACTGCAAAATCCTTCCATTAAGTTTATCAAGATAAGGAAAGATTTTGCAGATTAATAAGCTTTTGGATAACAAGTAAATTGAGTAGTGATCGCATTTATGAAAGATTGGAGCAAAAATCAAAATTTATAAATTTATACAACGCGATCTAGCTAAAAGTCTTGATACTATTATAATTTTACACTAAGCATTTCAATAAAAATTAGGCAAATTATAAAGTTTTTAGTCTTATAGTTTTGTCTGGGCAACTAAAACAGAATCTATGAGTAAATTTCCTGTCTTTGCGCGTAAGTCTTGGATTGCTTGGTTCAGCACTTTAACTGCATCCTGATGTTTTGTTTGTTTACCCAACTCAAATGCCTCGGAAATAACTTGGTCACAAGCATCTGCCGATGCCATTCTACGACATACCAAGTCAAATCCAGCATGGTCAATTACATGAATTATTAGCTGCTCTAAACAAATAGCTTTTTTATACAATCTTTGCTTAACTTCGTTGAAGCTAGATAATGCTAACGATTTTAAAAATCGTTTATCTGACGTAAGCAAATAAAAATCTTCTTCCATTTGAGTTGCAGCAACAAGTAAAGCCTCACCCACATCAATTCCATCTGTAGAAGCTAACATTTGGTATTCTGAAGTACTACAGATAGCATAGTCATCTATTGTTTTACATCTATCCGTTATTTGTTTCGCCCTTTCTATGCTAGTCGGTTTAAATTGCTTACTAATTTTTCGAGAACCGCTAAAAACTTTCGCCGCAGTAGGCAATATACGAATATTTTCGTTTTTAATATTTAAGCTAGCAACCATTTCCCAAAAGATTTGGTAGGCTGCCAGCTTTAAAATTACATCGTTATCTGTAAAATACAGCAGCAAAGACTTGCTCCTATTTCACTCCTTTACTTAGGAGCAATTATACTCCTGTTACGAGTTTAAGGTATTCTTCGCTGTCTGTGTCTAATTTTTCCCAATTTAGCTCTTTTTCAAGATAACTATTGATTTTAACTGATGCATTAGCTACAGGTTCAATTATCTTTAATGCACCTTGGGCAATTGCCCAGTCTTGTTTTTGTTCTGCTTGCCAAGCATAATTTAATGCTAAAGCGCCAGGATCTACTGCATCTTTATTGCCTAATTGCCGCACCATTCGCGTTAGTTGTATCGAGTCAGATACCTTAGCCCATGCATATTTATTTTTATCTCCAAAAACAATAAATTCAGCAAACTCATTTGCTTCTTGCTCTTCCTTATCTTCTGCTTCTTTAATTATCTTTTCATCAATCAGAACACAGTCCTTAACATGACCACTAGCGATATGCCCAATTTCATGAAGAATGATAAAAAGCAAATAAGCAGAGTACCTACGATTAGAACTAAGTACAATTACTGGACGGTCATTAATCACTGCCGCCATACCATCCATCTTAATGCTTCCTCTAGGAAACTCAGAAAAATGGACTACTGGAATACCGCAATTCCAGCAAAATCTCAGAATAGCATCAAGGTCTATGTAAGAATTATTTTTCAGGATAAAATTCCGAATTTCAAATGCATTTGTTGCCATATCTGTAAAAGGTCTTTTACAGGCATACGTAACCATCTCAGCTACGCGAGTAGCTAGCCCTTGAGCAACAATTAATCGGCTCTCATCAGAATTTTTTTGTATCTTCTTAAATTTAGGGCGAATTGCTTGCTTAAAAGTAATAGGAGCATCAGGATCAAGAACTGATGCCATATCTAGCCCTAAACGTTTAGCAATACGTCCTGCCGCTTCTAAAACAGCTACAGGATTATTTTCAAGTTCTGCATCCCACCATTCAGGTAAGGCTTTTTCTTGAATAAACTTTGGCTGTAATCCCACTTTTGATAAGCGTTTATACAGCATTGGCATTTCAAGGGTTTTATTCATAATTTCCCTCCTCTGCCTATTCTCAATATGTGACCCCTTGTTGTGAATTACAAAAAAATTAATATAACGACGTTATCTACATAGTGACACCATTATGCCACGATGAAAATTGCCTTGACATTGAGTATGCAAATATGCAGCAAAAAGAACGAGAGTTTTAAACAGACTATTCCTTTTATTATAGTACATTTGTACTTAATCCATACAGCTATCATTACTAATAATCAAGAATCAGCATTTAGAGCTGATTCGTAAACAAAAGCTTAAGATGCCATTCGCCTGACCATAAGACGAATCAATGATCCATAAATCAT
Organism: Nostoc sp.; assembly: GCF_036917615.1. Lineage (GTDB taxonomy): Bacteria > Cyanobacteriota > Cyanobacteriia > Cyanobacteriales > Nostocaceae > Nostoc. Next base: position 27,145 of record NZ_JBALCZ010000037.1, read on the forward strand.
TGCTTCACTTAACTCGCT
>NZ_JBALCZ010000038.1:0-15382 GCF_036917615.1 Nostoc sp.
TAGACATCGGTGTAGACATCGGTGTAGACATCGGTGTAGACATCGGTGTAGACATCGGTGTAGACATCGGTGTAGACATCGGTGTAGACATCGGTCTACCTGTTGGTCTAGTTCTCGGTCTACCTGTTGGTTTAGGAGTTGGTGTAGCTGTTGGCTGACTAAAAACTGTCTTTGCTTCTTCATTCAGCTTTTGGCGGAGTGCTAAATTAGCAATTCCAGTTTCTTGCAACTGATATTTCTTTTGATACTCCTTCACCACTGCTTCCGTGCGGGAACTATAAAAATGATCGCGCGGAAGAGGAGGATTTGGCTTTAGCACTGCATTTAAATTTGTTTGCAGAATTTGAACTATGTTACCAGCAAAATCTTGGGTTTTTGGCCCTGCTATCCCATCAACTGGTTTTAGCTTATAACCCGTCTGAAATTCACGAATTGCCTTTTTAGTTTCCTCATCCCTCAAAGCACTATTTGTTACCTTGACGTTATAGCCTAACCCCTGCAACACAGTACGGAATTGCTGGGGCGTATAGCTACGTCGAGGAGCTGCAAAACCTGTGTCTGCAATTACCAAGCTAGCACTTATTAGGCAAGTAACAGCAAAGGTCGCGCTTGATTTTCCAAATCCACACCACATACTTAAAACTCCTTTGGATTAAATCAGCAGGATTGTAAAGGTTAACAGCTGCATTTTAAGTTTGTTTAATAACTTTTTTCGCAATTATTTAATAATTTTTGAATAATTTGTGATTTATTTTTGTTAAATTTAACATAAATTACAAAAACTAATTTGTGTCATCCATCAAAAGAAGTATCTTGTATTAACAGAGATACAGCGGTTATCATTTGAATCGAATACACCCCTTGAAGACTAAATTACAGTAGAGGCGCACAGATGTCATAGGTGTCAACTTCAGGCAAAAGCCTGTCTAGAACAAGCTTTTAGAGATTGTCTCGTTTGTCTGGTCAAGAGTCTCTGACTCTTAATGCATAATTGGAGGCTCCGCCTTCCTTACTTGCGGCAGCAGCCCAATGAATGAGCATTTCCAGTCAGAGGCTGGAAACGAGGTTTTAAATGGATTTGCGCTTAAGTTGACACCAATGCATAGATGTGCATGCATACTGCGGTCTACTCAACTGCAAATTGCTGTAATTGGTTGGAAAGAGCCGAAAATTAATAAATCAAAGAGCTTATATTCCAAATTCTCCTAAATTGTATAATATATGACAATATATGAAAAACAAAAAATCTTCTAAGCAGCAGAATCTTTGGTTTGAAGGATTTATGGCAATTACTGCTACCGTAAATTTAGGATTAGTTTTGTTTGATTTAAGTTACGTACCTTGGCGGGATTTCTACTTGCGAAAAGTTCCCCAAATTATTCAGATTTATGACCCAATAAAAGGTATTGAACCCCATCGAGACACAAAAAATTATCTAAAAACAGTAAAGGCATTAGAAGAACAAGTCAGCCAAACTGGGTTACAGTCGCCTCAGGTAAATAGCAGGCTAGAGGAAATAAGGCGTCTGAGCAACGAGATGATTGACACTAACCCGTTTGCGGGAGTGAATAAGAGTGGTACTCTGGAAAAAATCAAAAATCGGATGCGCGATCGCATCGGTAAGGAATCTGCAAAACAGTCCTTTGCCACTTTTTGGAGTCAGCCTTACTTAACCCAAAAAGGATGGTTTCAAGAAATCAATTTTTTCAACCAGAGAATCCGCCCTTTGATTGCCTCTAACTACTACCGCCAAATCGGGGAAAGTGGCGAATTTGTTGATGATTTCTGGATTATTGACTTACCCTTTGTGATTTTATTTGGCGTAGAATTGCTGGGGCGCACCTTCTTGATCAGACGCCAACATCCTGGTTTTAGCTGGTTGGAAGCATTATTGTGGCGTTGGTACAATTTATTTTTACTACTGCCATTTTGGCGGGAGTTGCGAATCATACCTGTATTAATTCGTCTCGATCAAGCGCGGTTATTGAATCTGCATCCAGTGCGAAAGCAAATTAATCAAGGGATTGTCGCCAATTTTGCCGAAGAACTGACAGAAATTGTAGTGGTGAGGGTAATTAACCAGCTTCAGGGTTCAATTGGGCGGGGTGAGTTAACGCGCTGGCTCTCACAACAGGAAAATTTCCGTCCATACATAGATATTAATAATGTGAATGAAGTGGAAGCGATCGCAGGTCTTTTGGTAAAAACAATCGTCTACCAAGTGCTACCCGATATTCAACCTGCGATCGTTGCCATTTTGCGCCACAATATCGAAACCGTCATCCATCAAGTCCCCGTCTACCGCAACCTCCAAAATCTCCCTGGCGTGGGACAGGCGCAAACCCAGTTAAGCGAACAATTGGCGACCCAAATCACAACTAATCTTTACAAAACTTTAGTTAGCGCTGTTGAAGACCCTGTTGGCGCAAAACTTACCAGTCAACTGGTCCAAAGCTTTAGCGACGCCTTGGGAGCGGAAATAAAGGAAAAACATGTACTCTCAGAAATTCAGAGTTTACTTTTTGACTTCTTAGAGGAAATCAAACTCAACTACGTCCAGCGTTTGTCCCAAGAAGATATAGACCAAATTATCGAGCAAACTAGACAGCTACGAACACAAGTATCAGTTCCAGCAGTAGTGGATAAAGGCACTACTCTCCCAAAAATACGGGAAGGGTAGAGAGGGCAGGGGAGGCAGGGAGCAGGGAGCAGGGAGCAGGGAGGGGGGAAAGAAGTAATTTTAATTCTTCCTCTTGCCCCCTTGCCCCAGCAAGAACTGTCCCTCTACCTCTTGTGCCCAATCCTCAACGCACGACTATAAAAGAAATGCGCTAAACTCGAATTAGGCGAATCATCATTGGTTCGTCACAAGACTTCTTGGAAGATATACCTATCGCAGGAAGTGGGTCGATGCCCACTTTTTTTATTGAATTCTCTCATGGCTCATCCTTTAGTTCCACAAATTATTGATTTAGCAACACCAGTGGCAGAAGAACTGGGATTGCAAGTGGTTGGTGTGATTTTTCACACTAACCAAAGTCCACCAGTGTTGCGGGTAGACATTCGTAATCCTCAGCAAGACACGGGGTTGAATGATTGTGAGAGGATGAGCCGTGCTTTAGAAGCCTCCTTAGATGCTGCCCAAATCGTTCCAGATGCCTATGTCTTGGAAGTGTCCAGTCCTGGTATTTCGCGGCAACTGGTAACAGACAGGGAATTTATTTCCTTTAAAGGATTTCCTGTCATTATCTCCACTTCGCCACCCTACGACGGACAACAAGAGTGGACTGGTCAGTTGATTCGCAGGGATGAGACAGCACTTTACTTAAACCAAAAAGGTCGTGTAGTCGAAATTCCCCGCTCTCTAATTACTAAGGTGCAGCTAGACGAGCGCCGATAAACAAAGGGCTAGGGCTTAGGAGTTAGAGACTAGAGCCGCTTGGCTCAAGGCTAGAGATTAAGGGCTAGAGGTTATGAACTAAGGGCTAGAGATTAGAGGCTAGTGTAAAGCTATTCTCTAATCCCTAGCTCTATCTAATGCGTAGTTTTCAGCCCCCATTACCCCTTATCCCCTCCAGGGTCATCGAGTTCCCCACTCCCTAATTTTTAAAGGAGATTGCTTATGTCAATGGTTACTTTACCTGGATTAAAAGAATTAATTGAAAGTATAAGTCGCGAACGCAACTTACCCCGGCTTGCAGTTCAATCAGCTATTAGAGAAGCACTACTCAAAGGTTACGAACGTTATCGTCGCGCCCAAAATTTAGAGCGCAAACAGTTTGACGAAGATTATTTTGAGAATTTTGAAGTAGAACTCGATATTGAAGGAGAAGGATTTCGTGTTCTTTCCACCAAAACCATTGTCGAAGAAGTCAATAACACAGACCACCAGATTTCCCTAGACGAAGTTCAACAAGTAGCTCCCGAAGCGCAGTTAGGAGACTCTGTGGTGCTGGATGTGACCCCCGATCAAGGAGAATTTGGTCGGATGGCGGCGATGCAAACCAAGCAGGTACTTGCACAAAAATTACGGGATCAACAGCGCCAGATGGTGCAAGAAGAGTTCCAAGATTTAGAAGGAACTGTCCTGCAAGCAAGAGTCCTGCGGTTTGAGCGGCAATCGGTGGTTCTGGCAGTTAGCAGTGGCTTTGGTCAGCCAGAAGTAGAAGCCGAATTACCGAAGCGGGAACAGCTGCCCAACGATAATTATCGGGCAAATGCCACCTTCAAGGTATATCTCAAAAAAGTCTCCCAAGGTCAGCAACGAGGACCACAGTTGCTTGTGTCTCGTGCTGATGCTGGTTTGGTGGTTTATCTTTTCGCCAACGAAGTCCCAGAAATCGAAGATGAAGTGGTACGGATTGTTGCCGTAGCTAGGGAGGCAAACCCCCCCTCCCGTTATGTAGGTCCTCGGACTAAAATAGCAGTAGATACCCTTGATCGCGATGTAGACCCAGTAGGCGCTTGTATCGGAGCCAGAGGATCGCGAATTCAAGTGGTAGTCAACGAATTACGCGGTGAAAAAATAGATGTAATTCGCTGGTCACCAGACCCAGCAACATATATCGCTAATGCCTTAAGTCCAGCACGGGTGGATGAAGTACGCCTGATGGACCCAGAAACCCGGCAAACTCACGTACTTGTGGCTGAAGATCAACTGAGTTTGGCCATCGGGAAAGAAGGACAAAACGTCCGTTTGGCAGCCCGCCTGACTGGTTGGAAAATTGACATCAAGGACAAAGCTAAGTATGACTATGCAGGAGAAGATGCAAAATTTACGGCTGTAAGAACAAAATATCAATCAGAGGAAGATGATCTTGACTTTGAGGAAGAACTAGAGGATGAAAATCAGGACGAATTAGAAGAGGAGGATAGTTTTGACAGTAACGATGACGAATAATTGATTAATTTTGTAAAGTTTTGATACTGTTGATTGTAGTCTCAGTCTCAAAGATTATTTTCTCAAAGGCTACTTGGTATAAGTAAAAAATAGTAATAATAAACTTCTTTTTACACCCAAAATCCTGGACTGAGATCACACAAAATCGATGAAACCAAATTATCGGCGCTGTATTAGTTGCCGTAAAGTAGGCTCAAAAGATGAGTTTTGGCGGATTGTCCGCGTCTTTCCATCGGGAAAGGTACAATTAGATCAGGGCATGGGGCGTTCTGCCTATATTTGTCCCGAAACGAGTTGCTTACAAACGGCTCAAAAAAAAATAGACTAGGGCGATCGCTACATGCATCAGTGCCAGAAACACTGTACCAAAGCTTGTCGCAACGTCTAGCCCGCAGCAATACCCAAAATCAAATTTAGTTGGAACAACTTTCTGGCGTAATCACCAGAGGAATTGTGCGAAAGCCGAAGTCGCGCTTTCATCACACGCTCTATTGATCGTTAAGGTTAGTGCCAAAATAGGAAATGGGTGTAAAAGGCATTCGGCTCTCCAATAATTAAGAGGGGCGAAGCAACATTCCCAGAACAAGATGTAATCGATTGTGTTGTGGAAGACTCAGAATCAACAAAACAAGAAACTACAAAATGGCAACCTGGTAGCGCTCAGGCGCAGTTCGGCATCCAGGGTTCCCATAAAAATCTTTTATTTAAGAAATTTTTATGGGTGTCCCTTAACCATCATTCCAGCTGGGGATGCCATTATTAAACCGAAACATCTCTCTTTCCTGATTGGAGGCACCGGCAAAAACTGAACGGCAACCTAAAAACAGTAATCCAAGGATGGAGATGTCGCACTCCCAGGCAACCATCCGCTAAAACTGTAAATTAAAGGGGAAGAGTGGATGAACAACGGCAAAGTTAGAATCTATGAATTATCAAAGGAATTGAATTTGGATAACAAAGAGCTATTAGCAATTTGCGACCAGCTCAACATTGCGGTCAAAAGCCATAGCAGCACGATTTCCGAATCTGAGGCAGAAAACATCCGCACAGCAGCAGAAAAACTCGCAGCTACGAATGTGTCGGCCAAAAAGGAACTAGGTACAACCAGCCATAAGCCAAATTCACCACCGAACGGCGGACGTAACCGACCTGCTGCACCCCACAAACAGCAAATTTTGGAAATACGCAAACCCAAAATATTGAGAAATACTACATCCAACGCCCCAGAGGCGTCAGTTGCTACCAATACCCAAGCTGCCTTGTCTGAAGCTAATCCTCCCTCTCCTCCACGACCCTTCGCTACACCAGTCTCACCCATGAAGCCGACGGCACCAACTCGACCTGTACCCCGGAATCAATCTGAGACCCAAGAGCAACCTACTGTCACAGACTTGGAACAAACGCCAAATCCAAATCAGGCGCCGGAAAAAATAGCATCCCAAAAACCGGAAAAAATAGTTCCACCCAGACCGAAAACGGAAAAACCTCAAAAACCTCAACTAGTTGCCCCTCCAGCAAGACCAGCAGGGGAAGAAGCCCAGGTGGCAGATGAGCAAGTATCTCAGGCAGACAAACCGATCCTGAAACGCGACCAACGGCTACGACCCGTCGAAGGCGATCGCGAGCAAATTAAGCCAAAAGTCGCGAAGCTGCCAACTGACCAGTCCCCACAATCTGCACCGCAAAGACAGGCTCGTCCTACTCCCTCACCCAGCAGACCAGAGCAGAGGGGCAATAGACCATCTGCACCATCACAACTAGGAGAGGGGCAACGACCCAGGCCAGCCCGTCCTGGTGAAGCTGTAGCAGCCGCAATGCCGATCGCTACTCCACCCAGACAGATGTCAGGAATAGCGGGCAAATCTGAAGGATTGGGTGATGATCCAGTTGCACCTGATCTTCTCGATTTGAAACGCCCAAGTCCGCCTCGCCCAACCAAAGGTGGCAAAAAGTGGGTAGAAGAGGAAATAATTGACGAAGTTAAAGAGAAGGCTAAGGCTGGCGTTAAAGGCAAGCGGATCAAGCCGATACTTGATGATGAGTTTGAAGAAGATTTGCTGGATGATGACGATCTGGACGCACCAGCCACCGTTCAAGTCAGCCTTTCCATCGCGCGTCCTCCCAAACCCAAAGCGACTCGACCTGTACAAATGCCAGGTGCAACCCTTGCTAGCGCCCCAACTGCAAGAGCTAGAAAGTCTGGTTCCAAGTCTGGTTCCAGCCGTGACCATCACCAGAACCGTCGCCAAGAAGCCGAGACAAAACGTGACCGTCCAGAAAAAGTGGTGGTAACAGGGCCGTTGACTGTGCAAGAACTGTCTGACGTTTTAGCCGTTGCTGATACAGAGATTGTAAAAATCCTGTTCCTCAAAGGCATGGCGGTGAGTATCACCCAAAATCTGGATATTCCAACAATTACTCTGGTAGGAAAAGAACTAGAAATAGAAGTCGAAACCGCCGAGCCAGAAGCAGAAGCTCGGAAAATTACGGAAATGGTCGGCGCAGAAGACCTGGAACATCTCCATCGGCGTCCGCCAGTGGTGACAATTATGGGTCACGTAGACCACGGTAAAACAACCCTGCTCGACTCAATCCGCAAAACAAAAGTTGCTGCTGGCGAAGCTGGTGGTATTACTCAACACATCGGTGCATACCATGTAGATGTAGAACATGAGGGCAAACCGCAACAGATTGTCTTCTTGGATACCCCCGGTCACGAAGCCTTTACAGCGATGCGGGCACGAGGAGCGCGGGTAACAGACATTGCCGTGTTGGTAGTGGCTGCTGATGATGGCGTCCGTCCCCAAACCATTGAAGCCATTAGCCACGCTCAAGCAGCGGGAGTGCCAATTGTCGTTGCAATCAACAAAATTGACAAAGAAGGGGCACAGCCAGAGCGGGTGAAACAAGAACTCACCCAGTATGGTCTAACCGCAGAAGACTGGGGTGGGGAGACAATCATGGTTCCCGTGAGCGCTATCAGGGGTGAAAACCTAGATACGCTCTTAGAGATGATTCTGCTGGTAGCAGAGGTTGGAGAACTATCGGCTAACCCAGATCGTTTTGCCAAAGGAACTGTGATTGAGGCACATCTGGATAAAGCCAAGGGAGCAGTTGCTACCCTGCTAATTCAGAATGGCACCTTGCGTGTGGGAGATATCTTGGTAGCTGGCTCGGCTTTTGGTAAAGTCCGGGCGATGGTGGATGACAGAGGCAAGAGAGTAGACATTGCTTCTCCTTCCTTTGCTGTCGAGGTGTTGGGTTTAAGTGATGTGCCAGCAGCAGGCGACGAGTTCGAGGTCTTCCAGAACGAGAAAGAAGCCAGAGCACTCGCTAGCGATCGCGCAGACAGACAACGCCTATCCCGCCTGTTGCAGGGTCGTGTTACCCTCACAACCCTGTCGGCTCAAGCACAAGAAGGCGAGTTGAAAGAACTCAACTTGATCTTGAAGGGAGACGTACAAGGTTCAGTGGAAGCCATTGTGGGAGCGCTCAAGCAAATCCCGCAAAACGAAGTCCAAATCCGGATGCTGTTGGCTACTGCTGGGGAAATCACCGAGACAGATATCGACTTAGCAGCTGCCAGTAACGCTGTGATTATTGGCTTCAACACCACCTTCGCCAGTGGGGCCAGACAGGCCGCCGATGAAGCGGGTGTAGATGTTCGGGAATACAACGTGATCTACAAACTCCTGGAAGATATCCAAGATGCCTTGGAAGGTCTTTTGGAACCAGAGTTGGTGGAAGAACCTTTGGGTCAAACCGAAGTACGTGCCGTCTTCCCAGTCGGCCGTGGTGCGGTTGCAGGTTGCTACGTTCAATCTGGCAAGCTAGTTCGCAACTGCAAAGTCAGGGTGCGACGCGGCGGTAAGGTGATCTTTGAAGGCGTCCTTGACTCCCTAAAACGGATGAAAGAAGATACCCGTGAGGTCAACGCTGGTTATGAATGCGGTGTCGGCATAGATAAATTTAATGATTGGGTTGAAGGTGACATCATCGAAGCCTATCAGATGGTTACTAAGCGCCGCACTCTCACCTTAACGAGATAGTGTTGAGGGTAAAATGGTTAGAAGTTAGGAGTGATAAATTAGCAGTTAAAAGTTAAAGGCTGCTAATTCCTAACTCCTAACTCTTAACTCATAACTTTTTATCATATGCATTCATTTCGCTCTGAACCTATTTTGTGGATTCACGTCGCTGGATTGGCGACGTTGCCTGTTTTTTTAGTACTCTGCTTATTGTTTCTGTCTGTAGGCGAGCCATTTTTGCCAGTCTGGATGGAGCTATTCTTAGTTGCCGCCATTGGTGTTCTTCCCCTGCTATGGATGCAGTTGCGCCGCCCTTTTTACATATTTGCTCTTTTAGGAATAGCCCTAAAGCCAGAAAATCTCACTGAACGGCAGCGAAAAATTCTCTGTTTAATTAATACAAAGTCAAATCGGATGCTGGCATTAGTGGCAGCAGGATTGTCAGTTTGGATGCTATGGCTTCTTTACCAAATTGCCCCATTACTAGCAAATTCAGCTAAATTTCTCCCGCAATGGCGCAGCCTCGCACTATTGCTTGCGGGGTTAGCCTTTTTGGGCAGCAATCTATTTTTACAAATACCTGTGAGTGTAATGCGAGTTTTGGTGACTAATGACACAGAATTCGCTGGCATAGAGCCATTATCTTTAGAAAAGATTAAGCAGGATTTCACAATTTTAGGGGTGCGGGTTAATCAAATTGTGCCCCAATTGTTGCAATCCCTGTTTAGGATTAATAGAGATTCGTAGCAGCCCTGAAAGTAATATTATTTTACTTTCAGAGGCTATAAATAAGCAGCAAGGGAACAGGGTGACAATTTCTAACTCTTAACCCTTGACTATTAACCGTTGAAGTTAAAAAAAAGGAATGAGGAACTATGGCTCAAATTCCAGCTTCTAGCGATCGCCAATTTTCTGCTGATAGTAAAATTTGGTATAGCCTCAAATGTGCGATCTCCACTAGTTCCGGTTTTCAACGCTGGCAACTAGAACGCGATGCTCAATTACAGGGAATTCGCTTGGAACAGCAGGTACAACGGTATTTAAGGGAAACTTTAGAAACTTTAGCTTACTAAATACCAAATAAATCTTGTAGGCTTGTTTGCAAGCGACGGAGTTGATGGTATGCACTCTCCAAGCGATGCCTACGGCGGTAAACTACGCCATCAACTTCCACTTCACTGGTGGGATAATTCTTTATAATTTCGATTAGCGACACCTGCCCGTCTTGACTCGCAGAAAGTACCAACGCGGCTCGCATAGCCTGCTGTTCTGCTCTCCGAGACGGTGTAGAAATAACTTGACTAATTTGATCCAAGATAATATTGCCAATCTGGCTATTTAGCACTCTATCTAAAAATACAGGGTTTACCTTCACTAGTTCCGGTAAATACTGGCGAATGGCTTTGGGGTCTTGTCGCGCCAAAGCCAAATTAACTCGTAGTGAACGTGAAAGTTCACCTGTTTAGCTTTAGGGAATACAAAAAAATAAATCATTCAGTAGTCGTAGCAAAGGCAGGATGAGCGCTTAGATAAGGTGGCGAGAGACTTGTCGATGACATCGCCTCATCCCGAAAGCCCTTATTACAGTGGGCGCGAAAATTCAGCTACCATCTCAATTAACAAGACAAGTTGCTCTGAGCAACTGGTTAAAGGTAGGCAAACTGACGTTACAGTCTACTAGTAGAATTTTTTGAATTGACACAATATAACTAATGTATAAGTTCTGTGATCTATCTAAGGAATTTAGCTGAATCAGTGCTAATCATCCAGTATAGTTTTGCATGGGTTTTAGAGCAGCTATAAGGCTGCTACTTTCAACCTTGTTCGACATACCGTAATTCAGCACATCACAGACGGAAAAAATGAAATATCGGGGTTTTCACATTTCTTCAGCGAAAAATTTTCGCCTTCTTTCTAGCAGTTATCTCAGATATACTTTACGCGTGGGAGCCGCACTAACGGCAATGCTTGTTGTTTCTAGTGGGTCAATATTACTACCGGGTGAGGTTAATGCTGGTGCTACTCACCCAGAAGGTATCGCCCCAACTCTCACAGCGCAAGTTCCGACAACAGCCGCAGTAATTTATGTTAATCCCGCAACTGGTACAAATACTGCTGGTGCTGGTGCAACCTCAGCTGCACCCTACAAAAACATCACTTTCGCTCTCAGTCAAGCGCAACCAGGTGCAATTATTCAATTGGCATCTGGGAACTATAACCTGGAAAGTGGCGAAACCTTCCCACTCTTGCTTAAACCAGGGGTGACACTGCGGGGTGATGAAGCTAGTAAAGGTCAGGCGATATTAATTACAGGTGGAGGTTTCTACACTAGTCGCACCTTTGCCAGACAGGACATTACCATCCTTGCTGACCAAGATACCACGCTCACCGGTGTCACCGTCACCAACCCAAATAGCCGGGGTACGGCTGTGTGGGTGGAGTCAACTAATCCCATTATCAAAAACAGTACTTTTACTAACAGTGTCAGGGAGGGTGTTTTTGTCACGGGTACAGGCAATCCTAAAATTGAAGGTAACGTCTTTGTGCAAAACAAAGGCAACGGGATTTCAATTGCTAAAGCTGCTCAAGGAGAAATTCGGGGTAACTTATTTCAGGATACTGGTTTTGGTCTTGCGATCGGTGGGACTTCCACACCCCAAATTGTGGAAAACCAAATTATCGAAAACCAAGACGGTCTTTTTATCTCAGAGTCAGCGAAGCCTGTATTGCGTAAGAATGTCATTCAGAACAATAAGCGGGATGGAGTTGTAGCAACTGTTAATGCTTTACCCGACCTTGGCACTAACGAAAATCCTGGTGGCAATCTCATCCGCAATAACACTCGTTATGATGTGAACAACGCCACCAAAACAGGTCAAATTGTCGCTGTTGGCAACGATATTGATCAGAAAAAGATTTTCGGCTCAGTAGATTTTGTTGCCGCAAGTGTTAACGTACCCCCTGGAGGGCCTGTCGCCTTTAAAGATGTGCCAGCAAATTACTGGGCAAAAACTTACATCGAAGCTTTAGCCTCCCAAAATATTATTGCTGGCTTTCCTGATGGCAGCTTTAAACCCAATGAACCTGTAACCCGCGCTCAATTCGCCACTATTGTCACTAAAGCCTTAACACCACCAACCAAACGCCCAAGCATTAAATTTAAGGATGTAGCAAGCAATTTCTGGGCTTATGCTGCAATTCAATCTGCTTACCAAAGTCAATTTGTTTCTGGTTATCCCGATGGTAGCTTTAAACCACAGGAGCAAATTCCAAGAGTGCAGGCGTTAGTAGCTTTAGCTAATGGTTTGGGCCTAACTGCGAATAATCAGAATGTCCTTGCCTTTTACACCGATGCTGCACAGATTCCTAATTATGCGATCGCTCCTGTTGCTGCTGCAACTGCACGGCAACTAGTGATCAACTATCCCACAGCCAAGCAACTCAATCCTAATCGTCAGGCGACTAGAGCTGAAGTTGCTGCCTTTGTTTACCAGGCACTCGTCAATGCTGGACGTGCCCAACCAGTTCCTTCATCCTATTTGGTAACAGTTCAGTAAATGCCTAGTTAGCAAATTGTCAGCGCCAGACTAATAAATTATCAGTCTGGCGCTTTCAATTAATGTGAGTTTTATTAATTTTAGGGGTTTGTAAATATAAAATTTGGGGTCTTTAAATATAGCTGATCCCATTTGAATTTAATTGCGTTTATGGTCAGGGTATTTATATTAGCTGATCCCGTTTCAACGATTTCTAGTTTTTCAGAAATTTTTGCTTTTTGGGATTTCCTAATAATTTTTTTATTTTTTCTCTCTTGATATTTTAATCTTCATAAAAGCATTAATAAATTTGAAGAATATAAAGATATATAGCAGTAAAAAAATCAACAGCTAAAATTTCTCCCTTCAGGAATTAGGATTTTTACCTGACTGGGAGCGTTCTTGGCGACGCTGTTCCCAGCGCCAAAGGAAGACCATTAGGGCAACGATTCCTACTTGGAGAGCCAAACTAGGCAAAGCACTCTCAACATCGCGTCCGGCAAGCACTTGGAAAAAAAAGACAAATGCGCCAATCGAGCCAGAAGCACCGAAAGCGATGTAGATAAATTGTCGTAAGCCGCGATAAGGAGCGGCTATTTCTGCTTTGAGGCTGGCATATTGTTCAGAGTTAAGGCGATTTTTGGGATTTTGATTTATCATGACCAAATCATGTTATACTCTTAGATTGTGAACGCCGATGTGGCTCAGTGGTAGAGCAGCTGATTCGTAATCAGCAGGCCGTGGGTTCAAATCCCATCATCGGCTTTGGTAAAAGCATTACTCAATAGTCAAGTTTGACATAAATCAATGTACAGTGACTAATTATCTGTCGTTGATGACACATTAATGTCGTTGTGACAAATTATTGTCATCAAACCTAGTAATTCGCTTCCGTATGTATTGGTGACAAATTATTGTCGTCTTTACTGGAAAGCAACAATTTATATATGGAGCTTAGATAGATTTAAACCCCTATTATGGGACTACTATTTGATTATTGAAAAGATACGTAGGGGAGCCAGTCACGTAGGCGGATTTCCCGACTTGAGCGTTAACGTAGCGGTAGCGACGCAGGAGCATCACTGACGTTGTTTTATCGGCGAGAGAAGGATACCAAATCCTTACGAATGGTGCGTTACGGATTTCATCCTAACGCTACAGTACTGATTTAACACCCCTACTCCCATTTTTAAGGCAGGTGAATTATTGCAGCAAAGGAGTTGTGCCATTACCGTTAGTTGACGCATTGGCAATTGCAGCTTGAGTAGTAAGAACCGCTACAACTGGAGTAACTTTTGAACTAGATTGTTTACTTCGTTTTCGATTAGAGCCACCAGCCTTGGAATACTCTATACTGTTTCTGCCGTAGACAGTTGCAACTCCACTTAGCATTCGTTCAGACATTTCGGAGAGGGCTTTATCCATCTGGGTTACTGTTTTACGCGATTCTTCCAGATTAGAAACCAGCGTATTATTAGCTTCTAGCATCGCACGGGTAGTGTTGATTAGGTGGTTGTAAGCTTCAATGGTTAACCCATGTCCTAAATCCAGATTTTCATCAATAGATTTAAGCAAGGCGAGACGAAGTTGGGCTTTGTCAACAGCAGCAGAACCACGAGTTTTTAAAGACATAACACATCCTTTTTTAATAATTCCTTTTTCAACATAGTGGAGTTTCCTTTTACCTGAGATGGGTAGTTTTGTGGATTTATTTCATTAAAAGTTCAACGAAATAATTACGAGTTTGCCTGTGTTTTTACTCATTTTTCATATCGATTTGTTGTTTTAGAATAAGTACAATCAGCAACAGTAATCACAAAATCAATAAATGCGAACGCCGAAATAACAATTATGATCGCAAAAGCTATAAATGCGAACGCCGAAATAACAATTGCGATCGCAAAAGCTATAAATGCGAACGCCGAAATAACAATTGCGTTCGCAAAAGCTATAAATGCGAACGCTGAAATAACAAATGCGTTCGCAAAAGCTATAAATGCGAACGCTGAAATAACAAACGCGATCGCAAAAGCTATAAATGCGAACGCTGAAATAACAAACGCGATCGCAAAAGCTATAAATGCGAACAAGTTTTGTAGGGTGTCTTGTCGCCAAGCGCCGCACCACCAGAGATTTGCGGTGCGTTAGGACTAACGTCCATGATGCTACCAAACTCTCCGTGCCTGTGCGTCTGTGCGTGAAATCAATTTATCTCCTAATTTTTCAGAAATTGAGGATAATACTGTTGAAGCTTCATCAAGATGCGTCTAACTATACCTGCTCATGAACGAACAGCGTCTACAAGATTATTACCAGCTAATCGAAAGCCTACTAAATTGCCCAAATGGGGAAGAACCAGAGATATTAGCGGCGAATACAGAATTGCTTGATGCTGGTTTTTTGCATGTGTTGGCAGCAGTAGCAGATGATTTTGCACAGCAGGGAGAAGAAAATACAGCAAACAGGTTGAGAAACCTAGCAACATATCTCACCTCAGAAACTACCCCCATCACCCCAGAGGATATAGAGACTTACGGGCAATTTTTACAAGAAATACTGCAAGCAACGGCAGACAGCAACGGCGATGCTCAAGTAATTTATCCATTGCTGGCAGCAAATACCGATAAACTCAATGAGATTTTTGCAGAATTATTGCGCCGTTGGGCAACAAATACTCTAGCAGAAGCAGATAGAGCAGAATACATTGCCGCAGTGATTGGTAATTTTAGTAATCTAATTCAGCAGTTCCCTTTGGGTAGCAAAGCTAACAATATGGAAATTGCTATTACAGGCTACGAAATCGCCCTCACTGTTTACACCCGCAGCGCCTTTCCAGTAAATTGGGCAATGACGCAAAATAATCTGGGGGAAGCTTACCGTAACAGAATATTAGGAGAACGAGCCGAGAATATTGAATT
>NZ_JBALCZ010000039.1:0-32898 GCF_036917615.1 Nostoc sp.
CCCCAGGTAAGGCAGCCCGATTCTTACTTTCCCCAGGTAAGGCAGCCCGATTCTTACTTTCCCCAGGTAAGGCAGCCCGATTCTTACTTTCCCCAAGTAAGGCAGAACGTGAGATAATTCCACCCTGATTAATCAAAGTTGGATTAATCCGACAATTCGAGACTCAACTGTAGTTAATCCGGTGATTATAAATAATTCATGGCGTCGTACACCATTTAGCAGTGGGCAATGTCTGACGACAAGCTGCTCCACACCTACGCGGGTTATTATTACCTATCCCCGCTAGGGAAGTAGGGGAGGCAGGGGGCAGGGGAGGCAGGGGGAGCAGAGGGAGCAGGGGAGGTAGAGTATCAAAGACTCGTCCACGAGTATCAAAGACTTGTGAGCGAGTATTAAAGACTTGCCCGCGAGTATCAAAGACTCGTGAGCAAGTATCAAAGACTCGTGAGCGAGTAAAAAATGAATCTTACAGCAGTTTTCATGTATTTAAACCACATCTGTCGTAGGGGCACAGCAATGCTGTGCCCTTACCGCGTGGTCTATTTACCTGAAAATAGCTGTAATTTACACAAAATTACAGTTACAAATCATTTTCCGCTCTGCCCCACTACTCCACTGCTGCCCTGGTTACTGAGCGCAGTCGTTGGCGCAGCCTCTCGTAGAGAAGTATGCCCTTTGCCTCCCTCATCTTCCTCTACTAGGTAAACTGCGAACCAAGAATCATTGTCCCAATCCCAACATCAGTAAAGATTTCTAGTAATAGGGCGTGGGGAATGCGACCATCGATGATGTGTGCTGCACGGACTCCTTGAGCAAGCGATCGCACACAGCAATTGACTTTAGGAATCATCCCACCGCTGACTATACCATTGACAATCAACTCGCGGGCTTCGCGGATATCTACTTTTGGAATCAAAGTAGATTGGTCTTTGTAATCTTTTAAAATTCCACTAGTGTCGGTCAGTAAAATTAACTTTTCTGCTCCTAATGCAGCAGCGATTTCTCCAGCTACAGTATCGGCATTAATGTTATAAGCTTGTCCTGTCTCGTCTGCGGCGACGCTGGACACAACCGGAATATAACCATTGCTAGCGAGGGTTTCCAAAATCTTGATATTCACATTGCTGACTTCCCCCACAAAACCGATGCCTTCTTGACCTTGGGGACGGGCTGTAAATAGATTACCGTCTTTACCGCAAAGTCCTACAGCCAATCCACCAGCTTGGTTAATTAACGCGACAATTTCTTTGTTAACTCGACCAACTAAAACCATTTCCACCACATCCATTGTGGCGGCATCAGTGACTCGCAGACCATTCTTAAATTGTGGTTCGATTGCCAGCTTATCTAACCAACTGTTAATTTCTGGGCCACCGCCGTGGACTACAATTGGACGCAAGCCCACGCAGGATAAGAATACAATGTCGCGGATAACTTTGTCTTTTAGTGTGCTATCTTTCATGGCTGCGCCACCATATTTGACAACAACAGTGCGACCGGCGAATTGTTGAATATAAGGTAGTGCTTCGCTTAGTACACGCACACGAGTGGCTTCAGTTTGCCTGATGTATTCAGAATCGTTGACCGTCATGAGGAGCCGCCGTTGAGAGTTAAAACCTATTTCAGTCAGTGTAGAAGACTTTGTAACCTGTAACAATATCTCATAGCTGCCAAGAGTAAAAATAGGCTTTTTGTATAGGTATCACTCACAAATTATCTTGTTTGGATGTCCAGACGCGCAGAGGCAAGTCAAGAGACATCGCATTACTGCGATTCTGTTGGATGAAAAAGACTGTTCTGCTATTAAGGAAAATCTTTATTTATTATCTGTCTTAGAAATGTGAAAATCTCTAAAATAAGGACTAGCAACCAGAATCGAAAATTATCAGGATAAATATGGATACACCGATTCTCGCTCGGCTAATTGAAGAATTAAAAGTTATGCCTGAAGACTTGCAATATCGAGTGCTGGAGTTTGCCCGAACTTTAGTAAGTTCGTAAATTCACGGTGTTCCAGGTAGACAATTATTAAATTTTGCAGGAACAATATCGCCAAATGATATTCAGTTAATGCGCGAAGCAATTGAACAAGGTTGCGAACAGGTAGATATAGATGAGTGGTAGATACCTGCTTGACACTAATATTATTATTGCTTTATTTGAGTTATGGATACTAAAGAATTACTCAGGCAGTACGCATCTGGTAAAAGAAATTTTATTGGCATTAGTTTAAGGAGTGCCAACTTAATAGGTATTAACTTGAGCGAGGCTAATTTAAGCAACTCTAGTTTAAGAAATGCCGAATTACACGGGGCTAATCTTCAACGAACTGGGAGCATCCCAGTTTGGCGAAAACATCAAATAGCTAGCGTTCCATTGAGGTAAGCACAACGCACAGAAAGCACTTGATTAACATTTTTAGCTTTCCACTGTGCTCCAGTTATTTTCATCCGAGTGCCGAGAAGTTTAATAGCAGATTCTACCGCACCTGACCCCACAGAACAGATTTGCTCGGCTTGACAATAGCTGTAGTTGACAATTCTCAGGCGGTGTCGCTCAAGATAAGTACAGAAATTCTTCGCCTGCTTTCCCTTGCAATCGGCAAACAATGCCTGGGCTGCCTCCACTTGCCCTTGTTGCCACAATAGGATTTCGGCTTTTTTGAGCCGTTTGACGGAACCACCAACTTTGTAAAGATTTTCTTTGAGATGAAACCAGTCTAAAATTTCCCATCTTTGGTTAGCGATGTCTAACGACGGGCTACGCCTACGCAAATTCTTTGACTAAATTCCATACTCCATCATGTCCGTCTCCTAAACATACGAGTGGGTTGACCAACTGTTGGCTATTGACGTAATCAATCAATGATTGATTTGAGTCAAAAAATGCACCATAGTAAATGCCTTGTAAACGCACAGCTTTGTAGTCTCGCCAATAACTACCTTCAGTAGGCTTTCCCCGTAATCTCACTTTTCCACCGTCCACACTTACTTCTGATACAGCTTGAAGTGCCTGTGGCAGGGGCAAGTCTTGCCGCAGCACCAGCCTCTGCTGAGTTGAATGACCCACTTTGACCCCCGTCAACGCCTCGATTTCGGCTTCTGCACTTTGGTATGACTCGTTTGCAGATAGTCGTAAGCAACACTTCTCCAACAAGGGACTGAGTTGGCTATGTGACTTCAATCCTAATCTTTGTGCCTGTTTTGCTCTCAGCTTCAGTAACCCCACACAGCTTTTTACTTTTCGGACTTTACCTATTTTAGTTCCTGTTGCTTGTTCGATAAAAAAAGGAGCAGCGCGTTGCGGGGGTTCCCCCCGTTGTAGCGACTGCGGGCGATTTCGGGGCTAACCTTTTCTAACATTTGGGTTCGCACTGTTTTTTCAATGCTTTCTAAATCGGTCAGCGTAGTTTTGTCTGTCTGTTCATATAGCAACGTCGCGAGTTCTTTCAGGCAGGCTTCTAGACGTGCTTTTTTTTCAGGAATCATGTTTTACACGGACAGTTTGGGTATTCCCTTAGATTCTCTCAATAATTGGTATATTTGCCAAAGTGGGATGCTCCCAACTTAACAGATGCTGACTTTACAGAAGCTGATTTCAGTAATGCAAATATAGCAAGAGCTATAGTGAGTCAAGCTAATTTTACTAGAGCTAACTTAATGAATACAAATCTAAGTAAGACTGATTTAATGCGTGCCAATTTCAGCGAAGCCAATTTAACTGGAGTTAACTTGAGTGAAGCAATTTACTGTTCAGAAACAATTTTTCCTGCAAATGTTGATTTGTCTCAAGCTATTCCTATTACCTCTGGAGTAAATTTATCTGGATATCCCAAATATATTTTATCTTGCAGAGATTTACACTCTCTTGATTTAAGTAGAGCTAACTTAAGCGGTCTTTACATGAATGATGTAAATTTGAGTGGTGCAAACCTTAATGAATCTAATCTTAGCAATACTCGTTTCAGTGATGCCAATTTAAAAAATGCAAGTTTAATAGGTGCTAACCTTAATAATGCTTATTTAGGTGGTGCTAATTTAAGTAATGCTGACCTTAGCTATAGCATCATGACTAATACAAATTTGTTGGGAGCATTTTATAATTCGGAAACTATTTTTCCTAGTAGTACTAATTTATCAAAAGCGATATATCTTGATTCAGGCGTAAATCTATCTCATATTTATTTTTCAAAAATTAATTTAAATAGAGTTAATTTATCTAATACAAACTTAAGTAGTTCAATTTTAAAGTATATTGACCTAAGTTATGCAAATCTCAGTAATGCTAATCTAAATAATGCCAATTTGGAAGGCGCAATTTTAGATAATGCAAATCTCGAAGGAGCAATATTCTGTAAAACTATTATGCCTGATGGTAGTGTTCGGAATAACTGTTACTAAATAAATCACTATTCCCTCCCACATTACCTGACACAATAAGCAGGCGATCGCTCCTTCAAGCCTCTAGAATTAAAATCATTCGGCTGAAGCTAGGGAATGAAAATGACCACGCTGCTAATTCAAACTGAAAGCACACCCCTAACTGTAAATTTCCCCTCACTTGTGCAGATGACAAATGAGCAGTTCTATGAATTCTGCCAAGCCAATGGAGATTTACGAATTGAGCGTACTGCCAATGGGGAAGTCATCATTATGCCACCAGCTTTTTCAGATACGGGCAACCGTAACTTTAACATTGCTGCACAGCTTGGAAATTGGACTGAACAAGATGGCACTGGCATAGGCTTTGACTCCAGTGCAGGTTTTACGCTACCCAATGGAGCGATGCGTTCCCCTGATGCTTCTTGGATTGAACTGGAGCGTTGGAACGCCTTAACAGATGCACAAAAAGCTTCATTTGCACCAATTTGTCCCAGCTTTGTAATTGAGTTACGCTCCTCTAGCGACCGCCTGATAAAATTACAAGACAAAATGCAGGAGTACATCGATAATGGTGCATCACTAGGCTGGTTAATTGATCGGCAAAATCGAAAAGTCTACATTTACCGGACTAATCGAGAAGTTGAAATTTTGGAAAATCCGGAAGCAGTTAGTGGTAATCCAGAATTACTAGGGTTTGTCCTACGCATGGCCAAAATTTGGTAATTTGAGTCTTCTTAATGAGAAACTTGTGTTTTGAGAACGCTAGGAATTGCTTCAAGTACTCGCTTGGCAACCTCTTCAGGTGTATCTCCCTCTTGCTCGGTGATGTGCAAATCAGCTTGAGAGTAAAGTGGTGTTCGTTGTTCGAGGAGCGATCGCAATTTACCTTTAGGATCAACATCTTGCAGCAGTGGTCTTGTGGTATCCTCAGCTAAACGGTTATAAATTAGCTCCACTGGCGCATCTAGCCAGACTATCAAACCGTGGTGCAAGTAACCCCAATTTTCTCGCCGCAGTACAATTCCGCCACCGGTTGCTATAGTCAACTTTGTAAAAGCACAAACTTGTGAAAGTACGTCGCTTTCTAGCTTGCGAAACCCTGCTTCACCAACTTGTGCAAATAACTGATTGATAGATTTACCTGTTGCTTGGGCAATAACATTATCAGTATCCACAAACCCATAACTCAGATGCTTTGCTAGTAAGCGCCCTACTGTCGTCTTACCAACGCCCATTATCCCAATTATGTACAGGTTGACTCCTTGTAATAAACTGCTCACCAGTCGCTTCGCTCCAATTCTGAATTTTCTTAACTTCTAAATCCTAACTTTTTACTCTACTTCACATTTGGGAGTTTAAGTTTGGGATGCTCCCGCTTTGATTGCATCAATTGTTGGGTGCAGGCATATACTTGATGCTATATCTTCCGAGATGCTTATATCGCTCCAAACATTATTTGGAGTTATGGAAATTTTATTTACGATACCACTATGCCTGATGGCACTATCAAAAGCGGCCCTTTTTTCAGAGAGTTTTAGCTCGGAGGTTGGGTTTCGTTCCTCAACCAACATGAGATGACTGGTATCCAACCAAAACACATCAAAGGCGCAAACAATAGACCTCTTGCATAAATCAAAAATAAGAACCCCACCCCGCCAAAGCGTAGCTTTGTCTCCCCTCCCCGCTTGCTCTTAGGGGTTGGGGGTGGGGTGTTAGGGACTTTTGCAAGAGGTCTAATCTCTTGTCCTCTATTAGTTTTTTGTCCGGTGATTTCTGGCTGCCCTTGTAATCAAACTTTTTTATACCTAGCTTTTGCTAATAAGTGAGTCACGCAACTCCAGTTTTTTATCTTGGCTGAGTATCTGACTTGGTTACTCAGCATTTATTCTATGTATTTATATAATCAATTGGAAAGATAAACTCTACAGTACTGCTACTACGACTTTGATAAACTCCATTAGCAATTTCCGCAGAAGTAAAACCGCAAAGTAAACTTCTAAGGAATTTATTTTCAACGGACATTAAGGCTTTTCCCTTTGCGGATATCAAATTTACGTATAACTTTTCTAACCCGCAATTGTTTTTAGCTTCTACAAATTCATCTTCTATTTGAGTTGAATTAACTGCCGTTATTACTGTTATTAATGTATTGAAAGTCACTTATGCAATAGATTAACGATTCTTCTGTGAAATTACCATAAATAATAAACGATGAATTTATCAGGAATGTAGTAACTTTTCTGAAGTAACTTGGTAATTGCTGCATAGCGCTCGCTATACTTAATGAAAAAATTAACATAGCTTGTTTGAAACTTTATCCAAACAATTTCTGTCTATCTAAATAATCAGGATTTTTACTCTGGTTGGTAATTTTAAGTATATAGACTACTATGTTCTTAACAGCACAATGTCATTATTCTAAAAGTTCAGTTAGAACAAGCCTGACTCAATTAAATATTTATGATAAAGGTGTAAATGATGACTTATTTACCGCGCTCATCCAAAAAAGCTTGCAAAGTTGAAGTTTTGGCACAAAGACTACTGCATATTTCACCCCAATAAGCCTGAATGAATAAATATAGTATGAATGAGGTGTCAACTATGACTCGAATTCGTGACATTGTACAAAAAGCTTTAGCAATTGGCTATTTGACAGTCGAAGCTGAAAATCAACTACGACAACTGTTGACTACCCGGTATGACTTGGAAGATTTTAATGCTTTCATGACTTTGCAGGAAGCTGCCATGACTGGTAAGGTCAAGCAGGAGTCTAGAGAGCGGTGTGGCATTAAGTAAAGACCTAACCTTCTATATCTCACCGACGAGAGCCTTTATCATCCTCAAAATCATCATCATCATCAAAAAATTCCCAATCATCATCATCAGCTTGATTAGTAGTCGGCGGCTGATAAGGGGGGATGATTACTCGGTAATCAGCATCGTAAACGGATTCAGTTTTTCCCGCAGCCGTATTTTTTGGCTCACGGTAGCTGTAGGAATAAACTGAACCAAACTGAGAACTGCTTTTGGCTTCTGATTGACGTTCGTAAGTTGTTGAGTCTCTAGGCTGTTGAGCTTGAGGATTAGGGGTAGGCGCTTCCTCTGACTTTTCATCAAAGTTCCAATCATCATCTCTACTGCTATTTGTCTCCCAATCATCAAATACATCACTGCTAGGCTGTTCTTTTTTACTACCTGGCGGTGGAGAACTGGCAGGGCGAGATGTAGGTTCTTCTCTTTGGGTTGCCTTCGCACGAGGCGAAGTTGCGCTTCGGCGGTCAGGAGTTTGGCGTTGTCCTTTTAGAAAATAATTGGATAATTTAAACAAAGTAGCAATCAATATAGATGTGAAAGCACCAGTGGCAGTACTGAACAAAATCCATATCGCTAGTGGTAATGGTTGAGTTCGCACGCCCAAAAATACTAGCGATAGGGCAGGTGACCAATTTTGGCCTAACAACAGCGTTAGTCCTCCCAGTACCGCCACCAATAGAATTAAGCGAATTACAGCCATAGCAATTTTGTCAGTGGTCAGTTGTCAGTGGTTAGTTGTCAGTGGTCAGTTGTCAGTGGTCAGTCTGATTACTCATTTACTAATTACTGTTCACTGACTACTGACACTATCAGCCATCTCTATCATTACCCTTTTAAGACTATTGTGAAATTTACGATAAATCCGCTAAGGGGATTAGCGACGACCTTGCCACCGTTGAATTGGGATGCAGTCAATATCTAATTGATCTAAAGCACGAGCAACTACAAAATCAACTAAATCCTCAATGGTTTGGGGATTATGATACCAGGCGGGAATAGCGGGGACAATTCTAACTCCAACTTCTGCTAAAGAGGTTAAGTTACGCAGGTGGATTAGGCTAAAAGGCGTTTCACGCGGGACAATGACCAGCTTTCGCCCTTCTTTGAGTTGGACATCCGCTGCCCGTTCTAGTAAATCAGAACTCAAGCCAACCGCTAGCTTTGCCACTGTGCTCATGCTGCATGGAATGATCATCATCCCCAGAGTGGCAAAGGAACCACTGGCAATCCCGGCTCCAACATCACTCCAAGGATGACAGCGTAGTTTTCCAGAAAGTGCAACTCCAGCTTGCTCTCGCCAGAATTGTTCTTGCCCGGTTGGTTCTGATGGCATCCGAATTTCCTGTTCTGACTGCCAAACCATGTAAGTTGATTTAGAGGCAACCAATTCAATACTATACTCCGCTTCTAGCAAAAATTTGATCGCGCGAACAGCGTAAATCAGACCAGATGCGCCTGATACGCCTAAAATTAAAGGTTTAGTGTTATTTGACACGTAACATTTACAAAATTTTACTCATCCTCGGAGTAAGGGTCTAGGTCATCAGGCTCAATGTCATTTGGTAAGTAGAGGTCTGAAAGCTCCTCATTGGAAGCACTCCCAGTTAAACCTTTGGCTAGACCATCGCTGCCGACAGTTACCAAATCAATTTGCTGACGGTAGTAATCGACACTTTTAACTTGCACAGCGACGCGATCGCCTAGTCTATAAGAAGCGCGATTTTTACGACCAAATAGTGCCTGTTGTCTGGCGCGATATTCATACCAATCGTCTTTGAGAGAACTGACGTGTACCAATCCTTCTACCCTCAAAGGCACACCAGGATTACTGCTGGACTCCACCTCGGCGGCTGGTACTTCAATTTCTACAAAGAAACCGTAGGATTGAACACCAGTAATCACGCCTTGAAACACCTGACCGATGCGTTGCTTCATCAGTTGGGCTTTTTGCAGTCCGGCTAAATCGGCTTCAGCTTCTTGGACTTCTTTTTCTCGGTCGTTGATTTGAACAATTACCCTAGTTAAATCGCTTTGCAGTTCTTGTTGCAATTCTGGGGGTAAAACGTTCCAGTTAATTTCCTCATGGCTTACGGAGTGGCGCAGGTTAACGCGTTCTCTAACACGGGTATTGCGGCGATCGCGTCCGTTTTCGAGTAGCGAGTAATACACTCTCTGCATGAGCAAATCTGGGTAACGCCGTAAGGGGGCACTAAAGTGGATATATTGCGGTAGTGCCAGACCAAAGTGAGAGCCTTTGGTGGTGCTGTACGCAGACGGCTTGAGTGTATCTTGTAATAAGTAGGTAAGAACTTGCTCAGAGGGAGATTCGGCAAAAGCTGTGGTCAAATGTTGATAATCTAAGGGTTGGATATCTACTTCTGGATCTAGTGTGAGGTCAACACCTAAATTAACTGCCAATTTCAGCATTTCCTGGACATCTTCGACATCGGGTGTGCCTTGGACTCGCCAGATCGCGGGAACACTAAGGGCATTTAAGTGAGTTGCGATCAGTTGATTAACTAGCAGCACCAACTCCGTGAGTAGCGATCGCACTGGTAAATCATTCACCACCACAGCTCCGAGAATCCCCTCATCATAGTAGGCGTTTTGACTGGGCGGCAGATTCAACTGGAGGCTACCACGATTCAACCGTACCTGTTTCACGGCTGTTTGCAAGGCTTGGATGTCTTGCAGGATCTGGGAAACCTGTGGTGATTGATCTTGAGCTTCACCTCTAAGAATTGCCTGGGCTTGTTCTGTACTCAGTGCAGTCTCTACATTGATCACACTAGGTTGAATTTCCCATTCCAATACTTGTCCTGATTGGGGATCGATTGTAATTAAAAAAGAGATGGTTAAGCGATCGCTCCCAGGTACTAAAGAACATCGTTCTGCCACAGTTGCGGGCAACATTGGCAGTACTAATTCTCCCAAATACACTGATTTGCCCCGTTTGAGTGCTTCTCTATCTAGGGGTTCGTCAGGTTGGACATAGTGAGAAACATCGGTGATATGAACGCCCAAAAGCCAATTTCCGGCTAAGTTTTTTTCTAAACTAAAAGCGTTTTCTATAACTTTGGTGTCGCCATTTACTCCTTCAATGGTGAGAGTAAACAAATTACGTAAATCTAACCGATTTTTCAGGTCTGCTTTGAGCAGCTTTTTGGGCAACTTGGCCGCTGCTTCTAGGACATGATCAGGAAAAGTGCGGGAAAGGTCGTGTTTGCACGTTACCAAATCTATATCAGCAGCGGCTTCGGCATCGCTGCCGAGGATTTGCACGACTCGACCAAGGGGAGGATATTGTGCCAACGGGTAACGCAAGACTTCTACATGAACAAGGTGATCAATCGCTTCTTCCAATTTCGCCCCGTTAGGTTGGATCTTGAGTTCAAACAGCAATCGATCATCTAAAGGCACAGCCCTAAAACCGCTTTCCACCTGCTTAATTCGTGCCAGTAATGTGTGGTTGGAACGTTCTAGAATCAGCTTCACCTCCCCTTCGGGAGAGCGACGGCGACTGCCTTCTTTGAGAACTCTGACCAAAACGCGATCGCCATTCCAAGCATTACTCAGATGACTTTCGCGGATGTAAATATCCTCAGCTCCTTCCACATCTTGAATAGCAAAGCAAAAACCTTTACTAGAACAACGGAGTTTTGCCTCGATTATTCCCTCTTCTGAGACACGGCGGTACTTGCCTCGTTCTTTTACTAAAATACCGATTTTTTCGAGAATATCTAAAGCAATGTGAAGTTTTTGTAAGCTTTTTTCATCTTCACAACCAAGTTTCTTTTCCAAAACTTTCCGAGCTACCAATTTATCATCGGTGAAATTGGCAAGGAGTGTAGCGATTGAAAATTCCATGCAGTGAACCGACCTTTGGTCAAAACATCATTTGTTGTTTAATCTGGTTCTTTCCTGTATACCCTCACGGCTTACAGAAACAAGCTGGAAACGAATTGCCCTGAGGCAAGGCTTCCTAAGTTCTAAGGAAAGGAAGCTGACCCAGCAAGAGCAAGAAACTACTCCAGCAGTTCCGAGCAAAGGAAGCCGACCCACGGACAGATCTGGGCGTCTACGAACTTCTCACTCCACGATGCTCTCAGAGTTCGCCTGCGTTCAAGTCTCTTCACCTAACCAAACTTAAGATTGCACGCCTGATTAAAATTTAGCCCCGCTAGGTAGTTACGCGACGGGTTTTTGAGAAGCTGGGTTTAGAGAATCCATGCTGCCCAAAAGCGCTATGCAGGGTAGCCACTGCGGTCTTCTCCCAAGGGGAGACGCTAAAAGCGATGGGGTCTCCCCAAGTAGAGCAAGTGGCGTGGAAACTACAGGTGTTTGATTGTCTAGAGTGAAGGTAATTTTACGCCATTAGACTCTGATTTTTAACTAGGAGGAACTGCCGATGAACCCAATTTTCCCACATGTAGAATCGGTAACAATTAGGTGAGCAGCTTAATAAGCAGTGAGGGCGAACCTTATCTTCATTATTGTAGATTTAGAGCGCACTTCCAGAAAATAGTTCTAGATATCTAGTTAGGTAATCAGTATAGCATTGCAGGCAAGACTACCCAGGTAAGTTAGCACTAGCCAAAAATTTCCTCAAAAAAGAGCTACTGCTACAATTGGGACACGAGGCAAAGCAAGAATATCACCTTGATTGCTCAGAGCAGAGAATTATACCTGCTCATCGCCTGCCAAGAAACTGATTACACATAGTCAGCAATTAAAAATGTTCGCGTAGCGTCTCGTAGAGAAGAAATGCAATATTGGCAGGCATCCTGGGTATCAAGTGGATGTAAATTAAAGTAAGGGCAGTTTACCTCGCTTGAGCATACAGGCAGTATCGACCCCGTTATTAAAAAGATTTAGATTGGTAGCAGTATTATGTTGGCTCAATTCCAGAGCTTGTATCCCAAGGGCAGTCTGATTTCTGAATTAGTGCAAATTTTTCAAGGAAAATATATTGTCCGGGCAAGCGTGCAAATTGAAGGCGTAACCCGTGCTACGGGTATGGCAGCAGCAGAAACAGTAGAAGCAGCAGAAGACCAAGCCAGAACTAGAGCGCTGATTGTTTTGGGTATTACAAATGCGCCACCAGAATCAGTGGCATTTACTTCAAATCCAATTTCTCCGGCGCAGCTAAACCCTTCCTTGAACACCAAAGGTGGATTGAATGAGTCGGCTGCCTATTCCTCTGCAAAAGATGAGGATTTTGTTAGTAGTCAATGGTCAGTGGTCAGCGACAAAGAAATATCTATGCCGCCTTCCAAAGTACGGAACATCAAACCAGAAGTAGTAACAAACAGTAACGAACAGTACGGATACAGTAATCCTGCGCCCCTATCAAGCGATACCTATAGCCAGGATTTAGGTGAAAACTTTCCTGTAACTGCTAACCCGGAGCTAGAATTCGATCCTCCACTTGAAAACTTGGAAATAAGCTTTGATAATCAGGTGGAAAATCCGACTTTTCCAGCAATTTCTGCCAATAATGTCACACCTTTTACACCTCGGAGTTACAGTGCTCAAGAAGATGTCGCTATCCCTTCAGGGACAGGAAAGAGAAAGAAGAAAGCTGAACCCGTGGATTTATCGGATGTAATTGCTAAAACAGATGTCGAACTTCAGCGTTTAGGCTGGACACCAGAACAAGGACGGGAGCATCTGATTAAAACTTACGGGAAACGGGGGCGTACTTTGCTCACTGAAGAAGAATTACATGGATTCCTCAAATACCTTCAATCTGAGCCAGACCCATTAGCAGGATTTTGATTTGTCATTAGTCATTAGTCATTAGTCATTTGTAAGGACTAATGACTAATAACGTAGGTTCTTGAAACAGTAACGAAGCTATGGAACCGGTGAATTCTGCTGAAGTAATTGCTCAAACAGATGTCGAAATGCAGCGATTAGGGTTGACATCAGAACAGGGACGGGAGCGATCGCGTTTTTTACTAATTGATGATGAATTGCATGAATTCCTCCAATATCTCCAATCTCAGCCAGACCCACTAGCGGGATTTTAGTTAGTCATTTGTCCTAAACTGGTATTAAGTACTTGAGCAGGCCACCCATTCCCAAAATAACCCCTCTTCATAAGTGAAGAGGGGTTATTTTGAGGTTTAAAGGAATGAAAAGTAGTAATTTACCATTTGCCAATCGTGACTATTAATTAAGAGCAGCAACTGCTGGGCGGCTACCAGCGGCGTGGCGGTCAATCACTTGGTCAATCAAACCATATTCCCTGGCTTCCTCTGGTGACATGAAGAAGTCACGCTCAGTATCTTCAGCAATGCGCTCAATTGGTTGACCTGTATGTTCAGCTAAATAGTCGTTTAGCCGCCGCTTGTGGTACAGAATTTCCCGCGCTTGAATTTCAATATCAGTCGCCTGTCCTTGAGCGCCGCCTAGAGGTTGATGAATCATAATCCGAGAATGGGGTAGACTCATCCGCTTACCCTTAGCACCAGCACTGAGGAGAAAAGCGCCCATACTCGCCGCCAATCCGGTACAAATTGTACAGACATCAGGGCGAATATGTTTCATAGTGTCAAAAATGCCCATACCAGCCGTCACCGAACCACCGGGAGAATTGATATACATATATATGTCTTTCTCCGGGTCTTCAGCATCCAAATACAGCAGTTGGGCAACAATCAAGTTAGCAATGTTGTTATCAACTTGTTGTCCCAAAAAGATGATGCGCTCACGTAACAGCCGTGAGTAGATGTCAAAGGCGCGTTCACCTCGACCCGATTGTTCAATAACGATAGGAATCATGGAAGCGTGTTTGTGGCTACTTTAAATACATTTTATCGGTGACAGCACGAAACTGGGGCTGATCTCTACTCTTCCCAGGCAGATAAATTAAACCTTTCTGGTTTTCCCTTCTCTTAGTAAGGGAGCAAAAGGTGCTTTTGTAATAGATTCAACCCCTAAGGGCACTTTTTAGCCACAAAAGCTGTCTAAGAGAATATCCCGATTTAGGGAAGAATAAATCAAAAAAATCCAACTTTCGCCAATCTCATGTCTGGGCTTTTGCTGTATAACCTTGGCGATCTAGTAATTAGACCGATAATGGAAATCCGACTTGCTTAGGGAATTACGTTAATCCAGTAACATTTTAAACATATTTTCGGATTTACCTCAGCAATTATCAAGTTATTTTTGTTAGATTCGGTAAATTGCTAGTACAAGGTGTATTTAGAATAACCAGTCTCAATTGAAATGCTATCCACCCAGAGAGACGTGCCATGCTGGAAAAACTTGTACAAGCCGCCATCATCACCTTCTTGCTCCACTTGATAGCAGAACTTAGCCCAAATACTTTAATTCAGACAAAGACAGCATCACCTGTGCCAGAAACGCCACCAAATATTGTTAGCTTGCTATTGCGATCTTTTCAGTAAGAATGTTTCACAAATTTTACATATCTAAGTAATTAGAGGCAAATAAACCCAACTATATAAAGAATAGTAAAGCTTTATGATTGCCTTGTAGTCAGCGCTTTGGCGCTAAAGCGCTGACTACAAACCGGGAATTTTTCACACCAACTTACTTAGGCGAGATCAAAGACATGCACTACTACCTCCTACCCAAGGGGTAATGGGTTTCTTGCTTGTGTACATGGGCGTCTAGGCTAACCCTCTTGGGAACAAGGTAGACTGAGCAAAGAAGGCAACTATTTGCACTTGATCATGACTAATCGCCTTGCTGAAGCTAAGAGCCTCTATCTCCGCAAACACGCCGAAAACCCAATTGATTGGTGGCCTTGGTGTGACGAAGCACTTGCAACTGCAAGGGCGCAAAATAAACCAATTTTTCTCTCCATTGGCTACTCTAGTTGCCACTGGTGTACTGTTATGGAAGGCGAGGCTTTTTCTGATATTGCGATCGCCCAGTACATGAATGCCAATTATCTTCCGATCAAAGTAGACAGGGAAGAAAGACCTGACCTCGATAGCATCTATATGCAAGCTTTGCAGATGATGAGCGGTCAAGGGGGTTGGCCTTTGAATATTTTTCTTTCCCCAGAAGATTTAGTGCCGTTTTACGCGGGTACTTATTTCCCTTTAGACCCGCGCTATGGTCGTCCTGGATTTTTGCAGGTGTTGCAATCCCTTCGCCGTTATTACGATACAGAAAAAGAAGACTTACAGCAACGCAAAGCCCTAATTATTGAGTCTCTGCTCACCTCTGCGGTGTTGCAATCCGGTACAACAACCGAGCTTGAAGACCATGAATTACTCCGCCAAGGTTGGGAAACCAGCACAGGTGTAATTACTACTAGGCAATCTGGCAATAGCTTTCCGATGATTCCCTATGCAGAATTAGCGCTGCGCGGAACTCGATTCAATTTTGAATCTCGCGATGATGGCAAGCAAGTTTCTAGCCAGCGAGGACTAGACCTTGCATTAGGGGGCATTTATGACCATGTGGGTGGTGGTTTTCATCGCTATACTGTTGACCCTACTTGGACAGTACCCCACTTTGAAAAGATGCTTTACGACAATGGACAGATTGTGGAGTATCTGGCTTCTTTGTGGAGTACAGGAATACAAGAACTAGCCTTTGAAAGGGCAATTGCTGGTACTGTAGTATGGCTAAAGCGGGAAATGACTGCACCTGAAGGTTACTTCTATGCTGCTCAAGATGCCGACAGTTTCACTGATCCCACAGCAGTAGAACCAGAAGAAGGAACCTTTTATGTCTGGAGTTACAGCGAACTACAACAACTGTTAACGCCTGAAGAACTAACAGAATTAGAACAGTTTACGGTGACACCTAACGGTAACTTTGAAGGACGTAATGTTTTGCAAAGACGCCATTCAGGTCAACTGAGTGCAACGCTGGAAACAGTACTAAATAAGCTGTTTACAGCTCGTTATGGCGTTAGTTCTGAGTCACTAGAAACTTTTCCTCCGGCTCGTAACAATCAGGAAGCAAAAACCGGTAACTGGCCAGGTCGCATTCCCTCGGTGACAGATACGAAGATGATTGTCGCTTGGAATAGCTTGATGATTTCTGGGCTGGCTAGGGCTGCTGGGGTTTTCCAACAATCGTTATATCTGGAATTAGCAGCACGAGCGGCGAATTTTATCTGGGAAAATCAGTTTGTCGATGGGCGTTTCCACCGACTCAACTATCAAGGAGAACCAAGCGTTTTAGCGCAGTCTGAAGATTACGCCTTTTTTATTAAAGCTCTCTTGGATTTACAAGCTTCCAACCCTGAGCAGAAGCAATGGTTAGAAAAAGCGATCGCTATCCAAGATGAATTCAACGAATTTCTCTGGAGTGTGGAATTAGGTGGTTATAATAACACATCAAGTGATTCTAGTCAAGATTTAATTGTCAGAGAGCGTAGTTACGCGGATAATGCTACACCATCAGCCAATGGAGTAGCGATCGCTAACCTTGTCCGTCTCGCCCTACTCACCGATAATCTAGATTATTTGGATTTAGCTGAACAAGGTTTGAAAGCTTTTAGGAGTGTCATGGATCGCGCTCCCCAAGCTTGTCCCAGTTTATTTACAGCTTTGGATTGGTATCGGAATTCTACCTTGATTCGCAGCACAACTGAGCAAATAAACTCTTTGATCCCCAAGTTTCTGCCAGTGGCTATGTTTGCTATAACATCTGATTTACCAGAGGGAAGCGTTGGATTAGTTTGCCAAGGGATGAAGTGCCTTGCACCAGCAGAAAGTGTAGAGCATTTATTGCAGCAAGTGCAGCAAAGTCAAAATAGAGGATAATTTTGGCAACATTAGACGCATAAGCGTGAATTAGGTGAAGTGATAATGACAACCCGTAGCGAATTAACTGCCATAGTCTTAGCAGGCGGCAAAAGTTCTCGTATGGGTCAAGATAAAGGCTTGATTCCAATTCAAGGGGTGCCATTGTTGCAGCGGGTTTGTAGTATTGCTCAAAGCTGTGCAGATACTGTTTATGTAGTCACTTCCTGGCCAGAACGCTATCAAGACTTGCTTTTGCCTGGTTGTAAGTTTATCCGGGAAGTGCCTTTATCTAGAGAATCTTTAGCCCACGGGCCGGTAGTTGGTTTTGCCCAAGGACTAGCCGAAGTACAGACAGATTGGGTGCTGCTGCTAGCTTGCGATTTGCCGAGGTTGCGGGTTGAGGTTTTGCAAGATTGGGTAACTAGACTTGATAGCGTGGGGGATGAGGCGATCGCAGCTTTAGCTGATCATCCGAAAGGCTGGGAACCTCTGTGTGGTTTCTATCGCCGTAGCTGTTTGCCACAACTCCTAGAGTTTATCAACCAAGGCGGGCGATCGTTTCAGGAGTGGCTTCGGCAATATCCTGTAGAAGTTTTGCCCTTAGCAGAACCCGAAATGCTGTTTAACTGTAATACACCAGAGGACTTGGCTTTAAGTTAAAAGTCTCGCACTACGAATTGTGGACGTTTGAAGATTTGGGATTGGCGATCGCTATACAAAATTGGTTCATTCTGATAAAAATTGTATTTTTTATTGTGAACAAAATACGAAAAAACCGATTGTGACTGTAGGCGGTGCAGAATATCGGATTTAATCACTTCATTTTTCCACTTTCAGCTTTGAGGCTTTTTAACTTAGCACTGCTGGGTTATTTTGTTGTCTTTAGTCTAAACTCCAGTTTATTCTGAGCTATCTTGGTTATGGTCTGAGCGCGTGAATTATAAGTGTAAATTAAAGCTAAAATTGGGATTGGCAGTACCAAAAGTGAAATTATCTATATTACGCTTCATTTTTATAATTATTAATATTTTTACTTATAATTTTACCTTCTCTGCGCTCTCTGGTAGAGAAGAGGCTGTGCTTGCACTCACAATCAAATCTTTACCTCAGCCATGAGGCATTGGCTGAGGTAGAAGCATTTTCAATTGCCTATTCTACGTTTTAGCCCTAACGTGGAACTGCTAACTATATGTATAAAAACGCGAGGAGTGATCATGGGGCAGACACAGGAGCTAGGACAGATTATCATCCTGAATGGTGTCCCGCGATCAGGGAAGTCGAGTATTGTCGCAGTGATCCAGGAGACATTTAATGGACTGTGGATGAACTTGGGTGTCGATAGGTTTATGCAAATGACTCCCGCACGATACCTGCCTGGGATCGGTCTGCGACCAGGGGGAGAACGCCAGGACATCGAACCCCTTGTTCCCACTCTGTACAGCGCCATGTATGAGTCCATCGCCGCCCACAGCCGCTTGGGTCTGAATGTCGTGGTTGATGTCGGACACCATGACGCCTACGCAAAAGAGCGGGGCATTCTGGCCGATAGTGCCCGGCGTTTGAACGGATTGCCGGTTCTGTTCGTAGGCGTTCGCTGCCCCATCGAGATCATTATGGAACGACGACAAAACACTCCTTGGAACGTGGTCAGTGCTGCCGACTCCCCGGTAGCACGTCCAGTTCAGTTATGGCAACGTGAAGTCCACATCCCTGGCATATATGACATTGAAGTAGATACCTCGTTGTTAACCCCGGGTGCGTGTGCCGAGGTGATACGCCAGCACCTCGCAGATAGTCCAGCATCGTCGGCATTCCAACGACTCGCTGCCCACTATACTTAAGCTGTAGTTATGACTGTGTTTACTATGATTTGGTATGAATTTATAAAGTGTGTGAATTCTATAAGGTGAAAGTTGAAAGGGAAATTCAATCCCTTTCACTACTTCTGTAAGAAATTTATTTAACCCGACAGAATTTGCGATCGCTATCACTCTCAGGATATTGCCAAGAATAGGCAAAATGGCTAACTCCCTTCAGTTGGGGGGCGAATTGGCGAAGTGCCTGCATTTGCGCTTCTAGGGAGGGACGATTACTAACGGATTTTCCCCACACACCAGCTAAAGCTGGGATTATCTGCGTACCCGGTTTTGCCATAGTCAAAACCCGCTGCACTTGCGACACAATACAACTGACATTACCGCAATTTCCATAAGACATAGGATGCCACTCTAATGTAGTCGGGAACCGATCCCAAGGTTGCAAACGGGAATCATACCCTTGTCCTACAGTTTGGTTGCCATTAGGGAAAAACACCACTCCTGTGGGAATACCTTGCTGCTTTGCTGGGTAACTAGCTATGGTGACAAAATCTAGAATTCCTTGCATGGCGTGGGCAACGGCAAGCTGCCACAACTCCCATTGTAAAAGTGGTTGTCTGTCGGTTGCAGACAGGATTGACTTTTGCGCTGATGGGAGAGGGCGTCCTTGCCAGAGGGGTTCCCCTTCGTGAGGATAAAGTTTATCAACTCCTGCTACATCTCCGCTAGTGACATATCCCTGACTCAAAAACCGGCGAATCAACTCCAGCCCTTTGTAATTCTGTGCCCGTTTAAATAAAGCTTCTTGAATTGCGGGAGTAAATAGCCATAAATCTGAAACTTTGGTGGCGATGGAATCACTTCCTGCTTGTCGGGGATAGCGCACGTAGTCCAATAGCAAGCCATCTGGGCGACGGCGCAAAACTTCTCGTACTAATTGGTAGTAATCGCGTTTTGCTTGCAGGTTGTAGGGATCGATAAATAGTTGAGAACCGTTATCTACGACATATAAGCTGGTTTGACCTTTGCCATTACGAGCGATCGCTGCTTCTCTATCTCGGCGCTGGGCGTAAGTATAGCCGAAATTTGTGGTAAACATCCAGGCGTAGACCTTTAAACCGCGTTGCCGACCTTTTTTAATTGCTGTGGCGAGTAAATCGGCGTTTTCTGATCCTGGGGTGCGAATTACAGAAGGCCAAACTGTCGGGTTAGCTCTTGCTGGCAATAATACCTGCCCGTCGTAAAATACTTCTAAATAAACTTGGTTATAGCCACGGTTAACAATTCGATCCATAATCTGCTCAATTATTCCTGGGTGAATGTCACAGGGATACACGCGTAACCAAATGGCTTGGGTTTGAGGCCAAGTCCGAGTGCGGCACTCCTGTAATTCCTGTGCCTGTTCTTGTAGGATGTTTTGGTAGCGGGTTTGAGCATCCTGCTTACCTTTGAGGGCTGATAAACGTAAGTTTTCTTTTTGTTGTGCCGCTGCTAATGGTAACTGGCAATACTGGGTTACTTGCGCCCTTGCCGGTTCGCTTCCAAAGTTGGGGAGCAACGAACTACTAGTGAAAACAACAGCGAATAGACGCCGCCAAAATAATGTTGATCTTGCAACGTTCAAAGGATGGTTAGACATACCTACCAGTAGATGGACACAATAATCATCGACCCCAATTCAGATAATTGTGGGCAACGTGTATCGAATTATATAGTTAAGTAGTAAAGGTTTTAAAACCTATTTTTTCAAGACTGCCAAACACGTATTTCTGCGCCGCTCTGATTTCTCTGTGCGCTTGGAGCAGTTTTATTCTTCCATGACTCGTGCTTAAGTCCTAAAAAATAGGATGCTGCCGAAAGTTAACCATTAAATCTCCACCCACTATCAATACTACTCAGGGTAAAGCATTTTTAACTTGGAATTGGGTTTGGGTTATGATTGTGATCCAAAGGAAGATAATCCGGTTTTCTCTCACCTTTAAAGATTCCTAATACATCAACACTGCTGAAGAAAACAACACGTTTGAGTTTTGCCTCTGCTGCTGAAAAAATATGCCAAGTTCCGAGAAGATTGACTGCCATTATTTCATCCAGCACATCTTCAGAGTGTCCAAGTAGCGCTGCAAGATGAACAACTGCATCGCAGCCTTTAAGTGCCGAACGAATTTCATTTGGATTCAGAATATTATGACCATTTGCAATATCAAAGCCAATTACTTCACATCCGTCAGCACGTAAAACTTTTTCAACAACCGAACCAATCATTCCTTCGTTGCCAGTAACTAATACTTTCATAACACTCAGGATTGTTTATCATATTTACTAATATGCATATTTAGTATTAACAGACATTTTAAAATTTTACGTAACTCTGGCAATTTTAGATTTTAGATTTTGCGGAAAGTCTGGGCGGAGGTTTCCTCCGATCAGAACTTTCCAAGACGGATTTTGAATTTTGGTGAAGCAGTGCGGTCTTCTCCCAAAGGTAGAGGCTAGCGCCAAGGGGGTTTCCCCCATAAGTGACTCCTGTTAGCGCAGCGTTAGCGAGGTACGAGCGTCACCCGAAGGGATTGAAGAAAAAATCTAAAATCGTTCGACTGACTTGTACTGAGCCTTGTTGAAGTAGCGCTTACGCCGAAATCTAAAATCTAAAATTGAATAACTCTTAACTAATGAAGTTTTCGTCGTGCTGCTGCTAAAATTAAGCGTTGTTCAGCACGAGCGATCGCTTGATATGTTCGCTCGACTGCTTCCGGTTCAACAGAGATGGAAGTTATGCCCAATTCCACTAACTTATCGATGATTTCTGGATAGAGGGCTGGTGCTTGGCCGCAGATTGAACAAGGTATGCCGGCACTTTTAGCCATTTGGATGAGTTGAGCGATCGCACTCATAACTGCCGGATGACGTTCATTAAATACTTTTGCTAGCTGTCCTTGTTCTCGATCCACTCCTAGCAGTAATTGGGTTAGGTCGTTTGTACCAATAGAAATTCCAGCTGCACCTGCTTTGACATATTCTGGTAGTAAAAACAGTATGCTTGGCACTTCTGCCATCATCCACAATTGAAACTGTGACACCTCAGTTAAAAGAGCTTGCTCAACTTTGCGACGGCAAAAGACAAATTCTTCCACAGTCCGCACAAAAGGCAACAATAGATTGACATTGTTGTAGCCAGCTTGCTGTACACTCGCTAAAGCTTTCAGTTCCAACTCAAATACTGCGGGATTTCGTAAATAGCTGAAAGTGCCACGTTCACCCAACATCGACTGTGGCGAAGATTGTAAACTATCACTCAATGATGGGAAATCCTGCGATCGCCAATCTAAAGAACGATAAAAAACTGGTCTTGGTGCAAAAGCACGGGCAAACTGCATAATCTGCTCAGACCATAGCTCTAACAATTCTGCCTGACGCCCGCCTAAAATCCAACTATTCGGATGTTGCCCGGACAATATATTTAGTACCATCAATTCTGAGCGCAACAATCCTACCCCATCCACAGGGAAGCTTTGCACTTGTTCTATTAAACTGGACTGACTCAAGTTAACCAGCAGTTGGGTAGCAATCATAGGTAGATGAGAAGTAACAGGAGAGCGGTATGGGGAGATCGGGAGATGGACAGACAGAGGATTTTCTGCCACTTTCCCCCTCTCCATTTCTCCTCCTTTCCCACTTTCCCCTTCTCCTCTGATCCGATAAACTTCTCCTCTGTCGCCATCGAGCAGCAGTCGTTCGCCAGTTTGGATTAAGCTTGTAGCAGATGTTGCGTTCACTACTGCTGCGATACCTAATTCTCTGGCAAGAATTGCAGCATGGCTGGTTAATCCGCCTTGTTCGGTAATAATACCAGCAACTTGTTGCAGTAATGGTAGCCAATCAGGGGCGATCGCTGGTACTACTAAAATCACTCCCTTGGGTAGTTGTTCAGGTTTCTGTTGCGGATTAATTACTAGGGCAGTCGCGACAACACGTCCCCCTGCCGCCCCTAGTCCCCTAATGAAGTGTCCGTGGGGAATTACAGATTGGGGAGAACTAACTTGTGTGATGTAGAGCTTGCCAGATGTAGTTTGTTGAGCGATAGTCCATTTAATGGTAAAAATTTTACCTAGTTCACTCACCAATTGAGTTCCCAGAGTAATTATTTGTTGTAAGTATTCTTCTTGTAAAGCGTACTGTTTTTGTTGGGCTTCTTGAATTACGTAGGTACTCAGACAAGTGTGATCTGGTGTTAGCACTGAGTTCGGCACGGCTTGCGAAAAAGCTCCAGGTGCTGGATCATCAACACCATAAGCCAGGATTTTATTGCCGAGCTGTTGCTCAAGCACAACCCCAGTTGCCTGTTGAATGTAGTAAACATCTGGCTGGACTTCGCCTTGAGTGATCGCAATTCCTAATCCCCAAGTAGCTTCAATTTCCCACCCAGAGGAATTGGCTTTGAGTAAACCACTGGCGATCGCATTCTCAACAGGTTGAACCAAAACTGCTAAACTGATTTGTTGCAGGTTAATTCCTGAGTGCTGCCAATATAGTAGACTTCTAGCACGAAATATCTGGCTCCAGGTACGCTTTAATGCTCTTGCGATCGCTTCGGGTTCGCATTGGCAAAACACCGACTCTAGCAAACCAGATATATTCTTCATACTTGGGGTAGCAGTTGATACTGCCAAGGTAGGTCGAAGAATCAAACAGCCAGTTTGCCATTCTCTAGCTGCTTGGAAAATTGTACTCACCCACTGCTGTGGCACACTCGCAGTCAGAATTTCTTGGCGCAAGCGACCAGCTACCTGCTGAAGTTGACGCCAATTAGTTACATCTAGGTGTAAGGAAGAATCGGGTAAGTCAGCCACTAATGACTCTGAACTATTGAGATTTTCGAGAAATTGTCGCAAAATTTCTGCCGAAACGACAAAACCAGGCATCACCGGATAGCCACGCTGCATGATTCTGCTCAAGTAAAACGCTTTCTCACCTACTTTGGCGCGGTCTTGTAGTTTAATTTGGTCTAGCCAGTAGAGTTTGTCCACTCAATTTGTTAGTTGTCAGTTGTCTATTTGTAGCCACAGCCATTTCTTCCTGGTACGTTATCAGTTGTAAATCCACTGACTCCCTACTAGGATGAGTTTCCAGCATTTACGTTGAATTTGCCGACCTTACTAGTGGTTAATTGCTAGTTACACGATATATTGCTGTAATTCGACTCCTTTGTAAATCAAATATTTTCCTTCATTTCGCCTCTCTTCCCTGAAACCGGGGGTTTAGTTATTTGATCAAGTTGTAGATGGTTATCATATTTCATTATTGAGTGCATGGGTTAAATCGAGCAATTTGAGGTAAAAATTTATATTTCAGTAATTTTAAATAGCTAAAAAACTATTTAATAAAGTTAAAAGTCATATCGTTTGCCCAGATTATGACCATTGTGATAATTTAACAATGCAAACCTTCATTTATCATTGACAAAAATAATATATTATTGGAAAATAATCTTAATAATAAAATATATTAATTTACACCTCAAAAAGTATTCCCGAATTGATAGAATCAAAATATTATATAGGCTGTTACACTACACCCATTGGATTAAACTCCATGTATAAAAGGTTATAAGAGTTTTGTACTATTTTAATAACTATATTACCAATTAACCTAATATATAAAATTTTCTACACCAAACTAAGCATTGCCAAACACTTACTACCTTGCAACTAATGATTGGCTGAATATCAGCTTCAGGCTTTGCTTTGCATTGCTTATTGGCGCAATTATCGGTTTAGAGCGCCAAATTAGGCGCAAACCAGCCGGTTTAAGAACTCATATGCTGGTGAGTTTCGGTTCAGCCCTGTTTACCCTGATAATTATGCAAACAGGTGGGCTGCAAGCCAGTCCTGATGCACTTAGCCGCGTGATTCAGGGGATTGCAGCCGGTGTAGGATTTTTCGGTGCTGGAGAAATTGTGCGCCAATCTACCCAAGAATCACAGCAACTTGAAATTCACGGACTCACCTCAGCGGCGGCTATTTGGGTTTCGGCTGCTTTGGGAATTGCTGCTGGCTGTGGTTTGTGGCAGTTAGGATTAATCGGTGTTCTGCTGACTTTTTTGACTCTCAACGTTTTTAAAAGGTTAGAAAAACGTCAATAGTCAATAGGAGGCGATTAGGATTTTAGATTGATACATTAATTTTTAATCACCTGATTTTTTTGCTAAGAACGCTTGTAAATCGGCCCCTTTCTAGGGAATTAAACAGCCCTGCTTTCAGCAACGGCTGTCTTTTGTGCCATGTTATGCCCGTGAGTTGCGACTTAGGAATAACTGAGCTTGTCCACTTCTCGGACAGATATCAAATTGATCATCCTAAGTTTTTAACCAACAAGAAAACTAAACGCACTCGGAAAATTAGACAGCGACGAGTTAGTAGAAAAGTTAAAGGTAGCAAAAATCGTAAAAAATCAGCCAACAAATTAGGACGCTTTTACAACAAAATTACAGATAAACGTCAAGCAGGTCAATGGTATGTTGCTAATAAAATAGTATCTATAGCAATCCTAAATGAGTCGTGAAAATCTCCGATTCCTCTCTCTGCGCTCTCTGCGCCTCTGCGGTTAATTTATTTTTACAAATGATTTAGGACTGCTATAGAAAGGTTGATGCTATTGCATTGGAAAATTTTGAACCATAATTATTATAAATTTGGGATTATTTCTCCTGCTTTCACAAAAAGAATTTGGGAGGACTTCAACCACTGGGAATCAAAAGAACCCAAGTGAGTGGTAGTAATCAGGGTCTGAAAGCGGTCTTGAATCGCATCAAGCAATTGATTTTGGCGGGATAGATCGAGTTCGGCAAGAACGTCATCAAGCAATAGCAGCGGTGGCTCTTTGACGACTTCTTCAATTAATTGTAATTCTGCTAATTTTAAGGCTAGAACCAACGTTCGTTGTTGACCTTGAGAACCGTATTGACGAGCGGGTGTCTGGTTAATAGTTAATTCTATTTCGTCTCTATGGGGACCAACAAGGGTAGTGCCTTGGTGCATTTCAGCAATTGCTCGCTGCTGAATTTTTGCTAAAAAAGCTTGCTGCACTTCTTCTGGATGGTTATCTTCTAAAGGAATATTAGGCACGTACTTAATTTGCAGAATTTCTGTACTGCCACTGATACTGGCGTGCCAAGCAGTAGCAATGGGAGCTAGTCGTTGTATGGCGCGATCGCGTCGTCTAATTACCCTTGTTCCTGTAGTCGCTAACTGTGCATCCCACACAGCAAGTTCTGAGGAGTCAGCGTCGTGCGTATTTTCCCAAGGCACCGGCTTGCGGGGATTCTCCCCGTTGTGCTGACTGCCGCCCAGATGAGGCGATTGGGGTTGCTGATTACTGGGTGCTAAATCTTGATTTCTCTTCAAAAAAGCATTGCGCTGGCGTAACACATGGTTATACTGCTGCAAAATGTGAGCATAAACTGGTTCGAGTTGAATTAAGAGTGTATCTAACCAGTTGCGGCGACCCTCGGGGCCACCGCGTACTAGTTCTAAATCCAGGCTGGAAAATTGGACTGCATTGAGAACGCCGAGAAAATCCATTTGACGGCGGATAGATTCACCATTGAGAGCAACGCTACGGCGACCATTGCGGCGCAGCGTTAAGGCAAGGTCACTAACGCCTGTTTGTCGTTCAAGGGTGGCATTAATTTGGGCTATAGCCTCCCCTTCTTGAACTAAATCGCGATCGCGAGCCATTCGGTGCGATCGCAATGTCGCCAGCAACTCCACCGCCTCCAACAAATTCGACTTTCCCTGAGCGTTATTACCTACCAAAATTGTTTTGGCAGCATTAAACTCAACTTTTTGGTCTTGATAATTGCGAAATTGTCGGAGGTTTAGAGTTTTGAGGTACATAGGGAAAAGTTAAAAGTGAGGAGTGAGGAGTTAAGAGTGAGGAGTGAGGAGTGAAGAATTTTGAGTTTTGAATGCAAAATATTCTTCAACTCCTAACTCCTAACTCCTCACTTTTTCAAACAGCCTTCTTGCCCATAATCCGCAAAAATATCTTTTCCAATTCAATCCAGACAAACATTAAGGCACTGAAGCCAATACAAACCCCCAACTCTTGCATATTCAGGTAGTGAGTACCAAAGAAATCTCGCAGGGGTGGAACATAAACTAGCATCAGCTGCAAAATCGTAGTTATAACAACAGCCGCTAGTACAAATATATTAGAGAAGGGATTCATCTCGATAGTCAGTCGGTTATTGGAACGAATAGCGATCGCATGACCCATTTGGGCGATACACAAGGTAGTAAATACCATTGTCTTCCAAGTATCGCGATCGCCCTGATAGCCTGGGGCATGGGTATGTTGATAAGCCCACCACATTAAGGCAATGGTGATAATCGCAAATATTATACCAATGCGAATCATATAAGAACCCAATCCCCTCGCGAAAATACTTTCACGGGGACTAAAAGGCGGACGTTGCATCACATCCGGTTCTGGAGGTTCCACAGCTAATGCCAAGGCTGGTAAACCGTCTGTTACCAAGTTCATCCACAAAATTTGTAAGGGGGTAAGGGGAACGCCTCCTAAACCAATTAAGGGTGCGGCTGCAATTGTGAGAACTTCACCAATGTTACTGCCCAGGATGTATTTGATAAAGCGGCGGATATTGGTGTAAACAACTCTACCTTCCTTGGTGGCGCTGACAATGGTGGCGAAGTTGTCATCAAGTAATACCATGTCGCTGGCTTCTTTACTAACATCAGTGCCAGTAATACCCATTGCAATACCGATGTCGGCTTGTTTAAGGGCTGGGGCATCGTTGACACCATCGCCTGTCATCGCTACAAATCTACCTCGGCGTTGCAGTGCTTGGACAATTCGCAGTTTGTGTTCTGGGGAAACCCTAGCATAGATGCTCACCAGGTCAACATTTTGCTCTAATTCCTGGTCATTCATCCGCTGCAATTCTTGACCTGTCAGGAGACGATCGCTTTGTTGGGCAATTCCCAAATCGGTAGCGATCGCTCGTGCTGTTAATTGGTGGTCACCAGTAATCATCACTGGGCGAATGCCTGCATCCCGACACTCTTGGACTGCTAACCTCACCTCTGGGCGTGGCGCATCTAACATTCCCACCAATCCCAGCCACACCAAGTTTTGCTCGGATATCTCGTCTGAACCTTCCGGTGGGATCTGTGCGAGGGGTTTGTAGGCAAAACCTAGCACCCGCAAACCTTTACTCGCCATTTGGTCATTTTCTGCCAAAATTTTCTGGCGTTGCTTCTCGGTCAAGGGGGCTGAGTGATTGCCCAAATGAATTTGAGTGGAACGTGCCAAGGTTAACTCTGGAGAACCTTTGGTAAACATTAAGTAAGGTTCAGATTGGAGAAAACTAGCAATCGCTGGGTCAACGCTTCTCGAAGATGCTTCACTTGTAGCGACTTCCTGCACCTGAGAAATCACGCTCATCCGCTTGCGTTCCGAGGAAAAGGGAAACTCCGCAACGCGAGTTAATTTACTGTTCCACTGGTCTTTTTCGATTCCAGCTTTTCTTGCCAGTGTTAACAATGCCCCCTCTGTAGGATCTCCCAAAATTGCCCATTCCCCTTGTTCTATTTGCAACACAGAATCATTACAAACGGCACAGGCTACTGACAACGCTGAGATTTCTGGAGACTCCTCTGAGGAAATTTTTTGACCATCTAACTGGAAATCCCCTGTGGGAGCATAACCATCTCCAGTGACGCCAAAAGTTTTGTTATTAGTGGAAACCGATTGCACCACCATTTTGTTTTGAGTCAGGGTACCGGTTTTATCAGAACAGATAGTAGTTACAGAACCCAATGTTTCCACTGCTGGCAGTTTACGAATCAAGGCATTCTGGCGCACCATTCGCTGCGTTCCCAGTGCCAAGGTGACGGTAATGACAGCTGGTAAACCTTCTGGCACCACAGCAACTGCCATACTCAAGGAAACTTCCAACAGTTCTTGGATATTTTTAAAACCTCCGTCCTTGATCACACCGCCAGCGACAACGATCGCCACGAGAATCAAGGAACCTGTAACCAAGACATTGCCCAGTTGAGTCATCCGTTGCTGTAACGGTGTCGGTTCACTTTCTACCGCCTGCAACATGGTGGCAATTTTGCCTAGTTCTGTAGTCATTCCAGTGTTAGTCACCAGAACCTTGGCTCGTCCTTGGACTACTTCAGTTCCTTGAAACACGACATTTAGGCGATCGCCTAATGATGTTTCCTCCGGCAATTTTAGTGATGCCTGTTTATTCACTGCTTCGGCTTCACCAGTCAATGCCGACTCACGCACTTGTAAACTAGACTCTTCTATCAAGCGTCCATCTGCGGCTATCTGCATCCCAGCTTCCAGCTGCATTACATCCCCTGGGACTAGTTCCTTGGCTGCTATCTCCACCAGTCTAGCGTCGCGGATCACCCGCACTAGGGGAGAGGTCATTTTTTTCAAGGCTGCCAATGCTTTTTCGGCACG
This sequence comes from Nostoc sp., assembly GCF_036917615.1. Classification (GTDB taxonomy): domain Bacteria; phylum Cyanobacteriota; class Cyanobacteriia; order Cyanobacteriales; family Nostocaceae; genus Nostoc. The sequence continues at coordinate 29,254 of NZ_JBALCZ010000039.1, forward strand.
GCTTTCTTGGACGTAGCCGAGTATGCCATTGAGGATGACAATTGCTAAGATAGCGATCGTATCTTTAAATGGCACTTCACCAGGCTTCAAATTGCCTGACTGCAAACGCATCAGGTCTAAAAATCCCGAAATCAGAGCTACGCCAATCAGCATCAACAACATAATGTTCTTGAACTGATCCAGCAGAATTTCCCAAGCACTACGGCCAGCAGTTTCTTCTAATTCATTGGAGCCGTATTTTTGCAATCTCTGTTGAATATCTTGGGATGTTAAGCCACTGTCTGCGTTACTATCGAGCAGGTCTAACGCTTTATCAACTTCTAAACTATGCCAAACGGCGGCACCTTCAGGCAGAGAATTAGCAGACATCGTGTAGGTCACAGGAAATGGTTACAAAATTCGATCATACATAATAATTTAGTGATGGCTGAAAAACCATCTTTTAAAGTTACATTATGGCTATTACCCAGTTGTATGAAAGTATATGTAATTCTTAACATTTGTAAATCTATACTTTTTTAAGATAGTGTTATTTCTTACGAAAGAGTTTTTCGGAACATATCGTACCGATAATTGTGAGTAATAGAGCTTTGAAGCTTTGTTACAGAAGCATATGCCACAATTAATTTTAGGCTGCCATTGCTTTAATTTACATCTAGTCAATAGCCAAGATGTATGGCACGATTGCATTTCTCTATTTTGAATTTTGCGGAAAGTTAAGCCAATCGCTGGTGTATTAACTCACTCAAGCGAACTCGCATACCAGTAGAGTTTTTTGACTTAGCAAACTTTTCAAGCCGAATTTTTAATTTTGAATTGCTTAGGCGTACTAAACCATTCAATAAATATGCTTAATATGAGTTTTGCACTCCCCACGACCGCAAGCCAGATGTTTGGGCAAAAAACAATTCGACCGCTTACTGCTGCTACCCTGTGTGGTATTACTTTCATTAAAGATAGACTGATTGCCATTGACAGTATTAAAGGGCATCTACTGGAGATTGATCCCACCTCTGACAACAGCAAAATTCTCAATCCCCATCAAGTTAAAGAATTTACCGATGTCACTGGTCTAGCGGCATGGGAAGATACCCTGTGGGTGAGCCGAGAAAATAGTGTTTACTTGTGCAAGCTCAATGCTTTGGATCTGGAACATTTTGTGACATTGCCTTATCCGGCTGACGGCGTTGCTGTTTGGGAAACAACAGTTTACGTCAGTTGCCAAAGGCTGGGCTATATTCTGATTTTTGACCGCCAAACGCGAAAAGAGATTACCAGATTTTATGCCCCTGGAGTTGGAGTAGAGAATTTGGCAGTGAGTCAGGAAATCCTGTGGATTTGCGATCGCACCGAACAATCAGTTTACGCGATGGACAGGGCGACGGGAGAACTTAAATTCAGTGTCCTGACACCCTTTGAATGTCCCACAGGCATAGCGATACATAAAAATAGCCAAACAGACAAAGAAAGTATTTACGTCGCTTACGCCTCAGAGGAGGCTTATATACGGGACAACCCAAATGCTGATCCGAGTCATGAGCTAACGTTCCGCGATCGCACTTTTATTCATCCCCTGTATTATCATTACCAACCAGATAAGCGTTACGCCCTCTCCAATGGCTATCTCATTGAAATGTCCTATGCTGAGGAAATTGCACCTTTAGACGAGGTTTATTTACCTGATGTGGAATGGCGCATCGCCCTACCCTCGGAAACTGAGCGTCAAAAGGTGAAACACATCGAACCCATTGGTATACCCTTTACCGAAGAAGTAGTAGAGGGGCAACGTGTAGCAGTCTTTAAATTTGATTCTCTAGCTCCAGGAGAACGGCATATATTTGGCTGGAAGGCACTTTTGGAAGTTCGAGGGATTAAGTATCGCATCACACCCAGAGATGTGGAGAATATACCGAAACTATCCCCAGAATTACAAACACGCTACTTAGTGGATGACGACGATTTAGCAATGGATACTACCATTGTTCGCCGTGGCGCCAGAGAAGCAATTGGTTCTGAAACCAATGTGCTGCGGAAAATGCACAGCATCCGCAACTACGTTTATGATCAGTTATCCTACGGTATTAAACCTTACATTGACACGCCAGATGTAGTTTTAGAACGGGGCGTTGGTTCCTGTGGCGAATATGTCGGCGTCTTACTTGCCCTATCCCGTTTAAATGGCATCCCTTGTCGGACTGTAGGTAGGTACAAATGTCCTCCCCATAGTGACTTACTAGGAGTGCCGCTACAACCCGACTTTAATCATGTTTGGCTAGAGTTCTACGTCCCGAATTTTGGCTGGTTGCCAATGGAATCAAATCCTGACGATGTGGGTGAAGGTGGGCCTTATCCGACGCGCTTTTTTATGGGCTTATGCTGGTATCACATTGAAATTGGTAAAGGTATCACCTTTGAAACCGTAACAAGTCAAGGTGCGCGGTTAACCAAACAAGATATCCCCATTGGCGATTTGGCGATTAATCATATTCGGTTCACAATTCTTAAAGAATTACCGCCTTTTTGAATTTCTTCGATTTATTTACCCAAATTATGCTTTTTAATTAGCTCCTGGTTTTCAGGCTTATTGAGCCAGTCTTCTAGAGCCTCAGCGATCGTATCGCTGAGGTTTTTATCTTTGAGAGCTACCACAGCCCGAAACAATCGGTTTAACTCTGGAGAAACATAGCCCCGTAATTCCTTCTTTTCACTCATCAACCTTGCATAGCGTACAACCGCTTAATTTTTGCATAGCTTTTTAGGCTATGTTGATTTAGTGGTTTATCCTATTATCCGATTGTCCTATTTGCACAGTATGATTATGAGTGTTGGAATGCGATCGCCCTGCGGCTGGATACCAAGTAGAGCGCTCGCTGATGTTTACCGCCATATTGGGAGATTAATAAATGATCATACAAGTGCAAGCCTTGGTTGAGCTTGAGGAATATTTTGCTCAACAAGCAAGACCAGAAGTAGGTGCAAATTATTTTGTGCGATTTATGACTCAAGGCTTTTTATCAGGTGCTGATTTCACCATCAATCAAATATCCTCTCAAGCAATTCCTCTTAAAGAACCACTCAAACATCTGTTAATTGGTTCTTCTAAAGCTGTAACCAGCACAATTCACTATTTGCAAGTTATTGGTTATGCAGATGTTGGCGATTGGAGTCCTCTACTACCAAGCCCCAATCCAGGCGAGATGATCAGCATTTTTAATAGACCTATTCTGGTGCAATAAATATTAAAAGTAAAAGAAAAGTCAAAATTCCAACTGATTTATAAACAAATTTATTTATCGTTAATCGCACTAGTCTTAACCCCTGACAACCCAAGATAAAAATCGATGTAGTTTACATCTAGGTTGTCTGATAGGAGTGAGAAGTGAGGACAGTAAAAGTACGAGTATTTAGCCGCTGTTTTTTGAAGATTGAACCAGTGCGATTCGTTGATTAGTAAATCGCGGTATTCAGCCCGTAAATAACTAAGCCAGCCCGACAGCAGATTACTGTTACTAAAGGCTGAACTCTCGGTCAGATGCAAGTGCAAGCCTTTCCATTCAGACTCAGAATTGACTCCTCACCTGCCCACACCGAATAAGCTCGGTTCTTATAGAGTGAAGCTGGGAACAGGGCGTAATCAGACGACCG
>NZ_JBALCZ010000040.1:0-160205 GCF_036917615.1 Nostoc sp.
GAGAAACGTTAGTTGAACCACTTCGGCTACTGTGTCAATGGTCAATAGCTCATTTTCAGGAAGTAGAAAAGAAGAGAGAAAGTAAAGACAATCATGTAGAAAGATAAATTATCATTGTTCAATTCATCAAACACTTTTTGGAAATTTCACTGTTAAGCAAAATTTGTGTCCCATTTATTGTCAAATTCCCAGTCGCTGCACTGGTGGTGGGATGGTTTTAAGCCACTTACTTAGAAAGCGTATTAGCTCAAAATTTATTAAACCCAGCAGAACGACGATAAAGTAACCAAATAAACAACGGTGAACCCAGCAAGGCGGTGACGGAACCTACTGGTAGTTCTACTGCTCCTAGCCTAGAGAGTAAATCTGCAAAAGTCAGTAACCATGCACCTGCAAGGGCGGAAAGTGGTAAAACAAAGCGATGATCTGTACCAACAATCAGGCGGACAGCGTGCGGGACAACAAGACCAACAAATCCAATCAAGCCACTAATGCTGACTGCACCTGCGGCTAAGAGAGTGGCGATACCACCAATCAAAAGGCGCGATCGCATCAACGAAATCCCCAAACCCACAGCTAAATCATCTCCCAAAGCCAGCACATTTACCGATCGCGCCAGCAAGCATCCCCCTAGCAATGCAACGATGATGTAAGGGCCAGTCGTCGCAATTTCTTGCCAACCGCGTCCGTTGAGACTACCAACTAGCCAACTCAGCGCGATTTGAATTTGACCGTCTTCAGCTAAAAGTAGCAATGTACTTTGTACAGCACCAAATAAAGAACTCACCGCCACTCCGCCTAAAATCAACCGCTCAACTGAAATTCCCGACCCCGCACGACCAAGTAAAATAACGATCGCTGAAGTCAAAATTGCTCCTATCCACGCTGCTAAAGGAATTGCGATCGGGAATATTTGCCACACGATCATCACAATCACAATTAATCCTGCACCCGCTGAAATGCCCAGAATAAATGGATCAGCAAGACTATTACGTAACATTCCTTGCAGCAAGGCTCCTGACATTCCCAAGGCTGCGCCGACAAGGAGAGCAGCTGTAATCCGCGGGAGACGCAAATCCCAGAGAATTGTCTGTTTAACCGGATCGCCTTTGCGGAGTATGGCTTGCCAAAATTCCGACATACTTAAGGGTACTGCTCCTTGAGAAAGCGACAGCGCTAGCGTTACCACCAGTGCTGTACCAAAGAGTAAAACAGCCCAAAATACGCGGTGTTCAGTAAAAATTGTTTGAAATGGTCTAGTCAAATTCCGGTCTAGTATTTTCATTTACTATAATTCGTCCCAAACAAAGCTGCATTTAAAGAGAGCTTCTCTTTAATCAGGAAGTGGTGAGTGTGGGGAAGTAAAAGTTGAGCCTTTGAGGCTGAGAGTTGAGCCTTTGAGGCTGAGAGTTGAGCCTTTGAGGCTGAGAGTTGAGCCTTTGAGGCTGAGAGTTGAGCCTTTGAGCCTGAGAGTTGAGCCTTTGAGCCTGAGAGTTGAGCTTCAAAGACTCAACCTTTAAGTTTTAGCTCTCCCTACTTCCCCTGCTCCCTCATCTTCTACGTTAACTCCAGCCCACCTTGATAACCGGTGACAATGCGGCTACCGTCCTTGAGGATGTGGACTTCTATTTGGTCGCTAGCCCAAGTAATCTGGTCTTGGAAAGCTGGGTTTAATACACGAACCCGTTGATTGCTAGAAGAGACTGGAGAGTTGGGAGAATTAATTGCCAGAGATTGTACAAAAGGCCCGTCAATCAGGATATCGAGTTGTTCTAACAATGCTTGGGAACCTGGCGGTGCGGATTGGGACTGTAGCTGTTTAAGAGTGAACCCAGTAAAAGACATTACATTTAACCCAGCAGTTTTTACCTTCTGAGCTAAAGACGCCAGTGCAGTTGCTTGCCAAAAGGGTTCTCCACCAGAGAACGTTACACCCATATTGCGGGGATTGCTGAGAATGTTCTCGGCAAGGGTATCAACAGCAATTAATTGGTTAGCTTTAAATGACCAAGAGTCAGTATTAAAGCAGCCAGGACACTCACGAAGACAACCTTGTACCCAGACGACTGCACGACAACCAGGGCCATTAACTTCTGATTGATCAACGTAACCCATAATATTGAGATAGCTAGGGGGAATTTCTATGAGTGGTAGCGATGGGTCAGTTGGCTTAATTTCCATCTCTTTAAATCCTTTTAGCCGTTGCCTGTTAACCGTTAACTATAGCGAATCTCCAGTTATATAACTGTGACTAATGACTAATACTTCTCTACGAGAGGCTGCGCCAACGGCTTCTCTACGAGACGCTACGCGAACGCTCAGTACAAGTGACTAATGACTAATGACTAATGACTAATTGACTAATCCCTGAAAAACTTTGGGGGGTTTGGAAAAGTCCGCTTTAACTTACTAGACTGAAGTTAGTTGCCCAACTAGCATGACCGTCCCATAGATAGAATAGATGACTCAACAAACTTCTAGAATTTGTATCCTTGGCGGAGGCTTTGGTGGTCTCTACACAGCCCTGCGCTTAAGCCAGTTACCTTGGGAACCTACGCAAAAACCCGAAATTGTTCTGGTAGATCAAAGCGATCGCTTCCTATTTTCTCCTTTACTTTACGAATTACTCACTGGTGAACTGCAAACCTGGGAAATTGCCCCGCCGTTTGAAGAACTTTTACAAGGCACAGGGGTGCGTTTTTATCAAGGGGTTGTGTCTGGAATTGACATCGACCAGCAACGGGTAAATGTACATGAAGGGCCGGAAATCCCTTACGACCGATTAGTGCTGGCGCTAGGAGGTGAGACACCGCTAGATTTAGTACCTGGTGCATCAGCCTATGCCTACACATTCCGCACAATCTCTGATGCCTATCGTTTGGAAGAACGCCTGCGATTTTTAGAAGAATCGGATGCTGATAAAATTCGGGTGGCGATCGTTGGGGCTGGTTACAGTGGTGTAGAGTTAGCCTGTAAGTTAGCCGACAGACTAGGGGAAAGAGGACGCTTTCGGATCGTTGAAATCGCTGACCAAATTTTGCGAACTTCCCCAGAGTTTAACCGGGAAGCAGCAAAGAAAGCAATAGAAGCGCGTGGCGTGTTTCTTGACTTAGAAACCAAAGTCGAATCAATAGAGCAAAATACCATTTCTCTAGAGTACAAAAACCAGTTAGACACGATTCCCGTGGATTTGGTAATTTGGACTGTGGGAACTAGGATTGCACCTGTACTGAAATCTCTTCCCCTCAAGCAAAATCAGCGTGGTCAAATCAGCACTACATCCAATCTGCAAGTCTTTGATCATCCAGAAATCTTTGCCTTGGGAGATTTAGCAGACTGTCATGATGTTGAAGGACAGCAAGTCCCCGCCACTGCACAAGCGGCTTTCCAACAAGCTGATTATACTGCTTGGAATATCTGGGCAACTCTGACTAATCGCCCCCTACTTCCCTTCCGCTACCAACAGTTAGGAGAAATGATGACACTAGGAATAGACAACGCCACTCTCACTGGTTTAGGAATTAAACTAGATGGGCGCTTGGCATACGTCGCCCGGCGTATTGCCTATTTATATAGATTGCCAACTTTAGACCATCAACTCAAAGTTGGTTTTAATTGGCTAGTCCGTCCGATCATAGAAACACTTTCTCGGTAACTTCAAGTTGGGCGTTGGGCATTGGGCAAACAGGGCATTGGGCACTTGTACTGAGCGGCGTCGGAGTATTGGCCAAACAGGGCATTGATGCCCCATTCCCTATTCAATTTTGAGTTAGTCGAGTACTAAAGTAACAAGCCAAAATCTAAAATTCTAGATTTAAAATCTTCAAACTTTGATGGAACAACCGAAAGTTATTTTTTTAGATGCTGTGGGCACACTTTTCGATGTTAAAGGCGGTGTGGGTGAAGTTTATAGTCAGATAGCACAGGAATTTGGCGTTACAGTTTCAGCCGAAACTTTAAATACAACGTTCATCCAAAGCTTTAAAGCAGCGCCGCCGCCGATATTTCCAGATGCAGAACTGCAAGATATTGCCCAGCGCGAGTTTGATTGGTGGCGGATAATTGCCCTAAACACTTTTGAAGGTGCAGGTGTTCTCAAGCAATTTTCTGACTTTTCGGCTTTTTTTAGCGAACTTTACATCCACTTTGGCACTGGCGAACCGTGGTTTATCTATCCTGATGTCTTACCAGCTTTAGCCAACTGGCGGCGCTTGGGAGTTAGCTTGGGGGTGCTGTCGAATTTTGATTCGCGGATTTACTCAGTATTGCAAAGTTTAGGGTTGAGAGAGTTTTTTACCTCCGTCACCATTTCTACCCAGGTACGTGCAGCTAAACCTGATCCTCAAATTTTTGCTATTGCCTTAGACAAACATAAATGTTCCCCAGAGGCAGCATGGCATATTGGCGATAGCATTATAGAAGACTATCAGGGAGCTAAAGCAGCTGGACTCAGAGGCGTTTGGATCAACCGTGGAAAATAAGGGAGATATTTTGACTGCCAATTTTAGATTTTAGATTTTAGATTTTAGATTAAAGAAGAAAGAATTATTTGGTTCACATCCTTTCGCTACGCTCAAAGTCAAAGGTCAAAAGTAATTATTTTTTTGACTTTTGACTTAAGAGAAGGGGTGGTGGGCGGAATAAATCCAAAATCCAAAATCCTCGCATTCCCATGCCCCGTAAAAGAGTGGGCGGAATAAGTCCAAAATCCAAAATCCAAAATCCAAAATTGATTGACGCCATTTTTCTAGAATCTCAACACAATTGATATCACAGAAAACACAGCATATACTCAACAGCTGATAATACTAATAATTCATAGTGGTTATGTCAGCACGCCAAACGCCTCAAAAGACTATTTTTGGGCTTTGTTTACTTAGTTTGAGCCTGAGCGCGATCGCTTGCTCGTCAAAGTCTCAAGTATTCACAAAGACGGAACCCACCCCACAACCCATCACAAATGAAAATACAGCAGTAGTAGCCTCCGTCCCCACAAAAGAAGATAAAGCAATCCCTAAATACGAACACATTTTTGTGATTATTGAGGAAAACAAGTCCTACGATCAGATTATTGGCAACTCCAATGCACCAATAATCAATCAACTAGCAAAAACTTACGGCTTTGCTAGCAACTTCTACGCTGAGGTTCATCCCAGCGAGGCTAACTATGTCGCTATTTTAGGTGGTAGTACTTTTGGTATCCATGAAGATGACGCTTTTTATTGTCAGGTTGGTAGTTTCGACATGTTTTGTCATAATTTTCCAAAATCTGACTACGTTAGTCACACTATCGCCTCTAAAAGCTTAATCGACCAACTAGAACAGAAAGGTCTAACGAGTAAGGGATATTTTGAAGACATCCCCAACCCAGGTTCTAAAGCAGTTGTTGCTCCTAGCTGGAACCGTGCGCTGTATGCTTCAAAGCATAACGGTTTTATCAACTTCAAAAAAGTACAAGACGATCCTAATTTGTCAAGCAAGATTGTGGGTTTTGACCAGCTTGCTACTGACCTGAAAAGTGGCAATGTTCCCAATTACAGCCACATTCTACTTAACCAATGCCATGAAATGCACGGTTTACAAGAATGTCCCAATCTGCAACAACTAATTAAAACTGGTGACACAATGATTGATGAAGTTGTCAAACAAATCACCACCTCAAAGCTTTGGGCTGCGTCAGGGAATAATGCGATCGTCATTACTTGGGATGAAGATAACAATCCACACGACAAAAAAGGCACTCAAGGTTGTTGCGGTTTTGACCCCAAAAGTAATGCTAACTTTGGTGGTGGTCACATTGCGACCATTGTAATTACCAACCAAGGTTCACGGAGTGTAGTAGATAAAACACCCTATAATCACTACTCACTGTTGCGAACCACCGAGGATGCTTTTGGGATCTACGAATACCTGAATCTTGCGGGCGATACAGCTAAAGGAGTCAAGCCCATGACACCCCTGTTTGCTAAACAAGAATAGGGATGGAGAAATGGGGCAGAATAAAGTTATCTGTTGAGGCTGACATTGCAGGGGAAGCAGGGCAGAGAATAAAAGCTTAACCCAAGCGTATTGGCACAGGACTTACCGGGACTTAGATAAAAATTAAGCCCAAATAAAGCCCAAACTGGCAATATTCGCGGCAAATACGTCATGATGGGTCAACCAATCAAAAAATCGATCAGACATAGCTGTTCTAAAGGCTTCCCCCAATAAGCGAATTTCATTGCGGAAGCTCATACACAAAGAAATTATCAAATGACACACTATTTGCAGAACTACTAAACCCTACACGTCCCAATATCGGCACATTACCTCCTACTTGTCCTACTAACTCATTATTCCTCCACACCTCAATCATAGGCCCCGCTTGTTTGAGCTCAATATGATCCCATTTGCCAGCCTGTATTGCTGAAGTAAATGTTGCAAGCGTTGTCAAAACTCCGTTTTTCACAGTAAATATTCCATTAAAGCCTCTACGATTAACTAAACTAAAATTTATATAAGAAAAATTACGTAAATCTTTATAATTAAACACTATCGAATAATCTCCTACACTATTAGTGGAGTTAACTTGAGCATCTATCTTTAAATTGAAATTAGTAGGAATAGTTCCTTTATTAAGAGCGAGGTTAGCAGTCACTAATCCGTTTGATTGTACAGGCGATACAAGATCGTAACGTTCTAAACGTCGAAGCCACGTCCCTCCTGTTATGACCTCAAATGGATTTATTGTTGAAGTGAATGTATCATTTATGTAGGGAGTACCTAAGGTGCTAATCTTAGCGTAATTTGAGTCTTTAGAACCAATTCTAACATCATCAACATAAAGTACTCGAGTATTCAATGTTGACAATTGAGGCCTTATTTTCCAATCATATTTATAAATTCCAAATTTTAAATAAGGATAGCGATCGTCATTATAGCGATTAGGACCTACTTTTTTAATCTTCTGAACACCATCCTGCCATAGCTCAATTAATCCGTTCTCATCAAGTGCCCATCGAATATGAACAACAATATTTGTCCAACGATTAAGGTTGATATTTCCTAAATCATAATTTGATTCACCATCATATTTATCATCACCAATTTTTTTAAACTGCCATCGATTTGTCAGGTTAAGTTTGTTATTTGAAACCCATAAAGAAAGCGATGGCCTTTGCCAAGGCTCCCCTGGATCGGGAATATCATGCCACTGGGCGATAATTTCAGGAGACTGCTCAGATGTGTAGTTTTCTGGAAACAGATAATTAAGATTAAACCACATTTCTTGAACCAAAGGAAAAGCTGTTCTTGCTTCCACTCTCTTACTTGTTGTTACATCAGGATCGCTTCTTCTCAGCTCAAATCGTGCTCCGTAACGCCCATGCCTAGTAATCATAGGTATTGTAGAGAATGAATAAGAACAACAAGATTCAAGCTGTGGGCTACCTAAGCCTTGTTCAAAATCACCATCAAACAACGGTAGTTGCTCCGCGACTGCTAAATCTTGAGCAGTTAAAAAAGAGAGTGTGATCAGAAATGTACGCAGATAGTGAAAAGAAGATAGGCGTGGAATAATCATATACTACATTCTATTGTACGGTTTGATTCATGGTGATGTTACCACAAATCTGCACGGTTTGAAAAAGGCTTTATCACAGTTCCGGCTGCTGAGTTGCATTCGTCTAATGATGCGATTCATCTGAAGTTATAACTGCCAAAACTGGAAGCTAAAGACTTAGATATTCAAGTGACTGAAGACGCTGTTCACAGTTTTTGTTGAGCGCAAGTCTGAAACTAAAACTCAAAACAATGGCACTAGCAAGAGCGAATTTTTTTATGATAAATTCCAACGTGTAATTCCTCTATCTGTTCGGATTAAAAATACCAATATTACGGCAGATTATAAAGACGGCATTTTGAACCTGACACTGCCCATATCCGAGCAAGAAAAGAACTGGAATCAATAAAACAGGAATGACTATTAGAACATTAGTTTTATGAGATAGCAGCGTTGCAAATACGACAAAATACCCCGAAATATCTACAGCATAAACAATGTAGCAGTTTGTGGTAAAAAAATTAGAGTCTTCAAAAGTAATAAGAAAAGAAAAAATGATAAACCATTCACATTTGAAGCAGAAACTAGATAGATTTTGGCGTCAAATATTTCAAAAAACTTTCTGGGGAATTGTTTGTTTAATAGTTCTGTTTAGTACTGGTTTTGTGTCTGCCAACGCTGTACAGCCATGACTATCCAGCTATTGATGAATTGCCAGCTACTTTTGCTGTTCGCCCTCTAGTAGTAATTCCAATTCAAGATCAAGTTGCCCTAGACCCCAATTATCACCTGAGTATCAAAGATATTCAGGATTGGGAACGCAAACATGGCAGGATTCCACCGGGATCTGTTGTGTTTGTTCGCTCTGATTGGTCTAAAGCATGGCCAAACCCCGAACTAGCTACAAGAACTAAGTTTCCTGGAGTGAAGCTAGAAGCTTTGCAGTTTCTGCACCTTCAGCGCCAAATTCTTTTCCACGGACACGAACTCCTAGATACAGACAGTACCCCAACGTATGAAGGAGAAGCTTGGCTGTTGAAAAATGGATATACCCAAGCAGAGGGTGTTGCAAATCTAGATCAGGTGCCAGAAACAGGGGCCTTGATCTCTATTGGGTATGCTAAATTTAAAGGTAGTTTAGGAGGTTATGCTCCTTACATTGCTATCTGTCCGTCAGACTGGAAATAGGGCGTTTCAGTAGGGCAAATACCGGAGTCTCCCCTACAAAAAGCAGATAAATCCCTCCACTGGGATACAAAATAGGGTGTACGGTTACGGTGAGATGAAGCAATTCAGTTATTTCTTCTTCACTTGAATGATCAGCGATCGCTCATATAGCATTCCTAAATCATTTGTAAAATAAATTAACCGCAGAGGCGCAGAGAAGCCAGTGCGTTGGGCGGGTTCCCCGACTTGTTCGCGCAGCGTCTCCCCTTCTCCCTTTGGGAGAAGGGGAGACTGATGCCGCGCATAGCCCAGCGTAAAGCCTTCTCTTCTCCTTTGGAGACGCTGTTCGCGTTCGAGAGGCTTTTCATTTGGGAGTTACTTTGATGTGAAAGCTATGCTAATCAAGCATTATAGCCAATTTTCATTGTTATTTTTGTTTAAGTCCCATTAAAGGCTCAACCTTGCCAATCCACACTCCCCCACTCCCAAAACAGTTCGGTTAAGATCCCCCCGCCTGCGGCGACCCCCTTTTTAAGGGGGTAAAGGAAGAAAATAGCCCCCCTATCGGGGTGTTGGGGGGATCTTCGCAGGGTAAACAAGCTAACCGAACCGTATTGCCCCGACTCCCCCCTCGCTTATTCCCCATGCTGCCCTAACACTCGTATGATCAAAATATTAGGAAAACATAACAGCCAGATTTTTACCGCAAAACATGGGCAGTATTTGGGAAATCGATTTTTACTCCCGTCCGATTTTGGACGCCAATCAGAAAAAAATTTGGGAAGTCTTAGTCTGCGAAAGTCCCTTGGATATCAGCACAAAAGCAGATTCTTTGTTTCGCTATGCTCAATATTGTCCCAGTACCCAGGTAAATTCGGGCTGGTTGCGGACAGCATTGCAGGAAGCTATTAACCAAGCTGGAAAAGCACCAATTAAAATCCGCTTTTTCCGCCGCCAAATGAACAACATGATTACTAAAGCTTGCCAAGACTTGAGCATACCCGCCCAGCCTAGCCGCCGCACTTTGGTTCTCAACCAATGGTTAGAACAGCGGATGGAGGAAGTGTATCCTCAAGAACCAGGGTATCAAGGGGGGACTAATCCCTCAGTCCGCTTGGAAAAACCTTTGCCGCAACGTTTACCAGATGCTTTGGAAGGACAGCAATGGGTATTTGTTACCTTAGATGCTGCGGATTTGGCAGAAATGCCAGAGTGGGAAATTGGCTTTGGTGAAGCTTTCCCCCTAGAATTGGCGCAAGTTTCACCCGAAGCCCGTATTCCTGGTATTTTGATTTTCTCACCGAGAGCGTTGCCCCTAGCAGGCTGGATGTCTGGTTTGGAGTTGGCTTTCTTAAGATTTGACACCAGCGAAGAGGCGAGATTGCTTTTAGAAACTGGTGTAACTGAAAGCTGGATTGTGGCAAATATCAAAAAACCTCAAATCTTAGCAGAAGCCAAAGGTTTTGAAGAAGCCAAGCAAAAAGCTAACGGAGTGCATTTTATCGGTATCCAGTCTGATCCCAAAGCAGAATCTTTTGCTGGTTTTTGGCTGTTGCAAGAGGTTAATCTCTGAAAATAGGCATTGGGCACTTGTACTGAGCGTAGTCGTAAAGCCTACGGCATAGCTACGCTTAGGGCGCAGCCTAAGAAGAGAAGTATTGGCCAAACAGGGCATGGGGTACTTGTACTGAGCGTTGCCGTAAAGCCTGCGGCATAGCTATGCTTAGGGCGCAGCCTAAGAAGAGAAGTATGGGGCATGGGCAGAGAATGACTAATGATTAAGAACTGAAAATAGCGATCGCTAAGATCCGTCGAGAGATGGCGATGATTTGGGATAATAAACTGCGTCCATCAGCGTTGATCTGCGGTTCCAAATCGCAACTGCCGAAACACGCTGATGATTTTTGGATAGTTATCTGCGTCCATCAGCGGAAAGTCTAATCGTCGGCTTTTGGCGATCAGATTTTCAACAGACAGCGTTGATATGCGGTTCAAAATCCACAATTCACTAAGGCTCATGGGTTCTGAAAATTTGTCACAAGATACACTAGCCGAACAGCTGCTGGAACTAGCGATAAAATCTGGAGCAGAAGCTGCTGAGGTTTATCAGTCGCGATCGCTTTCTCGTCCAGTGTTTTTTGAGGCAAACCGACTCAAACAGCTAGAAACCAACCAATCTGAAGGTACAGCACTACGGCTTTGGCGAAACGGGCGTCCGGGACTTATGGTGGCTTACGGTTCTGTCCTAGCCGAAGTAATGGTGGAAAAAGCTCTGGCACTGAGTCAACTAAATCAACCAGAAACAGTAGAATTAGGCTCTAACTTTCAGCCCTCCTACCCACACTTGGGGGAAAGTGTGCCGATAGAGGTTTTGGTAGACTGGGGCAAAGAAGCGATCGCACTCATCCGCGATGCCTATCCAGACGTTGTTTGCAATGGTGACTGGGAATGTGATGTTGAAACTACTAGACTAATCAATACCAAAGGTTTAGATTGTCACTATACCGACACTACCCTCAGCTGCTACATGTCAGCAGAATGGGTGCGTGGTGATGATTTTTTGAATGTTTCCGATGGACAAACTCAGCGGGGTGAACTCCACTCAGAGAAATTAGCTAATCAAATTTTACAGCGGTTAATTTGGGCCAGAGAAAATGTCTCACCTCCTACTGGTCGCGTCCCGATTTTGTTCACTTCTAAAGCCGCCGATATGCTTTGGGGTACTGTGCAAGCAGCTTTGAATGGCAAGCAAGTTTTAGAAGTAGCTTCGCCTTGGGCAGAACGCTTGGGTAATCTAGTAGTTGCACCCAGCCTCACTCTCTACCAAGACCCGGAAGCCGGCCCTTACAGTTGTCCTTTCGATGATGAAGGTACTCCTACTAAATCTTTAGTATTTATCCAAAACGGGACTTTACAGCATTTCTATGGCGATCGCACCACCGGAGGCCAACTGGGTACTGACACCACTGGAAATGGTTTTCGCCCTGGTTTAGGTAGCTATCCCACCCCTGGTTTATTTAATTTTCTGATCCAGCCAGGTTCGGCATCGCTACCAAATTTGATTCAACAACTAGATGATGGCTTGATTGTGGATCAAATGTTGGGTGGTGGCGGCAGTATTTCTGGAGATTTTTCGATCAATGTTGATTTAGGCTACCGCGTGCAAAATGGTCAGGTAATTGGGCGCGTTAAGGATACGATGGTTGCAGGTAATGTCTACACAGCCCTCAAGCAATTGGTTACACTGGGCAACGATGCTGATTGGAATGGTTCTTGTTACACTCCATCTTTGATAGTAGAAGGGCTATCTACCACGGGGAGAAGCAATTAAATAATTCGTAATTCCTAATAGACATCTCCAGAAAAGAATGTAGAGACGCGAAATTTCGCGTCTCTACAAGGGTTTGAGTGAATGCATAATTAATTTTCCCAGATGTCTAATTGAGGACAGTGCTTGTGTAGTAGCGAATTATATCTTCCAATGACTTTTAAAACATTCTCTGAGATTTCAGTAACAGCTTTTTAGTAGAGACTTGTAGTCCAAAATCTAAAATCGTTCAGCTGAGGCTCACGGCGAAGTCTAAAATCAAAAATTGCGATGAATCAGCGCTTTCGCACCTGGTAGCAGCCTAAAAGAGGTTTAGCGATCGCCCAGCATCGGCAGTGGTAGATTATTAGTACCAGTAGCTAATCCCGAAACAGCGGGTATTTTATTACAAATCGCAGCAGCCATTGCCCGCGATCGCCTCTGGTGTAGAAAGTACAGTGATTTGGGTTAGGGGTGCAATTAATAATTAAAAAAAGAGGGATTACAATATAATTATTGATTTTACTAATAATAAAATATACCAATAATCAGAGCAACAATTATTGGTATTAAGATTGGAATAGCCACTATTAGTCCCCACTTCCCAAACTTAATTTCCTCACCCTCAGATTTTAAAAACGCAATCCAACCTACAACTCCCATCAAAATCCAAATACACCCAAAACCCAGAAATATAACAAACACTGAATCTTCCATTTTTCACCAATTAAATGTATATAAAAAAACTGGATAATAAATTTTAATTCATCTCTTTTTGAGTAAATAGCTGAGATGTTAGCTATTTACTCACAGTTTTTATTGCTACATTTTAGCAACTACCTTTCATCGACCGCTTGGAATGAATATTCTCTCTCTTAACAGTTAAGCGTTTCATTGATTTAGAATGGGTGGTTTCCTTACGCTGTGCTGTACTAGAGCATCGATAGATAAATCTGCAAATATCTCTATTGAGAATTTCCTCATTTCCTTAAATTCTAACTTAATCACCACCCAATAACTTTGCTAAACTTGCACGAAACTGGCTAAAATCAAAAGCTTCAATAGTTCTTTGTTGCAAGTATTCTGGTTGGTAAACCACTGGGTTAGAGCAATCACCTTGCAGGATTTGAATTAGATTATCTGCAATTTCTTCTACGTTGTCAGGATCAACTAAACATCCCAACTTCCCCTCAGCCAGGGGATCTACAGAACCATCTTGATTACCCGCCAGCACAGGTTTACCACAAGCTAACGCTTCTAGATAAACAATACCAAATCCTTCTCCTTTACTAGGCAAAGCAAAAACATCGCAGAAATTGTAATAAGCACACAATTCTTCATCTGGTACAAATCCTGCAATAGTCACACAATCTTCTAGATTTAAGCTGGTAACTAAAGTTTTAATTCGAGGTATATCATCTCCTTTACCTGCAAGAATAAAATGAACATTAGGGACATGCAAGCGGACTTTAACTAAGGCATGAAGGATTTGGTCATAACCCTTGTATTTTGCCATGCTTCCCATCCGCGTTACTGTTAGAATTATAGGCTGTTCATTTGTTAAGTTATATCGCTTGAGCAAGTAGGCAGGCTTAGGATTTATTTTAAATTCACTGGAATCAAACGTATTAGGTAAAATGACTATTTTATCTGAGTCAATATTTTTATATTGAAGCAAGCGCTGGCGAGTGTAATTACTAACACTAATAATTTTATCTGCTTTTTGTAATGCTAATTTTATAGCATTATTTTCAATATCCCAAACTTCTAAGCCATGAGCAACTACCCAGTAAGGAATCCCAGTGAGAAGTTTTAGAAAATAACAAGCAATCGCATAGTTAACATGAGTTGATATGACTATAGTGGGACGTTCGATAATAGCCAAAATAATTATTTTGGCAGCAAATAAAATAGTTTGCAATAATCTTGGTAAATTTCCAAAATAATGGAACTTTGTTAAACTTAAAAATTGCAAGTTTTGCTGCTGTCTTAAATTACGCTTGTCATACTTCAAAAATACATCATAATTAGCTTCAATATATACATCTTGTATAGCTTTCAGCAAAAATAATGAGTAAACTTGAATACCTCCTTTAAAATCAAATATATTCGGAAATATTAAGTAAAAATGATGTTTATCAATCATAGTTTTTTTGAAAACTTTAAATAATTTCAGGCTTTAATTGCATAACAAAATCTTTTCGAGAATTGATAGCTGCTGCTATAAAATAAAATTCAATAGTTGTAAAAGTATAGTCTTCAGTAAAAAAATCTAACATTTGAGACGCTAAAAACATAATAATCGAAACAGTAACTAGAGAATTAGCATATTTAACTTTAAATATTATTTTTACTAAAAAATTAGTAAATAGTAATAATCCAGGAATTCCTTGTTCTGTTAACACATTTAAAAATATATTATGTACATGAAAACCTTTATGTCCCCAAACTTTTACTCCTATCTGTTCTGCAAAAACTCCTATGCCTATACCAGTAAGTGGCCTTTTAATAGTTTCATTAATAGCTGCCTGCCAAATTTCAAACCTTGCCAAGCCTGTTGTTATTATAGTAAGAAGCGTTTTTTTATTTGGATTTACTAAATTTGAATTTTCTGAAAATACCTTAAATACATTAATTAATGGAAATATTTTACTATCTGCCAAACCAATTCTCTGTGTAGAAACTGGTACGGTTACAATGCATAAAAATAAAAAGCTAGTTAAATAAATCATTTTCCTAAAACTAATAATTTTATATATTAACAAAAGAAACATGCCAATTATGAAAGTTAACCAACCATTTCCGCTTGCAGATAAAGCTAAGGAAATTATAAAAATTAATTCGCTTAGATATAATTCAATTTTAGAAATCTTATTCTGCTTTTCTAAAATCAGGCTTAAACATAATCCAATGGCTACTATTACCCCAAATTGATTAGGGTTTTGCATAATTGAACCAATCTCGGGATAAAAGCTGGGAAATTTTAATAATTTGAAAATCCAGTAGCTGGGAAGTAAAACTTCTAAAAAACCCAAAACTGCAATTATCTGTATTAAATATAATATGCAACGATAGTAAAATGTTAAATATGGTGTTTTTGTATTCTTAAAAGCTAACACCAAAAAAGCAAAAAATAGGATAAAGTAAACTGAATATTTTATACTATAGATAATCGCAATAGTTGGAAATTGGCTCATTAATGAGGAAAGCCACATCCACAAATACATTAAACTTATAGATATCAAAATTCCTTTATGCTTTTTAACAACTTCTGGTATAGATTTTAAAGACAAACTAATTATACCAAAGCTAAATGCCGGAAGTAATAAATAATGAATACCAATATTTATTCCAGGAAATTTAATCCGCCCTAAAAGCGAAGAAAATAGTATGAGTAGGAAAAATATATTAATCATAACTTTGTCGTTGTGAATACTTGTTTGACAACAAAAACGCTAAATTAAACCCACATTCGCAGGTTTAAGCAGAGATTATGATATTTTTCTCAGAGGATGTTTTAAAAGTAGTTTGCTGTAATTTCAAGCACTTATTGATCCCCCCTAACCCATGCCAGTGGCTCATGGGAGAAACCACTCTTGTTGCACGTGGCGTGGATTTAGGGGGATCTAAAATGTTTTGCTACCGACCAGAAAACTTTTAAAATATCTTCTCAGCTAAAATACTGAGTACGTAAAGAATATTATCATATTACAGCCATTGCCGATGTACGTAAACTTAAAAGCGATCGCCAGCCCCTAGATTTACCAAAAATAACCACCGTTGAAGCTCTGAAAGCTATACTAGGAGGGCAGTTTTGTTCATCAATTTTATTTTTGAGAAATCCCAACAGTACTTACGCAAAATCATGAGAAAACGAACCGCATAGACGCAAAGCGGCTTCCCGCAGGGTAGGAATAAGAGTTTCAGAGAGTTCTTGTATAAGTCCTGCCCAATTAACAATTCAACCGGGAAACTTGGCACACCCTCACTCCCCAAGGGTTGAAGTCATGTAAAGGCACAAACAAAGCCCGCATTGACAGGCTTTGTTCGTAATTATCTTGAGAACTTACGCCAAATTAGAACGCAACTCGTTATTAATAATTAGAATGGGAGCTAGAGGAGCCTGCCACATTAGAGTCACCATAACCTACAGTCTCATTGTCTCTGCGGCTCTTACGACCAAACAAACCAAATAAACCAAGCAAGCCCAGTAAACCCCAATCACGATGCCGATAATTTCCGTCGGTAGCAGTGCGGTCTGTAGTAGTATTTGTAACAGTAGCATCAGGAGTAGTTGTTGTCTGAGCAGAAGCAGGTAGAACTGTGGGCAAGGTAGCTAAACTTAGAGCTAGAACACTACTTCCCAAAATTTTGGAGAGATTAAAGCGTTTCATGATCACATTCCTCAATTTAATTGCTGTCAGTAATAGTTAAAGCTTATGCAATTCTGACAGCGCCAGCATCAATCTTTAGCTGCAAATATAAATCCGCTTAAAGTTGCATTTGTAATTGAGTGAATAAGCATTTTGGCATACAATAAATTACCGTGCATGGTAAATTATGCAATACTGAAGTCGCTGATTGCATGAAAGCTAGCTCGATTCCAGAAGCTAAAATTTTTATTTTTAAAACTGAAAATTACCTCTTCAGGTATGACGGATACCGATAATTGAAAGCAATATTTCCGAAGCGATCGCCTTTGGTTTATAAAATACAGTGATTCTCGTCAGGGGTGCGCTTAATATTAAAGTATTTCATAAATGCGGGATAATTTTATCGGTTTTCCTTTGCATCTTTGCGTGAGACTTTAATGCCATAAATGTGCATACCCACAATTCACAATTGACATTTATACTAAAATATGAATTGCATTATCTCTCTACAAAAATTTCTGCACTTTTCAGTGAATCATCTGCCAAACCTTGAGAATGTTCTCACCACTCCCACCAGCGGCAATAGTTTGTCCATCTGGGCTGATGGCAATGGCATAAATATATCCAGAACCCGTTTCTAAAGTGCGGATTTGCTTTCCGGTTACCGGATTCCACAGTTTAATTGTCTTGTCACTACTACCACTGACAAGGGTGACACGATTTGGAGTTGCACTGGGCAAAAAGGCGACGGAATTAACATTATCATTATGTCCCTTTAGGGTGTGGATTAACTTTCCTGTTTTCAGATTCCACAATTTAATTGTTTTGTCTTTACTGCCACTGGCAAGGGTGACACTATCGGGAGCAAAAGCGACCGAAAGAATCCGCTCACTATGTCCCTTTAGGGTGCGGATTAACTTTCCTGTCTCCAGATTCCACAATTTAATTGTCTTATCCCAGCTACCACTAGCAAGGGTTTTGCCATCAGGACTGAAAGCTACGGAATTAACTCCATCGCTATGTCCCTGTAAGGTGCAGATTAACTTTCCTGTCTCCAGATTCCACAGTTTGATTTTCATGTCCTTACTAGCGCCGCCACTGGCAAGAGTTTTGCCATCAGGACTGAAAGCTACGGAACTAACTCCGTCGCTATGTCCCTGTAAGGTGCGGATTAACTTTCCTGTCTCCAGATTCCACAGTTTGATTGTCTTGTCCGCACTACCACTGGCAAGGGTTTTGGCATCAGGACTGAAGGCTACAGTCCAAATCCAATTGGAATGTCCTTCTAAAGTCTGGATTTCCTGTCCACTTGCCAGATTCCATAGCTTAATTGTCTTATCATCACTACCACTGACAAGAGTTTTGCCATCAGGACTGAAAGCTACAGAATTGACATCGCTGGAATGCCCCTTGAGGGATTTGGGCACAAAAAGATTTTTCGAGACGCTTTTTTTGGGCTTAACAGGTTGAGAAATAGGCTGAGGAAACTCGCTTTTATGAGGCCGAGACTGTAAATACCAAACTCCCCCCAATCCCATCACCAAAATGCTAGTACCTAAAAGCAGTTGACTTTTTAGCTTGTTATTTGGTTTTGGTGAAACTGGCCTTTTGTTTATTGGGGTAGCTGGAAATGTTGGTGTAAGTATAGTTGGAGGTACTGATGGCAATAGTGGTAGCCGAGGTGTCAAGTCAGTGATGACTTCATCAGCCGATTCGTAACGCTTTTCGATGTCTAATTGCAACAGCTTATCCAAAACTTCACCCAACTCGATAGACACAGAAGCCCCATCCCTACCTGAACTAATCAAATATTGTCGCCAAGATGTAACCCAACTATAGCCCTGCTGTATCCACAGTTGAGATGGGCGAACCCCAGTCAGTAAATGAAAACAAGTCGCCCCCAAGCTGAATAAATCACTTGCTGGATAAGCTTTTCCATATTGCATCTGTTCAAGTGCAGTGTAACCGTGTGAGCCAATAACAGTGCCCATTTTAGTCTGCACTGTTGCCGTTAGCTGCTTGGAGGCTCCAAAATCAATTAGCACTAATCGCCCGTCACTTTGACGGCGAATAATATTTTGTGGTTTGATATCCCGATGAATCACTCCCCGTACATGGATAAACTTCAGCACGGGCAGTAAATCTAGCAAAAGTTCACGAATCTCTGTTTCGCTATAGCTTCCCCGCCTCTCCGATTCCTTAAGCAAGTTTTGCCCATCGACAAACTGCTGTACTAAAAATAGATAGGTATTTTGCTCAAAATAAGCCAATAAAGTTGGAATTTGCGGATGTTCTCCGAGTTCTTGCAGTCGGCTTGCTTCTTGTTTAAATAGCTCAATGGCCTTTGTTAGTGCCTTAGTTCCCTGAAGTTTTGGTGCAAATTGCTTAACAACACAGCATTCATTCAGTTTGTGTACATCTTCTGCCAGATAGGTTCTACCAAATCCGCCCTCATCTGACAACACCTGAGTGGGATGATAGCGACCTCCCAACAGGGGTATCAATTCCGCTCTACAACTGTGGCAATACTTGTTTTTATCAGGATTTAGGGGTTTTTGGCAATCGGGATTCACACAACAGAGCATACTGGGAATCCATTTCCATGTGGGAGTATATATTCATTTTAAGTCATGCAGTATAATCTCTCTTGTTAGTCAATATCACTGAGATACCATACAAATCCCCAATTTCCTTACCTCATCAGGTATTGAACAATTTAAAAAACTTCGAGGAAGTTGTGCTTAAGCGATGCTTTTTGACGAATTGATCGGCGTCAACTAAGTAAGTGGGCGGGAAAATTTCCAAATATGTAACGAAATATAAATTCAGTACATACCTCACAAATACGTTATTTCACCGTTTTTACAAAACTAAACATATGTCGGTATATGTCGGTTTTATCGTACTTACCTACTTAGTCCGGCAGCAATTCACTTAATTTCGGAAATATATCTGGGCACAAATCCGAAAAGCGGCAATTTCAACTTGTAGCTAAGTATATACTTACAAAATTGAGATTCACTTGAGTAAAGCTTGGTAAAAATCCACCTACCATCTCAAACCAGACAATTGCTTGAGCAAGTTATTAAAGGTAGGTAAACTTCCACCACAGTGTACTAGCAATCTAAATTGGAATATAAATTTTTAGACTTCAAATTCATCTATCTCTTAAATACAAAATCATCAGCCAAATTAGGAGCGTAATTATGCTAGGAAAAAACAATAACTATCGTCGCAAATTAAGTCGCATTTTAATTTCTTGCTTGAGTAGTAGTTTTTTGCTCACAAGTAATGTGCTACCTATAAGTGCTTTGGCAAAACCTCAAAGTTCTCAAGACTTCATAATTGCCAAATCACCAGATGAGAGACAACCAGAAGCAGTAGAAAAAGCAATTGAGCAAATTCCTGCTTCTCAAGCGTCAGTATCTCCAAGACGCAAGACATCTATTGAGTCACCAATCCAGTCTAATGTATCTTCTGACACAGGTAACTCTAACCAAGCAAGCAATAGTTCCAATGATGATTCGACTTCTAAACCATCCAGACGGAGAAATTATAGCCAAGCAAGCAATAGTTCCAGTGATGATTCGACTTCTAGACCATCCAGACGGAGAAACTCTACCCAAGCAAGCAATAGTTCCAATGATGATTCGACTTCTAGACCATCTAGACGGAGAAATTATAACTCAAACTCTGTGTCTTCAAATTCAGGCAGAGTTCGCAACTCGAATTATAACTCAGGTAGACGTAGCAACCAAAATCTCGACGATTCACGGGTTTATACGTCGGTGACACCTACTTTCAAGAAAATTAACTTTGTAGATGTTGCATTGGGTATTCTGAGTAAGCGTGACTTTCAATCTCAAGGTAGATATTTTCATTTCTATCAGTTTGACGGCAGAGAAAATCAATTAGTCCAAATTAGGCTGATTGGTAGTAATGATACACGCAAAACAAATAACTTGAGTTTAAAACCCTTGTTATTTCTGCACGATCCTGATAATAATATCATCGTCAAAAAAGGCACTTTGGAAAAAAGCAGTGATGGCGATGATGCATTTATTTTTGCGCGACTGCCGAAGAACGGTACTTACAAGATTGCAGTTACAAGCCAAGATCCCGGAGAGATAGGTCGCTATAGTCTGGCTTTAAGGAATGACAGAGCTAGCTATACTTTAGATGAATCAGGTCAACTAACTGCCAAAAGCTCAACTCTTAAACAAAATGGAGGCGCTTACAATGTTTCTAATTTTCAAGGGAGAAAAAATCAGCTTGTAAGTATTCGTGTAGATAGTGTTGATGAAGAGTTTTCGCCTTACATAGCTTTGTTAAATTCTCAAGGAAAGACGATCGCTATAGTTAAAGACAAAGACAAAGATGGTGCGTACAGTGCCTTAATTGACCGAGCTAGGTTGCCTGAAGATGATACTTACTATATAGTTGTTACTTCCAAGAATCCCCAGGAACGCGGTAAATACAGATTGACTATCTTCTGAGAATTTAGGTTACTTAAAACTACCGCTTTATTGCCGTGGGTTGGGGGATCTTAGAGGGTTATGTAACAGCATCTAAAAAGCTAACAATCTTAACTAACCTGCGGAATGTAGGCTAGATGCACAGCTTGGGGATTAGGTAGTAACATGAGTTCAGTTGCTGCCTAACTCCCCGATTTCAGCAGTTAATAGTTAAGACTACGGATTTTGCCGAAGCCCCAACAAGTTTCCGTCAATATCCTTGAACACAGACAATTGAACTCCGTGACCGACATCTGTAATGGGCCCAACTTCAACTCCTTTTTCAATAAGGCTTTGACGAGCGGCAACTATATTGTCTACAACAAAGGTATTAACAGCACTACCTGTTTCAACTGACTTACTTAAGTTCAGTCCAATTGCAAAGCGCCCAATATCAGGGATACTAAACTGTCTCCAGCTAGGCGTGTCATATTTTGATTCAGGGACTAAACCGAGTTTGTCCTTGTACCACTCGACACTAGCTTCCAGATTAGTAACGTCTACTTTACTGACAAAACTATATTCACCAAAGGTGTTTTTCAATGTCATAATCTACTGTGCTAATCCAAAACATTTGCAATATAGCTATTATCAACCTTTTTCGGGACGAAAAACTGTAAACCTATCGTTAAACAGTAGTTTAATATTTAGACGCAGATCATGAAAATTCATCCCAAATCAATTCTTCTTTTAGTTCAGTAATTCTCCTTTGGAAACATTTATACTGAGAAAAAAGT
The DNA here is from genome assembly GCF_036917615.1 of Nostoc sp. Lineage (GTDB taxonomy): Bacteria > Cyanobacteriota > Cyanobacteriia > Cyanobacteriales > Nostocaceae > Nostoc. The sequence continues at coordinate 21,642 of NZ_JBALCZ010000040.1, forward strand.
CAAAAAATAAACAAAAAAATATAATGTTTACGTATATCAATGCTAACTTCACGCGGATAGATGAGATAGTTCCTAGTATATATAAGCTTTCTATCTCAAATAATAAAAAGTTCGTTTTCAGTCAATTCCTTATCCTTGATGAGCGCCCTATGCTGATTCATACGGGTCGCTCAAATTGGTTCGAGCAAACTTATGAGCTTGTTTCGTCTGTCTGCGATCCTTCAAAACTTCATTACATTGGTTTATGTCACCTTGAAGCTGATGAGTGCGGAGCGCTTAATCAATGGCTTGAAGCAGCTCCGCAAGCGCAAACAATTGTGAGTCCTCTGAATCAATCGAACATGGATGACTTTGCACTGCGACCAACAACGGTTCTTAAGAATAACTTTGCTCTTTCCTTGGGCAAAAGAGATATCATACTGCTTGAAACTCCTCATTTCCCTCATGGATGGGAGGGTTGTATATTTTATCAGCCGCAAGAGGAGATCCTTTTTTGTTCCGATCTTGCGGCTCATCCTGGTCAGTTCGAGGAACCTGTTACCGAAAAGGATCTTACAGAATCTATCATTAACTTTCAGCAAAAAGTCGGGTTTATGTCTGAAGGGAAAAGCTTCACTCGAGGAATTGAGGCAATAGAGAATCTACCCATTAAGTACCTTGCAACAATGCATGGTTCTATTATTCACGGGGAGTCCATCTCGAAGCTTCTTTCAAAAATGAAGCAAACCTTTGGGTCTTAAGTTGATTGTAGTCCTGAAGAAATATTGAGCTAATGCTACGACAAAAGTGTTCTTGAGTGGAGCGAATGATCGCTCTCCATGAGTTCTGCTTTTGAGGGATGCCGTTTTGGTCTGATCTTTAAGATTAATCAACCAATTTTGGATTTTAGATTTTGGATTTTGGATTTGATATCACCTCTGTTTCCTCTACCAGAGGAGAGGTTTTTACTGAGACAACCGCCAAATCTTAATAGTATTGTCCTCACTACCACTGACGAGGGTTTTGCCATCAGGACTGAAGGCGACGGATGTCACAGTGTTGGTGTGCCCCGCCAATGTGAGAATTTCCTCTCCTGTGGCTGGATTCCACAGTTTGATGGTGCGATCGCGGCTACCACTAGCAAGAATTTTACCATCGGCACTGAAGGCTACGGATGTGACAGTGTTAGCATGTCCGGCTAGCGTGCGAATTTCTTTTCCCCTAACTAGATCCCAAAGTTTGATGGTGCGATCGCGGCTAGCACTGGCTAAAGTTCTACCATCTGGGCTGATGGCTACGGTTGTTACTGTTTGAGAATTTCCTTCTAGGGTGCGGATTGGGTATCCCTTTGTGAGATTCCAGATTTTGATAGTCTTGTCAAAACTGCCACTGGCAAGAAGCACGCCATCGGGGCTGAGGGCCACTGATCGCACCCAGAATGTATGCCCTGCCAGTGTCCGAATTTGCTCTCCTGTTGCCAAATCCCATATTTTAATCGTGTTATCATCACTGCCAGTAACCAAAGTCTGGCTATCAGCACTGATGGCTAGGGCATGAACTAAGTCAGAATGCCCTGTAAGAGTACGAATTTGTTTTCGCGTTGCTAGATTCCAAATTTTGATCGTGTTGTCATCACTGGCACTAACCAGAGTTTTGCCATCTGGGCTGATCACTACGACATTTACCTGCTGAGAATGCCCGTTGAGTGAAAAGATTTGTTTTCCGGTTGCGAGATTCCAAAGTTTGATTTTGCGATCGTCGCCACTGCTGGCAATGGTTTTGCCATCAGGGCTGATGGCGATAGATAAAACCGAGTTTTCATGTCCTTGGAGGGTATTAGCTAAGGAAACTTCCCCCAAAGTAATCTTTGGTGGTTGACCTAAAAGCGCGTCATCCTTGCCAGGGCTATTGTGCTGACTCAGCCTAAAGGTCAAACTGGTCTGAATCCGGCGAAAATGTTTATACCAAGATTCTTGAAACCCGAACAACAGAATCAAAGCACTTATTAAAATTAAGATTCTCAGTAAGGGATAACTTTTTGGTAAATATGGGGCTTTCGTTGGTGGTATTTTCCCAGACGACTTCCCCGCTGGTGGCAGTGCGAGGAGTTGTTTTGGAGTCAAGTCTCTGAGGACTTCATCGGCTGACTGGTAACGTTGTTGGATGTCTTTTTTCAAAAGCTTGTCGATTACAAAATCCAACTCAGGATTTAATGGACTCCGCAAATATTCCCGCCAATTACTCACCCAGGCGTACCCAGATTCCATCCACAACTGAAAGGGGGAATTTCCTGTTAGCAGATGAAAGCAGGTAGCCCCCAAACCGAACAAGTCACTGGCAGGAAAAGCTTTACCATCTCTAATCTGTTCTAGGGGAGAATAACCATGTGAACCAATGGATGTGCCAGATTTCTGCTGAACTTTTGCGGTGAATTGCTTTGAGGAGCCAAAATCAATCAGGCTTAATCGCCCATCACTTTTATGGCGGATAATATTTTCTGGCTTGATATCCCGATGAATGACTTTGCGATCATGGATAAATTTCAGAATGGGTAGTAAGTCTAGCAAAATAGATTGAATTTCCCTAGCGTTATACGCCTTGCGCTGTTGCAACTCCTTTAACAAATTCTCCCCATTGATAAACTGCTGCACTAAATACAAGCAGCCGTCTTGCTCAAAGTAAGCTAGCAAAGTCGGAATTTGGGGATGTTCTCCAAGGTCTTGTAGTCGCTGTGCTTCTTCAGCAAACAACTCCATCGCCTTTTTTTGCGACCAAGTTCCTTGAAATTTTGGAGCTAATTGCTTGATAACACAGCGTTCATTAAGTTTATCTACATCTTCTGATAGATAGGTTCTGCCAAATCCCCCCTCATCTGAAAGGACTCGGATGACACGGAAGCGATTTCTTAAAAGTGACACCAATGGGGTGCTACAACTTTGGCAAAACTTCTTTCCATTAGGATTCAGGGGATTTGGGCAATCGGGATTTAAGCAGCAGATCATGATCTGACAGGCGCGACTGCATGACAACTTAGGCTAAGTTTGCCCCGAACTTTCCCTTATGAAAATTGACTCTCGCTTACTTGTGGTAGAAAACCCTGTTCTGGGGATTGGGGAATTACTTAATATAGTTAGCGTTTGTAAATAGTAGTTAGTCTTCCTTGTCTGTGGAAAACTACGAGAGCCATAAGATTAATTATTCTATCGATTATATAATAATCTGAATAGAAATTTTTTTTGATGTGCCAGCCCTAGTAATTTTGCTTGTATATTGGCAAGCGACAAGTGACTAAGTATTAAAGATAAACCCTCTTCAATCAATGATTACTGACTAAAAAATCTCGTCAAAATGCTTACTAAATTTGTTTTTGATATTTTCAAGTGCCGATGATTAATTGTTCATTTGATACTTTAGATTAATCAGGCTTAAACTTAATACCACCTTGTTTATTTTAGCCTTGCTCTCCATTTCCGAATAGCACTAGCAGTTCTGGCGGCAGGTGGGATGTATACATCAGGGGTTTCGTGAGAATTTTCGTGTTGTGTAATACTTTTATTATTTAATTTTTGAGTATTTAGACAGTTAGCCAAAGTAGGCAAATAGCTTTGATTACCTAAAGCTTTTATCACTTCATCGGCAGTCTTAAAGCGATCATTTAACGTAATTTTCACCATTTTTCCTAAAATCTGGGCAAAACTGTGGCTGATATTTACCTCTTTTTGCCAGCAGATTTCAGCAGTATTAGCGTCGTACTCAAATTCTAAAGGACTTTTAGCAGTCAACATATAAATACAAGTTACACCCAGTGCATAAATATCACTGGCATAAACTGGACATAGAGAAAACTGTTCTGGTGGTGCAAATCCCTTAGTCCCGATAAAGTTGGTATTTGCAGGTTGATTGATTGAGTTTTCACAAACGTCAACTAATCGCTCTTTCACCGCACCAAAATCAATCAGCACTATCCGCCTGTCATACTCACACCGCAATAAATTCTGGGGCTTAATATCCCGATGAATCACGTGATGTTTATGAAGATACTGTAATACAGGTAATAATTCCTGTAAAAACTGTTTAACTGAGGCTTCACTTTTGGGCCCAGTTTGCCGCACTTCTCGTGCCAAAGTCAAACCCGGCACGTATTCTTGAATTAAAAAAAACTCCCCATTCGCCTGAAAGTAGTCTAAGAGCATGGGAATTTGCGAATGACTACCGAGTTGACCCAAAGTTCTTGCTTCTTTTTCAAAGCGCATACATGCCCTTTGCCAACTTTGAGGATTAGTCACTTTCGGACAAAGCTGTTTAATGACACACAGGGGATTCCCAGGTAATAAGGTATTTTTGGCTAAAAACGTGACGCCAAAACCACCTCGACCCAAAATTTGCAATATTTCATAGCGATCGCGAAATAGCCGTTTGGAACCACACATCTGGCCAAGTTGAGTTTGCTCTGAAATGCTCTGTTGAGAATTCGTTATTTTCTGAAAAAAGTGATTCATTACTATAAAATATTTACTTTTAAATGTCTCTAATCTTACGACAATTATTTCTTGATAACAGTAAAATTACTGTAACTTTGCCAAATCATTAAAGTATTTCAAAAAGTAAAAATAAATTTTTATAGAATTTCCGTATTGACAATAAAGCCTAAATGTAATAAAAACTTTACCACAGATGAATCTGCTGTAGGGGCGTACATCTGTACGCCCCTACTAGGTATTTTGTAAGTGTGGTATAACACCAAAGGTATTGAGTTTTAAGGCACCTCAATCGGAATCAAAGCATTTTCTGGCAAGTAGTTGCAAAAACGCCCCTCATCTGCAAGCACCAAAATCAGGCGCAGCGGATAATCTGGCGGAACTTGCAAGTCTGCCCACGGTACTGCCAACTCTAAACAATTATTTAAAGCTACTTGAGCGCGACTGAAACGGGGCTGCCATTGATAATTGTCTCCAGCTTCCCGAAACTGAATCGATTGTGTCAGCAAGTTAATTTCTAGAAGATGATGGAAAAGGTAGTTAAGTGGGGCTGCATCAGGTACATCTGCCAAGGGAACTGGGCTGTTGAGCATTGTTTTTTCTGGATAGAACCACAGCAAATTCAACTCTGCTGGCAAATCCTGCCCTAGTGCAGCGCCACTTTTAAAGTCCAGCCGCAAATAGAAATTCAGGTGATCCACCCCATACCAAAGTCGCTGGATGACACTACTATTGTGCATCGTCCCTCGCGCTCCGCCGATTTCTATGCGTCCAGCTTTGTCCCAGTCTTGTTCATCACCCCTACCATCGATGACGGGATGAATAAACCCTTGTGGGGTGTGGTTTCCCTGTGCTTCGTGGATTTCCACTGGTTGCTTGAGATAGGGCGGTACAGGTTCATTTAATGCCTTGTAAATGCCAAACAAGTGTTCTCGAAACAACCCGTCAAAGATGGCATCTTGATTTGAGGAGTGTCCTGCACCAAACCACCAAAACCAGTCGGAACCCTCTGCGGCATACAATGCTTCCCATGCTTCTGGGTTGTTTTCTTCCGTCGCTTCGGGATGACTTGCGAGCAGATTCCTGGCTTCTGTCAGATAATCCCAAGCACGATTTTTGGCGGGATCGCCGATCCAAGTGGTGAAACTGCCATCCACCCAAGAACCGCTATGTAGTTGCCCTCCGGGAATGGTGGCTGTGGCGGGAAATTCTTCCAGAAATTCGGAGACGGTGACTAGTTTGAGGCGGGGTTCATCGCTCAAACTTTGATACAAAGCTTCTAGGAAGGGTTTGCCATCTTGGGGATAAAATTCCCAGCAATTTTCCCCATCCAAGGCGATGGTAACTAGCCAAGGTTTTTCACTTTGACTGTCTCTTTGCATTTTAGCGATCGCTTGCAAATGTCCCACTAAGTCTGCTGCTGCCTGTTTTGCTGGCATCGCACTGTAGGTAAAGCCAATCAAATCTGATAATCTGTGGTCACGAAACACAATTGACAAGTCGCCCTCTGCGGTTTGCAGGCGATACGGTTGGTACAGCAGTTCTGGTTGCTGCACATTCCCCGCCCCATCCCGATGAAAAAACTGTTTCAGCGTCCAACCTAAGACGGCTTCATCCGAGCATATCCACTTAAATCCTTGGTTAATAATGTGTGGAAGTACTGCCGGACTTACTGACTGTTCCGAAGGCCACAAACCACGAGGTATCTGTCCAAAGCGGTCTTTATAAAAGTTCCAAGCTTTCCGCAAGTGGCGGGGAATATCTTCTGCCCACTGAAATCGCTGCTCAGGTAGTGTCATATTGGGCACAGCTACCCGACCTGAGTTGGTATCAGCTAGCAAGGGTAAAATCGGGTGGGTGTAAGGCGTGGTGGTAACTTCTAGCTGCCCCGCCTCCTGCATTTTTCGATGTTGGGGGATAATGCGGCTGAGGATTTCTCGCTGTTTGGAATAAATGCGCTGGCGATCGCTTAAAGTGAAATTCCGACCCTGCTTTAACCAAGCAGCAATTTCCGGGTCATCCCAAAACAGCGGATCGATCCAAGCCAAATTGTGCCAAGCTAGCAAATCACCATAATCTGGCAATTCCCAATTTGCTAAACACCAAGCTTGTCCCTTCTCCTGTCTTTGCTGGTACAACTCGGCATAGCGGGGATGAGGGTCAATCAGGGTGTGGTGATTGGCATCGAAAAAGTGTTGAATAATGAATTCCCGCTGTTGCTGGTTGAGTTGTTCATCTGGTGTCAAGCTGGCTGTGAGGTAAGGGTCAAAAGCAGTGCCAGCAATATAATCTTCCAATTGCAATATCAGCGATGGTACTAAATTCACCGTTTGGTGTAACTTAGGATACCGCTCTAAAAGCAATACCAAATCTAAATAATCTTTAGTCCCATGCAAACGTACCCAAGGTAGACGATACTGCTGACTCGGAGATAGCGAAACGCCGCTGCCAGGAGATTTGTACAGCGGCTGATGTTGATGCCAGATAAAAGCAATGTAGAGAGGATGGGACATAGGAATAGTTAGGAGTTAAGAATCAGGAGTTAGGAGTTAATTGAAAACTCATAACTCCTAACTTCTAACTCCTAACTTTTACACCACTTGCTCAATTTCTGCAATTTCGGGAATCATTTCCTTGAGGCGGCGCTCAATACCCATTCTCAGGGTCATTGCAGAACTGGGACAAGAACCACAAGCACCTTGTAACCGCAGTTTTACAACAGGCCCATCGAGTTCTACGAGTTCCACATTGCCGCCATCAGACATGAGATAAGGGCGCATTTCATCTAAGACTGTTTCAACGTTGTCAATTGTGAGTTCCATAGTTTTAGACCTGCTAAGTTAATCATGGGTATTGGGCATGGGGCAGCCAGTGCCTTGTGGAGGTTCCCGACGCAAGGGTAGCGTTGCATTAGCGACTGTGCGTAGCGTCTGACTCGCTACCGCTTCTCTACGAGACGCTGCGCGAACGCTATCCGTTGTTCTGTGAGCATCTCCCCTTCTCACGTTCGTGAGAGGCTAGCGCCTGCCGTAGGATGCCCGAACCCTAACAGCGTCTCCTTTAGGAGAAGGGCTGTAGGGAGAAGTAACTGGCGTCATTGAGTATGGGGCATGGGGCATGGGGTCATTGAATAATAATGATCCCTGTGCCCTATGCGCCGTTACTCATTAACCATTATCCAAAATCTTATTTTCAGCTTTGTTAAATCGATCCTAAATCTAATTGCCGCTAGATTGTCAGGTGTCAGTTTTTAATGACTTTTGACTCAACCATTGCTGGTATTAGCAATTTGATATTAGATTAGCTGAAACATTGTTTTCGTGTGAACCTCCTACTTTACTCTAGCCTTTAGGTTCTGCTTTGGAATATGGCGGAAGGCAGGATCTGATGCTTCTAAGTACACCTTTGCCTAAAAAGGGGTCAACAATCTATTTTTCGTCGGTTGAGTAGAGCAAAGCGCAAGCCAACATTTAGGCGTTTGTTGTGTTTTGTTCCTCAATCCAGCCTATAATTATACGATTATAGGGGCTAGTACCGCAACGCGGAAGTCAAAAGTCACTCATTCAAAAGTATTATGGAATAAGCTCTTTAGGGCTTTTCAATGGTCTGCTTATTTATGCCGTGCTGTACTAGGGATAGAATTCTTTCCAATTTAGTTATTAAATAATAATTGCTCAAAAAATTTAAAGTTAAAAACTCAAAACCCAGTATTGCCAGGTATCCAAACTCCAAACTCCAAACTCAGCACTCACCACTGTCTGTTGAGTCGCTATCACTAGATGAAACCATGACTGGTTGTTGATATAGTGGCACTGTAAATGTGACTGTTGAGCCAAGTCCTTCGCCCAGACTATAAAAATGTACCTCGCCGCCCATTGCCTCCACTAGCTTCTGGGATATTGCTAGTCCTAAACCTGTACCGCCGTACTGGCGCGTGCGGGAGCCATCCACCTGAGAGAATAATTGAAATAATTTATCTTGTTTGTCCAAAGAAACACCAATGCCAGTGTCTGCTACACGGACTCTCACCATGCCAGGAAATTGCTGATCTTGAAAATTCGCCTTTTTGAGTACTAAATCGGCGCTGACAGTGACGCCACCCTCATGGGTAAACTTGAGGGCGTTACCTACCAAATTCAGCATAACTTGTAGCAACCGTTGGTAGTTGCTTTGGACAATGATTTCATCGGAGGTAGGAGGCATTTGCATCCGGAAGCTGAGGTTTCTCATTTCTGCTTGGGGATGCATGAAATTTTCTACATCACTGAATAGCTCATCTAGCTTGACTGGAGCGTAAACTAGCTCCATTTTGCCAGCTTCGATTTTGGCAATGTCCAAAATATCGTTGATGATATTCAGTAGATGTATCGATAATTGGTGAGCTTCTGCCAAAAATTGGTTTTGTTCTTCTGGGTCATCTGCCATCCCTTCCAAAATCAGCTTCAAGAAGCCAATCATGCCGTTGAGGGGGGTACGAATTTCATGGGATACATTAGCCAGAAACTCGCTTTTGAGGCGGGAAGCTTCTTCAGCTTTTTGACGCGCTGCTTCTAATTCTTTATATAAAGTAGCATGAGCGATCGCAGTTCCCAATTGATCTGCTGCTTCTTTTGCCAGTTCTAATTCCGATTCTGTTAATGTGTAGCATTCATCCTGCCAATTCAAGGCAACCAATCCATTCGGCTGGTCTTGATAGCAAGTCGCAATCACCAGAGTTTTTTGCCATCTAGACTCCGTGTATCCAGACACTTCCATCACAACTGGTTCTAGGGTTGCCAAGACCTGAGCAAAGGCAGGCTCAGAAGTTATATCTATTTCTGAGCCAAGCATTGATTTGAGTTCTGGCTGGCGATATTCAGCCTTCACCTCCACTTTTGAGCTAAAGGGCTGATAAGGACAAATAATGCAGCGCTCTAGCCGCAGTGCTTTCCCCAAACTATCAACTGTTTGCTGCCAAATAATATCTAAATCTAATGTCCGCCGAATATTTCTGGTAATCCGATTTATCAGTTTTTGGTGTTGCTGTGAACGTAAAGCCAACTCTATTTGTGTGGGCGTTTTTGATCCTACACGCACTTGTTTTTTGTTGAGTGTCGCTTGCACTAACCGTCCCATCACTAAAACTGTAGTGGCAGTAGTACCCAAACTTGGCATAATCGGACTAATCACTAAGTCCAACTCAAATAATTCCTGGTGGTAGCTAAACCAACACTGAAACCTTTCTGGCACCAAACTTGTCAATATTCTGTGCAATCGTTCCAAATAAGTAACCTTATCCACTGGGGAAAAGGTTTGGGTCTGGTTGAGATCGTCAACTATTTTTTCGGTATTTAACCCCAGGAGTTCGCTGTGCTGCCAACAAAAGGTCAGATAGCGCCCTGCCCCATCTTGCGTATACACCAACTCGGCTCCTAGAGTTGGTAATGAGCCATCAGTTTTACTGGTAACAGATTCCAGATTTTGGGAAAATACATTCGGCAATTGGGAATTGGCAGTAATAGTCATTAATTGAGTTGGATATACAAAGGTATCCGACCGTAATTTTACTAAAGCTGCTCAAATTTTTGCATAAATTTTTACAGCTTTTTCGTTTTTTATTGTGTATTTCTTGTTGTTTTGAAATCCAGATTGGCAAACTTTACTTTTTTAACTTGCATTGACATCTGACTGATGGCGTTAATCGTTCCATTCACCGCGAGGAGGAACGGGGGTACGCACAGGAGTGCGCGTCAGTTCATCATCTCTGAGGATTTCACCCCGCAACCACTGGCGAATCGCCACCTCAATCACTTTACTTGGGTCATTGGTGAGATGCTGAATTTGCTCTAGCAGCTCCGAGTCTAGGCGGACAGCAATTTCTACCTTATCGGCTCGTGTGTTTTCCGCTTCGGTAGTTTTTTCTCGCATATTCATAGGTTTATATACTCTGAATTGGTTTTGTCTAAAGCTTTGTAAAGTAGTTATATTGATCATTTGGGCTAATTCACTGAAAATCTTCAGGGGCACAGTTAGATAGTTCCCTGAAATAGCACCAAAGTAACAGTTTTAAGTTTCAAATCGCATTTTTCATATAACTGACTAGACAATGGCTCTAGAAGTTTTCTCGGTAAATCAGTGATTATGGGTAATTACGGGTCGCAATTGCCCATGCTCCCTACATGATCCCTACATGTACTGATTTACATTTATTGTACGCCCCTAGCTGATGAATACTAGCAGCGACAAATAGACTTTCATAATATTCTTAAAAGTCCACCTATTTAGATCGAAAGTTAAAGATGGGGTGAAGAGGGGCAGGAGAGTAGGGGAAGAATAATAGCTCCTAACTCAGCACTCACAACTGGGCACTGGGCACTAAAAGCTAGCAGCGTCTTGGCTAAGAAAGCATTAAAATACATTAAGTAAATTGCTCTTTTAACTTTGGTTGCTGCTAAGGCAAAGATAGTATATGACTGACGTTCCCGCAGTTCGCATTCGCAATTTTTGTATTATTGCTCACATCGACCACGGGAAATCAACCCTCGCCGATCGCTTGCTACAAGCTACTGGCACTGTTGAAGACCGACAGATGAAGGAACAGTTTCTCGACAATATGGATCTGGAACGGGAGCGCGGCATTACAATTAAGCTGCAAGCTGCCCGGATGAACTACACAGCCAAGGATGGTCAGCAGTATGTGCTGAACTTGATTGATACTCCGGGGCATGTGGATTTCTCGTATGAAGTTTCCCGCTCTCTTGTTGCTTGTGAAGGAGCGCTGTTAGTAGTAGATGCGTCCCAAGGTGTGGAGGCGCAAACTTTGGCAAATGTATATTTAGCCTTAGAGAATAACCTGGAAATTATCCCGGTTTTGAATAAAATTGATTTGCCAGGGGCTGAACCAGAACGGGTAATTGGCGAAATTGAAGAAATTATCGGTCTAGATTGCAGTGGTGCGATACTCGCCTCTGCTAAAGAAGGAATTGGTATTGATCAGATTTTAGAAGCAGTTGTCGAGCGGATACCGCCACCACCCAATACGATAAATGAACGCTTACGAGCGTTAATATTTGATAGCTATTACGACAGTTACCGGGGAGTAATTGTGTATTTCCGGGTGATGGATGGCACCGTCAAAAAAGGCGATCGCATCCATTTAATGGCATCTGGTAAAGAATTTGAAATTGATGAGTTAGGTGTCCTTTCTCCTATTCAAAAGCAAGTTGAAGAACTGCACGCTGGGGAAGTAGGCTATTTGGGAGCGGCAATTAGAGCTGTAGCCGATGCCCGGGTGGGAGACACAATTACCCTAAGTAAAGCGAAAGCGGAGTCACCCTTACCAGGCTACGCAGAAGCGAACCCGATGGTTTATTGTGGGATGTTCCCCATTGATGCCGACCAATTTGAAGACTTGCGGGAAGCCTTAGAAAAGCTCGAACTCAACGACGCAGCGCTACACTACGAACCAGAAACTTCGAGCGCCATGGGGTTTGGTTTCCGTTGCGGGTTCTTGGGTTTGCTGCACATGGAAATTGTCCAAGAACGTCTAGAGCGAGAGTATAACCTAGATTTAATCATTACAGCCCCCTCGGTGGTTTATAAAGTGATCACCCTGAAAGGCGAGGAACTGTACATCGATAATCCCAGCCGTTTACCTTCTCCTAACGATCGCGAAAAAATTGAAGAACCCTACGTCCAAGTAGAGATGATTACGCCGGAAACCTATGTCGGCAGCTTGATGGAGTTGTCACAAAATCGCCGTGGCATTTTCAAAGATATGAAATATCTCACCCAAGGACGAACCACCCTCACTTACGAACTCCCCTTGGCGGAAGTTGTGACTGACTTTTTTGACCAGATGAAATCGCGATCGCGCGGTTACGCCAGTATGGAATATCACCTCATCGGCTACCGTGAAAATCCTTTGGTGAAGCTGGATATTATGATTAACGGCGATCCCGTAGATTCCTTGGCGATGATTGTACACCGAGATAAAGCTTACAACGTCGGCCGGTCAATGGCAGAAAAACTCAAAGAACTAATTCCTCGCCATCAATTCAAAGTGCCAATTCAAGCGTCTATTGGCAGTAAAGTTATTGCCAGCGAACACATCCCGGCTTTGCGGAAAGATGTGCTAGCCAAGTGCTACGGTGGTGACATCAGCCGGAAGAAGAAACTATTACAGAAGCAAGCAAAAGGTAAAAAGCGGATGAAATCTGTAGGTACAGTGGACGTACCCCAAGAAGCCTTTATGGCAGTACTGCGCTTGGATCAAAGCTAATTTAAAAGTGCTTACTCAGAGACAATTTGCTGCTTGCGGCTACATCTCAACCTGAAAAAACATAAAACAGACCTAACCCTCCAGCCCCCTGACCCTAATCCCCAACGCCAGTCGCCTCAAGTCGGGAAACCCGCCCACAGCGCTGGCTTTTCCGTGGGGGTACCGAGTTCCCTTGTAGGGAAGGGGGAGTCAAAGCCTCTCTCCTAAAAAAAGAGAGGTTTGAAGAGAGGTCTTACATTTAATTAAAGTTGAGTTACTGCTCAGAAATAAGGGTAGGAATATTTCTGGTTTAACATCCGTTAATTTTAATTAGAAAGGCTGTCAACAGCAGCCTCAAATGTAGGATTTTCAGGTTTAGCTTTCAGAAAGCGCACCAGGTTGAGACTGACTCGCTATTGGCTCAACATCCTTGAGTGTGCCTCTAATGCGGGATTTATGACAGAAAAAATGATAATTTATTGTATAAATTCAAAAATCGTTGATATCTACCCAACAAACTTAATTATCTCTATCTTTAGTATTTTTTTTAATCCGTTGAACTCACGTAGTATTAATCCAGAGATTTCTCAAAGATGAGTTTGTTTGAGCTAAAGCCGCGATTAGGAGAAAAGATATATCTAAATGCTCAACAAAATATCTAGCTAGACATATAGAAAATTTCCTGCGGCAAAGCTGGAGTTGTTAGGCTTTCTCAATCCCTTGGCTTGAGACAGAAAAATTATGCAGTATATAAATTTAGCCCAACAGTATTTTATTTCATGTTAAAACGTGATTATCTATTTAAATATTTAAGCCTATTACTTGCAAATCCAGTATTAGGTATCACACTAATGCTTTCAGCATTAACGAGTGCTTGTCAAAAAAACGATCCGACAGCAAATGCTCAAAGCCCGCCACCATTAGCCGTGAAACTTCAAAGAATTGACGCAGGCACAATCGTAGAAAGTTCTGTGTTTGTCGGCTCATTGGAAGCGCAACAAAAAGTTACGCTACAGCCCCAAACTCAGGGCCGAATCGAATCAATTCTGGTGTCGAGTGGACAGCAAGTGCAGCAAGGTACGCAGATCGCATCGTTGAGTTTAGATCAAACTCAGGCTAATGTTGCCAGTTCGATCGCTGCGGCTAGTTCAGCGCAAGCAGCTTTATTGACGGCTCAAGCCCAACTTCAACAAGCCGAGGCCCAGCGCACCAAATCAGCCGCAAATGTTCAGCTGCAACGGACACAATTCAATCGTAACCAACAGTTAGTCAACGAAGGAGCCATAGCCAGGCAAGAGTTAGACGTTGCCAGAAATAATTTACAAGCGGCGATCGCGGATTTGCAAGTCGCAAACAAACAAGTTGCTGCATCAGGGGCAGGCATTCGGCAAGCACAGGCAAATGTGCGCTCTGCTCAAGCCAGTACCGCTGCCTCACAAGTCAACCTTAATTTCAAACGAGTGGTAGCACCGATTACTGGTGTAGTCGGTTATTTTCCCGTGAAAGTGGGAGATTATGTCAACACCGGACAAACGATCACCACGCTGACGCAAAACGATTCACTGGATCTCAATCTTTCTGTACCCTCAAATCGATTGAACCAACTACGAAATGGATTGCCCGTTGAGTTGATCGATCCCACCACGCAGCAATTGATTGGCACGGGCGCGATCAACTCCATTTCTCCCTCAGTCAGTTCCGATCAGCAGTCAATTTTGAGCAAGGCACGCTTTGGGAATTCACAAGGGCGACTGCGTGATGGGCAATACGTTAAAGCTCGGGTGATTTGGAATCGACAACCAGGTATCTTAATTCCCACTGTCGCAATTTCTCGCGTTGCCGGACAAAGTTTTGTGTTTGTCACCGAAAACAAAACCGTAAACGGCAAACAGCAGCAAGTTGTGCATCAGCGTTTAGTGCGCCTTGGTGAGATTCAAGGCACAAACTATCAAGTCCTCTCAGGACTTAAATCCGGCGAAACGATCGTGACTGCTGGCATTCTCAAACTTAGAGAAGGCGCACCAATTCAACCGCAATCCTAAATCCAGGACATCTGATAATGTCGATCGCCAACACCTTCATCAAACGCCCAGTATTAACTACCGTTTGTACCTTAGTGATTCTGATTTTGGGGGGAGTGTGTATTCCGCTACTGCCGCTCAATTACTTGCCAGATATTGCGCCGATTCGCGTTCAAGTCTCAGCTTCCTATACTGGGGCAGATGTGGAAACTGTCGAAACTGCGGTGACAACCACGCTGGAGCGACAGATTAACGGTGTTGAGGGAATGCAGTACATGACCTCGAACAGTTCAGCAGGTAGTAGCCAAATTTCAGTGTATTTCGGGTCACAGACGGATAAAAATATTGACCAAGTGAACGTGCAGAATTGCATTGCCCGTGCTACACCTCGCTTGCCAACGACTGTACAACAATTCGGTGTGACAGCGCAAACGTCTTCAACCAGCATTTTATTAGTGTAGGCGCTTTATCCCCAAAATAATGAGTATGATGCGCTGTTTATTAGTAACTATATTGACCTCAATTTGCGGGATCAACTGCTGAGAACACCGGGAGTTGGCGATATCACGATTTTTGGTGAAAAAGAGTATGCGATGCGGTTGTGGCTCGATCCAAATGCACTAGCGAGTCGGCAATTAACCGTGACAGATGTGTCAACGGCACTGCGATCGCAAAACATTCTCGCCGGAGCCGGAACGTTGGGTCAACAGCCTGTGCCTCCAGGTCAAAGTTATGAAATTCCGCTGCGAATCAATGGTCAATTCAAAGATGCATCAGAATTTGAGAATCTCGTCATCAAAGCCGGGAGTGATGGCAACTTAATTAAACTCAAAGATGTCGGTCATGCCGAACTCGGCTCGGAGACTTACGCTAGTAATGCGAGAAATAATGGCAAGCCGGCGATCGGCATCGCAATTTATCAGTTACCAGGTAGTAATGCGCTGGATGTGGCGAAAAACGTTCAGGCGCAAATGAATGACCTGATGAAAGACTTTCCGCCCGGATTAAAAGCCAAGATTGTTTACGATACCGTTGGGTTTGTGCAAGCCTCACTCGAAGAAGTGGTGAAAACCCTCGTCGAAGCGATCGCGCTGGTCGTATTGGTGATTTTTCTGTTTCTGCAAAACTGGCGAGCCACGATTATTCCGATTGTTGCGATTCCGGTTTCGCTGATTGGCGCATTAGCATTTGCTTACGTGTTTGGATTCTCGTTAAACAATTTGACCTTATTTGGTTTAATTTTGGCGACAGGATTAGTCGTAGATGATGCAATTATCGTTGTTGAGGCAGTCGCCCGTAAAATTGAACAGGGGGTTAGACCGTTTCAAGCGTCGGTCGAGGCGATGGACGAACTTACTGGAGCAGTGCTGGCAACGTCGCTGGTGTTGATGGCGGTGTTTATTCCAGTAGCGTTTTTTCCGGGTTCGACTGGGAGAATGTATCAGCAATTCGCGTTAGTGATTGCCTTTTTGATCGCGATTTCAGCGTTTAATGCGCTTTCATTCAGTCCCAGTATGTCGGCGATTTTGCTGCGTCCGCCACGACCCAAACGCGGCCCGCTTGGCTGGTTTTTTAACAAATTTAATCAAATTTTGGCATGGATCATTCAACGATATCTAGCGATCGTCAATTTTCTGATTCGCGTTCGTTACTTTGTCATTGGATTGTTTGTGGTCGGTTTAGCTGCGACTTATTTTATGTTTACGCATGTTCCGACCGGATTTGTTCCGAGTGAAGATCAGGGGATTTTGTTAGGCATTATTCAAGCCCCGGATGGAGTTGCTCTTGGCTATACCGATCAAGTACTCGAAAAAGTTGAACAAATTCTCCAAAAAGAACCAGAAATTAATAACATTTTTGCGACTTCGGGATTTGGCTTTGCAGGCAGTGGGTCAAATCGAGGCGTGTTCTTTGCTAAACTCAAGCCGTGGGAAGATCGCAGCAAATCCGATCAAAGTGCGTCTGCAATTTTAACCCGAATTAATGGCGCATTTCAAGGGATTCCCGAAGCCGTGATCACCGCAGTCAGTCCCCCACCGATTCAAGGCTTTAGTACGTTAGGTGGATTTGAGTTGCAGCTGGAAGACCGCACCAACGGGCGACTGACAATCGATGATTTTTTCGCCAATGCCCAAGCGGTTCTAGCGCAAGCGAATCAACAACCAGCTCTTAAAGGCGGCGTGTTTACACAGTTTACCGCCAGTACACCACAATTTGAAATCGACTTTGATCGCGATCGCCTCGAAGCACTCAACGTCAATTTTCAGGATGCTGTCACCACACTTGGAACCGCCATTGGTTCGCAGTATGTCAATGATTTTATCCTCGGACAGCAGAGCTATCGCGTTTATGTTCAGGCAGACGGCAACTATCGGCGATCGCCGAATGATATTCGTCAGCTTTATGTGCGATCAACAAATAACCAAATGGTTCGATTGAGCGAGGTTGCAACACTCA
The DNA here is from genome assembly GCF_036917615.1 of Nostoc sp. Classification (GTDB taxonomy): domain Bacteria; phylum Cyanobacteriota; class Cyanobacteriia; order Cyanobacteriales; family Nostocaceae; genus Nostoc. Next base: position 38,816 of record NZ_JBALCZ010000040.1, read on the forward strand.
CGCCGATTACAGGTCCATCTGTAATCAATCACTACAACGGCTTCCGCGCCATCGATCTCCAAGGCAGAGAAGCATCCGGTTACAGCAGTGGACAAGCAATCCAGGCAATGCAGCAAGCGGTCAGCCAAGTAGCAACACCGGGGGTTGGCAGTGACTGGATCGGAACTGCCCGCGAAGAATTAAGCGCAGGTAACTTGGGCATTCTAATTTTTGGCTTCGGGATCATTATGGTGTTTCTCACACTTGCTGCTCAGTATGAAAGTTATATTGATCCCACGATTATTTTATTGACCGTACCGTTGGCGTTGTTGGGTGCGTTGAGTGCGCTGGCGTTGCGCGGTTTGGTAAACGATGTCTACGCGAATGTGGCGTTGGTAATGCTGATCGGACTCGCCTCGAAAAACGCCATTTTGATCGTCGAGTTTGCTAACCAAGCCTATGAAGGGGGCATGACAATTCGAGAGGCAGCCTTGACCGCAGCCGAAGAACGGTTTCGACCAATTGTCATGACTTCGAGTGCGGCACTGCTGGGATTTTTCCCTCTGGTAATCGCCACCGGAGCGGGTTCTGCCTCGCGCTGGTCGTTGGGAACGGCTTTGTTTGGCGGGTTACTCGTGGCAACGATTTTAAGTTTGCTCTTTGTTCCAGTGCTATATGTAATCATCAAGAGTTTGGAAGATCGCTTGTTGAAACATAAAAGAGCTAATCGCTCCCAACCACCAGCCTCAGATGGAAACGAGGATGGACAATCAACAGCGATGCCTTCTCCTGTCGGAGACGCTGCACAAACGGCAACGTCTTCTGGTGCGTCGGCTATGCGAACGACGAACGCGCCAGCTAATTCGGCTACGGTTGGAACGCAAAGTGCCGATGACAACGCGGCTAATGATTCTACTAAATAAATGAATCCAAGAGGTTGATATTACAAGAGGTAAAGATTAAGCTGCGACTTTGTAAGACACTGAGACAATGAGAGTGTACCCTAATAATTTAACAAGGGTATTAAGCATTGAAGCAAAGCAAATGAACGTCAAACTAATCGCTTTTTCTGGCTTTGTGACCGCATTTTTGGGCGCAGGAATTGGCTTTATTGTTGCTAGTTTACTTCCTTGCCCCTACACAAGTAAAATGTATCAAAATTTGGATCAAAAATACGCCATTGTCGGTGCAGTTGCAGGCTTGCTAATTGGTTCGAGTCAGGAAATGATTCGAGAAATGAAGCAAGAACGGGATGCGGAAGAAGACTTGCTGCGGGATTTGAACAAAGCTATTCACTCAAGTACAGATAAAAAAAATTACTGATCTGTTAGTACAAAACATCGTTCTTTCAAAGAGCAATCTATGTAGCTCAAACTATTGGACAAGCAGTACGCGATTTGGCCATTTTCCATGCTCAGTCTAGTGTGTCTGACTGTGTAACTGTAGTCTAGGTGTTGTTAGCATTGTGCCAAATTCCAAAATATCACCGCCAGACTTGATTAATGCAGCAGACAAAGCACTTTATATAGCCAAACAGCACGGACGCGATCGAGTTCGTGCTGTTTGCTGTTCGCCTCTTTAGTGCTTCTTATCCCTAGCCCAGAGTTTATAACTTTTGATAAGCTTTAACAAAATAACTGTTAAAAAATCTAAAAATTTGAGGAAATGCACTCAAGAAAATTGTCAGACTTGTATTTTTAAATAAATCTAGTTTTTTATATATTTGTAAAGTGTCGGGGAATCTAGCAGATGAAGATACTGGTACTGAGTTGGGAGTTTCCGCCGAGGATTGTTGGGGGAATTGCGCGGCATGTAGCGGAGTTGTACCCGGAACTGGTAAAACTAGGGCATGAAGTCCACCTGATTACAGCGGAGTTTGGTCAGGCCTCAATGTATGAGGTAGTTGAGGGAGTAAACGTACATCGGGTGCCAGTGGCATATAGTAACGACTTTTTCCACTGGGTAGTCAATCTCAACCTGAGTATGGGACATCACGGTGGTAAGTTGATTTTAGAGGAAGGGCCCTTTGATTTAATTCATGCCCATGATTGGTTAGTAGGAGATGCCGCGATCGCTCTCAAACATAATCTCAAAATACCACTAATTGCCACAATTCACGCTACCGAATACGGACGCCATAACGGTATTTACACAGACATCCAACACTATATTAGTTACAAAGAAAACTTGCTGGCTTACAATGCTTGGCGGATTATTGTTTGTAGCGACTATATGCGCCAAGAAGTAGGACGAGCACTACACAGTCCTTGTGACAAAATCGATGTCATTTATAACGGTATCCGAGCCGAAAAGAAACAGCACCATGTAGATTTTCATGCTCCGGATTTTCGCCGCCAATTTGCCACAGATGATGAGAAAATCGTTTACTACCTTGGTCGCATGACCTATGAAAAGGGTGTACCTATATTACTCAATGCCGCACCCAAAATACTTTCCCAAATGGGAGGTAACGTTAAATTTGTGATCGTTGGAGGTGGCAATACTGACCATCTCAAACGCCAAGCCTGGGATTTGGGAATTTGGCATCATTGCTATTTTACAGGTTTTCTCTCCGATGAATACTTAGATAAATTCCAAACTGTCGCTGACTGTGCCGTTTTTCCTAGTCTTTACGAACCCTTTGGAATTGTGGCTTTAGAAAGCTTTGCTTCTCGTGTTCCTGTAGTCGTTTCTGATACTGGTGGTTTACCGGAAGTGGTGCAACATAGCAAAACAGGCATTATTACTTGGGTGAACAATCCCAATTCTTTAGCTTGGGGAATTTTGGAGGTTTTGAAAAATCCAGGTTATCGGCAATGGCTGGTGGATAATGCTTATGAGGATTTAGAGCGGCGTTTTAGCTGGCCGAAATTAGCCAAGCAAACCGAGGAAGTTTATCAGCGAGTTGTACAAGAGCGATCGCAAATTGCCTGGTAATCAATCAAGTATACTGTTCTACAGATGACAGAACTGAGTGGGTGAGGTTTAATAGCGACAGCCAGGACTACAGCCCTGATTTTACGAACCATCCTGGTTATGACACCTTTGCAGATCGCAACAACCCCAATGATTCCGATGGTATGCCCTTCCGTACCCATCTTGGCATTGGGACTTAGAGGATATCTGAAAAGTGTACGAAAGGTATAATTTGTGATTCTGAGCGTAAGGAAGTGGAGCGTTCGCGTAGCGTCTCGTTGGCGCAGCCTCTCGTAGAGAAGAGAAGAATCGCAATTTACCGTGGGTTGATGAGATGCAACACTTGGCTATCGCTTCATGCAGCATGAGATTTTTAACTTCTCAGACATCCTCTAACTCTGATACCATTTTCTGTAATTTCCTGCTTGCTAAAAAAATTAGTCGAATAGAAATTAAGTAATTAGATAAGGAAGAGTGAAATGGGACTTAACGACGGACTTTTGAACCCGACTAAAAAGGCTATGGTCGTAGATGACTGTTGCAAGATGATAGAAGGACAGCTTGCAGCCAAGTCAGGTATGAGCGGTATCGCTTTGAAAACTGCCTTCGCCGCCCTCAAGGGGGTTAAGCCAGGGTATATCCCCTACGTCGTTGAGCAAATCCTGCCGCAGTGCTTTACGGCACTTGATCCCGTCTGGAGTGAAGGCGTAGAGAAAGGCAATCCAATTGAACACCTGAGTGCGAATCGCTCTCATACGGCAGACGCGCTACTGGGTGTTACTGATGCCAGAGTCAAGGACGTAAAGCGCCAAATTGTGCGAGGAACCTATGAAAAACTTCGCGGTTCAGCCAAAAAGCACGTAGAAGAAGCAGTGCCAGACTTAGCCAAAGTAATTGATAATTACACTAAGTCCTGAGCCAGAAGGGAAGAATCACAATAAACGTATGCCGCCGTTCGATATATCGGTGGCTGGCATACGGAGCATATATTATACTTGTAAATTCAAAGTGTTTGGCGAGAGTCTTAGAGATGCGATAACTCAATACGCTTGGGTTAAGGATAATTGTATGTTGGGTTTCACTACGTTCAACCCAACAAAGTCCCGAAAATGTTGGGTTTCGTTCCTCAAACGCCACTTGTTAAAGAGCGGGAACGCTAAGAGCGAACAACGGGGGGAAAATACGCAACGCAGTGGCTACCCAACCTACGTAGGTTAAGGTTTTTGGCTTTAACCCAAGCGTATTGTGCCATAGCTACTAAATAGAAAAAGTGCAGCAGTTATTTGAGGTAGATACTGCACCGTTCAAATGCTGAAATTTTTATTGGCTTGTCAGCAGTTGTAATTAAAAGTTGCAAATTAATATAGCGCTTCTGATTTGAATGAGATACAAAGTAGGGATGCATAGTTGATCATTGATGTCAACTTAAGTGAAAGCCAGTATAAAACCAGCTTTTAGAGATTGTCTCGAAAACAAGTCTCTGATTCTTAATGCCTAATGGGAGACTCCGCCTCTTGACTTGAAAAAGAGCCGTAATCAGGAGCATTAAGAGCTAGAGGCTCTTAACGAGGTTTTAAAGGGGTTTAGGCTGAAGTTGACACGGATGATAGCTGATTAGTGTCAACTTAATCAGAAGGCTTAATATCCGTGAAACATGCGCCAGGTAAAAAGCTGATTGTTCAAGGAGAAAATTTCGAGCGTTTAAAACAGAGATTGTCCGAACCACAAGGATTTCACAGCTATAGTCAAATTCAACAATGGCTATAAACCGAGTTGGGACTTAACATGGCGTATAAAACGGTTTATCAGTTAGTTCCTTACCAACTCAAAGTCAAACTAAAAGTTCTTCGTCCTCAAAGCACTAAACAGCACCCACAAAGTCAGTCTTACTTTAAAAATTTAATTTCCTGATATTTACCGAGTCAGCTTGAAACAGAAAATAATCAGAAACTATCTGAATTATTGTTTTAATCGGCTTGCAACTTATGAAAAAAGTTACCGTTTATCGATATCGTACTTATGGACTAATAATTGGGTTAATATCCTTAACCACCTTATTTAGTACAACTACATCTGCCCTAACACAGTTAGCAGGCGATTCCTCAATTGGGCAAACTCCTATCCCTGCTTCTAAGTTAATCTGGCCGACTCAAGGGTTTATTTCTCAAGGTTTCCGCAAATATCAACATGAAGGAATTGATATTGCAGGGGCATCTGGAACTCCTATTGTTGCTGCTGCATCCGGTACAGTTGTAAAAGCAGGTTGGGATGATTGGGGATTAGGTAATGCCATAACTATTAAACATCTCGATGGCAGCATTACTGTTTATGGTCACAATCGTCGTTTGTTGGTGAGCAAGGGTCAACAGGTCATTCAAGGTCAAATTATTGCCGAGATGGGATCTACAGGCAATAGTACAGCACCTCATCTGCATTTTGAAGTTCATCCAAATGGTCGAATAGCAGCTGACCCCCTTCGTCTATTGACATCCTTAACTGCAAGTGTTACCTCTGGTTCTAAAGTTCAGCAAGTGGATAACCCGAACCGCCCAGTCTCCACACCCCCAGTAGCAAAGCAAGTTTTACCTTCACAGCCAATTCCAATAGGTTTTGCACCTGTTAGCACTGATACTAAATGCAATGGTGTTACCATCATTCAGGGTGAGACTGCAAGTATTCGTGTAAAAGTCTGTGAAGAAAATGGTCAGTTGTTTTATATTGGGCAGTTGAAGCAAGACACAAGCAAGCCTATAAAAATCGCAGCTTTGAATATTGGTAAAGGCAGATATCGAGCAGATAATGGTAGTTTTTATTATTTAGTCAGCCCTGAAAAAGTGGAAGTTTGGCGAAATGGTAGTCAGATGCGTTCTGACAGTTTTTATAATTTAACGAAATCGCCATAAAATCCCTCGCAAATAGTTGTTTATAACTATCTGCATTGCAAGCGATCCCTTGAGTTGATCAATTTGCTAAGTAATTCCACAATTATCTGTATATTGCTGTAGCGATTATCAATTGTGATGCGATCGCCGGAGTTCATCTGTTAACTTTCATTTCAATATCTAATAGGGATTTTAGTTGATTGCGATTAAACTGTTGGGACTACGCCAACACTTAAAGTCAACTCGTTTCAATCCCTAATAAGGATTTTAGTTGATTGTGATAGAAGGAGTTGAGGAACTAGAAAAAGAAGACATGGAGTTTTAATCCCTAATAGGGATTTTAGTTGATTGCGATATTTTCGGTTGATGAGTTGTGAGGTTTACTGTCGCAGGCATTGCTTGCACGTAATCTACTTAAAGCAATGCCTGGGTTGGGCAACACCTACGCACTTTTATAAAGTTATCGTTATAAAACTTAAAATTTTTCCTTAGCAGCTAACATCTGTAAAATCTTTTCTACATGATCCAACTCTCCAACGATTCGTCGAATTGGGTGAGGCCAAACCTTGATAAGGGTAGGAGTTGCAGAAACCTGATTGAGTTCTGCTTGTTCCGGATGAGTTAAAACATCAATCACTTTTAGAGTATAAGGATGTCCGAGCGATCGCTCTAACAATTCGTGTAAATTTTGGAGAATGCGTTCGGTGGTACTGCTATGTCCTGCAACAAATAAACGGAGAACATAGCCTTGTGTTATTACTTCCTTTTTTTGTATTATTACTGGTTGGTGGTATTTTGGCACAGGTTCAGAAAGGTCTAGACGGACAATTAAATCGTGATCCTCCCAAAGCTGTTCAAATGAGGAACGATAAGTTGTTAACACCATGCGATCGCACAACTCCTCCTGCCAGGGAGCTGCTTGCCAGACTAACTCCCCTGTGCCAAAAATGGCATTAAGCAAAGCTTGATGTCTAATTACAGCCGGATAAGCTTCAGCAAAAGTTCGCACTTGTTGAGTGCGCGGATCTAACCAGTTGTCAATAGTCGCAGTATAACAAGGCACTAAAAAGTGCGGTGGCTCTGGCAAATCTAGGATTTCTTGCAAAGCCGAGCACAAATGCAAGTGCCATCGGCCTTGCTTGCTAGGGTCGATGCAGTAAATTAAATCTCCTCCGGGTGTAAATAGCGCAATGCCTTTAAACAACTGGGGTTTAGATAGTTTATTTGTCGTCAAGTTATTCACAGAGGCTAGGAAGCTAAAAGTAAAAAATTCTCTCTTTTACCTTTTACCTTAGCTATAACCTCAACCAGGAACACAAAGATATTTGGGATTGAGGATTGAATAGTGGGGATTGGGCATAAGGCATTGGTCAATAATTAGTAGTCATAGGAGTGAAAATGAATGTAGAGACGTTATATATAACGTCTCTACAAGGGTTTCAGGTAACGCATCATTAATTTCTGGAGATGTCTAGTAGTCAGTAATTATTCTTCCCCTACTGCCTCATCTCCCTAATCTCCCTAATCTCCAGTCCCTAGCCCCCAATCTTAAACTCGACCTCGGAGAAACTGCGCCATTTCGTTAGGAGTTGGTGACATTTCCAAAGCAGTTTCTTCAGTGATGCGACCGTCTTGATAGAGATTGAGCAACGACTGATTCATCGTAATCATGCCGTCAAAGCCAGCTTGTTTCATCAACTCGCCAATTTCATCATACTTACCGTCTTTAATCCATTCTTTAATTGCCTCAGTATTGATCAGCACATCGTGGAAAGCAGCCCGTTTACTGTCAGTTGTGCGACACAAACCTTGAGCAATTACTGCCACTAAAGATTCAGAAATTGCTACCCGCATTGCATCCTGTTCGTCACCAGAGTAGAGATTGAGAATCCGCTCAATGGTTTTGACAGCGCTATTGGTGTGCAGGGTTCCCATGACCAAGTGACCAGTCTGAGCGGCTTTTAGGGCAGTGTTAACTGTTTCCTTATCCCGCATTTCCCCCACCAGAATCAAATCTGGGTCTTCCCGCAAAGCTGCTTTCAAAGCGTTGTCAAATTTCCGGGTGTGCATTCCCACTTCCCGCTGTTTGACTAAAGACTTGCGGCTTTGATGAACAAATTCTATCGGGTCTTCAATAGTGATGATATGCTTGGCCATCTCCTTATTGATGTAGTCAACCATTGCTGCCATTGTGGTGGACTTACCAGATCCAGTGGGCCCAGTCACTAAAATTAAACCTTTGTGATGATGACAAATATCCCGAAAAATTGGGGGTAAATTCAACTGTTCCATAGTTAGGATTTTCAGCGGAATCAACCGTAATACCATTGCAGGCCCTTTGAGGGAGCCAAAAACATTAATCCGCACGCGAGCAAAATCATACTGAGTTGCTCCGTCAAATTCTAAGTGTTCTTCAAAGCGCTGAATTTCCCCCTCACTCATCACCTCCCGCAACCAACTCATCAAAGTTTCTTTATCTATTTCTGGATAATCCGTTGATTGAATTTCTCCTCGGCTGCGGAAGCGGGGTACTTCACCTACACCTAAGTGCAAGTCAGAATATCCCTGATCGTAAGCTTCCCTGATTAACTTCGCTAAAGTAAGTTGTGGACTGCTGTTTTGAGGGCGTGAACTAGGTATTGGCGGTGGACTACCCGGACGATGACCAGCAACAGGTGCGTTGGTGCTTCTATCCATTGACATATCTAATGTTTGTGTCATTTGCCGCTGCGTACTAGAGGTTGGCGGTGGTGGCGGCATTGGTGGCGGCATTGGTGGCAGGTTACGTCCGGCAGCAGAGTTAGAATTTAATGGAGACTGTAATTCTGTCATATATCTTCACATTTGGCAGTTAAAAAGTTGAATTAGCGAGAAGTCAAGTCACTTGCTTCGATGACTTTTGGAGGATGCTTGCGTGCAAGCCCCAGCGCTGATGGGAGGCGATTGAAGCTCTAGAACCACGATCAATCCATTTTATCCACCTCAATTTGTATCTTTTTTTTCTGAGATTTCACTTCTCAGAATATTTAGAGAAATTATTTAACTTATCTAACCTGGTTTAACACACGCAGGGACTCAAAATGTATCAGTAAGAACACATAAACCTATAAGTAGGTTATAATACTTTAAATAAAAGATAAATATTCTCAGTTTTTAGATGAGAAATTTATCCCAGGCATGGATACAAATTGCCAGCAATTAACAGCACAAATACTAGCAGAGCATTTATTCAGCCCATCTATGAATTATGAGAACCGATACTAATTTTTCTAAGAAATGTTAAGTTGAATCGGAGCAATATCCTGGGGATCAAAGTTAAAGGCTTATACCTTTTAGCTTGTATACCTGAAGACAGATGCAGGAAACAAGTTTTTTTAATAGATATAAACTTGACTTTAAATTCATAATTACAAAAAATTAACTGTAAACTTTAGTAAACAAATGCTCATTTTCCCGATTAGTTTTTATATACTGAATTTCACTGAGAAACAAAATCAGTTTCCTCGCGAAAAGCGAGATATGACTGAAATTAAAATTTGTTGTGTATTTTTGGGAGGAAAAGTCATGGTTTCTGCTGAAAGCTCTAATCAAGGAAAGACCTACTCCTTGTTGATGATTAAAAGCTTTTTAATATGGACTTTTACATTAGCAGTATGCTTGTTGGTTGTCGGTTTTCCACTAGTTGTATTGATGGCTACGGTCGGATGTCTGTTGTCGATTATCTTGCAATCGGTAATGCCTGTTAGTGCTGTTTTGCTTGTAGCAGGCGCTTTAATCATGTTTAATGTTATGGCAGTTGTATTGGCTGCGGGTGTGCTAACTCTTAAAGGAGTTCATCCTAATGAAATCAAATGGTTAAGCTGGCTGCATGGAGAGACAGACCAAATGCAGACTACTGTTTATGCTGCTTGCCCTTTAACTTGTGAGATTAAAATATAGTCATTACAGGTGAATTCGACAAACAGTGCGTCTGCCCGGTTAAACCGGGTTTTTTCATGCACTTTGGGATTTTAACTTGTGAGAGCAAGATCTAGTCATTACAATTGAATTCGACAAACAATGCATTTGCCCGGTTAAGCCGGGTTTTTTCATATTTGGTCTTTATATTTATGATTTGTGTGATGATTTCCCGCTGACTATTGACTATTAATCGCTGACTATTGACTATTAATCATAGACCATTGACTATAACCATTGGCAAAGGACAGATGACTAATAAGCAAAGGACAGATGACTAATAACAAATGACTAATCAAAAACGGGTTTGCATTATCTTGGGTACTCGTCCGGAAGCGATTAAACTAGCTCCAGTGATTCAGATATTCCAGAAGTCTTCAAGTTTTGAGTTGCAAATAATTCTAACTGGACAGCATCGGGAGATGGTTGAGCAAGTTATGCACCTGTTCAACATCAAGGCAGATTATGACTTGGAAATTATGCAGGTTCAGCAATCTTTAAATGATATTACCTGCCGCAGTTTACAAGGGTTAGAAGCATTATTCCAGGTGAAAAAGCCAGATTTAGTGGTGGTGCAGGGAGACACTACTACGGCTTTTGCCGCAGCTTTGGCAGCTTTTTATCAAAAAATCCCAGTCGGTCATGTAGAAGCAGGGTTAAGAACTGATGATATATTCAATCCTTACCCAGAAGAAGCTAATCGGCGGTTGATTTCTCAAATTACTCAGTTGCACTTTGCGCCGACTCCTTGGGCTGTGGAAAACTTGCACCGTTCTGGTGTTTTGGGTGAAATTCACATGACGGGTAACACAGTAATTGATGCATTGTTGAATATAGCTGCAACCCAAGTAGTTTGTAATGTACCAGGTTTAGACTGGGATTCATATCGGGTTCTGTTAGCAACAGTTCATCGTCGGGAGAATTGGGGAGAACCTCTGTTAGCGATCGCTCAGGGGTTTTTAAAAATTTTAGATAAGTTTCCTGATACAGCTTTGCTGCTACCATTGCACCGTAATCCGACAGTGCGAGTCCCGTTGCAAGCGCTTTTAGGAAATCATCCCCGAATTTTCTTGACAGATCCTCTAGATTATGGCGAATTGGTGGGAGCAATTGGGCGATCGCATCTTTTGCTCACGGACTCTGGTGGGTTGCAGGAAGAAGCCCCCAGTTTGGGAAAACCAGTACTGGTTTTGAGGGACACCACAGAAAGACCAGAGGCTGTTGCAGCCGGTACAGCCAAACTTGTAGGCACTACGAGTGAGAACATTTTTGCAGCCGCTGCTGAGTTACTCGATGATCCAGATGCTTATCAAGCAATGGCAAATGCAATTAATCCCTTTGGCGATGGTCATGCAGCAGAGCGGATCTTGCAGATTGTGCAAAATTACTTGGGTATTTCGTCAGAAACATCAACTTAAGAACTCAGATTAAACAAAGTGCGAAATTTCTATTTTTTAGGGTACATAAAACCGGCTTTTCTCCCGGTTTTTCATTTTTTTAGTAATTTTACTAGTTATTGTACGGTGATCAGCTAAACCACATCTAGTTTGCATAATCTGAAATTGTACATTTGTTGTGGGGTGGGCGACACGAGCGCCCAATATATGCTTTGGTTTTTGTGGAGCAGCTTACCATTGACAAAAATCTTTGCAACAGATGAATCTGCTGTAGGGGGTACAGCTGTACATGCGTGTCAACTTAAGCCAAAACCGCTTTCAAACTCCCTTTCCAGCCAGAGGTTGGAAATGCTCCTGATTGCGCTGCTGCCGCGAGTAAAGGAGGCGGAGCCTCAATGAGGGGCATTCCCAGTCTCTGACTGGGAACGAGGGGAACGAGGTAATGTCTGAAAGCATTCTCGCTTACTAGCTTTCACGTTAAGTTGACACCAATGGCAGCTGTACGCCTCTATGTATCTGTATCAGGTATTTCGTGAAATGGTATGAGGTTGTATTACCCATCTGATAACAGGCGAGGCACTTCGTCCCTTGCGCGGCGACCATAAGAGAAGTTTTGATCTAACACTTCCTGAACTTCTGACTTCTCTCCATCCTACAAGAAAACAGGTAGAACTTGGAAAGGAGATTTTCAAAGGGTGGCTTCTGGCTAAATACCTAGAGCTACTCGAGTTTCAGGGCCCACGACACCATCTACAAGTAGACCTTTACTTGCCTGAAAGCTTCGGACTCGGCTAACAGTTTCTGGACCGTAAATTCCATCAATTGTGAGATTACCTAAAGCTGTTTGAACGTCTTTTACAAGTAGACCTTTAGAACCAGGAGTCAGAATCACCGAACCACCAACACCACCAGGTCTAGTCGCAGGAAGATTGTTAGGTTTATCACCAATCCATCGGGCAAAAACGTATCTACCCGTAGAAAGCCTAGCATAACCGTTTTCATATCTTTCAATTGCTGGAAGTGTTGCACCATTTGATACACAGTCCACATATGAGTAGTTGGTGCTTGGGCCTGTACGGATACGTAAACAACTGCCGTTAGTTTTTACATATGCAGCCGAACTCATTTGAATTTGGGTAGCAGCAACAAGTAATACACCAACGCCAGCTAAAGCTAACCAAGCTGAAGATTTAAGCAGTTTTTTCCAATTGAATTTAGATTTGCTGTTTTCAGATGCCTCTTCTTTAGTAATAACTATGTCAGAAGATTTAAGAGGTTTTTTCCAATTCCATTGAGATTTAGGGGAATTGTATGCGGTGTTTCCAGATGCCTCTTCTTGAGCAATAAACATGTGGGAATAAGCAAGATATTCCATAATATGCTCCTTTATATGAAAAAATGAGTATTCACAGAGAAATACTTGACTTTTCTCTGTATATATTCTTAGTATATTTTATATCACTGTGTTTTAAAAAGATTTTTACTGGTAGCGAAATTAAGAAAAAATAAAATTAGTCAAAAGATTCCTGAGAAAATGCGATGTCTGTCTTGGACTTTTCAAGACAGACATCACCTTCTCAAAATAAATAAAATTGAGTTAAAGCTTTCTTGCTTACTGGCTTCTGCCTTGTTGCATCCAAATATCTCAAGCGTATTGTTCGAGTCCAGTTAAACTAGCAACCACAGAAGCTAACTCGTCTAAGTCTATTGGCTTGCATCGGTATATATCATAACCTGCTAATAATGCACAATTACGGTCTTCGTCAAAAGCAGATGCCGTCATAGCAATAGCTGGAATCTTTCTCCCTCGCTTTGCTTCCAAATTTCTGATCTTTAAGAGCAGTGAGTAGCCGTCTTCATCTGGTAAATAAATGTCACTAATTAGGATGTCTGGTTTAAAAAATGACATTATTGCTATAGCCTCACCTGCTGAACCAGCTGTGACTATCTCTGCTCCGTCTAATTCAAACAAAAAAGCAAGTAATGTTCTCGTATCAGGGTCGTCATCAACAACGAGCAATCGCAGACCTTTAAAATAGATCGATTGATTAGACATTATTCTCACCGTCGTCTAGCTCAAGCATTGAAAGTAGCAATCACATTAAAAAACACATGTTTGTAAATGCCATTTTATGCCTACTTTATTAAATATTAATGGAACTAATTAGCAAGCGTCTGTCCGGTTTCGGACATAGAAACTAAAAATGATTCATTGGCGATGTCTACGACGGGCTACGCCTACGCGCCTTGGCTAATAGCCCAGCAACCGAGCAAATTCGCCTTGTATAACCCCATAACACTCGCAGGAAGTTGCTGACAAATTCTCTCGGTTCAGGATACTAATATGACCACGCTGATAGCGAATAATTCCGGCTCGGCTCAGGGTCTTAGCTGCTACTGTCACACCGGAGCGCCGTACACCTAACATCTGGGCGAGAAATTCTTGGGTGAGCGGAAAATCCTCTGATTGCAAGCGGTCAGAGAGTGTCAGTAGCCAACGAGCCAGCCGCTCCTCTAGGGTATGAAAACGGTTGCAGGCACATCCTTGCGTCAATTCAGTGTATGCAGCTTGTACATAGCGCAGCAGCAGCTTTTGAATAGCTCCACCCTGATTTAACTCGGTTTTAAGTACATCTGCATCCATCTGCATAGCAGTACCTGGAACCTGCACAAACGCTTTTGTGGTTGTTGTGTTCTCTCCTAAAATTACTGGGATACCCACCATCCCTTCACTGCTCACTATTCCAACTTCCATGATCGAGCTATCTTCCATATTAGTGACTAAAGAAATTACTCCGTGTTGGGGAAAATAGACGTATGCGATCGGTTCTTTTGATTCGTAAATGACTTGCCGAAGCGAAAGCGAAACTAACTTCAGGTGTGGAACAAGACGCTGATAATCACTAGTTGGCAAAGCCGCGAGTAACCTATTTACTTGCGGCTTAAAAATGTTTTCGCTCACTGAACATTAAAATATAAATTTGCTTAAATATAGTTTAAATTAAGTTATTTTTGCGAGTCTGTTCGGTTTCGCACACATAATTCAAAAAAGTTTTTTGGCTAGGTTACTAGACTTTTTGCCCAGTAACCTAGCCAATTCGTTTTGTATGACTTGATAACACTCGCAGGAAGTTGCTTCGAGATCCTCACGGTTCAAGATGTTAATATTACCACGGTGGTAGTTGATCATTCCGGCTCGGCTGAGGGTGCTAGCTGCTACTGTCACACCAGAACGACGTACACCTAGCATCTGAGCGATAAATTCTTGCGTAAGCGGAAAATCTTCTGATTCCATACGGTCAGAGACTGTCAGTAGCCAGCGAGCTAACCGTTCGTCCAGTGTATGCAGACGGTTACAGGCAGCTGTTTGCACCAGTTCAGAATATACAGCTTGTACGTAGCACAGCAGGATGGTTTGAAGCGCTTCGCCCCGTTTGAACTCGGCTTTAAGTATATCTGCATTCATCTGCATAGCAATGCCTGGAATCTGGACAAATGATGTTGTGGTTGTGATCCTGTTTCCTAAAATTACTGGGATACCAACCATGCCTTCACTGCTCACTATCCCAACTTCCGCCGTTGAGCCATCTTCCATAGTGGTAACTATAGAAACCATTCCCTTCTCAGGAAAATAGACATGTGTGATCGGTTCGCCTGCTTCGTAAAGGACTTGCGGAATTTCGAGCGCAATTAGCTTTAGATGGGGGACAAGACGCTGATAATCACTGGCTGGCAAAGCTGCGAGCAGCTTATTTGATGGTTGCTGAAAGAGGTTTTTATCTAATGGCATTAGAAGCCACTCTCCTTAACGTAGGTGACTTTAGAAAAGCCAACTCAGGGCACAAGGAAAGGATTTAAGGATCAGATCCTAATGTCAAAAGGTGCATTCCCTAAAGAAACACGGGAACAGTCTAGAAAACCTTAAATTAACACACTTCCTTAAGTCTGTGCGATACCGTACATAAAAGTTTTAAAAAATTATTTTCTAGAATCTGATAACATTCACAGGAGGTTTTTTCTAAAGCCTCTCGATTCAGGATCTTAATCTGACCACGGTGGTAGGCGATCATTCCAGCTTGGCTCAGGGTGCTAGTTGCTTCGCCGGCATCAGCGCTATGTACACCCAGTATCTGTGAGATAAATTCTTGGGTAAGCGGAAATTCCTTTGATTCCAGACAGTCAGAAACTGTCAGCAGCCAACGAGCCAGCCGCTCCTCTAGCTGATGAAGACGGTTGCAGGCAGATTCTTGTACTATTTGAGTGTATACACCTTGGACATAGCGCAACAGCAGGCTTTGAAGCGCTGCACCCCGATTAAACTCGCTTCTGAGTATATCTGCATCGAGCTGCATGGCAGTGTCTGGAATCTGCACCAATGCTGTTGTGGTTGTGATGTTGTCTCCTAAAATTACGGGCATACCCACCATGCCTTCATTACTCACTATCCCAACTTCCACAGTCGAGCCATCTTCCATAGTGGTAACTATAGAAACTACTGCTTTATTAGGAAAATAGACCTGTGTGATCGGTTCGCCTGCTTCGTAAAGGACTTGCCGATTTGATAGCGGAATCAGCTTCAGGTGGGGAACAAGACGCTGATAATCACTGGCTGGCAGAGCTGCAAGCAACTTATTTGCTGGTTGTTCAAGGGCATTTTTGTCTAATGACATTGGAATTTTCCTGAATGTAGCCGTCTCTAGAAAATACTTATTACTTAAATCAGATTGCTATAGATATGAGTATTGTTAGAAGCGATCGCAGCAAAAATTCCTAGTTATGCAAGTACTTAAAACCCTAAGTCTTTGTTATTGCTACTAGCTATTGTGAACTCTTCTAAATAATACTAGTATGTTATTATACCATAAACTTAAGTTATTTAGAAATAAATATATCAATATAAACATTTGTTAAGACTTAATTATAGAAAAATTTTAAGAATTTCTGATATACTACGGTAAATTGATTGAGTAACAGTAGTATTAATTCTGGCTAAAACAGCCTATTTCACAAAAACTCAATAAAAGCAAGTATTTTCTACTACAATTTTAGATTTTTTCTTACTCCCAACTAACTTACTTATCTGGTTCATCTATGCAATAATAAACAACCATATCCATTTAATACGTTTTGTCTATCGGTTTACGGTAGTATGTGCATAATATTAATTTTGTGAAAAAATTATATTGGTTTATTGTCAAATTAAGTGTCGTTTGGAGCTAATGTATCTAAAAATAGCGTCCTGAGAAAAAAGCAAATATCCAACAAAAATATCACTTTTGAATCAACTGAAAAGCAACGCAAAAATTATGAAGTATAACCAACTTGGCAAGAGTGACTTAAAAGTTTCTGAAATTTGTTTGGGCACTATGACATACGGAGAGCAAAATACCATTGAAGAAGCCCACGAGCAGCTAAATTATTCTATTGCCCAAGGAGTTAACTTTATTGATACGGCTGAGATGTACCCTGTGCCAACGAGTGGCGAAACTTATGGATTAACTGAAACTTATATTGGGGAATGGTTAAAACGTCAACAAAGAGATCAACTGATTATAGCTACTAAGATTGCTGGGCCTGGTCGAGGCTTTAAATGGTTACGTGGTGGAGCCAAAGCAATTGATCGTGATAATATCAAACAAGCTGTAGACGATAGTCTAAAAAGATTACAAACAGATTATATTGATCTGTACCAAATTCACTGGCCCGATCGCTACGTGCCACGGTTTGGACAAACGGTGTTCGATCCGACTCAGGTGGCATAAACGGTTCCTATTACTGAACAGCTAGCCGTTTTTGCTGATGTAATTAAGGCAGGTAAAATTCGCTATATCGGTTTGAGTAACGAAACCCCTTGGGGAGTCGCCCAGTTTAGTAATGCTGCTAAACAATTAGGATTACCTAAAGTTGTTTCGATTCAAAATGCTTACAACTTGCTAAATCGAGTATTTGACGGAGCCTTAGCAGAAGCAGTTTATCAAGAAGAAATTGGATTATTAGCTTATAGTCCTTTGGGATTTGGCTTCTTGACTGGCAAATACCTAAACGGCAAACCAGAGAAAGCAAGAGTCACTTTGTTTGAAAATTTTGGTCAGCGCTATTTGAAACCAAAAGTAGATCAAGCAGTAGCAGCTTATGTGGAAATTGCCAAGCGCTATCAACTAAGTTCAGCGCATCTAGCTTTAGCATTCGTGCGGAGTCGTTGGTTTGTGCATAGCACAATTATTGGTGCTACGACATTGGAACAACTCAAAGAAAATCTGGAAAGTGTAAATGTAGTTCTCGACAAAGACATTTTGGAAGAGTTGGATATAGTTCATACTCAATCTCCAAACCCTGCGCCTTAACAATTAAACATTAAAAATTAAAAATTAAAAACAAAGGAGAAATAACTAATCTCCATTGCCTCGTTACCAGGCTCCAGCCTGGTAACGCCTTTCGAGAGCCTCTGGCTCTGATTATTAATTGACCGTTTATTTGGAATTGTCTCAGTTTTATGGAGCAGTAAATCATTGATGAATAAATATCAAAATTCTCATTTGCTGTGTACCTTAAAAGCAGTAGTCTGGCTTTTACTAGCCCAATCGGGCTTGAGTTTGATAGTTTCTGGATGTAGTCTGACTAACTCTGCTAATTCCACTGTTAAATCTGTGAGTGACCATCAAGGTTCTTCAACAGCACAAAGTTCTGTACCTGAAAAACAGACAGTGGTTCGCATTGGTTATATTAAAGGAAGTCTGTCAGCGATCGCAAAAGAACGCGGGACTTTAGAGCGTGAACTAGCTCCTAAGAATATAAAAGTTGAGTGGGTTGGTACATTCCCATCTTTTGCACCTGTATTAGAAACAATCAATGCTAAAAGTTCTGATTTAGGAGCAGGCGGCGATATTGCTGGTTTGTCTGCTTTATCTGGTGGGATTAATGCTTGCATCATTGCCTACCGACCGGCTAATCGCAACTCAGAGGGGATTGTAGTTAATGCAGATTCTCCCATTCGGAAATTTGATGATCTTATTGGTAAAAAGGTCATTGTGAATCGAGGTGGAATCAGCGAACATTTGCTATTGAAACTATTAGAAAAAGAAAATATCCCCAAAGATAAAGTAAGTCGCGTTTACATGAAACCTGATGAAGCCCTACCCGCTTGGGCATCGCATCATGTCGATGCTTGGGCAGTTTGGGACCCTTGGGTTGCTAGTGCTGAAATCAACTACAATGCCCGCCAAATTCCTTTGCCTGCACAAGTCCCGCATTACTCCCTTTATATGGTGGATAGGGATGCACTAAAAGAAAAATCTGAGGCGATTAAGGAAGTTATTGCGATTCTTGCTAAAGAGGGTGAATGGCTAAATAAACATCCGCAGGAGAATCAAAAACTATACCAAAAAGTATCAGGTTTACCGCCTGAAGTTGTGAAGCGGACATTTGAACGCCGACCTGTTGATGGAGTGCTTCCCTTAGAACCGAAAGTGATTGCCGATTTACAGAGTGCTGCTGATTGGATATACAAACAAGGAATTGTTCAGAAACGAGTAGAGGTGCGTGATGCACTTTGTCCCAGTTCTTAGAGGTTGTTTGAAAAGTAATTGGTTGTGATTTTAATTGAATTATTACCCCCCTTAATCCCCCCTTAGAAAGGGGGGAAACCAGAAAATCTAGTTCCCTGCTCAATACATCGGGGAGGGTTAGGGTGGGGTAAAAAAATATTTGATACATCAATCATGACTTTTAAAACATCCTCTTAGATTAGGGACTTCCAAATAAAAAAATATCCAAAAAACTCTCTCTTCCTCATTCCTCTGTGTTCTCTGTGTCTCTGTGGTTCGTTTATTTGGGTAATTTATTTCTTATAAATCCCTTAAAAACTAGATATTTAGTAGGTAAGATATGACTTTTACAGCAACATCAGTTGACCAAAATACTATTCGTCGTCGGGGTACTGGTTTAAAGGCTTACAATCCCGAAAAAGCCTTCAAAGGATACACACTTTTTACACCCCTAACAGGTCAAGGTGAAGTCTATCTCCTAAACCTGGAAGGAGAAGTAGTACACCAGTGGAATCTGCCTTATCCACCAGGGTTATACGGTTATCTCTTACCCAATGGCAACCTTTTTTATAACGGTAAGACTCCACCAGAAGAATCATTACGTTTTGCCTTGTGGGCTGCATTCAAAAGTGGGGTTGTTTTAGAGGCAGATCCCAAAGGGAATATTATCTGGGAATATAAGCATCCAGACCACCATCATGATGGACGCAGACTAGCCAATGGCAACACAATTCTACTAGCGATTGAAAAGATACCTCAGTCTTTGGTTAAGAGCATCAAAGGTGGCGTACCAGGTACAGAACCAGATGGTGATATCTATGCGGATGTGCTTTATGAAGTGACTCCAGCAGGTGAAATTGTTTGGACTTGGCACGCCCACGAATACCTCGATCCAGATATATTTACGATCACACCCCAGGATCATCGACATGAATGGACTCATGGGAATACTGTCGGGGAACTCGCCGATGGCAACATTATAGTCAGCTTTCGCAATATCTCTACAGTTGTCATTGTCGATCGCAAAACCGGAGAAATTATCTGGACGTTGGGTGATGACGTGCTAGCACAGCAGCACTTCCCGAACGAATTAGCTAACGGTACTTGATTTTCGACAATGGCGCACATCGCCGTCACATCGCTCTCAATTTCTCCCGTGTGATTGAAGTTAATCGCCAAACAAAAAAGATAGTTTGGGAATACATCAATCCCCACTTTGCATCTCGGAATATTCCAGGTGAGAAATCGCTGGTAACTAGTGGGGAGCAAAATACAGTCTTCCGCGCCTTCCGTTATGCACCTGAAGAAGTGCCCTGGCTTGAGGAGAAGGCAAGGGAGCAGGGGGAGCAGGGGGAGCAGGGGATAAGAAGAATAACCATGCCCAATGCCTTATACCAATTCTGTATGAAGATGCGTCAAACCAAATGAGGAACGAACCGCAAAGGACGCAAAGGACACAAAGAAAGAAAGAAATAAGAAGCTAAGGAAATTTGGCGCAGCCTTATAAAGAAATGGTATTACCTAGTAGTCAAATTTAAAAGTTTGGTTA
The DNA here is from genome assembly GCF_036917615.1 of Nostoc sp. Taxonomy (GTDB): domain Bacteria; phylum Cyanobacteriota; class Cyanobacteriia; order Cyanobacteriales; family Nostocaceae; genus Nostoc. Next base: position 59,040 of record NZ_JBALCZ010000040.1, read on the forward strand.
GTGTCGAGAATTTTTTACGCTACATTCGCTTCAAAAGGATTTTGTGACACTAACAATTTAAGATTTGGGCTTTTGGATGAAAATTCAATTCCCAATGCCGATTAACAAGTGCTATTTACCAAGGAACTTAAACATGGCCCAAATCAAAGTATACAGTGCAGTTGTTTGTCCTTATGCTCACCGTACCCGCTTGGTACTCCAAGAGAAGGGCATTGACTTCGATTTGATTGAGATTGATTTGCAGAATAAGCCTGAAGGGTTTAACAAAGTTTCCCCCTATGGGAAAGTGCCTGCACTAACTCATGGTAATGAGCCAGTTTGGGAGTCAGCAGTTATTAATGAGTATCTCGATGAGGTATTTCCCAATCCACCACTGTTACCCAATAGCTCCCTTGCTAGGGCACAGGCTCGCATTTGGATCGATTTTGCTAACACTAGGTTCGTTCCCGCTTTTTCTACCCTGCTGCGGAGTTCAGATCCCCAAAAACAAGAAGAAGCTAAACAAGAACTATACAAACACCTGGAATTCATTGAAAACGAAGGTTTGGCAAAGCTATCTGGGGAAGGCCCTTACTGGTTTGGTGAATCCATAAGTTTAGTTGATTTCACCTATTTCCCCTGGTTTGAGCGTTGGGCTGCACTGAAGCAGTTTCGCGGGTTTGGAGTGCCAGAGGAATTTACCCGTCTACGCCAGTGGAAACGTGCTTTCAAAGAGCGTGAATCTGTGAAGGCGATCGCTCACTCTAAGGAATTCTACATCGAGCGATATGCTAAATTCGCTGCGCCTACTCTCGCTACTGTTTAAATAACTTTCTTTATCCTCTCGTTCCTTGGCTGCTGCCAAGGAATGGGTTTCTGGAGGCTCCGCCTCTTTAGACTTGAGGCAGCAGCCCACATGAATGCATTCCCACGCAGAGCATGGGAACGAGTTAATTAGGAATTAGGTTGATAACTACTTTACCGAAGTGAGCCGCACTTTTGAGGTAATGATAAGCTTCTCGTACTTCAGTGAAGGGGAAAAGTCGATCAATAATCGGTTTGATTTGATACTCTTGCATTGTCTGATTCATCGCCTCAAATATCTCCCGACTACCAACATAAATGCCCTGAACTGTTAAACTCTTAAAAAGTATTGGCATGGGGTCAATTTCATTTCCTCTGCCTGACAATACGCCAATTAAACTAATACGTCCCCCAATACGGACTGCTTGTAATGATTTTGGCAAAGTACCTGCACCGCCTACCTCAACTACATGATCTACACCCGTGCGATTGGTTAATTGGTAAACTTGCTTTTCCCAATCTGGCGTTGTTTTGTAGTTAATTATTTCGTCAGCACCAAGTTGTCTAGCTCGTGCTAATTTCTGATCACTGCTGGAAGTAATAATCGCTCTAGCACCATGTATCTTGGCAAACTGAAGAGCAAAAATCGAAACTCCCCCAGTACCGAGTAATAAAACACTATCACCTGCGCGAATATTGCCTTTTGTCACCAGTCCATGCCAAGCTGTGACTGCTGCACAGGGCAAAGTTGCTCCTTCAATATATGATAGGTGGTCAGGTAATATCACTAAACCATCTTGGTGTAATAGGACATACTCAGCCAGCATTCCATCGATACCGCCTCCCAGATCGGATTTCATTTTCTCTTTGGTTAAAGAGCCATAAATCCAGTTTTGGAAGAAAGTAGCAGCGACGCGATCGCCTATTTTTACCCGTGTCACACCTTCCCCCACCGCCACAACTTCCCCCGCACCGTCACACAGGGGAATTAACGGATATTTCTGTCCAGCACCGTAAGATCCTTCGGCGACAAGTAGATCACGGTAATTTAGGGATGTTGCTTTGACTTGAATCAGAACTTGTCCCGCAGTTGGTTTTGGTTCAGGGCGATCGACTAATGCCAAGGCATCAATCCCGCCGTTGCTTTGAATTTCGTAAGCTTTCATTGGCGGACTCCTTTTGCTAAAGATCATAGTGTAGAGAAATTTTGTGCTGCTTTTCTCCACCAAAATAATTACCAAGGAGGGGAAAAGGAGAAAGGGGAAATTTGAGTTGATATAAAAAGCGGTGGTTAAATATCATATAAAACCACCGCTTTTTATTGGAATAGATAAATAGTACCTACCCGAAGTTGATAGTCATTTCGCCTTATGAACTTGGTTGCTGATCGGGAAACATACACTTATCAGAGTCACAACCACTAGGCCCAGCCTCTGTCATTTCGCCTGAATCGTAGCGGCTTAAGACTGCACAGAAATCATCTGTTTTACGCCGTGCTTTCACCTCTTGATTCAAGCGATCATAGGTTGGTTTATCTATTGGTTCAAACGGTAAACGTGGAAATGATTGCAAATCGTCAAAACGGGCTAAAAGAGCTGCTGAAATATATCCCTCATCATTCTGGATAGTTTCGTAGATCCGCTGTCCCAAAGGTTCGATTTCATCAGAGCGAAGTTCCAAAGTAGCTGATGTGTTGTGAGTCACATACCAACGTTGAACCTGGAGGACAAAATCAAATTGGGCTAAGACTGAAAACTTAGAAACATCAATTTCATCAGCTGCTGGTAAATCAGCCCAAGGTACAGAAACAGGGATTTCTACTAACCACTCACTCACCCTTTGATCAAAGGGATCGTTGAGCAAATTGCCTTGTTCATCTTTGTCTGATTGAGAGGGAATGACGTTGTAACCATAGTCAATACAAGCTAAGGCTACTGGGTCATTTTTGCCGAAGGTGATCCGGCGAATAAATCTTTGCGCTTTCGGGGGATGCCATCCTGAACTAGCATTAGTTAATAAAGCCTTAGTACCACTAGGTTGGACTGTAGTACAGCGATTTGGACGTTTGAGATTGTGGCGATCGCAGTAATCCCAAACCACCCGATGTACAATATCTTTCCAGGAACTTAGATATTTTTCTTCCTCACGCTTGAAAGCTAATCCTTGTGCAGTAGCTGGTCTTCCTTCTGCCCACCAGCGTAGCCAATCAACACCAAAAGCATGGACAAAGAAATCAAATAAACCTGTAAAAGAAACACCTACAATCGGGTCTAATTCACGGCTATATTGATAGCGTGGTTCCAGGAATTTGTGATTTAAAAGTGCTGCTACAGATAGCGCTCCAGCAGTGAAAGCCTCTTCTTGTTCTTTGTAGTTATATGGGTCGATTTGATTAAGGTGAACCTCAGACAAATTACAGTTCCCAGTTAGGGTATTACCAAATACTCCTTTATGATGTTCCGGTTCATTGAAGCAATAAGTATCGTGCAAACCTGGTAATTCTTCCACACCTCTGACTATTTGCCATTTAGCTTTGTATTTGGCGTCACATCCTTTGCTCACATCCAAACGCTGGCAAGGAATTTGTCCACAGTCAGTAATTTGCAAGTAGTATAAATCTTGACTGCGAACACCATAGTTAGTTACTGACCCTTTATGAGCGCAGAGATTTAAAGAAGAACGGATACCGCATTTAGTTAGTAATAATTGCACTCGATACGCACGTTCGTAATTAGAGATGTAAATCCTAATGCCATTACTATGTGTATTTGTGCCATCGGTATCTGCTAAACCAGCGATAAAGTGCAAAATTGCTTGGCGATTCCAACTAGCAATTACATTCAGTGATTCTGGATTTGTTTTTAAACTTTTTAAAAATTCTCCGGAAAAACCTAAGTCTGTTACATCTGTAAAAGTCGGTAAGCAGTCATAGTTTCTTTCAGGATACTTACTTCCGATTACAGATAAAGCTGCTTTCTGTTCATATCTAATTTTGGCATTACCATTTTGGTCTGTAGTTCCATCTCCTACAGCTATTCCCAAAGTATAGGCATAACTTGGATTGATATTTAATCCATCTTCGTACTGAATAGTAAAAGGCTTAGTATGAATGTCATATCTACTAACATCCATCAAATCCTTGGTTTGTACTTCTTTGTATTCTTTACCAAATCTATCTTTCACAAAGAAGCGATGATACTCGGTTGCATCTAAGTAAGTACCATCTGCAAATTTAACTCGATACAGCTTGCGATCGCTACCAGTTTTAAAAGGTGTTACTTGGCTCCATTTTTGACCATTCCAAATCTCAATTTCACCTCCGATAACATCTTTGATTTTATGTATTCCATCTCTAGTGATGAGTAAGGTATCACCACTCACACAGTGGAAGTTAGCACCGATGATTTCTCCGCATGGATTTAAAGCATATCGCTGCAAACGATGTTCTAGCTCATTAGCGTCAAGATTTGGAAAACGTTCTTTTAACCACTGTTGTGCTGTTCCTTGTTCATAGGCTTTCAAGAAATCAATTTTTAAGTTAGCAGTTGGCAGCAAATCAATGTTTGATCGCGCTACAGCTTCACCAGCCCATTGAATCGCTCCCTCACCGCTATAATATTGTTTGCGGACGGCACCAATACATTCTTCTAAGGTTGGCTTGCGGTGAAAAACTCTGGTATGATTTGCCATCCTGAGTGCATCGCGTTCTGGATCAATTCGCCAGTTGCCACTTTCATCTTGCTGCCATAAGTTATCTTTGGCATCGGCGAACAAACTATCTTCACTAGAACCTTGCCTCATGCCAGCTGAACGCCTAATGTTGCCGGCAACAATTGTGACAGCACCTTGATCGATTAATAGACAACATTCAACTGAATTTAATTGTCGTCCTAAAGCTTTATTAAGAATAGATGCACAACCCTGATAAAGTCCAGGCAACTTTACAGGATTAGCAACTCCTCCAAAGCCGTTAAGTGTTTCTCCTGCTTTGCGGACATCGCTGATATCGACTAATACTTGTACAGACGCAAAATTTTGCGTCTCTACCTTGACAAATTGTTGATCAGTGGAGAGTTCCAACAGGGTTTGATATGATTCAACCCAACCTTCACGGCTATCTCCAACGTGAATAGTGACATTATTGCCTTCTATATGAGTTTCAGTATATTCACGCCGCTGGTGTTGAGGAGTGCTGCCAATTTCACCTTGTACGGTGACATTCAGTCGATTACGGATGGGGGGTAACTGATTAATAAATTGTGATTCTAGGACGGCTCCAGTGCCACAGCCCATCATTGCCAAATCCATCATTAATCCGAAGGCACTCCAGTCTTCGAGATTGGTAGAGGTGCAATTATAAGCGCCGGAGAAGTTCTTTGGCTTGGTTATCCAGTCTGTACCACCAACCCATAGCCAGCGCCCACTGGGCATAGCTTTCAAGTTGCGTTGCATCTGATCCAGTATGGCTGCTTCTTCTTGAGTTAGCTTTCCCAGCTTGATTAAGCCGAGTAGAGTGCGATCGCATACTTCATCCCATGTTTCCCTTAGTCCCGCCTTTGTCCGGCGGCTATAGGTTCTAAAAAATACGGGATTAGCAGCCGGTGCAGTTTCAGGAAACCTTGCACTCTGGCGTGTTCTTTCGAGATTCTGAACCATATATCAAGTGTCTTGCGTGCGGACAGATTATGACTATACGCCAAGTAGTTTGAGTATTAAAGATTGTCAAATTGTCCACTTTACGCTAGCTCTAGCCGGACTATTTGCAACAGAAATTTATGATGTATAATGTCCCTCACCCTTGGGAGAATCTCAATATTTAGTTTTAATTAGCACAAATTGACTTATAAGTAAATTCTCTTGATAGCGATTCTTATTCAATTACTTAGCGGAGGCATAAACTTTGTTTAAAATTATCCAGGTAGAGACTGACGAACATAAATTTCATATACAGAACCTGTTTTGGGAATATTTTAACGAGACTAAGTTGATATTCAGCCATCGGTTCGGTATCAAGTTAGATGTTGATACATTCTTTGAGCAATATATGACTCAACTTCACGAATTTATACCCCCTTCAGGACGCTTGCTTTTGGGGCAATCCGAGGCACAAATAGTCAGCTGCGCTTGCTTACGAAAAATTGGTGAAGATGTTGGCGAAATTAAAAGGATGTATGTAAGACCAGAATTTCGCTCAAAAGGAATCGGTCGGTCTTTATTAGAAGCTATCATCAATGAAGCTGTTTACATTGGTTACTCAAGGATACGTTTAGACAGTGCCCCTTTTGCAAAGGAAGCACAGGCACTTTATCGGATATTTGGCTTTCAAGATATCGAGCCGTATTTGGAAAAAACAGAGATTCCTCTAGAACATCGAACAAACTGGGTTTTTATGGAATTGGTTTTAAAATGACGCGAGATTCTTAACATCGTCACTCTCCCGTTCATTGCTAGCATTACCATTTCTTAAAGTAGTTGAATTTACAAGCGAGGATGTCATGACTCAATATGACTATATTGTGATTGGTGCAGGTTCGGCAGGCTGCGTTGTCGCCAACCGGATGACACAAGATAGTGAAACAACTGTGTTATTACTCGAAGCTGGCAATCCAGATACTAAACCTGAGATTCAAATCCCGTTGGAATCTCCCAACCTACCTCGCTCGGAACTGGACTGGAAATATTTCTCGGAACCAGAACCGTACCTGAATAACCGCAAAATCTTTTGTCCTCGTGGCAAAGTCTTGGGTGGCAGCAGTTCGATTAATTCCATGATTTATATCCGGGGCAATCATCACGATTATGACCACTGGCAGTCATTGGGGAATCCTGGTTGGAGTTACCAAGATGTATTGCCCTATTTCAAGAAATCTGAGAACCAGCAACGCGGTGCCGACGCATACCACGGAGTTGATGGGGAGTTGAGCCTCACCGATATTCAACCCCCTACTGTGGCATCCCAACGATTTGTAGAAGCAGCCGTGGCAATCGGATATAAGCACAATCCTGACTTCAATGGAATACAGCAAGAAGGTGCGGGAATTTATCAGTTGACGGTCAAGGATGGTAAACGTCACAGTACTGCTGCTGCATTCTTGGTGCCAATTCTCAAGCGTCCCAATTTGACAATAACAACAGGAGCGTTCGTGACTCGGTTATTGTTTGAGGGAACCCGCACCGTTGGCGTGGAATATATGCACGAGGGAAGGCTGCACCAAGCCAGGGTCAACAAAGAAGTGATTTTAAGTGCTGGTGCATTCGATTCGCCCAAGCTGCTGATGCTGTCCGGCATTGGTGATGCAGAACAACTGCAAGCAATGGGGATTCCTGTCGTCGTTGATTTGCCTGGTGTCGGTCAAAACCTCCAAGACCACTCTCTCGTTCCTGTAGCACACCAGATAATTACCAATCCTGTGGCACACGAGGTAGTTGCTGGGTTAGACCCGGCAACTAGCAGTAATGGTAACGCTGAAGCCGGATTATTTTTGCATACCGAAGGTAATCTGGATGCCACGCCAGATTTACAGTTTTTCTTCGGTCCCATTCTGTGGATATCTCCTGGCAAAACCCTCTCTGGTTTGGGATTCACTGTTACAGTCAGTTTGACTCATCCTCAAAACATTGGCAGTGTCAGTTTGCGATCGCCTGACCCCAAAGACCCACCGATTATTCGGATCAACTTTCTACAAAGTCAATCCGATGTCCAAAAGCTAGTTGAAGGGATTAAAATAATGCGTAAATTATTTCATACAAGTGCCTTTGATCAGTTTCGAGGTGAGGAAATCAGTCCCGGTACTGAGGTGATTAGCGATGAAGCACTCGAAGTTTACATCCGGGAATTTTGCGTTACGGGGTATCATCCTGTCGGCACCTGCAAAATGGGAACTGACCCAATGGCGGTTGTCGATCCCGAACTGCGGGTACGCGGTGTTACGGGGTTGCGGGTTGTTGATGCATCGATCATGCCAACTCTGGTCGGGGGCAATACGAACGCGCCCACGATTATGATCGGCGAGAAAGGAGCCGATTTAATTAAAGCCGCAGGTGGCGTTTCATCGCAAGTAGCTTCAGCAATGGCAAACTAATAATTAAGTGCAATTTGAGCATTCATAACCACAGATGAAACTGTATTAACTACAGCTTCAACATTCATAACCACAGCTTAAGCTGTATTAACTACAGCTTCAGCATCTATAACCACAGCTTAAGCTGTATTAACTACAGCTTCAAGTTTACTTATTACATCATGGGTATTTATAAATAATGCTTAAGCTGTATTAACTACTGTTTCAAGTTTACTTATTACATAATTAGCATTTGTAACCACAGCTTAAGTTGTATTAACTACAGTTTTAACTTTACTTATAAAAAGTTTAGTGTTCCGAATGTATTGTCTTAAAACTGGTAAGCCGATACAGCAAAGTAGTGGGTATATGCTCGTGCGATCGCTCTCAAATAAAATAGCGATCGCAGTTACAGAGTTTTTCAGTTGAGTAGACTGCAATAACCACGCTTAATCTTCAACCTCAGTAATTGAGCTACAACTAAACTGCAATATAGTGACAACGGGCTTGCTTACGCTGGAAAAATGGAATGGGACAAAGCAATAAAAGATTTAAATCAAACTCTCAAATTTAATCCTAATTATCCCGATGCTTACTATAACCGAGGGCTTGCTCACGCTGGAAAGATGGAATGGGATAAAGCAATAAAAGATTTAAATCAAACTCTCAGATTTAACCCTAATTATCCCGATGCCAAACAACAACTTCAAGAGTTGCTCAAGAGCAGCTTGACGGGTACTGTTTGATGGCTCCAGTTCAATAGACCTCTTGCAAAAAAGTTTTATGGTATGGTGGAGGATTGACTAAATCCAAGAGAAATTTAGGCTTCTTTTTGAACTTCGTAATTATAAATCTCAGCAATTAAATGACAGCGCAATCCAAAACGTTTCCTGCGATTGCGGTAGCGCTGACTCAAAATCTGAAAAACTTTTAAACGCCGATTAATATGTTAAATCAATACTCGACGACTCGCTAGCGACTTGACAGGGGTTAAGAGACTTTCAAATAAAAAAATATCCAATCGCTATGGAAGCAGTTCTTGAGCAAGGGAAGAAGAATCTGATAGTTGCATTGGATACAATAATTTGGATAATTTAATTTTTGGAATTCCTTAAAATAGTTAGTAATTAGATAATATTCGCCAAAAATGAGAAGTAAGCTACATAATTCGTAATTAAATTAGTTTAGGATTTATTTACAACTAATTCAAGACCACCAATTTGACAATTTAGTGAGGCAGCGTGGTCTTCTCTACAAGACACTTTACGTAGCAAGATCCCCGTAGGGGTACGTAGTGGGGTGTAGCCCATTAAGAATTAGTAATTAGTTAAATACCTCAATCGCATCAGCTAACCGATTCCAAATGTTAGTAAATAATGATTTGCAAGACCGATGGATTCCTCGCTATTTCAGATTAGCGATCGCCAATATGCTCTCCAATTTAATGGTACCGCTGTCTGGAATGGTTAGCGTTTCCTTTTTAGGGCACTTGCAAGACATTCGTCATTTAGCTGGCGTTGCACTGGCGACGGTTGTGTTTAATTACTTCTATCGAGCATTGAATTTTTTGCGTCTCTCTGTCACCGGCACGACTGCCCAGGCGACTGGAAGAAATGATCAACAGGAAGTGCTGCTGCTAGGCTTACGGAATGTTTTAATTGCCCTCGGCTTAGGGTTTGCTGTTTTGCTCTTGCAATACCCACTGCGAGAGTTAGGGTTTATTGTCTTAAACAATACTCCAGAGGTGAAAGCGGCTGCGGTGGACTACTTCAACACGCGGATTTGGGGTGTACCTGCGGTTCTGGTGAATATGGTGCTGTTCGGCTGGCTAATGGGGCGTGAACAGAGCCAGAAAGTCTTAGTCTTGTCGGTTTTTGGCAACGTCGTCAACATCGTCTTGAGTTACCAGATGATTGTGCGAGCAGGTTTGGAAAGCATGGGAGCAGGCTTGGCACAAGCTTTTAGCCAATTTCTGATGATGCTGCTGGGACTAATTTGGGTGAAGAGTGAAATCCAGTGGCAGGAGATCCGTGCTGTCACGCCTCAGCTTTGGGACAAATCTGCCTGGTATGAGACTTTTGCCCTGAGTCGGGATCTCTTTATACGGACACTGGCGATCGGGTTTACCTTTTGGGCTTTTACCAATCTGTTTGCTGGGATGGGAAGAATCGCCTTTGCGGAAAATGTCTTGCTGATTGAGTTCATGACGCTAGGGATTCAAATACTCAATGGCTTGTCTTATGCAACGGAAACCTTGACGGGCAACTTTCATGGCACAAACGAGCAGGGGCAGATGGTGCCACTGCTTGGCGTTTCTATAGGCGTGACTCTAATGTTTGCAGTCATCATGTCCCTTACCTGCATCCTGTTTCCTCAGACGGTATTTGGGCTACTCACAAATCACACGGAAATAACCACCCACATTGATCCCTACATTCCCTGGCTAATGAGCGTGCTGGGGCTGTATGCGTTTGCCGTCTCAATTGAGGCTTATTTCTTTGGTTTGGCAGAAGGATTAATCCTCCGCAATGCGGCTTTTATCGCAACTGGGTTAGGGTTTATTCCCACAGCAGCCCTTGCTTGGAAGTTGCAAAGTATTCATCTGTTATGGTTGGCGATGTCTTTGTTCATAGTGACTAGAATTGCAGTGCAGGGAATTCAGATCCCTAGAACCTTGAAACTAGCGGCAGATATTCCTCCTGCTGAAAAGACTCAAAGCTAGTAAATCGAAGGCGTAATTTTTCCATTTTACAATCACCTGATTCACAGCATCGGAAACGATTATATAGCAATCCTAAATGAGTCGTGAAAATCTCCGATTCCTCTCTCTGCGCTGCGCCAGTTGCTTCTCCCTTGGCGCTAGCCTCTCCCTTTGGGAGAAGGGGAGACGCTGCGCGAACAAGTCGGGGAACCCGCCCAACGCACTGGCTTCTCTGCGCCTCTGCGGTTAATTTATTTTTACAAATGATTTAGGACTGCTATAGCAGTCCAGGGTGAGAGCATCTCAATTAGGCTTGACACAAGGGATGAGAAGATGACAACAGCATTGAAGTTTTCTCATTTCAGTTTTTGAAATAGCTCCCTCGTTCGAGGTCAGTCATGAGGTCGGGCTGCACGGGCCGCCATCCTAACTGTTGCTGAGTTTGCGTGCTCGAGGTCGGATTGTCGATTGCTGCGAAGTGTGCAAGCCAGCCAAAATGATTAGCTGCCTCCTCGGGTGATTTGGTTACCACTGGCATGTTTAGGCGTCTTCCGATGACTTCAGCAATATCTCGCAACGCAACGCCCTGTTCAGCAACCCCATGAAACCTAGCCCCTGCAGCAGGAGCCTTCTCAAGTGCAAGCCTAAAAAGATGGGCCGCATCGAGTCGGTGCACCGCAGGCCAGCGATTGAGTCCGTCGCCTATATACGCCGAAACGCCTTTTCCACGTGCAATGCCGATCAGATGTGGAACGAAGCCGCCGCGATCGCCGTCACCGTGGACTGATGGTGAAAGACGTACCACTGACGCGCGCACGCCACGTGACGCAACCGTTGCTGCTGCCTCTTCCGAAGCTACGCGGGGAATGGAACTGGAAGCGTACACATCTTCTTCGGTCGCGAGGCGACCTGGCGTAAGTAGCGCAGTCCCGGAGGTGACGATTAAGGGGCGGTCAGAGCCAGCAAGCGCGGCGCCGAGAGCCTCAATGGCGTGCCTATCTGTCTCGCAGTTAGCCTCGAATTTCGAGAAGTCATGGTTGAAAGCGGTGTGAATCACGCCATCCGAGGCGGCGGCTCCACTCCGCAAGCTGTCTAGATCCTCGATATCACCTGGATGCACCTGGGCGCCAGCGGCGATAAGAGATTTGGCGGCGGCATCTGAGCGAGCGAGGCCGAGCACCTGATGACCCGCAGTGATGAGTTCCTGAACGATGGCAGAGCCGATGAAGCCTGTAGCTCCGGTAACAAAGACACGCATATTTGAACTCCTTTGGTTTTGTTCTGGATGGACATACTGTTTTATGGTTTCACCAACCAGAATGTCTTCTGAGATTGAATAATACGCCTCTTTTTTCATTGGGTAAATTCACAGAAGTCCAAATTTCTTGCCTAATAGTCCACGAGAAACTATAATGGCTCTACATGGGATAGCTCCATACTTTGGAGACTTTATGACGGACTTGCAATCAGATCTAGGAAAAATAATCCATCTCTTCTGCCACGAGGATGGCTTACATGAATCGCCCCTTTCAGGCACTTATTGCAAAAAATTCTCTCAAACAGATCGTTACACGAAGCGACACTGGCATGCATGCTTTGCTATCGTCGCTCAGGGCTGCAAGGAAATTATCCTGGATCGCGAAGTCTATCGATGCGATGGAGGTCATTACACCGCCACTCCGGTTGATTTGCCCGTCACCAGTCGCATCTTTTCGGCGACGCCAGAAAAACCGTTTCTAGCCTTGCTAATAGATTTTGATCCGCTGACTTTGAGCGAAGTCGCGGCTCAGATCGAAAAGGACTTTCCGAAGGAGATTGAGAATCTTCTGCGTGCGGTATTCGTCGGAAAAGCCAGTGATAAAATGCTGGAAGCCGCGATTCGGCTGGGAAAACTTTTTCAAGTTCCCGAAGACGCGCCCGTGCTCGGGCCTTTGGTGGTCAAAGAAATACTTTATCATCTCTTGAAAGGAGCAGATGGACCGGCGCTCTGGCAGTTTGTTCGCTCTGGAAGCAAAACGCACAAAATATCTCAGGCAATTTACCGCCTAAGATCCGAACTCACTGATGATGTTGATGTCGCAGCTTTGGCAAAGGCTGCGAAAATGAGCCGTTCTGCTTTTTTTAAGCACTTTAAAGAAGTGACATCAATGAGCCCAATTCAGTATCAGAAGCGTCTCCGTTTGCTACAGGCACGGCATCTGATGACCGATGAAGGTGAAACCGCCGAGAGTTCGGCCTTTAAGGTAGGGTACAATAGCGCATCACAATTCAGTCGAGAATATTCACGCATGTTCGGCAACTCTCCTTTGCGGGATGCAATGAAAATTAAAAAAACCGGTCATCCCATTCATCAAATTTAGTGTGTGGCTTGCAAGGATCATTGGAGATGCCACTAACACCCCAATGCCAGCAGTCCTTTATAAGGATTGGGTCCGATTTCTCCTAAGTTGGAAATTTTCTCTAAAGCTTACAGTATTTTAGAAGTCTGCAACGAATAAAATTCAGATGCATACTACTCCTGTCGTTGTCCGCTTTAAAAATGTAGCTCTCTGGAGTTTGAAGTCAGTGCGTGAGGAGTTTTACCGTTCTTTGGAGAAAACCTTTGCTGACTATTTCCAAGTGCCATTTAGCGGCAAAAGCGATAGGTGGCGTAGCTTAGGTGTGTTGGAAGTTGAGTTCAAAGCTGTCAAAGAGGGCGAAGGTAAGAATAAACACGACTGTTGTAAGACTGTAGCTTCTACCAAACCCACCGTTGAAAATCTGTAATTTTTACAACTCAAATAGGATTGCTATAGCTTTAGTTGAGAGCGTTGAAAATCACTGGTGCTGAAACTACACCCTTTGCCTCCAACACAGCTGCAACCCGTAAAATTAACGCTTCATTATATGGTGCTGCTATCAATTGCACACCCAAAGATAAGGCATTTGGGCGCAAAATTGGTACTGATAAAACGGGTAAGCCAATAAAAGATAATGGTTGAGTAAATAACCCTAAATGAGGACGGACAATAATTTCTTCGCCATCCAAAATCATGGTTTGTTGACCAATTAGCGGTGCAGAAATTGGTGTAGTTGGGGCAAGAATTACATCGATATTTTGTAAAACTTCCCGAACGCGATCGCGATACCATCTTCTAAACCGTTGGGCTTGGATATACCAGTTACTTGGAATTAACGCCCCAGCCAAAAAGCGATCGCGTGTTGCTGGATCAAAATCTTGGGGACGACATCGCAATTTTTCCAAATGCAGATTTGCGCCCTCGCTAGCTGTAATCACAAAAGCTGCTGCACGGGCGCGGTGTGCTTCTGGTATCGTTACGTATTCAGTGACATTTAAAGCATCAGCTACCTTTTGGACTGCTGCTAAAGCTTCCGATTCTGCACCTTTGGTGAAATAATCAGCTGCGATTGCAATTCTGATATCAGAGATATCTTGTTTGAGTTGTGGTAAAACCAATTCCGGAGGACGCTTTGTACAAATTGGATCGCGATCGTCTTCTCCCTGAAGCACATCAAACACCGTAGCAATATCCTGCACCGAACGCGCAAAAGGGCCAATGTGGTCAAAACTGCTAGAAAATAAAGCTACTCCAGCACGAGATAACCTTCCATAAGTCGGTTTAAAACCAAAAACGCCACACAACGCCGCCGGAACGCGAATTGAACCATTCGTATCAGAACCCAGTGTCAGCGGTACTAACCCAGCAGCAACAGCCGCCGCCGAACCACCCGATGAACCACCAGCAACTCGCTGTAAATCATGGGGGTTGTGAGTAGCACCGTAATGGAAATTTTCCGTCACAAACCCATAGGCGTACTCATCCATATTCAAAGCGCCAACCAGCACAGCACCCGCTTGTTTCAGCTTCGCTACTGCGGTTGCATCTTGAGTAGCTGCTGGGTTTTCTGCATTGATTTTTGACCCCGCCAGAGTCGTTAAACCAGCGATATCGAAGAGATTTTTCACCGCAAAAGGGACACCAGCAAGCGAACCTGGATTATTACCTTGGGCAATTTCCCGATCAATGCGTGCTGCATCTACTAAAGCTATCTTGGCAGTCACAGCCGTAAAACAGTTGAGTTGATGATCCCGCGCTGCTATTCGTGCTAACGCAGCCTTGGTAACATCCACCGCGCTAACTTTACCTTCCCGTACAGCAGCAGCTATTGTTATGGCATCGGCTGAATCAAAATTCATGCTGGAATATTAAGAGATGTGCATTTACTTGATTACATCTAAAGAAGGGTATTATACAGAAAAATTGGTATAATACGTCAAGTTGATTTGTCAGATGCGATTAGTAACAATTATGCTCAAATTCATCAGATTTCTAGGAGTATGAGATTGTTGTGGGCATGCTGGTTGGACGCTACGAAATTATTCGGGAATTGGGTGGCGGCGGCTTTGCGATTACCTTTTTAGCAAAGGATTATCTACAACCCAGTCAGCCGTTATGTGTTGTCAAGCAATTGCGTCCTCAACATACTGAACCTCGGATTGTGGAGTCCTTTGAAACAGAAGCGACTGTTCTGGAAAAGTTGGGTAAATATTCCCAAATTCCTCAATTATTAGCGCATTTTAGAGAAAATAAGAACCTTTATATTGTTCAAGAATTTATCGAAGGACATGACCTGAAGCAAGAAATCATTCCAGGTAAGCAGTTAAATGAAGATTATGTCACTAAGCTATTACAAGATGTTTTGGAAGTTTTGTCCTTCGTACATAATCAGCAGGTAATTCACCGCGACATCAAGCCGGAAAATTTGATGCGACGGCATCAGGATGGGAAGATTTTTCTGATTGACTTTGGGGCAGTCAAGGAACTTGGCGCTCTGATAGTAAATGTACAAGGTAAAGTGACTTCTAGTGTGATCATAGGTACTCCTGGCTATATGCCTAATGAGCAAAAGAATGCTAAACCCATATTTGCTAGTGATATATATGCCTTGGGAGTGACGATGATTCAAGCATTGACGGGTGTTTCGGCAGTGGACTTTGAAGAAGATGCCAAAACAGGTGAAATTCTCTGGCGTCATCAAGCACAGGTAAGCAAGCATCTAGCTAATGTGTTAACTAAGATGGTGCGTCGTCATTACACTTTACGCTACGCCAACGCAACCGAAGTGCTACAAGACCTTTCAAAAAAACTGCCTCCACCGGCAACACGACCACAACAACCAGTTAACTGGTCGCGGCGCAGAGTTATTCAAACCGTGGGGTTAATGGGAGCTAGTTTTAGCTTTGCAATTGTGGTTGAGAAACTCTTGTTCAACAACTCTGCCCAGAAAAAAGCTTTGCCATCAACCTCATCTATTCCCGCAAATAATATTCCAGTACCGTCCCCGAATCAGACTCCAGCATTACCGAAGATAAGTGTAAATCCCAAGGAATTTCCTTTAAAAACCTTCCAGTTTGAAGTCATGAAGGTAGATCAGCAAGGAAACAGCACCACAATCAGTCCTGGTCAGGCAAATTTTTTTATAGAAGACCTTGGTAACGGTAACACACTGGAGATGGTAGAAATTCCTGGCGGTCAGTTTCTCATGGGTTCACCACTAACAGAAAAAGAGCGAAACCCAAATGAGGGGCCGCAGCATCCTATGACCGTTAAACCTTTTTTCATGGGTAAATTTACGGTCACTCAAGAACAGTATCAAGCAGTTATGGACATCAACCCCTCTTACTTCCAAGGGGCTAAACGACCTGTCGAACAAGTAAGTTGGAATGATGCAGTTAATTTTTGTCAAAAGCTGTCGCTCATGACTAGCAAGAGTTATCGTTTACCCACCGAGGCAGAGTGGGAGTATGCAGGTCGTGCTGGAACGACTACCCCGTTCTATTTTGGTGAGACGATTACGACTAAGATAGCTAACTATAATGGCGAGTATACTTATGGTTCTGCTCCCCAAGGTGAAAATCGTCAGGAGACTGTGGATGTTGGTACTTTACCTGCGAATGCTTTTGGTTTGTATGAGATGCATGGCAATGTTTGGGAATGGTGCCAAGACAAATACCACAATGATTACCGTGGAATGCCTGCTGATGGAAGTGCTTGGGTAAGTGGAAATAATAATCCTTGGCTGCTGCGGGGTGGTTCATGGTTCAGTCAGTCAAGCGTTTGCCGTTCATCTGCCCGTTTAGATGGAAGCAATTCGGATGTAGCGCCCGACTTCGGTTTTCGGGTGGTTTGCACACTTCTAAAAGGTTTTGTTGCACCCAATTAGCAAAGGAACCTCAAACCCCTAACAGACTGGCATTTCAACTAAAGTTAGCTATTATGGTTCAAATATAGGTGCAGCTTCAATTTCTTCAGCCAAAGGAAACTCATTAACAAGATTAGCGATCGCCCTAATTCTCTCAAAATTTGCCACCACACCATCTCGATACTCATCTTTTAGCTGCAAATCCAACAACAACGCCATTTGATCAATATACTCACCCAGATTAAACCCTTCTCTTTTCATCTCTCCTCCTCCGTCCCCTCTGCATTCAGTATATTCTCTGATGCACTTGAACAAGCAGGTGACTGATAGTAGAATTTTTAATTATTGCTATTTAAAAAATCAGTAAAAAGTATGAATTATATGGTTTGAGATATGCTTTGTAACCAATAACTAAATTACCTAAATGCTATGAAAAATGATGGTATTGATTGGAAAATTTCAGTATTAGTTTTTATTGTTATGTTGTTTGGTCAAAACTTATTAAGAAGTTGTGGCAAAACTAAAGTACCAAGAAATTACAGTCCTTACAATGCTATACGAGGAAGAGAGTATTCTAATCGTTGTGAATGTCCTTATGATATTGCTGAAGATCATAGTATATGCGGAGATCGTTCATCTTATAGTAACCCTGGAGGCAGGGAACCAAACACAAACCCCGATCAATTCTCCAATATTGTAAAGTATCTAACCATTTTTGCTGCTTTGATTGAGAAAGTGTACCTTGAATAGTAGTTATTTGAACAGAAAGAGGTAAATTGTTTTGTCCAGAAGCGAATAAATCTGTTGCCATTGATAGATCCGCAATATAAGAATGAAATGTATCACCTCCAAGAAATTCTATTACTTGGCATATCTTCTCAACTAAAAAAGTATCGTTTCCTTGGAATTTACCAGCCATTAATTCTTTTTTCCAGGTTTCTTTTTTTGGATCTCTCTCATCAATCCAAAGGGGGAATAAATATTCGTACCAATACATCTCTATTGATGTCAGTGAGGACATTTCAGCGTCCTTGTCCTCTTTAAGTATTAATTGTAGTTCTAACCAAAATATTGCATCTTTTATAAACTCTTCCAAAAGAAGCATTACGTGTTTTTTAGATACCAATTCTCCAGATTTTTTATCAGCAATCCATCTACTCATTTCCCTTAGCCTTGATGCCAAATTTGGATAAGTATCTTGAGAATCTTGAATTAATCTTACTAAGTTAGACCTGATTTCATGTGGAGATTTTTGCACGCTAAATTTACTACCTAAATAAATAATCGATTTGCCCTGGTGACAGCTATGCTAGTTGAGCGCCAATCGTAAGGATTCGGTTTTGATAACCATACCGTAATTGCACAAGCTTGAGCAGAAAGAGCGCAATCACCCTCTCGCAACGGTAATTATATTTAAGGATAATGCCCTGACCAATGTCTTTGAGTCCATTGTTCGCTTCTGGTGATGTGTAGAATAGTCTTCATAGTAATTAATTAACAAATGCGATTAATTTTATACAGTAAACCCGGCTGTCATTTATGTGAAGGCTTGCATGAAAAGCTAGAACAAATCCAAAATCTCAGTTTCGAGTTGGAAATTAGGGATATTACAACTCGTGAAGATTGGTTCGCTGCGTATGAGTATGAAGTGCCGGTACTTTATTTATCGAACCACAGAGGCGCAGAGGGCGCAGAGGAAGAAATTATAGAAGCACCATTGCCGCGTCCTTCTCCTCGTGCTAGTGTGCAGCAGTTGGAGCAAATGTTGCGTAAGTATTTAGCCAATTAGAAAAAAATAATGCAGAATAAGCCCAAGATTAAGAATGTGACGAGGTTCACAAGATGAAATTGCGGGAATTACTAACAGCGGTAGATAGTGTTGAGCAATTGCCTAGCCATCCGATGGAGGATGTGGAAGTTAGGGGTTTGAAGACGAATTCCCATGCTTGTATTGTGGGAGATTTATTTATTGGGATGCCAGGAGAACGGGTTGATGGTGGGGAATTTTGGCAAAGTGCGATCGCATCGGGGGCTGTAGCTGCGATCGTCTCCCCGGAAGCTGCACAGAAAAATCCTCCTACAAATCAGGCTGTGGTGATCAGTGCAAGTAACATAACTCAAGCTTGTGCCCAGATAGCCAGTGCTTTTTACGGTTATCCGGGGCAAAAACTCAAGCTGGTGGGTGTAACTGGTACAAATGGCAAAACTACAACTACTCATCTGATTGAATTTCTGCTCAACAAAGCTAATCTAGCTACAGCTTTAATGGGAACTCTCTACACTCGTTGGGCAGGTTTTGAGCAAACTGCTGCCTACACTACGCCGTTTGCGGTGGAACTGCAACAGCAGCTAAGAGAGGCTGTTAATGCTGGTAGTGAGTTCGGGGTGATGGAAGTAAGTTCCCACGCTTTAGCGCAAGGTAGAGTGTTGGGTTGTCAATTTGAGGTGGCGGTGTTCAGTAATCTTACTCAAGACCATCTCGACTATCACAGCGACATGGAAGATTACTTTGCTGCCAAAGCGTTGTTGTTTAGCCCTGATTATCTCAAGGGACGGGCAATAATTAATGCTGATGATTCCTATGGCAAAAGGTTAATTGCCTCGTTGGATTCCGAAAGGGTTTGGAGTTATAGTGTCAACGACAACAGCCCTGATTTATGCATGAGTGATTTAAGTTACCAGCCGAATGGTGTCAGTGGTACATTACATACACCAAAAGGTGACGTGGCTTTTCGCTCGCCCCTAGTCGGACAATATAATTTAGAAAATCTTCTAGCAGCCGTAGGAGCAGTTTTACACTTAGGGCTAGATTTACAGTTACTGGCATCTGTGATCCCTGATTTTCCCGGAGTCCCTGGACGGATGGAACGGGTACAAATTAGACCTGACCAAGATATTAGCGTGATTGTGGATTATGCCCACACACCCGATAGTTTAGAAAATTTACTGAAAGCAGCACGTCCGTTTATACCGGGTAAAGTGATTTGCGTGTTTGGTTGTGGCGGCGATCGCGATCGCACTAAGCGCCCAAAAATGGGTAAAATTGCTGCTGAATTAGCAGACGTAGCTGTGGTGACATCGGATAATCCCCGGACTGAAGACCCAGAACGGATTTTGAAAGATATTTTGGCGGGAATTGCTGACACAGTGCAGCCAACTGTAATTTGCGATCGGGCGATCGCAATTAGTACCGCTATTTTACAAGCACAACCCGGTGATGGAGTGTTGCTTGCTGGTAAAGGTCATGAAGACTATCAAATTCTCGGTACTGAGAAAATCCATTTTGACGACCGAGAACACGCACGCGACGCTTTACACCAAAGACTGAACATACAAGCCTAATTCCAAGTAGGGTAGCACACCTGTGCTACCCGAAAATGTGTATTTTACACAACAAAAATCGCCCATAATTCATAGTTCATATTTCTTTCCGTGGGGATTTTGTAAAAAATGCACATATAAAGGTGAAAATCGAAGACAGAATTATTTCTTGCTTCATCCTTGTTGTGCTTGACTCATGAATGTTTCTCTGGCTAAGGATCTGTCTGTTTATCAACTGGTTATGGGAGTGCAAGTGCCTCCTAAACCATTGTCCCTCAGTCCTGCTACTCTGCTATCACTGGTGAGAGCGCAAATTGACTTACTAATTGAGCAGCAAATTGCAGCCACTTTATGGGTGAAGCTACCACCAGATAAAATTTGGCAATCAGAATTAGCGCGTTATCAATCCTCCGTAGGTGCGTCTAGTCTCATTTATACTTGCCAGATTGAGGAGAGCGGCAGAACGGCAGCAGGGGGAACAGGGAAAGAAAATACCCTCTTATCTCCCCATCATGTCTCTGTTCACCTACCACCAGATAGCCAACTGCGACGGGAAAACTTTCTGATGGTGTTATCGCCCCAGTTTTGCAGTTTAATTTTGGCTCATCGACCACTTAAAAAACGCAAAAGTCAGACATCGGGGAAGGTAAATACTAATAAAAACCAGCCGTTGCTGATTATAACTACTGTTGAGGGGAGAATAATTCAGCAAGTATTAGATGGTATCCACCAAGCGATTGCCCCAGAATCATCCCCAATACCTGCTAGTTTTATTTGTCCAACTGTGCCCCAAGCTGGACTTATGAATCAACTGTTGGCAAAACAACTCTTGCGACAAGATGAAATTAATCGTCAAATCATTACAGTACGTACCACTAAGTTGCAGCAGCAAAATCAAGAACTACACAACAAAGACCAACTCAAAGATGAATATCTGAACAATGTATGTCAGGAATTGCGTATACCCTTGACGCATATGAAGACAGCACTCTCGTTATTGAATTCCCCTAATCTTAAACCCCCCCAGCGACAACGTTATTTACAGATGTTAAATACCCAGTGCGATCAGCAAAATTCCCTGATTACTGGTTTGTTGGAACTGGTGCAGCTAGAACGGAATTTGGAGGGGACGACTTTGGAGTCGGTGCGTCTTGCTGATATTGTGCCTGGAGTAGTCAGTACCTATCAAACTGTAGCCCAAGAAAAAGGGATTATGGTAGCCTACACTATACCGACTGAACTCCCATCTGTTTGGTGCGTCAGTGGTGGTCTGAGGCAAATTGTGATTAATATACTGCACAACAGCATTAAGTTTACCCCTAATGGTGGTCAAGTATGGGTGCGTGCCCGTATTCAAGGCGATTATGTCCAATTAGAATTCCGCGACACAGGTATCGGTATTGCCGAAAGCGAGATTCCCAAAATCTTTGATCGGTTTTATCGTGTGCGTACAGCAGCAACTGAAGATTATGGTGGTGCTGGGTTAGGATTAACAATTGTACAGCAATTGCTGCTGCGCTGTGGCGGGTCTATTTCTGTAAAAAGTAAATTATACGAAGGTTCCACATTTACAGTGCAACTGGCAAGTATTGGCGATACCCCAAAAGCGATCGCTACAGAAAATGAGTTGTGAGTTATGAATTTTTAACTCCTAACTCCTAACTCATCACTCCTAACTCCTAACTATCGGCTTCTGCTAGCTAACTTCTAAAGGCAGGAAAATCGTCAAAACTTCCCCATAGTGTGGACGCTGGCGCACAATCAGTTTGCCACCGATCGCCTGAAACAAATGCTTGGTTGCGGCGATATTCAAACTAATCGTACCCGTTTCTGGTTGGAACATCAGCAGTTGACCTAGAGCTTTGCGAATTGGTGGCGTTGCAGGTGTGGCGGCTTTATTGGAATCTTTGCACCCGAATTGGGGCGATAATTGTAACTTCAGTTGATCTCCAGCTGGGATAACTTGTACTTGAATATGGCTACCAGCAGGTAAGCTGCGAGTGAAATTCTCTATCAAACCAGTCAGTACCTGATCCAGCATCATGGGATTACTTACCACTGTTGGTAATTGCTGGGGTAAAACAACATTTAAAGTTAAGTTCCGCCGATGCGCTGCTTGTTCCCAACGGGGAATGCTCTGCTGCAACACTTGATCTAAAGACATCGGCGTGAGTTGGGTTTTTGAGGGTTTTGCTGAGGCAGTAGTTTCCAGTTCTGCTGCCTTAAATAGCAACTCCATGCGGTCAATTTGCTCGGTACACTCGTGATCGATAATTTTTAAGCGATTGATCACAGTGGCATCTAAGTCTCGCCGCTTCAACAGCAGGCGAGTTATGGTGCGAATAGTTGTTAAAGGTGTGCGGACTTCGTGAGCGAAGGCTTGGAGCAATTCCACATCAGGATTTGGGCATTGGGGATTGGGCATTGGGGATTGGGCATTGGGGATTGGGGATGGGTTATTCTCCTTGTCCCCCTTGTCCCCAGTCCCAGTCCCTAGTAAAGAGTCCCTAGTATCTTCTGCTTCTGTTAATTCCTGAAGCAACAACTGGCTAAACTGAATCGTGATCCGGCAATCTGGTGCTACCGGGGAATACTGTTGTACTAATGCATCCAGGCGGGCGAAAAATTCTGGATTAGCCAGCATTACCCTTGCTCCTAGCGATCGCCAAGCCTGCTGCACTACTTCTGGCTGAAAAGAAAATGAAAAGGTTTTTTTACCGTTCTTGTGGGTTGCTAAAACCAGCACTAATCTAAATTTATCTGTAAAAACTAAGCAAAACTGTTCTGTTCCCAGTGGATCGGCAGGTAATAAAGGAAGTACTGATTCATGAGGAGCAATTTCTTCATTTACAGATGCGTTGGCGTAGCCCGCCCTTGGCATCACATCTGGCATCTGAAATGGCATCAGCGCCAAGGGGTTAAATGGTTTTGCTGTAAAAGTTACTGTTTGTAGGCTTTGAGTCAGTTTTGGCTGACTAAATAAGGGTGCTGGTGCAGCTAAAACTAATCCTTGGGTTGTAGCAGGTGAAGCAGTTGCTAAAGTATTTAATAGCAAATGTTCTGTCGCTGCTAGGCTGACACGCCACTGCCGCTCTGCTTTAGCAGATGAACATTCAGCTACACTTGATTGATTTTCAGCCAAGATTTCGCTCAGGCTTGGCAATATCCATTCGTACACAACTTTTCACCCCTTAATTCAAGAGCGACTAACAGCGTCTAGGGTAGACATTTCACTACTACTTAAGAGGTTATAGCCATTTGTGTACTGATGACAGTGGTAGAACCGAACAATTCGGGCGCAATTTCCCCTCTAAGTGCGATGTCTACGACGGGCTACGCCTACGCACTTAGGGGCTGAAAAACACTCGCGCTTAACCTGTTAGCCGATCATGGCGATACCTACGGCTGGCTACGCCTACGCATTTTTTTAAGTAGATTAGCAATAGACTATCTCAAAGACACTTTATGACTTCTTTTGATTCAGTTGAAGATTTGGTACTAGTTACTGGTGCTACTGGTGGAGTCGGGCAATTGGTGGTAGGCAAGCTGCTGGAAAAGGGTTTGAAAGTTCGTGTGCTGACACGCAATGCTGCAAAAGCTGAAGAAATGTTTAACCAGAGAGTGGAAATTGCCGTTGGTGACATCCGCCAGCCAGCTACACTACCAGCCGCTATGCCAGATGTCAGCCACATCATAAATTGTACCGGAACCACTGCTTTTCCCTCTACGAAATGGGAGTTTGACCAATCCCCGAACTTGCTTGAATGGGGAATAATTTTTCTTAACCCCCAATCTAGTCAGGCAAAGGCAAAGAATAGTCCGGCAAAGGTCGATGCCCAAGGTGTCAGCAACCTAGTGGCAGCAGCACCCCGGAATTTGCAGCGATTCGTTTTCGTCTCTTCCTGCGGAATTCTCCGTAAAAATCAGTTTCCTTTTAGTATTCTTAATGCTTTTGGCGTGTTGGATGCCAAACAAAAGGGTGAGGAGTCGATTATTAATTCTGGATTACCCTACACTATTATCCGCGCAGGACGCCTCATTGACGGACCATATACCTCATACGACCTCAACACGCTCTTGAAGGCAAAAACCGGGGGTAAATACGGTGTGGTAGTAGGCACTGGGGATACACTTTCGGGTGATGCCAGCCGGATTGACGTAGCCAGCGCTTGTGTAGAATGCCTTTTTCAGCCAAGTAGTTCGAGACAAATTTTTGAAATAGTCAACCAGGGACAAAGACCGCCTGTGATTGATTGGGAAACTCTTTTTTCTGGGCTAGGCAAATCCTCTGCCTTTGATTCCTAGAGTGGGTTGTGAGTCACCAAAGTTCAGATGCCTGTCTTGAAAAGTGAGGCTCGTTCCGAGACTCGATGACTCGCTAACCGGAGATTTCGGAATCTTTGGCTTTGGGCTGCGCTAACAGAGCGCTAGAAGCCGCCGCTCCACGCCAGTTACTTTCCGACGCAAAACGACAGGAACGCACTGGCTCGACTTCTAGCGCTCATGCGGAGTAATAATTTGCTCAATGCCCAATGACGCCAGTTGCCTCTCCCTTTGGAAGAAGTGGACACCAAGGCGAACAAGTCGGCAGAGCGCAAGGGCGCACATCACCTAATTCCCAATGACTAAATATTGCAATTACCCTGAATTACGGAAGCGATGCCTGCTTTGGGCGTAGCTGCGACGCCTTTTAATTTTGTTTTATCCTCAGTGTTTCTATAGTTTGTTACCTCTAAAGACGGCAAACACCACTCTGACGTTACGGTTCACCCTAATTACTGAAAGTATTAATTCTCATACATTAGACAAAGTGAAGGCAAATTAATCCATGAACCAACTAAAAAAAGTATTTAGTTAGTTTAACCGTCCCAAGTAAGGTTCGGGAAACCACCCTTCATGGACTGGCTAGCACTAAGCTTCAGTATATATATCAGCATAGTCTGGAGTTTTAACTCTAGATAGCCAAACTAAAGGTATTCATGCTGAACTGGCTGATTTATTGACCCTGTTGGTTCAAAATTTAGTCCTTTATATTCTCATTCATTCATTTGTAGTTATACGGAGCCAGCCCCTAAAATGGCAAAAGTAGTTGGAATTGACTTAGGAACAACGAACTCCTGCGTGGCAGTGATGGAAGGTGGTAAACCCACAGTAATTGCTAATGCTGAAGGTTTTCGGACAACGCCATCAGTAGTCGCATTTGCGAAAAATGGCGACAACTTGGTTGGTCAAATCGCCAAACGCCAAGCGGTGATGAACCCCGAAAATACGTTTTACTCAGTCAAACGCTTTATCGGACGCCGCTACGACGAAGTGAGTAACGAAGCTACGGAAGTTTCTTACAAAGTCCTCAGCAGCAACGGCAATGTCAAATTAGATTGTCCTATAGTTGGTAAACCGTTTGCTCCTGAAGAGATTTCTGCAAAAGTTCTTCGCAAACTAGTTGAAGACGCCAGCAAATACTTGGGCGAAACCGTAACCCAAGCTGTAATCACCGTTCCGGCATACTTCAACGACTCCCAGCGGCAAGCGACAAAAGACGCTGGGAAAATTGCAGGTATTGAAGTTCTACGGATTATCAACGAGCCTACCGCTGCTTCTCTGGCATACGGATTTGATAAGAAGAGTAACGAAACCATTCTCGTATTTGACCTTGGTGGTGGTACCTTCGACGTATCCGTGCTGGAAGTAGGAGATGGGGTTTTTGAAGTACTAGCCACATCTGGTGATACCCACCTCGGTGGTGACGACTTCGATAAAAAAATAGTTGACTTCTTAGCTGAGAAGTTCAAGAAAGCCGAAGGTATTGACCTGCGGAAAGACAAACAAGCCTTACAACGTCTGACGGAAGCCGCAGAAAAAGCCAAAATTGAGCTTTCTAGCGTCACCCAAGCAGAAATCAACTTGCCATTTATCACCGCTACCCAGGATGGGCCGAAGCACCTGGATACAACCCTGACTCGCGCCCAGTTTGAAGAACTTTGCTCTGACTTAATCGACCGTTGCCGTGTTCCTGTGGAAAACGCGCTCCGGGATGCCAAGTTAAACAAAGGCGATATTGATGAAGTGGTGTTAGTTGGTGGTTCTACTCGCATTCCCGCAGTCCACCAGATTGTGAAGCAGGTATTGGGTAAAGACCCCAACCAAAGCGTCAACCCTGATGAAGTCGTAGCAGTTGGTGCAGCCATTCAAGCTGGGGTATTGGCTGGTGATGTAACTGGCATCTTGCTGTTAGACGTGACACCGCTATCTTTGGGTGTAGAAACCTTGGGCGGCGTGATGACCAAAATTATCCCCCGCAACACGACAATTCCCACCAAGAAATCCGAAGTCTTCTCCACCGCTGTGGATGGTCAAACCAACGTAGAAATTCACGTCCTTCAAGGTGAACGCGAATTCTCTAACGATAACAAGAGCTTGGGAACCTTCCGCCTGGATGGTATTCCTCCTGCACCACGCGGCGTTCCTCAAATTGAAGTCGTGTTCGACATTGATGCTAACGGTATTCTTAACGTCACCGCTAAGGACAAAGGCACTGGTAAAGAACAGTCCATCAGCATAACTGGCGCTTCCACCCTGGATAAATCTGACGTTGACCGGATGGTGAGAGAAGCTGAACAGAACGCTTCATCTGACAAAGAGCGGCGTGAGAGGATTGAACGCAAGAACCAAGCCGACTCCTTGGCATACCAAGCTGAGAAGCAGCTACAAGAATTGGGCGATAAAGTTCCCGCTGCTGACAAGACCAAAGTCGAAGGTTTAGTAAAAGAACTGCGGGAAGCAGTTGCTAAAGAAGACGATGAGCAAATCAAAAAGCTCACCCCAGAATTGCAACAAGCGCTATTCGCTGTTGGTAGCAACATCTATCAACAAGCTGGTGGCGGTGCTGCACCAGATGCTGAACCTCAAGATGGCGGTTCTACATCTAGCTCTGGTAGCGGCGATGATGTGATTGACGCTGATTTTACAGAGAGTAAATAATTCCCCTACTTCTTTTGGGAAGATTATCTTGTCTTGCTTCATATTACCCACTCAGGCAAATGCCTGAGTGGGGATTTTTTTAGAAGTTAGGAGTTAAGAGTCAGAAATAATATTAGTAACTCTTAACCTAAATTTTAAACTTTATTTTTAAATTAACTATCTTGGCAAGCACAATTAGCTCTTTTCCTGCTTGGGAATAATCGAAATCCCACCACTGCGCTCCAACACAGCATACTTGATCTGATCCATGCGTTCCAAGCCTTGCAATTCGCGGGCTGCGGTCAGAATATCGTCCTCATCCACCCGTGCCTTTGCCATGCGGTCTTTTAGGGGGCGACCTTCTTCCACAATCACTAACGGCACACCATCGAGGAACTTTTCGATTTGGGGCGATCGCTGCTTGCAAAGCGACAGTGCAATATCGATTCCGACTAACGTCATAATCACCAGAAACCCATTCGTTAGCGAGTAATCATTTCCAATCATCGCGTTCTGGGTAGCTTCGCTGATAATCAGCAGCAAGATGAAGTCAAACGTGGTGATTTGCGCTAATGATCGCTTCCCTGCAAGGCGAAAGAGAATAAATAAAAAAAGGTAAACAGCAACGGCACGGAGAACAGCACCCACAACAAGCTCCTGACATTTCTAATTAAGGATAAACTAACTGATTAAATGGTATGGGTGATCCCGTTTCCAGACCCACTGAACCCGATAACGCACCGATTTGATCTGGCTGTAGGTAGAACGTAACCGTGGTGGGTTGATCTGGTTTGGGATTGGCAAAGGTGTATATGAAGCGATTTGATTGCGCTTCAACGCTTTCTGGCTCTGGTGTCACTTGCTGAAGTTGAACGTTTTCTAGATAATCGCGCTTGAACCAAACCCGAATTTTGCCTGCCTGCTCTGCGTTGGGGCTAAAATGCAGCCGGAGTTTGGCTGGCGACTGAAATCGTTCAAACCGTTCATACTCTAGCCATAATGGATCGGTTTGCTTACCTGCCTTGGCGTTGCTTAACAGGCCAGTTCCGAACACTCCTAGTAGTCCTGCGAAAGTGACCAGTGCGATAACCAGCCAACCGATGCGTTGGATAATCCACGCTCGCTGCTGATAATCCAGATCCTGATCAATTTCCAAGTCTCCCACTCGTTTTAAGTTTGCCATTATTCCACTATTCCACTGCACTTGCTGGATTTCAAGTACTTTGCTGGTTATTAAGAAAGAATTTTTTTTAAAGCTGGAGCCAGAATGAGCGGATGAATTTTATCCGACTGGTAAAGCCGCGAACTCCCAAAAGGCGAGAGTTGAAAGCGCGATCGCATTCTTAAATCTCTGACCACAGGGCGTGGGAGAATCGCCCCGTCAGCCCCTCAATATAAAAGCGCAGTCAAAGTGTTGGACAGGTTTATTTCTGAAATCGAAGGTGTCACGCAATCAAAAGAATTGAAAGAGCGCATTCAGCAGGCAGTCCCAGAATCTCAAGTTGAATTACCGAAAGAAAATAGCGAAACTTCCAAAAAGCGCGCTCACCCAAAAAAACAGAGTGCTGATAGTCATGATTAAATAGCTAAATTCAGGCTAATCTGGGAGCTTCAATGCCAAAAAGCAGAAATGCGAATTCAATAGTTTTATAAAAATATATAGAGAAACAACGCTACTAAAAAAATAATCCCTCTTCCAGATGTTTGAGGGATTTGTGGGAAATTTTTCCCAACTTAGCTATTTAGAGAAATGGAGCTATTCTTTCAATGCTGTGACAAAAAAGATGCGACCAACATCTGGAACATCTCGTGGTGGAAATTTAGAAATATAACGATCAAAATGGGCTTGTTCGTCTCCTGGCTGAACAACTGATGCCTTCCATCCATAATTAGCAAATAAGGTTTCTGGCTCCTCGCATCCATAACGCCAATATTTAGATAATCCGTCGTCGGTCTGTAATATCAATTTTGTATTTATTAAATCAGCCCCTAAGCAACTGGTGGGCGCACTTAAGTTAGTAATTGTCTTGATTAAGTCATGTACCTCATTCTCACTGAAGTAGTAAAATACTCCCTCCAGTAACCAAACTGAAGGGATATCAATTTGATATCCTTGAGCAATGAGCAGATCAGACCAAGGTTCTTTAAGGTTAATTGACAGCGAATGCCGATTGCATAAAGCTTGAGAATTTTCTAAAAGAGATTCTTTAAGTTGCAAGACTTCAGGTTGGTCTACTTCGTACAAATGAGTGTCAGGATGCCAAGTAAGGCGGAAAGCCCTGGTGTCCATCCCAGCTCCTAAAATGACAATTTGACTTCTTTGATGGGCAACAGACATCAAAAAATCATCAAAAAATCGTGTTCGTGTAGCAACAAAGGGTGTGCCTTTATTTTGGTGTTCTTTGGCTGTTGGCATAACTTCTGCAATCATTTCATCCCCAGCTAATAAAGCCGCCAACGGATCTGAAAATAACCTATCTGGTCTTTGTGTTTCTATGGCCCGTATTGCCGCCATAATACGAGAGGTTAAAGCGACAGAATCCTTCATCTATTGCATTATCCTTTTGTTACTAAAACGTAATTATGTAAAAACTAGTCTAAAGTCATATCTTCTCATACAACAGCTTCGATTTTTTACGTGCATGGTTTGGCTAGCGCAAACAGATTAGACCTTTTGCAAAAGTCCCCAACACCCCACCCCCTAAGAGCTTGCTCTTAGGGGAGACAAAGCTACGCTTTGGCTGTTTGGGATTTTTATTTTTGATTTATGCAAGAGGTCTATTCCAGTCTTAGCAAACAAATACCACGTTATCGTCCCCGATTTGCGAGGATAGGAGATAGTCAAAAACCCCCTGACTTGATTGCTGGGGTCAATTCTTTAATCTAAAATCCTCTGGTTGTGTGACTCTCAACTCTTAACTTTTTTATGCCATATCCCCAAGCACCTTGGACACTTTAAGGCAACGCTATCCAAACTCTGCATTTGGTAAATATTCACCAAGTGCGCCCTTTGATTCCCTTAGAGTTAGAAATTATTTCTGTATGGCCTGGTAAAACCCTCGGTAGCGTGTATTTATCTAATTACGGGTCAGGCTCAGTACTAGAGTACAGTGAGTTAATTATTGTCTCAGCTTTGGTTAATTACCAGAGGAAAATCGGCGCTTGGATTTCTCACATTTATGTAGATAATCCTGATTCGGTCGCTGGTGGTCGAGAAATTTGGGGACTACCAAAGGAACTAGCTGAGTTTACCTGGGAACAAGGAAAGCATGTCGCTGTACATCAAGGAAACCAGAAGCTGTGTAGTCTTAACTATAATCGGCAGAACTTGGCATGGCGACAATGGTTAAGTGCCTCTAGTTTCAGCGCCAAGGGTGCTGATTTGCTAATATTCCCTGCTGAATTTGAGTCTGTATTAGGTTTGATTAGTTCTAAGTTAGAAATTCCCGCCGAAAGTCCTTTTTTTGGAATAGGTTTAGGTCAGCCTTGGTTAACTGTGCGTTGTGAGCAGATGAGTCTACGGGTGGATGCGCCAAAAGTGGTAGGTTAAATGGGCATTTAGGCATAACCATAACTTTGACACTTTATCAAATTACTGAGGCTCAAATAAATCATTGCCAATCCAATCAATGCGAGCGCTTGGGATTGGGGAAGGCATTATCCCGACAAAGTTGGCGGCATTGTCGATGCTTCCCTTGCCCTGATACTTGGCTTGCATCGGGTAAGGAAATATCGGTCTGGTTCTGATAATAACTGCCTTGCTGCTCGTTGCTCTTGCTGTCGGATTACTGAACCCACCACTGGTTGAGTCATCAGCCTTTTGCGAGGCAATGATTTTAGTTGGGGGAGTGCCTTGTTCCACCCATGCTACCATCGGTATCAGCCAATCCACGCGACTGGGATTAGTTCCGCCCTGACAGTGATACATTCCAGGCAGCATGAACAACCTAGCAAACGATTGTACCTTGGTAAGACCGCCCATTGTATCTTGAACTGCTTGATAATAAGCGATTGTGCCTTGAGGAGGAATCGCTGGATCAGACCACCCATGATAGAGAATGAGCTTGCCACCGCGATCGCGAAATGCTTTCAGGTTAGGGTTAGTTGCATTGTACACTTTGCCTAGAGGACGCAGCTGATTAAAGCCCTCAACCGTAAATTGCCAGTCTTTGTAAGAGAAGGATGGGGGCGGACTCTTGGAAAAAGCCAGATATTTCAGATAGCGGTTGGAAATCTGTGCTGCAAAGGGCGGCATTCTATCTGTGACGATGCTTGCTGCCCACCCCAGTTCTGAGCCAATTGTTTGGCTACCAGGGTAGAGCAATCTACCCTGGCTGTCTACCACACCACCGTATAGTTTTTTCACAACTGCAATCTGAGCCGTCGTTAAACAATTTGCCTGTTCGCCATCGCCACTACAACGGAGTGATTCTGGCTTAAAGGTACAAACTCTGGGATCGGTAATTTGCCCATCTAATAAACCATCTTGACCATCACAATTGGCGATCGCTGCTTGATGAATCAGCACAAGTTTATCGGGGGACAGAATAGAATTTCCTTGAGAATCTTGGTTTGCGCGTTCGTTCCAGGTTTCATATTCGCCATTCAGGGGTGCTTGGATGGCGGCGGGTGCGCCCGCAATAATGCCATTAAAGTCGTTGGGGTATCGCTGTGCTAGCATCAGAGCTTGTCGTCCGCCATTGGAACAGCCCTGAAAGTAAGAATAACTGGGACTTTTGCTATAGAACGCGGTGGCGATCGCTTTTGCTGCTAGTGCTGTAACGTGTTCCGAGCGATAGCCGAAGTCAGCCCGCAGTTGGGGTTGATCCAGTCCCCACAGTGCGCTCGGAGTGCCTATACCGCCGCCAATATGTCCAGTATTATCGAAAGCCACGGCAAAGTTTTGATTGAGTGCAGTAATACATTCTGGTGAAGCGTTCAAACTGCCACAATATCCGCCGCAGCCTACCTGGAGATAACGACGATTCCAATTTTGGGTGGGTAGCCGCACCTCAAACTGAATCTGTGGTGTAACGTATCCTTTCACCTCACAGTATTCAAGAGTCTTATCCTTAGAAGGAATGATTTGAGCCGAAACAATTGCGGTGGGGGCATCGGGAATGGCTGCAAAATCTCTTTGCATTAAAGCACTACAGGGATTAGAAGGCATCGATTGCATCGGAACTGCAATTACAGAAGTCTGGAACAATCTTCCCTGAAAGCTTAACAGTAGGACTGAAAATACAAGGGTGATGAGCGAGAAGCGCAAAATGATCGAGCCGTCCCGGAATAATGATTGCAGTCTTCGATATCTCACAACAAATCTCCTGTGATTCTTTGTAGTCTAAATTCTTAGTATTCCATAGGCATAGTACTAAGAAAAGCTCTAAGCTATGCCGAATAAAGGCTACAGCTTTTAATGCGATTAAGCAGTAATCAGATGAGTCAGGCGATCGCTCACTGTGGCTTGCAGAGACAGCGAAATGGATGGGGCATAAAGCAGAGATGTTCCAAAAACTTTTTGTAGGTAGAAAAAGCGGCGTTGCTGAATCATGGGATGATTTCGGGCGTAAGCGACATATAGTTGTAGATTCTCAAGGGTTGTTGATTGGTGTTCTAGTGACTCAAGCCAATGCATCGGAACGTTTGGGTGCTGTAGTTGTACTGCATGAAGCGGCTGTTGAATTGTCCAAATTGGAAGTTGTTTGGGTAGATCAAGGCTATTCAGGAGAAAACTTTGCTCAAGCCGTCAAGAAAGTTTGCAAAGAACAGGTTCGTGTTGAGGTTATTTCAAAGGAACTCGAAAACATTTGAGCGATTGCCGAAACGATGGATTGTGGAACGGACATTCGGGTGACTCAATCGATTTCGCCGTTTGAGTAAGGATTATGAGTTGTACACAGAGTTAAGTGAAGCAATGATTTATGGTTTATTGATTCGTTTGATGATAAAGCGGATGGTATCTTAAGCATTTGTTTACGAATCAGCTCTCAGTTCCCAACATCTGCAAGTTATGTAAAGTAGCGTAAAGTCCTCCCTGTTGCAGTAGTTGCTCATGACTTCCCTGCTCGATTAATTCGCCACGCTTGAGAACAAAAATCCGGTCTACATTGCGAATCGTAGACAGGCGGTGAGCGATAATAATCGCGGTACGTCTGAGCAAAAGCTGGTTTAATGCCTCTTGAACTAAAGCTTCTGTCCCAACATCTAAACTAGCGGTAGCTTCATCTAGTACCAAAATTTGGGGATTGCGAATGGCAGCCCGCGCAAAGGCTAAAAGTTGCTTTTGACCACTAGAAATATTTGTACCCCGTTCTCGAAGTTGAGTATCATAGCCTTGGGGTAGTTCTTCTATAAACTGGGCAATATTGGTTTGCTCTGCTGCTTGTTGAATCTGTTCAACGGTATAGCCATCTCCTAAAGAAATGTTGCTTTTAACGTCGCCAGCAAACAAAAAGCCTTCTTGTAGAATTACTGCCATGTAGCGCCGCAGTTCTGCCTGTGGTACCTCTCGAATATCGACACCATCTATGAGAATCCGTCCTAGTGTGGGTTCGTAGAGGCGGCACAAAAGACGGATGATCGAAGTTTTACCCGCACCTGTGGGGCCGACTAATGCTATTTTTTCACCAGGCTGAATGGTGAAATCTAAGTCTTTAATTACGTAATCATCATTTTTGTAAGCAAACCAGACGTGATCAAAGCGAATCTCTCCCAATTCAGGCAGGGAAGTGATATCTGGGGATTCTAGATTTGCAACTATCTCATCTATGTAGCCGAATTTAGCATCAAATATTGAGAAGCGCACATTGGCGCGATCGCGGATTTCTATCGGTTCATCTAATATATTGCCTACGCGTTCAATGGCAGTGAAACCAGCTTGAATTACCGTAAATTTTTCCGCAAAATCCCTTAAAGGGTCAAATAATCGCTGGGCATACAATATAAACGCAGATAAAGTCCCAAAAGTCAAGTTTTTTCCCAACAGTAACCAACCACCTACCAACAAAACACCTGCGATCGCAATCAGACCAATCCATTCCAAGGTTGCTGAAATAAATGAATCATAAAAGATGGTTTGATCCATTTGCTGAGTGTAGCGGGTGTTCGTGGCGCGAAACAATTCGGCATTAAATTTTTCCCTGCGGAACAACTGCACCACGTTAATGCCAAGCACATTTTCTTGTAGCTGTGAGTTCAGGATAGAAAGTTCGTCCCGCCCTTTGTAATTGGCTTTGCGGTACTGTTGCTGAATGTAAACAATTAACCAGGTAATTGGAAACAACATCAATAGCAGCAAGCAAGTGAGTTTCCATTGGATGGAAAACATTAAACCCAAAATCACTAGCATAGAAAACAAATTGGACACAATGCCAATTGCCCCAGTAGAAAAGACATCGCCTAACACTTCCACATCGCTGGTGATTCTGGTGATTAATTTACCTACGGGCGTGCGGTCAAAAAAGCGGACTGCTAAAGATGTCACATGCTGGAATAAGTCTTGGCGAATTGCTGCGGTGATTTGTTGCCCTAACTTCTGGACTAGATAACCCTGGTAGCCTGTCAAAATCAATCGGATTGCGATCGCTATCACCAATAATCCCTCCAGGATATTTAGCCCTTGCGACAAGGGGCGATTCCTGAGAAATTCGTAAGTGCTTGGTTCATGGCGAATTAGGGAGATAGCTTGGCCAATCAACAGTGGTTGTATGGCATTCGCTAGCGCGATCGGTACGAGTAGGGACATCGACAGCGTTAACAATCGTCCGCTACGACGGGCATAAGGCACTAAACGCAAAAACAACCGCCAGTCATTTTCACTGCGACGATGTTGCGTATAAGATTTTTTGAGAGATTGGTAGATGCTCATAGTAAGAGCATTATATTAATGTTTGTAAAAAAATACCCTTGTTTAAAGTAGCGTTTGGCCTTTTACTCTGATATCATGCCTGAGATAGAAACCGCAAGACTGCTACTAAGACCTTATACTCCTCAAGACCTGGATGAACTTGCTCCCATTTTGAGCAACCCAGTAGTTATTAGGTATTCACCTGGCTAACTTTTCCCGTTAAGTCTCGAAAAGCTTGCTCACAAAGGATTCAGAATAAATTAATCTCCTTCAGCTTCAGGTAATGAGCGCTAAATCACCCAAACTTACCAAAAATATTAACAGTTAGTTGGGCTGTTGAAGCGTTGGCGCAGCCCGCCGCAGGCATCGCTCGATATGGCGGTTACTTAGAACATCGACGTAATACTCTCATTGGTATCCAGGTACTATAACCTGGCTGGTTAAAACTACACGACCTTTGTATTTGCGTAGCGTCTCGTTGAGAGGGTTGGCAGCTTGCTAGAGATACTTAACGGGAAAGTCAGGAGTATGGGATTACCTTTGTCTTATTTGGAGTGTCTATTTTGGAAAGATAATTATAAATCGGCGTTGCATAAATGCGGGATAAATTGGCGGTTGAAACCATTGATAACTCGTTCTAAATTGAGCGAAATCATCCCATGATTCAGCAACACCTATAAATCATACTATATGCGACACTTTATAATTCTAGATATATATGCGTTACGATCACCACTACCTTGATAAGTTACTATCCAGGGGAGCTCTCCTTCTGGACTGCTAAGAGAATATTCAGGTAATGGCACGTACGAAAAAATACCCTTCTCATCTAACTTTCCCCACCCAATTTGACTCATAAACTTCAAAAGATCATTGTTTACATCGCTTGATTGGAAGATGCGCTTCTGAATACTAAAACCAAAGTGTTGTTTAGAGTATTTTGTCCAGAGATTATCTATAGTACGTAAGTCTTCGCACGAAAAATTCTCAAAGTCTTTTGCTTGAAGGCTGCGTTCTTCCCATTTGCCAGCCAATTCCCACATCCTATTAGCGGTTTCACGATCAGCGTCTTGCCATCTCTCCTGTGATAGTAAATTTTGTAGTTGAATGTAGCGTGAGTTAACCGATTGCGTTCTAGAAATTTGAAACCCTGCCAAACTAGCTAACCCAATTAAAAAAATTGCTCCACCAGCCAACCAATTAAGTCTTGTTGATTGAGATTTTGCTCCATCTGGTTGATTAGAGGAATTTATTCTGAATTCAGTAACAAGACTAGGTGTTGGAGAAGTTTGTTGTTCTACAGTGCTTGGATTTGGATAATTATGTCTAAATTCCTGATTACAATTAAGTTTTACGGCAATTTCTTTTAAAAAAGATTCATGTTTTCCTCCCTGAAAAATAGGCGCTAGCTCCTTACAACAGAGATGACAGATGGCTTTTGTATTTCCTACTGTATTTAAGTAGTTAATTAAATTTATAGCGAAGCTATCTTCTGAAGATTCGTACATAAAACCAAGTTCCTTGTAGTGGCTTATTCCAATCTTTATACATAGTGCTTCTCGTGCTTTTCCTTTCTGGCTAATAACTAATAGGTTTGCTAATGCATTTAGTTCATCTTGGTTTAAATCTTGTAACATATATTTAACTTACAGATTACTTACAATTTAATTTTGATTTAATATTTTCTAAATCAGCTGAGTACTTCCCTCTTTTAAAGACAACTTCAAGTTCTTTACTTATTTTACAAAGAGCTTGTTTATCATCTATATTATGTAAATAATTAATGAGCTGTAAGGCAAAGTCAGTGTCAGCAGATTCTCTTATAAATCCAAGTTGATTTGGTTCAATTCCAGTTTTGATACATAGTGCTTTTCGTGCCGAATATTCTGCACGTCCACTACGTATCAAGAGTTCTGTAAGTATCTCTTTGTCGAACTCGTTTAGTTCCTGATCTGACTCAGACGCAGATTCATCTGAGACTGGAGGCTGGTCTTGAGACCAACTTATCTTAGCAACTGTCTCCCGCATATTTGGTTTCTTCTTTAGAGTCGGGGTTAGTTGCTCTGGAATACCTGCTAACCGAATTGCAGCACAACCAAATTTGTAGGCAAATTCAACGGAGCGTCCTGCTCCTAGAGCATCGTAAAAACCTACAGCAAATTCAATTGCTGCTCTATCTCCGATTGCCTTTTTCATGCCAATTACATAGTTAATCTGTTGAGAGATTGCTTCTGCCTGCATTTCCGAGTAACAGCCGTTAAGAACAATACATTCAACCTGATCAGCAAACAAATCAAACAGTCCCGCTAGAGCTTCTCCATTGACTAGCTTTGCCGAACCTGTTTCATCTTCAAATACCAGACCCTCATCTTTCGTTCCATGCCCAGAAAAATGAATAATCTGTGGATTAATATCCAGCATCGCCCGCTGAATATCTCTCGGTCGCACTGCCCACTTCTGCTCTAAGACAAACTGATCGCGGTGTTTTGCTCGCTGCAATCCAGCATCGATTTCACGCACTTCCTCATCTAAACGCAGTGGTGTTGTGCCTTGAGGATTTGCTGCTAAAATCAAGATTTTTTGCTGCATAGATTAACTCCATTTATATGATGAAAAGTTTTTTTACATAACTAACTTCCTTACTAGCAAGGCTGTTCAACCGCATTTAGTGGTAACTTCTTACCTATTTCCCTATCAGCTTGTGAAATTTCGTTTGTTAACAGCCATTGCTGGATTAGCTCAGTGACTACCTGATTCATCTTTTTACCCTGTATAACGCCGGAAGTTGATCTTGGCTATCTGTTTGACAAGTCCTATTGGAACATGGGACTAGGGACTGAAGCCTCTCAAGTAACTTTAAAGTTTGGATTTTGGGAAGTGAAGCTAGATTGGATAGTAGCGATGCCGAAGGCGGGCTACGCCTACGCTCATCGGTGAAAACATCGCTTCAGTGGGTGTGATTCAAAAGGTAAGAATGAAGTACCAAAAGAATGCTATCTATTATGGTCATGATGTAGTGTACTACGCTATCTCATACACAGAATGGCAGCCGGGATGATTCTCTTTACATTTTACAATCTTAAAACTATCAGTCCTCAACCTAGAAATTTTGCCACTATTTGGTGCTGACCTTGGCTTGCCTAATTTAATTTGGTGGATCAAAACGATTCATAGCCGTGCCCACAGAATCATGGGAGAACTAACTGCCAAAAATCAAAACCACTGCTGCAAACTCAATGGATCTGTAGAGAATACATGGTTTAGGTCTTTGGTAGGGGTGTATAGCTGTGCATTACTACTAGGTAATTTGTATTAATTGCTTCATAGATATCCCTGTAAGCATGAAACAACACCACAGTTCTCTCTTTTCGTCTTATATCTAAAGGTAGAAGATAAATATTAACTCAATTTTGGGAAACCTAACCTAAGAAGGGTTCATTCCCAAAAGATGTCCTGCTTATGTATCACAGAATGCAACTGAGGTTCAGATGACGCAACCTTTAAATCAAGTCAAAGAGTGGGAACAACGTCGTGAGCAAGCAAACCGCTACTACCAGTGCGGGAAATTTCAAGAATCTCTCGATCTTGCAACCAAAAATTTACACTTGGCTAGAGCAATTCCAGACCGAGTTAGGGAAGGTTATACATTGAACGACCTCGGTTTAGCTCACCTCAGTTGCTGGCAACCTCAAAGAGCATTAGAGGTGTTTCATCAGGCACTTTTGGTTGCTGTCGAAATTGGCAACGCGCCAGCACAAGCAACTGCACTTAGCAATTTGGGTTCTACCTACAGCCGTCTTGGACGCTTTTCGCAAGCGTTGGAATATTTTGATCAAGCACTGCCAATCTTTAGGCGATTGCAAGATATTGAAAGTGAAGTTTCTATTCTTAATGATGTAGCGCTAATTTATACCCACTTAGGAGAACCGAAACGGGCACTGTTACTACAACACCAAATTTTGAGGATGCGGCGATTGTTAGGTGACTTTTCTGGTGAGGCAACAACCCTAAATGCCATTGGCTTTGCTTACAATATCTTAGGCAAGTTTGAGCAAGCTCTAGAATTTTTACAAGCAGCACTTCCAATTCAACGAGCTGTCAAGAATTTGGTTGGTGAAGCAACCACTTTGAATAATATTGCCTCAATCTATAGTGATTTAGGAAAACCGAAACAAGCGTTATTACTCTACTATCAAGTTCTTTTGACACGTCGAGCAATCCGCGATCGCTCTGGCGAGGCAACAACGCTTCACAACATTGGTTTTACCTACAGCACCCTGGCAGAGCATCGGCAGGCAATGAAGTTCTATAAACAAGCCATTACGATTTATCAACAACTAAACGATTGTCTCGGAGAAATTTCAACTTTGCTGAATATGGGAAGCCTTTACGCCACAACGAAACGCAAAAAATTGGCGCGATCGTGCTACCAAAATGCCCAAGAGTTAGCAGAGAAAATCGAACATCAGCCACTCCTGGAAAAAGTACAGCAGTTTATAGATTCTCTCTAGTTAAATGCAGCAGGCTCAGATTCTCGATGTCTTTAAGAAGTTGGGAATTTTGGTGTTCGAGCTGAAGTTCAAAAAGTTCGCAACTTGGTATAACTATAAGTAAGCTGTTTGCCAAATAAGCCGCGCCTAATTTTATTTGCTAGTAAAGTTCATACTTAAGTAATATATAAATTTTATTAGTAACTGTGTACTTTAAATAAAGACAGTTTTATTCATAGAAGCACAGTCTTCCAATATTTAGCTATTTATTTCATCTTTACACCCAGTTAATTGTATTTTTTGTTACCGCTAACTAGATATTGCTCAACAGGTTACGATCAATTAAGAAGTAATAATTTTTTACGGCACCGCCAGGAGTCTTTTAATGTTCATTAATGAATTGTCACCTATATTCAGAGAGTTTATCCAGCATCCAGTCTCATTTGTGGGTGGGTTATTCTCTGGTGTGCTTCGGCTCAATCTTGCAGACGATCCTGTTAAAAGCTGGCTGGATCAACAGATCCGCTCAAATAGTTACACCAATATCACAATAGACGCACATAATGGCAAAGCCACTGGGCCTCAACAGATTTCGATTGACTAAATTTTTGGGTAATCGCAAATCCGGTGAATTATTTTGCTAAACCGAACCATTTCACCCCATTTGTAACTCTTCCTTACCTTCTTTGCTAAGAGGGAAATGAACAAAAAGACACAAACAGAAGTCTGAGTCTGCCAAGTTTATTTGATCGGTTCATAGTTGGCACTGTCTTCAAAGACAGCGCCAACTATGAACAATCCGCACCCCTCAATTATTTATTGACAGACCACTAGGGACTGTTTTCAAACCCCAAATTAGATAGGACTTACGCAAAAAAACTCTCAAACTCTTATTCCCACCGAAGTTCAGATCGGCGGAAGCCGCCGCTCCGACTTCTCTTTGTGTCGCGCCAGTTGCTTCTCCCTTGGCGCTAGCCTCTCCCTTTGGGAGAAGGGGAGACGCTGCGCGTAGCTTGCTTCTCCGTAGGAGTACAAGTCTCTTAACTCGCCCAACGCACTGGCTTCTCTGCGTCCTCTGTGGTTCGATTTTCCGTTGCTAGTGCGTAAGTCCTATTAGACTTAAATGTAGGTTGGGTTGAGGAACGAAACCCAACATTTGCGTTGCTTTGTTGGGTTGCGCTACGCTTAACCTAATCTACTTTTTGAGTTTGAAAACACGCCCTAGTCGGTTGCTTCCTATTAAGAGATACTAAAGCCAGGTAGATAGGCATGGAAATATGGAATCCCTAACCTCTCGTATGCAGGCGGTACAGTCGCCAATTATTCCTGTGGTTGGGGAACTGATTAAAAACTCTCCTGGAACAATCTCTCTAGGACAGGGTGTTGTTTATTACAATCCACCACCGGAAGCTAGAGAATTTTTAGCTAAATTCTTCGCCGAACCCGCTAATAATTTATACAAATCAGTTGAGGGAATTCCCCCGTTGCTGACAGTACTTGCAGGAAAATTGCAAGCCTTCAACGGCATTGAAATCAACCGGGAAAACTGCATCGTCGTCACAGCCGGGAGCAATATGGGATTTATGAATGCCATTCTTGCGATCACTAACCCAGGCGATGAAATTATTCTGAATACGCCCTACTATTTCAACCACGAAATGGCGATCGCAATGGCTGGTTGTCGTGCAGTGTTAGTGGCGACGGATGAAAATTACCAACTGCGTCCAGAAGCGATCGCTCAAGCAATTACACCCAAAACACGGGCTGTAGTCACAATTTCACCAAATAATCCGACTGGAGTTGTCTATTCAGAAGCGGCATTGCGCCAAGTAAATCGAATCTGTAGCGTTCAGCGAAGCTGTGCCGAAGGGACTCGCGGCATTTACCACATTAGCGATGAAGCCTATGAATACTTTACCTATAACGGGGTAAAACACGTTTCCCCTGGTGCATTTGGGAGTAGTAGCGAGTACACTATTTCTCTCTTTAGCCTTTCCAAAGCATACGGTTTTGCAAGTTGGCGGATTGGCTACATGGTGATTCCCAAACACTTATTTGTCGCCATCAAAAAAGTGCAGGATACAATTTTGATTTGTCCACCAGTAATTTCTCAATATGCAGCTTTAGGGGCATTGCAAGCAAAAGAGGAGTATTTGAAGAGTAATATAGGTGCAATCGCTCAAGTTCGGCAACTAGTACTCGACTCGCTCAACCACCTACAAGGTTTATGTAGTATTACACCCGCCAATGGCGCTTTCTATTTTTTCCTCAAAGTTAATACCCAGATGGATGCTTTTGAGTTAGTTAAAAGACTAATCCAGGAACATAAAGTAGCCGTCATTCCAGGTACAACCTTTGGCATGAATGACGGATGCTACCTACGCGTTGCCTATGGGGCGCTGCAAAAAGAGACGGCAAAAGAAGGTATAGAAAGATTAGTGCAAGGTTTGGAAACTATAGTTAGGAGTTAAGAGTTAGGAGTTAGGAGTTAGGAGTTGATATTTAATTTATGAGGGCGTTAGACTATGTTGGCGTACCTCGTTTGCAATCTCAAATATAAAATTGAACAGATGCCAATTATTAATCAGTTAATTGAAATTGAAACTGAACCAAAAATTAATATTTATAATCTCACACCACAAATCAAAGACTTTCTGGCTTCAACATCGCTTAAAAATGGACAAGTTTTAGTATTTTCTCGACACACAACAACAGCTTTAGCTATCAATGAAAATGAAGTCAGATTGTTAGAAGACATAAAAATGTTCTTGCAAAATTTAGCCCCCGAATCAGACAGTTACTTGCATAATGACTTGCATTTAAGAGATGTCCCAGAAGATGAGCCGATTAATGCGCACTCTCACTTAATGGCAATGATGCTGACCACTAGTGAGATAATTCCCATTGTGGATGGTAAATTAGCTTTGGGAACCTGGCAATCTGTGTTGTTTTTTGAGTTGGATGGGCCGCGCAAAAGAACGGTATTTGTCCAAATTTCTGGTGAATAATTCGACTTTACACCTGCAATCCTCCCAGAAAAACCCAAATCTGAGAGAATTACGAGCATAACTAAAAAGTGCATCAGTTAAATTTACTTACAGTAATTAAGAATCTGAAAAAATGTTTTCAAGCATAACCTTCCTTTCCACAAACCAGGACTTTCGTTGTGTCAAAGGCAGAGGCAATTAGTTATGAATAACGTTAACTTTGTATTACGTAATACTTGGTACTATGCTCTGCCTAGTAATCAGATCAAGCCAGGGATGATGATCAGCCGGATTTTCTTAGGAGAACCGGTGCTGTTAGTCCGCAGCCAGGATGGCAAAGTCTCTGCGATGCGGGACATTTGTCCTCATCGGGCCGTGCCTTTGAGTTGTGGTAGATTCGATGGGCAGGAAGTGGAATGCTGCTACCACGGTTGGCGCTTTAACTCCGGTGGGCGCTGTACTGCGATCCCGTCTCTTGTAGAAGAACAGCAGATGGATTTGAGTCGCTTTGATGTACAATCCTATGCAACTCGGGAAGCCCAAGGGAATATCTGGATATATATGACTGATCCCGATAACCCTCAGCCTGCTTCTGAGATGGAGATTCCGGTAATTCCAGGGTTTGATGAGCGATCGCCGCAGTTTGTAGAAGTCATGAGATTCCCCTGTTTTGTAGATCATGCAGTGGTAGGTCTGATGGACCCTGCCCATTCACCCTACGTTCATCGTGCTTGGTGGTGGCGAAATGAGCAACTGCACGAGGAAGTAAAGCAATTCGACGCTTCGCCCTACGGCTTCACGATGCGACGACACCGATTACCAGCGAATGGGGGTCGATTATACTGGCTGATTGGCGGTGGTGTTCCGGAAACGGAGATTTCTTTTCGTTTACCTGGAGTCAGAGTCGAAGAAACCACCATTGGCAACCATCGAGTCGTTAATTTAACGGCAGTTACACCCATTTCAGACACAGAAACTGAGGTAACTTTTGCTCTTTACTGGACACTCCCTTGGGTGGGATTTTTTAAACCACTGATGCATGTGCTGGCGCGGACTTTCCTTGGTCAAGACCGAACGGTTGTGGAAAAGCAGCAGATTGGTCTGAAATATAATCCTGTGCTGCGACTGATT
The DNA here is from genome assembly GCF_036917615.1 of Nostoc sp. Taxonomy (GTDB): domain Bacteria; phylum Cyanobacteriota; class Cyanobacteriia; order Cyanobacteriales; family Nostocaceae; genus Nostoc. The sequence goes on from NZ_JBALCZ010000040.1 coordinate 102,527, forward strand.
AAGGATTCAGATATGCAGGCGCAGTGGTACTACCAGTTAAAACGGGAGTATGCTCGGTCTGTGACTGAAGGACGAGAATTTGTGAATCCTGTCAAGGGTCAAATACTCCGGTGGCGTGCTTAAAATTAAGATTTATAGCGTTGCATATTTGCGGGATTGATTTAGCAACTAAAGCTTATTTCTCCCCCTGCCTTTCCTGCTTGCTCAAATTAATCCCACTGTTTTGCAACGCCAGATTTTCTTCTCTTGCCACGTCGTAGACATCGCCTAAAAACCAAAACTGAGAATTTAGCCTCAAATAGACATTTTAACCCAATACAGTTCAGTTAAGCATTTTTTCTCTTCTCTCTGTTTCGCGCCAGTTGCTTCTCCCCTTGGGAGACGCTGCGCGAACAAGTCGGGGAACCCGCCCAACGCACTGGCTTCTCTGCGCCTCTGCGGTTCGTTAAAAAAGTTGACTTTGATAAAGAGTTTTAGCCTTAACCCAAGCGTATTGCATTTTAACCCAAGACAAAATATTTCGTTTTGCTAAGAAATACTTAGTAGAACTATCGCTTTAGTCAATAGAGGTGGGACAAACAGCAATATCATGCTAAATCCACGGCTGAGAAGATGATCCGGCTATTTGGGAAAGCGTACTTTGTCTGATTTTTTCCTTATTTCCCCAGACCTTACCTGCACTCGACCTTAATTATGTACACAATATTAAATAGCTATGCATATCCCTAAGTTCTCAAAATTACCGGATTATTCAATCTAGAAGGACGAATTATGGAACACAAAAAAAGGGTGGAAAAAACATCTCAACCCGGTTTTTTGGGACAGGCACTGACTGCTGCCGGAACAGCTATAGCCGCTCCCTCATTGCTTAATCAGGCAGGCGTAGCAAAGGACGCTAGCCAAAGTAATCCAGGTGAGATGAATGTGAAACTTACTGTTAACGGTGAGCAGCAAACCCTCGACCTTGAGCCGCGTGTCACACTCTTAGATGCCCTGCGCGATCGCCTGGGGCTAGTGGGCAGCAAAAAGGGATGCGATCATGGGCAGTGTGGGGCCTGTACTGTTCTGATCGATGGTGAGCGAGTTTATTCCTGCCTGACTCTGGCAGTGATGCAGGAAGACAAGGCGATCGTCACCATTGAAGGGCTGGCGATGGGCGATACTCTCCATCCAGTGCAGGCAGCATTCATTGATAACGATGGCTTCCAGTGCGGCTATTGTACCCCAGGACAGATTTGTGCTTCTGTTGCCTTACTTGATGAAGTCAAACGCGGCTGTGCCAGCGTTGTCACACCAGATTTGGCTCGTCCCCCACAGTTGGCTGAACTTTCTGAAGCTGAAATCAAGGAGCGACTGAGTGGTAATCTCTGTCGATGTAGCGCTTACAACGGCATTGTGGCAGCAGTTCAGCAGGTAATGGGACAAAAACCGCCCTCTCCTGCCGCAGATGTGATGGTCAATGAACCCCAGGAGATGCTCAGATGAACAACTTCACTTACACCCGTGCTACCTCTGTGAAAGATGCAGTTCAACGGGCAACGGATGACCAAAATGCGATATTGATTGCAGGCGGTACGAATTTAGTTGACCGTCTCAAAGTCTTTCTAGATGAGCCATCGCAACTAATCGACATCTCTCGATTAGAGATGAAGCGCATTGAACGCACAAGTGAGGGTGGTCTAAGTCTTGGAGCGCTGGTAACTAACACAGCAGTGGCAGACCATCCTGATGTTCGCCGCGATTATCCAATCCTGTCTCGGGCGATTCTTTCTGGTGCGTCTCAGCAAATCCGCAATATGGCAACCGTCGGGGGCAACCTACTGCAACGCACTCGCTGTCCCTACTATTACGATACCGCCTTCCCTTGCAACAAACGGCAACCGGGAAGCGGCTGTCCGGCAGCAACGGGCATCAACCGGATGCACGCCATCCTTGGGGCTAGTGACCAATGCGTGGCAGTTCAACCCTCAGATATGTGTGTCCCTCTTGCGGCTCTGGATGCTGTTGTTATTGTGGAAGGCCCCAAGGGTAAACGGGAAATACCATTGACAGACTTTCACCGACTACCAGGGAACACACCCCAGCGAGATACAAACTTAGAGCCAGGTGAATTGATTAGCTCTGTGGTTTTGCCCCCAGTGCCATTTGCCAAATCAGGGGTTTACTTAAAGTTACGCGATCGCACTTCCTATGCCTTTGCGTTAGTCTCTGTGGCAGCTGCGATTGACTTAGCGGGTGAGCAGATTCAGAATGTACGCTTGGCAATGGGTGGTGTAGCCCATAAACCTTGGCGCTCAAAGGAAGCAGAAAAGTTTTTGATCGGCAAGAGTGCCAATACTGCAACGTTTCAACAGGCGGCAGAAATTGCACTTCAAGAAGCTAAACCATTAACTCATAACAGTTTCAAAGTTGACTTGGCAAAGCGGGCAATTCGTCGCGCACTTGCGGTATCAGCTAAAGGAGGAGGCGTAGTATGAACAAAGTAATTGGGACTGCCGTCGACCGCAAGGATGGACGGGCAAAGGTTACGGGCACGGCAACCTACGCCGCAGAACATGAAATTCCAGGTCTGGTTCACGGTTATCTTGTCACCGCCAGCATTGCCAATGGGCAAATTAAAAGCATCGACACCAGGGCAGCAGAAAAGGCAATAGGTGTCATAGATGTTTTCACGCATAAAAACTCGCCTAAAATGTTGATGCCAGCCAACGACTTTATGACCTCGAAAATCTACGAGGCTCGTCTGCCGTTGTCGGATGACAAAATTCACTATGCAGGGCAAATTATCGGTTTGGTAGTAGCAGACACCTTCGAGCGGGCGCGTGATGCGGCGCATTTGGTCAAGGTGGAATACACAAGCCAAAAGCCAGTCGTGGAAGCTGCACTCGCCACCTTCAAGGAGGCACCACCGCAGATGGGTCAAGAGCTAAAGTTTGAAAAGGGCAATTTTGCGGCAGGGGTGGCGAGTGCAACAACGAAACTTACAGCCACCTACAAGACAGCCATCGAACTGCACGCGGCGATGGAACCCCATGCGATCATTGCCCACTGGCAAGATGCAAATTCTCTCACTGTTTACGAACCGTCTCAGTGGGTGTTGGCAACTCAGCGCACCTATGCACAACTCTTTGAACTCCCAACTGAACAGGTTCATATCGTCACACCTTTTTTGGGTGGAGGTTTCGGCTCTAAAGCCTTTCCCTGGCCCCACGGTATTCTCTGTGCTGCGGCTGCCCGTGAACTTCAGCGTCCTCTGAGAGTCGTCCTCAGCCGACGGCAAATGACAGCGAACGCCGGACACCGCTCCGAAACCGAGCAAACTATGCGCTTGGGAGCAACTGCTGATGGTAGTTTAACTGCGATCGCTCATGAGGTTAAATCCTCTACCTCACCAGTGGATGTCTTTACAGAACCCTGTACCGCGGTCACGCCAGTTATGTACACAGCGCCGAATTTGCAACTGAAGCAGGAACTAGCGGTACTGAACATCGGTACACCAACATTCATGCGCGGGCCAGGAGAGAATCCTGGAATGTGGGCGATGGAGTCGGCAATGGACGAGCTGGCCTGGATGCTAAAGATTGACCCGGTAGAACTGCGCCTGAAAAATGAAACTAAAGAACACCAACGCGAAGGTCAGCCATTCTCAGCCAAACATTTTGCTGACTGTTTGATCTTGGGTGCGGAGCAATTTGGCTGGAAAGACAGACCAAAACAGCCGCGTTCTTTGACATCCGATGGCAAACTCGTTGGTTGGGGGATGGCGGCAGCAACCTACCCTGGCAGGCGGGGGAAAGCATCAGTCAAGGTACGGCTGCTACCAGATGGTACTGCCCATGTTCTCACCGCCGGGAATGACATGGGCACTGGCACATATACCGTTGTTGCAGCCACAGCAGCAGATGCATTGGGGCTACCCGTCGAACAGATACACGTAGAGTTAGGCGACTCCTTACTACCAGATGGAGGCATGGCGGGTGGTTCCATGATGACAGCATCTCTCCTCCCGGCGGTGATGTCAGCTTGTGAGCAAGTTCTGAAAACTGCTAATGCTAAGACTGCACAAGAGGCGTTTGCAACTCTGAGTCAGTCCGGCCAAGCAGCAATTGAGGCCACAGCATCCTCTGCTCCTGGCGATGAAACCAAGAAATGGGCATTCCAATCTTGGGGCGCACACTTTTGCGAAGTCAGCGTGGATGAAGAAATCGGACGTTTGCGGGTGACGCGTTGGGTGTCAGTGATGAATATCGGGCGAGTGATCAACTCTAAAACAGTAGCGAGTCAAGTACGTGGTGGCGTGATCATGGGTATTGGGCAAGCCTTAATGGAGGAGTGCCAAGTTGATCCAAACATCGGCTATCCCGTGGTTTATGACCTTGCTACCTATCACTTACCAGCCCATGCAGATATTCCTCGCATTCAGGTAGCCTTCGTCGGCGAACCTGACTTCAACTTCAACCCAGCAGGTGTAAGAGGTGTAGGTGAAATTGCGATCACAGGTGTTTCAGCTGCGATCGCCAATGCAGTTTACCATGCCACAGGTAAGCGCATCCGTGATTTACCCATTACACCTGACAAGTTGATCTAAAAGGCATTGGGCATCTCCAGAAAAGAATGTAGAGACGCGAAATTTCGCGTCTCTATAAGGGTTTGGGTGAACGCATAATTAATTTTCCCAGATGTCTATTGGGCATTCAAAAGAAGCTTTAGGGGCACTAACCCAAACTAAATTCTGTAAATTCTCTTTGCCCAAACAGCATGTTTCGGTCTACGGCTGATAAAATTTTATTATTGGCGCGATCGCTATTTAAACAGCGACCAACTAACTGCGCGACATCTGCACGATTAATGCTACCAATAATCTGCGGATCTTCGGTTAAAACGCCATTGCCTGTTGCTGGTTCTGACTTGAGTCCACCAGGACGGATGATTGTATAGGTGAGTCCACTGGCAATTAAGTGTTGTTCAGCTTTGTCTTTCTCAGCTAAAACTTTTCCCAGTACCTCTAAAACTTGGGGTGACGCAGCAACAACACTATTGCCAGCACCAATGGAAGATACAAGAATAAACTTTTGTACTCCAGCTTTAACTGTTGCATCGATCAGATTTCTATTACCAGGGTAATCCGGCCTTTCTACATCTGTTGGTAAACCGCCAATTGTACTGATAACAGTGTCAATAGGTTCATCTGTCAGGATTGCCCGTTCGACATCGCCAACATTCAAGGCATCTCCCAGAACTACCTCAATACCGATTCCTTCCAGTTCAGCAGCAACTGCTGCCTTTCTCAGGAGTGCTTTGACCTTTAGCTGTTGTCCTGTGAGGGATTGGGCAATTTCTCGACCAACACCACGACTTGCTCCAGCCAGAAAAATATAAGATGCACTTGTCATAATCAGCCTAACTACTTACGCTCAAAGGATTTTATCAGAGGATTGGCAGTATTTAATAATTGCTCAAGCTCCTGGGATGCTTCTGGTTGATGGCGAACATAAGTGTCAATAAATAGACCAATAATTTCACTTATCAGCAAACGTAAGTTTTCTTGGGGTTGAGTAGCTTCTAAGTCGAGAGAGGGTCTACCGGTAGTGAAATCTGGCTAATCAACTATCGAAAAGTGATTTGCTCCCTTTAAGATTACTAGATAGCTGTCATTTCGTCCGCCAGTAATTGCTTGTTGAAATATACGTATGACTGGGATGGTAGCATCACTAGGACTTACACCATAGCGATTTATTCTCGTTCTGCCTGTTATTGAATGTAGGCCTTCACTACTACTGGAATTCCGTTATTTAAAGCTTAACGATATCTTCTATAGATATCTCGGTGACAAAATTTTTATACGACCTCGATTTATCCTTTTGCCACGTATTGAAGAGTTTCAATTTGCTCAGATGCTGTCAGGTCTTTACCATTTGCCCAACTAGTAGGCGGTTTAGAGTGATTCAATGCTCCAAACATTTTAAGGCAGTGCGAGTACGTGATGGCCCACATAAGCCGATAATTTACATTGTATTTTTTATCATTTGCAATAAAAGTAGATTTGATAGTTTGATTGCGAATACCATTTAGGATTGTAATTGCTAGTTCTTCCGAATCCTTGATATCTAGATCGAAATGGCGATGGTTAGCTGGATAAAAATTTAAATTATTTTGAGGAGTAAATTCATAGCGGGTTGTTTTTGGGAGACAGTTTACTGGAATAATTAAAGAGCCTCTAGTAGCCTTTGAGTCTCGTTTGTTGCCTTTGCTAGCACGAAGCTTGCTTTGATTTATACCTTCTGCTACTACCCCAAGAGCGTGTCCGATATCAAAAGTATCGATTGTATCGGCTTCATAAGTAGAGATACCTGAAGCTTCACCTCCTAACATAAATGTATGCTAAAAAATAATTTCTAGAGTAAATAACAAGACTCAGTAAAGAAGATTCTTCACCTTGACAAACTAAATTGATTGTCTTGTCTCATCTTATTGTAAGACGACAATGGATTGCTGTTTTCCGCACTGGAAGTAAGTATTTTATAATTTCTTTATAAAATTCTCAATAGAGAATTTAAGGCAAAAGCCAGTCTAGCAATGACTTTTAACGTTTAAACCATAACTGTATTTTTCTTAAAACTTTTATAATCTTCAAGTATCATGACTTGCACTTGCGCTTGTCTGTTATCTGTTTTGTCAGTAAATGTCTTCTTTGTCGTTACTGCTTCTAGATCGCCTCTACCCTTCTATATTGATTTGTCTTCTTAGCTCAGTTGTATTGAAAACAAGCGATGAGTCGTTTTATAATTGGATTTGTGCTATCCAATCAAGTAGAGCCTTAGAGACAAAGTGATCGCTTCACTAAGAAGAAGAATTTTTTAATCACTGTGCCTCGTTATATCTCATACCGAGCATTGGGATATTGCGACGGTGGCGATCGCCCTCGCCCAAATCCCCCATTTCCGCTTCCTGTTTTGAGTAACTTAAAGTTATTGAATCTTGCTCTCTTTTTGCTTGGATATCTAGGTATCCAATAAACTAGGCAAATATTGTGTGGGCATAGCCAGCCCTTCATGCCATCCCTTTCGCCACATCCATGCCAAGGGGCGGTTCGTGGGTGCAAGATTGTGAAAAGTTTTTCAGGAATGGAGACTAGAACTTACGCATTGACAGAAAAATGATAATGTGCCAGGACTTACGCACGGGTTATGAAAGAACGAACCACAGAGACACAGAGTACACGGAGGAATGATTTGAGAGGTTTTTTGCGTAAGTCCTAATGTTGAATTATGTTTACCTACTGGTAATTAAAAATATTAGTACAATAATTATACTTAACCCAATTGTAGGGAGTATTTTATTAAACAATTGTGGCAATCTAGCAAATAACTTTTCAATGGGTTTACTTATGGCTAAAAAATCTCAACCAAATCTAGAACAATACCAAGATGTCAGATTATCTGCCACCACAAGAATTTGGGTAATTACAGTCGCCATTCTCGGAGTTTGCGTCCCACTATCAGCCGTTACTAGAAGCGGTGCTATTCTTCCTTTAGTTGCTATTGGTGGCGCAGCTGTTGGTACAGTTGCTGTTTGGCGTTCTGATGAGCAAAAATCAAAAACTAACTATTTGCAACAACAGCAAATAGAACTGTTAGAGCGGAGATTAGCGAATTTAGAAACAATTGTTAGCAGTGATGACTTGAACTTGCAAATGAAAATTAAACAAATCGAAGCAAAGGATACTTTTGGGGACTCTTCTGATCTAAGTACTACACCCAGACAACCAAAACGCAAAGGTTAAAATTAGCTAATCTTCACAATTTATACCGATTTCAGATGATATCCCCGATAATCATAGTTACTAAGTCATTTTTGTGTAGGCATTTGTTGACTTAACGTTACTACAACCTTTGAAATCCCTTTTAGATTAAACTTTCCTTTGCAGCTAGAACTGTTTCTAGGGAAACAGTATCTTGTTCTCCATGTCCGTTAGAATTAACGGACATCAACTAATTCTATATACTTCAGTTGCATCAGTTAATGAAATATCTAAGTGCTATTCATCTATCTCTTTGCCGCAAACATCTGCCAATGGCTGTGTTTTATTAGACTACTAACATTACTGAATTTTTAATTAACTAAGGTTATAAACTTGAGTAATTGCATTGGTATAGCTTACCGTAGGTATGCAATAGTTTTCCGCAGGAATGCAGATGGATTGGATTAGCTTACTCAAAGCTCAACAAACTGACTTCCTTCAACGTGTGAAAAAACCTAAAACTTATGACTTATCTTTGCTGGAAAGTCAAGTTAAAGGTTGTCACACTGAAGTTATGGCCTTTTGGGGGGAGCCATTGGCTAGACTCCAAGAACTTTCTCGCCAACAAGCAGAAGTTCTCGCCAAAAATCCGCCGCCGACGCCGCCGGAATATCCTGAGCCTCCTGACTGGACGATACCTTTTCCCAAATACTTCCAACAACAAGCCCAAGATTATCTTTTACGGGAGCATATTGTTGACAGAGTAATAACTGAACGCTTGGGCAAGTTAGTAAAAAAGGTGTCACAAGATACTTTGCAAAACATGATTTTAGATGATGAGGGAAATTTGGGTGGCGAAAGTAAATTTCCTTATACGATCAAAGATCATCCTCAGCTAAGTGTTCAAGTTTACGTTGCTGATGGAGAAAGTTTTAATGGTATTAAGAAAGACAAAATTAAGTGGTCAGTTACTCAAGAAGATTTAAAAAATCACCAAGTATTAATTTTTCTCTGTTTGTTTTATCCATCTACAGGTAATTTAGGTTACGAAAGACAAAGCATAATTACAGGTTTTTTACCTACAAATGAACTTGAATTTTCTGAACCAAAACTGTATGTCACTCCGAGTAATTTGTTATACGCGGGGGGGTTGAGTTGGTATTTAGAATCACTTATGGGTAAAAAAGACACGTCGCCAGTAATTAATGAGAGAGCGATCGCAGATACAATACAGACTCTACCATCAGAGCATTGCCTCAAGGGTATAGTCGGTGACTGGGAATGCTGGCAGACTTTGCAAGGGCACAACAGAGGGATTAATTGCTTGGCTTTCAGTTTTGCGTGTAATAATGGCAAAGCCTTACCCATATTGGCAAGCGGGAGTCGGGGAGAGACGAAGCTCTGGGATTTAAGCAAGGGTGAATTAATAGATACATTGTCAGAGTATCCTTGGGTGATATCTGGGCTGGTGGATGAAGTGAATTCCCTCGCCTTTAGTTCAGATGGGCAGACTTTAGTGAGTTGTGGTGCAGATTCCACAATTAAGCTTTGGCATGTAGGCGCACTAGATTTGATAGATATTTTGCACAAACATAATGGGGTAGTGCGGTGTGCTGCCTTCACCCCAGATGGCAGAATGTTAGCTACTGGCGGAGATGACAGAAAAATTCTGTTTTGGGATTTGATGCAACGTCAGGTTGCGATCGCCCTGTCTTTAGATGATACAGCTGCTCATTCCCTGGTTTTAAGTCGAGACGGGGAAACTCTGGTTACAGGTAGCTACCGCAAAATCAAAGTCTGGCGCACCTTACCGAAGACGGGGATTAAAAGTTTAAAGGACGCACAACCACTGCATACCCTCATGGGTCATTCTCACATCGTTCGGTCCTTAGCAATCAGTGCAGATGCTAAACTGCTCGTGAGTGGTAGCTGGGATCAAACGATTAAAATTTGGCAATTGGAGACTGGGGAATTACTTCATACTCTGAAAGGACATAGAGATAGAGTATATGCGATCGCTTTAAGTCCCGATGGACAAATTATTGCCAGCGGTAGTGCTGATAAAACCATCAAGTTATGGCATCTACAAACCGGGGAATTGCTGGGTACGTTTACAGGTCATGGGAATATAGTCACAGCATTAGCTTTCACAGCTTCCGGCGAAATGTTGGTTAGCGGGAGTTTGGATAAGACAATTAAAATTTGGCAACGGAGTTAAACTAATTCGTAATTAATTGTCGAGTTTTTGAGATTCGTGGATGAGGTTCAGAAGTCCGTTGACGAGTGTTTGATACTCGTTCATCTACCTTTGATACTCGTTAACGAGTCTTTGATACTCGTGGACAACAAACTTTAAAAACTTTTTGCGTTTGGGTGCCTCTGCGTGAAACTTAAAACTCTGCTATAGCGATTCCCATTCAGATGCGGTACAACATTATATTGCAAGGTGAAGAGGCGGCAGTGCCCATAGGTGTCAACTTAACGTGAAAGCCTGTCTAGATAAGTCCTTCAGAGATTGCCTCGTCAAGAGTCTCTGACTCTTAAGGGACTTCCAAATAAAAAAATATCCCATCGCTTTTAGGGCAGGGGGCAGGGAGCTCTTAGCAGGGGGAGAGAAAGTCGTTTTGATTCGGTGAAATTGGATAATTTATTTCTTGGAAGTCCCTAAGGGAGACGCTACGCGTAGCTTGCTTCCCCGGAGGGGTACAAGTCTCTTAACCGCAAGGGCGTACTGGCTCCCCTTTCAAAGAGGGGAGTTTGTATTACTAATTTGTAAGGGAGAAAGGGTGAAAGCTTTATCAGCAGTGGAATCGTGCAAGCGATCGCCCAATGTGGTATCTACAGAACTGATGAGGGTTAAAAATAGGGCGTGGAGATGTCTACCAGTAAGAAACTGTGGCGGAACAGGCGCTTGAGGTAGCAAATTCAACACTAAACTATGAGGCATACTTTCTCTTTTTGGTTGTAGACTGAGTGCTTCTTGACTCTACAGTGAACTCAGGTATTTCCCGGAGTTCAGCTTCACTCAAACTATACTGCTCACAAACTAAACTTAAACGATTTCCCGGAGTTTTAACAGCGTTAACCGAATGGGTTAAATCACCTTGAAAATAAAGTAAAGTATTGATTTGGGGCTTAATTTGCCCAAGTTGGCGTTTATGCGATCGCAATATCAGTTCTCCCCCTTCCATATCCGCAGGTACTCGCACATAGAGGACACTGACAACCGCGGGCGGTTCAATGGTTTTGGAGTAGGAACGCAAGGAGCGATCGATATGCGGATCGACACGGGAGCCTTCCTTTAGCTGTAAAGGATTGAGGTAAAAAGCATTACAATTCGGCTGGAGAGCCAAATCAAGGTAAGGCTTGAAGTAGGGAAACTGCTGCTCTACCTTTGGTAATCCAGAACGCTGAAATACTACGGAAAATCCTTTGGTGGCGACAAAATCGCGGTTGAGGTTGTTGATAGCAAAGTAAGGACAAGCTTGGATTTCTCCCCACAAGTTATTTAGATAGTCGCTGGGGAAGGCGTTGAGTTGTTGTTGATAGTGTTTCACGATAGATGTGGGGAGCGTACAGAACTAACAGGGGTTAAAAATTGTAGCGTAATTTGTGACTGTGGAAAAGGTTAAAGACTATAGTAAAATCATAAAGTTACAACGCGCGAGTCGATATTTTCATCCAGCTTTAACTTCACGCACTTGCAACATTTTTTTTGTCAAAGGAAGTTCTACAAAAATATCCCGCGCCATCTCTGCACCTTAGGCGATACAAGCCAACACATCTTCTCTTTCTATACTTGGATAACCTTCAATAACTTCTTCAATTGTTGTACCACCAGCTAAATAATCCAAAATTAGTGAAACCCAAATACGGTGTCCGCGAATGTACGGTTTACCGAAACAAATGTTCGGATCGATGGAAATGCGAGAAAGCAAATCATTGTTTACAGCTTTACCTCTAATAGCCCTAGTTTTAACATATACATCCTTCATCCTTTTTTGGCTGACAATGCCAATCTCCCAACCTTGAACTTTCCTTCAACTCTTTCCCTCTCCGACTCGGAGAGGGACGTTTTACGTAGTAAAACCTCTTAGAGGTTTTTTATTTGGAAGTCCCTTAACATACTTGACAAAAGTACATTCCCATAAGATGCACTCATGTAACCGTTGCCTGCGATCGCCTATAGTCATCTACAATACGTAGGTAACACAAATGAGGTGATAACAAGGTTTCCAGACATCAATTCGGAAAATTAAAGAAAAAAATAATTACTAATTGCCTAAAAATTCCGGTTTTTTTGGCTTTGTGATGATAAATAAAAATAATAGCCTTGAATGTCATGCTTGCTAACGCGAAGGATTACTGAAATTCTTCGCTGCTTTCAGGATGACTACTGAACATTAAACAACATCTGCCGCCAATCAATTTTTTTGCTGGAGATGCTTTTTTGCCACAAAAAAAGGAGATACAGCTACATCAAAAGGCTCTACCACAAAACTTGCTCTAGATGTATCTAAGTAACTATGCTAATAAAGTGTAAAGATGTCAGGGTATCTAAGAGGAAATTTTAAAGCAATTGTAAAGGACTTGGTGCCATTTTGGCAGGTTTTTATCGGAAAGATGGGATATTAGTAGATTGTACAAATCTTTATTGTTATTCACTATCTACCGACAACTGCTAAGTACAAGCAAATACCGACACAGATAAGTTGAAGTAATTTAATGAAGTAGGAAATAATACATGGTATTATCACTGTCTTCTCATAACGTTATCCAGTATCTGCAAGACGCGGGGCTGTGTAGCTCAGAAGATGACGCATCAGATAAATCTGAGTTGCCAGGAAGTAGTAAGAACAATTTCGATTTACTAGTGACTCTAGCAGATAATCGGAAACTGCTCATTAAACAAGAACGTAACGTTAAAAACAATGACGCCGCGCCCCATGAATTGTTTCAGGAGTGGCTGTTTCACCAGTTGCTCCAGCAGTTTCCAGTTCTTGGCAATATTTCCGCGATGCCTACGGCGGTAGACTACGCACCATTGGTAGTGCATTTTGACGAAGAAAATTCTATCCTTGTCCGCACCTACTTAAGTGAATATCGTGAGCTTGCGACATTCTACCACAACAATGATATTTTTCCACAAGAAATTGCCACTGCGATCGGCACTACTTTGGCGGGACTACATCGCGCAACCTACAACCGCCGAGAATATAGGGATTTTATGGCAACTGCTCCCCAAGGAGAGTTTCGCTATGGCTTTTACAATCCAGCCCAAGGGGTAGAGTCAATTGGGCCGGAGATTTTTGGAACTGTTCCCACGGATGCGCTGAAATTCTATCTACTCTACCAGCAGTCGGAGAGTTTGGAATCAGCGATCGCTGATTTGGCATATAACTGGAATCCTTGCTGCTTGACTCACAACGACCTGAAATTGAACAACATTTTGGTTCATTCCAGGTGGGAGAAACTAGATAATTGCTTAGTACGACTAATTGATTGGGAAGCTTGTGCTTGGGGAGATCCAGCTTTTGATTTAGGAACTTTATTAGCAAGCTATTTAGGAATTTGGCTCAAGAGTCTGGTAGTAGACCCCACTATTGAGTTAGAAGAATCTCTACATCTGGCGTTGACACCGTTAGAGAGTTTACAACCTTCAATCATTGCCCTAATTCGGGCTTATCTAAATGCTTTCCCTATGATTTTAGAATACCGCAGTGACTTTATTTTGCGCGTTATCCAGTTTGCGGGGCTGGCACTGATTCATCAAATTCAGGAGATGATTACCTGGCAGAAATCCTTTAATAATGCTGACATCTGTATGCTGCAAGTGGCTAAAAGTTTACTCACTATGCCGCAGCAAGCTGTACTGACTATTTTCGGGATATCAGAGTCAGAAATTCTGAATCCTGTGGCAAAAATCCATAAACTTCCTCAGCCTGTAAAAGAGCCGCAGCTACTTCGGATTTATTACGAAAAAACTCGGCTTCGTGGTTGTTAATGGCAGGGAGCAGAACAATTTAAAAGCCAGATAACTTCAATTAGACATTTTGAATTGTTCTGCGTATTCTCCTATCATAATTTTTCGATAATTTTTCCCCCAGAGGGGTTTCATAATTTTAGATTTTCCAGTTTGAGTTCTAAATGGATTAATGCTAAATTCCTCTATCAATCAACCGCTAACTTCTCTATTCGACATTGCTAAAAATATCCAGATTGAGTCAAATTTTTGTATTTACCATCCCAATTATCAACCCTTTGCTCTGCCGACTAAAGTAGCCGACAGATTTCAGCAAAACTCGGCAGATTTACAACATAAATATCTCACGCTCTTACTGCGAAACTTTCTTTATGGGATCTATTATAATGGCTCTCTACAAAGTACTTTAGCAGTCAATACTGATAGTACTAATCACCCGCCAAAGCAGAATTTAGCAGATAATTCCACCTTAGAAATTGATTGGAACTTTTACGAACATCTGCACGCCAGTAATCACGGCATAGGTTACTTTGACCCTCGATGGCAGGTGTTGCGGAAAGAACCTGATGGCACTATGGCGGTAACTAAAGGCGGTTTAACACTTTATGTTGAGCCAGACTGCCATCTAGAATCCAGTAAGAAATCTACCAAAGTGGGTGATATGGTAGCAATCTGGATGCCCAAAAATCGACTGCAAAATGGCTGTTACTTGGCAGTTAGTAATGTCGGACAGGAACGCCAGAGCAACCCCGATGCTGATTTAGGAGCAGGGCGAATTTACTTTAACTTTAGGGCATCTGGTGCGATCGCTCTCATGGAAAGCCTGACACTACAATTGAATGCAGCCTCGATTCCCTTTAGCTTTCAGGTTCTTCACAATCCCTGTGCATACGGACGCTATGATTCGGGGCTACTCTACTTTGAACTCCCCAACTATCCAGCAATTCGCACAATCCTTCAGGCTGTTTATCCAGAAAATCAATCGCATTTCCAACCCGAAATTCCCTTATTTACAAAATTTTTAGCACCAGGGTTAGGTTTAGCCGAGGAACCAACCCAAAAATTTGCAGCACAAGAAAGTTTTGGGATGAACCGTTGCCAAATTGTCGCTAATGCTTTATTAGAAGCTTGGCAAAAAGGTAAAAATGCGATGGAGGAACGGATGAGGGTTATTGACCAACACTTTACACGCCATACAATCGACTTGCAGCGTCCCTATCTTAATCCCAATTCTAAGGATATATATTACCCGCTAAATTGATTGACGGGGATTGAATAATTTTTAAATTATCGGATATCTTGCATTAATAATTGCGATCGCCAATCTGATTTTTAGTTTGTTCCTCAGAACGATACCTTCTCTACGAGACGCTACGCATAGCTTGCTTCTCCGTAGAGTACGGTGAGCGTTCCGTAGGAAAGCTCACCGTTCGCTAACGCAAAAGTTTTCGGTCTACTGACTATCGCTGTGGCAACATTTAATGGTATTAGTCAACGTGGATGAGGGTGATCGCTTTCTTCACCTCAGTTCTGGGGGAAGGTAGTTAATTGCATAGCAAATCTTAACCGCACTTATAGAATAAAAATAGTGCGACCGTTTGTAGATAGACTTATAGCCTGGAGAAAAAAGGCTGTATTGCCTGCTCCTACAACTTCCCCTTGGTTTTTTCGACTATCTATTTGCCGCAGTTCGACCGAGATAAATAGGTCGGCGTAAATAATTATTGTTGGGATAAGGCAGGGGGCAGGGAGCAGGGAGCAGGGTGAGAAAGAGTTTGAGCCTTATTTACTTTTCTTCACACAGTTTGGTTTGATTGCACCGATTTACTTAAACAAACCGATCATATCATTAGGAGTTGAAGCAATGGTTACAACCGTCAACACAGATATAACTGTTGAGCGTGTTCAAGCAGCTGTAGAAGCCATTCTGAATGTATTGGGTGAACCAGCTACAGAGCAACAAAAACAAGCTATAGAAGCCTTCCACAGTGGTGATGGTGCCACAATCAAACGTCTCTCACTGTTAAACCTTACAGATAACTATCTAAAGTGTTTAGGCTACCTAGTATCAGCCCCCAAACTAACGCCTAACACAGATACAATTTTGGCTGAGAGTGCTCGTAGTGCTGCCGAACACGCTAAAGATGTTGTTCTGGCTACACTTGGCACTGAGTTAGGGAATGCTTTTATTTGATCAGTAAAGGAGCAAGCTGTTTATGGCATTCAGCCCAGATGTGAACGAAAATAGAAATAGGGACTGAAAAAGCTTGATTTTTCGTAGCTTAGAAAGTTTTTCTTGGTTAGGTTTTTTTAAAAACTTAGCAGCCCCATTTAAAATTCCACAATTACTGGCACATGATCGCTAGGTTGGGTTAATTTCCTGGGTGCGACATCAATGATGCAACTTTTAGCACGCTCATATAGCATGGGTGTAAGATAGTGATGGTCAATCCGCCAACCTAAGTTGCGACGGAAGGCAGCGGCGCGATAATCCCACCAGCTATAATTTCCGCCTTCTGTGGTGAATTTGCGAAAAGCATCGGCAAATCCCAGTGTCAGAATATCCCGTAAGGCTTGGCGCTCTATATCTGTTGCCATAATATGATTTTCTGTACTCACTTGCTCGTGAATATCCTTGTCTTCCAGTGCGATGTTGAAGTCTCCGCACACACAAATTGCAGGTTGTGACAGCACGAGCAATCGCAAATACTCGCGTAGCGCTGTCAACCAGCGCAGTTTATATTCATATTTTTCAGTTCCTACTGCTGCGCCATTGGGAACATATAAGTTCACAATCCGAACACCATCAATTACACCTGTAATCACCCGCTTTTGGTCATCCCATTCGGGATGTAAATCTGGCAAAATCGCCCTCAAGCCGCTACTTACGTCTAGGAGTGGCTGGCGGCTAATCAGGGCTACGCCGTTATAAGATTTTTGTCCTGATATATAAAGGTTATAGCCTAACTGCTCAAAAGGCGATCGCGGAAACTCCGCATCCACAACTTTGATTTCTTGCAAGCAGAGAACATCAACGGGATTCAGGGTTAACCAGTCGGTAACCTGTTCAAGGCGAGTGCGAATTGAGTTGACGTTCCAAGTAGCGATTTTCATTAGTTAGTTATCAGAGTTTTTATAAATTACTAATTACAAATTATGTAATCTTTGTACAATTATTTAACATTTATAATTTCTGTTCCATTTCCCAATTGCATTTAAACGAAGCTTTAATCACTTGATCCCATTGAGTATTTTAGTGTTGTCAACTACAAAATATTCAATTTGGTAAGTTCTGCTACAAAACATTCTACTTCATTATGATCCCCAAGACAGATGCAACAATTAATTGATTGGCTCTAGGCTAGAAGTATAGCTCAGTGTTGACTTTTGCCGATAGTCCTTACGATTTGTCGGGAGAAAATTTGCGGTACGGTTAACCGTTATTACGCTTTTGGTAGCCTGTTAGGTTAATTTAAATGTCAAAAGAGTAAGTACAAATGCTCTGTTCTCATACAATAATGACGCAACTCATTATATTGAGAACAATTTCATAGAGTGAACCGAAAAAACTTATGAAAATCGCTCAAGTCGCCCCCTTATGGGAAAGGGTTCCACCTCCTAATTATGGAGGAATAGAACTGGTAGTGAGTCGCTTGACCGATGAACTTGTTCGTCGCGGTCATGAGGTAACTTTGTTTGCCTCTGGCGATTCTCAAACTTTGGCTCATTTAAAAGCAGTTTATCCGTGTGCATTGCGCTTAGACCCAAATGTCAAAGAGTATGCAGTGTACGAAATGCTGGAACTGAGCGAAGTTTATCAAGGTGCTGCCCAATTCGATATTATCCATTCTCATTTAGGGATTTCGGCATTACCTTTAGCGAGTTTGATAACAGTAACTTCTACAGTGCACACCCTGCACGGTAATTTTACAAAAGACAACCGTCACGCATTTAGCTACCACCAAAAGCAACCATACGTCAGCATTAGTAACTCACAGCGTCAAATCGATCTTAATTATATTGGCACGGTTTATAACGGCATTGAGCTAGCAGATTACCCATTCGTAGCTCAACCGTCAGAACCTCCATATTTGGCATTTTTAGGTCGTTTTTCGCCAGAGAAAGGGCCACAACATGCGATCGCTATTGCAAAGCAGAGTGGTTGGCGCTTGAAGATGGCAGGAAAGGTTGATTTAGTAGACTCTAAGTTTTTTGAACAAGAGATTGCCCCCTATATAGATGGTCAGCAAATCGAATATCTAGGCGAAATTAACCACGCCGAAAAGG
The DNA here is from genome assembly GCF_036917615.1 of Nostoc sp. Lineage (GTDB taxonomy): Bacteria > Cyanobacteriota > Cyanobacteriia > Cyanobacteriales > Nostocaceae > Nostoc. The sequence continues at coordinate 120,538 of NZ_JBALCZ010000040.1, forward strand.
CTGAACTTCTGGGCAATGCTGCCATAACTCTTTTCCCCATTAGCTGGCAAGAACCTTTTGGCTTAGTAATGATTGAATCAATGGCAACTGGTACACCAGTAATTGCCATGAATTTAGGCTCCGTACCTGAGGTAATTGCCCACGATAAAACAGGTTTTATCTGCAAAAGCTATGCAGAAATGGCGGCAATGATTCCACTAGCTTTGGAACTCAATCGTGAAACCTGTCGAGAATATGTAGAAAACAACTTTAGCGTTAGCCAAATGGTTAACGGATATGAAGCTGTTTACAGACAAGTTATTAAAGACCGCATAGAATCGAATGGCCGGATTCATGCAGCTAACATCCAGTTTTAATCAATTGCTTTTTTATCCAGCTTAAACAATAACTTTTTTTAAGGAGAACATTAGTATGAGTACGAGAGCCAACACCTGCCCATGTTGCGGTGGTTCCCTGCTGCGTCATGCCCGTCATGGTGAACTATATTGGTTTTGCCTGTCGTGCCGACAAGAAGTACCGCTATTAACTGTTACTCGCTTGCCTAATGTGGAAACCCGGAACACCGGAGTGGTTCCTCAGCCAGTGGTGAATTCCTAGTTTTACGGCATTTGAGATTAATAAAAGCCTACTAGAAATCAAGACTAATTTGTTTAAACCTATTAACTATCTTCAACTGATAAAATCGGATGGAGCTAATTGATAGGTTTAAAGCTTTGTTAGCAGCATTACTTTATGGTCAAGAAGATTTACGCTTAGAGAAAGTTGCTGACCCCACTCCGGCGGCTGGCGAAGTTGTGATCCAGGTGGGGGTAGCAACAACTTGTGGTACAGATTTGAAAGTTTGGCGGCGTGGTGGTCATGCCAAGATGCTGATACCGCCGACGCTATTTGGTCACGAAGCTGCTGGACGAATTGTTGCCTTGGGTGCAGGTGTGACCGGTTGGCAAGTGGGCGATCGCATCGTCGCTAATAATTCCGCTCCATGCTGCCATTGCTTTTTTTGTCAACGCCAAGAGTATTCATTATGTCCGAATCTTACCTGGAATAATGGAACTTTTGCGGAATACATGAAAATTCCCGCAGCTATAGTACAGCATAATTTGTTACAAATTCCCGATGAGTTGCCGTGGGAATTGGCAGCGATGACAGAACCCTTAGCTTGTGTGTTACATGGTGTAGCCCGTTCTAATATCAAAGCCAAAGATCAAGTAGTCGTCTTAGGAGATGGGGCGATTGGGCTGATGTTTGTGGCGGTCTTGAGTGGGAAAGCTGAGGTGTTGCTGTGGGGAGGTAATAACCACAGGCTAGAAATTGGTCAGAAATTGGGTGCAACCCAGACCTTTAATTATCATCAAATCCCGGATATTCCCAGTGTGGTGAAAGAACTTACTCAAGGATGGGGCGCAGATGTAGTGATTGAAGCAACTGGTGTACCAAGTGTTTGGGAAACTGCGATCGCCTGCACCCGTCCTGGTGCAACAGTCAACTTATTCGGTGGATGTCCACGGGATACCAGCATTACCGTGAATACAGAACAGCTACACTACAGCGAACTTACTATTAAAGGCGTGTTTCATAATACACCAGAATATGTGCGGGAGGCGCTGGCACTGATCGCTAGTCGCAAAATTCCCTTTGAGTTACTTATTAGTGAACAGCGGCCATTAAAAGATTTAGAACAGGTGTTTTGTGAGATGAAGGCGCGTCAGGTTATTAAGGTAGCGATGATTCCTTAGTACAGCATTTGATTAATTCGTAGCGAATTAATTAAAGGCAATACCCCGCATTGTTAATGCGTCGGCTTGCATTAACAATGCATTCCCTTGGAATGTTAATGATGATTTTCTACAATCGATTAGTATCTTTTGTAATTAACTTCCAGCCTTCAGCTTGGTCAATTAGCTTCATCGACTCTAGTTGGAGATTGTTGAAAGCAGATACATGAAGGAGAAAGTAGGGTTGGCCGTTGTAGTGCCAATAATATTGCAGTTCACCAACAGAAGCGGGAATAATCGTGCGATCGCTATAATAATCCAACGAGGGACGAGAGTAGGGAAAAGATGTGTAAATCTTCTTCGTAGCTGGATTTGCCCGCACGATCATCGCAGCGACTGGTTTAACTGGATAGGCTTCAGATAATTCCCAAACCCAGTAGTTAGATTTCATTAACAGCAGCAGCGAAATATAACTTCCCCAAAACAAAATCTTTAGAAATTGCCCGTCGCCTCGTTCTGCCAAAATAGCTGCCAAGGTCATTGTTAAAGCTATCGCGGCAAAAATCAGTTGTAAGTCTGTTTTCGGTGTCGTACCCCAACTAAAATAAATGCTACCAGCAGAAGCGACTACAGCAAGTATCGCCAAACCAGCGACCCAAGCACGGGGATAGGATGAGAGTAAAGGCGAATTTTCCGTCTCTGATAACTGGATGCCAAAAGCTAAGGCTAAACTTGGGTAAATCGGGAATAAATACCAGGGAACTTTGGTAATCATGAAGGAAATTACCAGCAGATAAACACCACTCCACGCCATTACTAGTTTTGCCCAGCTAAGATTGCGATTTTCCCAGGTTAAGCGGATAGTTTGCGGTAAGAATAATAACCACGGCCATGTGTACTTAAGAAGTTCAATCACATAGTACCAAGGTGGTTCAGAATTACCCTCTACAAATGAGCCAATTCGGCCTAGTGATGGGTTTACAAGGCCAATCTGAGCGAAAGTGTAACCATAGTGAATTAGTTGGGCACTATACCAACCAGCTACAGGCAGAATGCCAATGAAGATTGCTATCCACAGATAGTAACAGGTGAGCAATCGTGGCGTATCCCAAAACAGAAATACGATCGCGATCGCACCTAGTAATACGCCTAGCAGTCCTTGAGTCAGGCAAATCAACCCAAAACTAATACCAACACCCAGGCAATAACGTAAATCTCGGCGCGATCGCAACACGCACAACATCATCACCATCAAAAAACTTACCATCGCCCCATCCAACATTGCCAACCGCCCATGACGCACCACAGGTAGCATTGTTAGATAAATCAAGGCGCTATAAATAGCAGCCCAACGCTGGCGAAATATCTCTCTAGCAATGCAATACAGTAAAGGTACAGATGTCGCTGTTAAAATTGCTCCAGGTAGGCGCGTTGTCAACTCATTTTCGCCTCCTAGAGAATAAGCCCAAGCAATTAGTAAATGCATCAAAGGCGGCTTGTTATAGTATGGTTCGCCTCCTAGCGTTGGGTAAAGCCAACGCATTGAACCTGCTGGTGCGTGCCAAATTTCACGAGCAACCTGTGCCACAGTCCCTTCATCCCAATCTCGCAACGGCAATCCTCCCAGATTGATGCTAAATAGTAACATTGCCGCCAACAGCAATACTATTAGCCATACCCAATCAATCCATTTGCCAACCGTGCGATGCTGTTTTTCTAGATGACTCCAAATAAAGCTTCCTTCTTGCATATTCTCTGGTAATCATTTTACTTGCTGGTTTGATTACATAGAGACCAGAGCGAATCTCCAATGTTGCCACCCAGTAGCAACGTATATTCTTAACAATTGCTAGTTTCCAAGATTAACTCAACTTTCTCTAATTAGCGCTATTTTTTGAAAAATTTATCTTAGTTAGTTAAATAACATTTAAGCCAATAAATGATAAAAACAATACAGGTAATTAATTATTTATTACCTATTGAGTATTCCGTAAATTAACTTGTATTTTATTTTTAAGGTGACGCTTAGTTTAAATTTTACCTACTTAATTTTCATCTGGCTAAATTCCGAAAACTAGGAAATAATTGCTACAGAGTTTCAATGCTCTGCTGAACAACTAAAGAAATTAGTTGTAATCTCTCTAGATTTTTATTTTAATAATAATACATAGTTATTTAGCTTTTAAAAAAACCAAATTTAATTATCAATAATTGAAATCAAGATAATTATTGAATAAAATTATTTAAATGAGCAAATTTTAATATTTTAATTTTAATTAAGCGACTCTTTAATTTTAATCTTTCTGTTATAATTTTATCTAAAAGCACTTGAGCATCATAAAAAATAGCTAGAAAATTATGGGAGCCTGTCAATGAATTTACCTGTAGTTGTGGATATTACTATTGGCTTAGTTTTTATTTACTTGATTTTGAGCTTAATAGCTTCCGAAATTCAGGAACTGATTGCCACATTTTTACAATGGAGAGCTAAACATTTAAAACATTCAATAGAATTACTTTTAGCAGGTGGTAGCGAAACTGAAAAATCAGAGTTTGAGAAGGCACAAGAGTTAGTGCAGGAGCTTTATCAAGATCCTTTAATTAATACTTTAAATCAACAAGCTAAGGGAAAAGTAGAATATCTGTTACGGGAGAATGCTAAAAATAGTGACAAAAAAACCAGAAAAGCATTAGGAAACAAACAAAGCGCCCCTTCATATCTTCCTTCGGAAACATTTGCAAGTAGCTTATTAAATGCCTTAAAAATTCCCCAGTTAATTACTTATGTAAAACATCCTAGTGACGAATTTAAAACTAACTTGTACATGATCTTAGCATCTTATAAGGAACTTAAAACAGGAATTAATGATCCCAATAGTGAGAGTTACAAAAAAATTAAACAAGTTTATGGAGATTTTGATCAAAAGTTTATAGACTTTGTTAATAATGATTTACCTGATTATGTACCTAATAATTTAATTACGAGTCTTGGGATTATTGGTCAACGTAGTCGGATAAAAATTGATGACCTCTCAGAAGAAGTGAATCAGTTTAAAAATGAAGTTGAAACATGGTTTGACCGCTCTATGGATCGAGCAAGTGGTGTTTATAAGCGTAATGCCAAAGGAGTTGCAATTTTAATTGGAATATTAGTTGCAATATTAACCAATACTGATACATTTCACCTCGCGAAAAGACTGTCGCAGGATTCGGTTATCCGCTCTGCGATTACTCAAAGTGCAAGTCAACGAACCGATTTTATCAAAGATCCAGAAGCCAGAAAGGAAATTGAGAAAGTTTTAGGAAATGCTTCTATACCTATTGGATGGCAAAATATCAATCAACAGTTTGAGCTAGATACTCAAGGCTCGAATAGGGGAAACGTTTTATTAATCATTTGGCAGGGTTTGAAATTAATTTGCGGTTGGATACTGACTGGTTTAGCTGTTGCGATGGGTGCGCCTTTTTGGTTTGATATCCTTAATAAAGTTATCAATGTGCGGAATTCAGGGCCAAAACCTGTTGCGTATACTAAGGATCAACCTTCTCAGAAATAGAGTTTTACAGCAGTTTTCATTTATTTGAACCATATCTGTGGTAGAGAACATTGCTGTTCTCACCTACAGACCAAATTGGGCTGACTACCGTACAACCGAAACAACGGCTGGTGACTGGCTTTTACATTGCTATGCCGCAGATTGAAATCTGTTGGTTGGAGTCGATAATCGGCAAAAAGCCGCAGCAGTTCCGCTTCGTGTTCGACGGCAAACACCAAGAATAGATCTGGTCGGCGATCGCCAGTCAGAACATTGATCGCCTGATGCACTGGCTCAGGGATGAAGAACGGGGGATCAACGACAATCACATCAAATTCCCGGTTAATCGGCTGTGGCTCCCGCAAATCATAAGGGAGGAACTCCGCGAATTCGGCAAACTTCGGGTCGATGTCTAGAAGCGTCACCCGGCGCCCTCGTCGAGACCATTCGGCTGCAAGCCGAGGCGTACAAAGGCAACAGGGATTCGCATATACATCCAGCGCACACACGAGCGCGGAAGCAGTTTGTTGTGTGAAGAAAATCTGGCTGAGTGTGAAGTCAGGAGGCACGAACTGGTCGATGGGGTCTACCCCAGACTCAAACCACGGCTGACCAGGACCGATCGCCATCCGCTCCGTCAAAACCCGCTTCAGTTGATCTTTGTCCATATGTAAACCTCTTTATCCTGAAATTATTAGTCGGTACTGACAAAAAACGCTTAAAAAATAAAAATAATTTCTAGTTTTAATTCTTTATTCTGAAGAGTAATCTGAATTTGCCTGATGAATTCTCGAAAGTAAAATCGTCGCTCTGTTTCTGACAAATCTAACCAAAATTGTGGTATGGAAACAGCTTGAGCAACAGAACGCAAGTTAACTGGAGGAAGAGTCGCTAACTTTGCTTCGAGTGCAGAAATTTCTGTGCGGAGTTTATAAGCCCTTAACTTTGCTGTTTCAACATCTAAAATTCCAGTTTCAATCAAAGCGGGTAACTGAGCAAGTATTTCTTGCTGACGAGCGATCGCTTGTCCTAAACTATTCTTGACTGCATCCAATTGGGGAAAATTCATCCCCGCTACAGCTAAGGGTAAGTCACGGCAAACCGTTTCAATTGTATGTTCTAAAACCTCTTGATAGGGAATAGCCTTACACTTGGGGCTTTGAGGACAGCTAGTAGAACGTAAATAAAGATACTCCTTATCTTGATTGCGTTGGGTGACACGAGTAACTGTCATGTGTGATTGACACTCAGCACAGACTACCAACCCAGCTAAAGAACGTGGCGCACTAGCAGTTCGGGATGGTAAACGGCTGTTACGGCGTAAAAGTCGGTCAACTTGGGCTGCTTCTTCTTTAGAAATTATCGGAATATGGGTATTGGAGATAATTTCACCATTTTGGTAAGCTGTATTGCCGCGATAAACTGGATTAGTTAGCCAGCGTCTTCCTGTGGTGACAGAGATTTTTTTGGCGTATTTTTTCGCCAAGTAACGAACTGAACCCCGCAGGGAACCATAGAGTAAAAAGTGTTCAAAAAAATCTTTGACTACTGGTGAAGTACTGCGGTCAATGGTATATTTTCCCTTACCTCTGCGATAGCCGTAGGGAACTTTGCCGGGTGGCGGTGCAACATCGAGACGATTACGGGCGTGTCCTTCACGGATGCGACGACTACGTTGCTGACGTTGGATTGCGTGTAGCAAATTCAGCAAGTCAGCGCCCAGAGGGTAATTTTCGGAAGTGTAGGGCTGTTCAGTGGCGATGATCGCTACTCCCATTGCTTCGAGTTGATGCAAGCGATCGCTAATTTCCTCTACAGTATCCCCTAATTCTTCCAACCGACGAATCAGGAGATAATCTGCTCCTTCAGTTTGGCAATCGGTAAATAATTGTTGTAATTGCGTTCGCGTAGCGTGTCCAAAGGACTCTGGCTTACCCAAATCTTCATAAACCTGATCCACCTCCCATCCCCAATCAGCTTGATCGGGAGAAGATTCTAATAGCGGATTGGTATAAGAGTAGGCAATGATTTTCATTAGTCATTAGTCATTAGTCATTGGTCATTGGTCATTGGTCATTGGTCATTGGGACAAAACAAGGTAGAGACTTTTTCAATAATTCCCCCTTGTCCCCTACTCCCCCTTACTGCTGACTCAACTCGATAATATTTCCATCTGGGTCTTTAGTGAACAGGGCAGCGCGACCGGAAGCGCTGGCTTGAATGGGATAATTATGATTGAGGAATTGCTGTTTGGCGGCGTCTAAGTCAGTTACTGAGAAGGCGACGTGGGGATTACGTCCCCATTTTTCGTTGGGGTTTTCGGTGGGGACAGTAGGTGCGACTATCAGGTGAATTTGATAGTCGCCGACTTGATACCATGCACCAGCGTAGTTTAAGGAACGATCTATTTTGGATAATCCTAATACTTTGCCATAAAAGTGTTCGGAGCGTTCTAAGTCAGTGACAAGAATCGCTGTATGGAGACTTTGGGTAATTTGCATTGTTGGTAAGTGCGATCGCGTTTATTTAAATTTTGACGTAGTTTCAACCCTTGCGGGGAGTGGGGAAGCAAAATAGCAGGGGAGAATAATAATAACTGATGCTCCATGCCTAATAACCAAACTAAAAAATGAGGATAAATGATGGATGCTCAATTAAGTCATACGGAAATGAATGTTGCACGGGGGATATTACAAGATTACGATCCTGCACAACACGCATTGAATCACTTGGAAAAACACAATGGCAAAGTTGAAACCGCTTTTGAGGATTTGTGGATTGAGAAAAATGGACAACCGTTGATGCAGCAAAGAAAATCACTTTGGCAAGTAACACTAAAGGTATTGCGTGAGGAACTCTGTGGCGATGATGGTTTTCGCGGCCAACTTCAAGATTACACGAAGAATCCAGGGAGTTCGCCCTTGCTGACAGGGTTGATTATCTCCCTTGTTGGTGTAGCGACGGCACACGGTTTGCCAATTGATCCAGCGATCGCAACTGTTATTGTTTTATACATCCTCAAAATCGGCTTGAATATTTTTTGCGAATACACCGAAGCACCCGTTAGCAATTCTGGAACTCTAGCGCCAGGAAACTGATGTGCTACTTTGCAAATCATTGCCTTTTTTGGATGCTTTGTGTATGGTGTACACTTTGACCTCTCTCCAAACCTCTCTCCTTTTAGGAGAGAGGCTTTGAATCTTACTCCCCTTCCTTTGTAGGGAAGGGGCTGGGGGTTAGGTCTGTATTGGACTACCGTGAAAGCGGCGTCCACGCTTCTATAATTGCCTTGTCTCCGCTGGAGGCGCATCCCAGTTGTTGTTACGGCCATCAGCAAATCGAATGGGCGCTTCAATGAGTTCCGTTGGTTCGGCGTTGTCAAGGGCAGCCAATTGGACTGAAACGTAGTCACCGCCAATCTCTTCAACGTGCCCACGAGCAAACGATCGCACGCCGCAGTGCTTGCAAAAGAGATGATGTCCAACTTTTAGATTGAACTGGTAGTCGCTCAAGTCGCCCTCGCCGGATAGCAATCGGAATGCGCTGGGCTTGATGATTGCGTTCCAATTCCGCGTTTTCGTGCAGATTGAGCAGTTACATTTGTTTGTACCCAAGCTCAGGTCGATGTCGGCTTCAAATCGAACTGCGCCACAATGGCAGCTTCCAATAAAGGTTTTGAGCATCACAATTTCCCAAGAGATTGTTGTCCGAAAAACGTACAGGCTTTTGTATAGTGACAAATTAAATGGCGTCGAAACAAATTCGTGTCATCAAGCTGGGTCTTACCCCCTTTTAGGCTTGCAACAATTTGTGTTGATGCCTGTAAGTTTTCTGTGCTGATTCTAGTCTGAATGCTAGAGATTCCAGCCTTCACACCCTTGATGAAACTAATTTGGCACAGCGACAAATAAAGAGTCTACTGGATAAGTGAGTAAGTCCTAGTAATCTCTTGCAACTTGATTGTATCGACTGACAATGCCATTGTATCGACTGACAATGCGATTGTATTGACTTGCTACACTTGCCTAATGAGTATGATCTGGTCACGCCCCTGTTAAATGCCATCACTCAATCACTCCGGTAATCTCTTTAACGCCTCCCGTGCGATCGCCCCCCAATATTCATCCTCATACTCAACATATATCTCCAAGGCTGTCTGCAAATTAACCCTCGCCTCTGCGTAGTTTTCTTCTGCTTCTGCAAGCGTTCCTAATTGACCGTAGGTACTGGCTTGGGAATAGCTATCACCAAATTCGATATCGATTGCCAAAGCTTGTTGGTAATTGCGCCGCGCTTCTTCAAATTCAAACAAATTTTGGGCAACTCTTCCCAACTCGTGGTAGGTGTCAGCTTGAGAATAGCGATCGCCAAATTCGATATTGATTGCCAAAGCTTGTTGGTAATTGCGCCGCGCCTCTTCAAATTCCCGTAAATCTTGGGCAACATATCCCAACTGGTGGTAGGTGTCAGCTTGCGAATAGCGATCGTCAAATTCAATGAAGATTGCCAAAGCTTGTTGGTAATTGTACCGCGCCTCCTCAAATTCATCCAATTCTTGGGCAACTCTTCCCAACTGGTGATAGGTGTCAGCTTGCGAGTAGCGATCGTCAAATTCGATGAAGATTGCGAAAGCTTGTTGGTAATTGCGCCGCGCCTCTTCAAATTCTCGCAATTTTTGGGCAACCATTCCCAACTGGTGGTATGTGTCAGCTTGTGAATAGCGATCACCTATTTGTTGTTCAATTTCTAAACGCTGTTGATAAAAAGTTGTCGCCTGTGTAAATTGTCTCAATTCCAAGTAAGCATTACCAAGTTTCAACAAAGCAGCAATTTCGCCGCGAGGATTCTGAAGTTGCTGTGAAATACTTAAAGATTTTTGATAATAAGCGATCGCTCTATCAAATTGCCTTTGCTGAGAATAAGAATCTCCTAATGTATTGAGGACTTCAGCATGGAAGGTGGAATCTGGAAACTCACTAGCTATTTTTTCAGCTTCTTCTAAATATTCTCTAGCTTTGATAGGTTCTATCTTACTTAGATACGCGACTCCTAGCTGATGCAAAATATTACTACAGTTGCGGAGGTTTTCTCCTGTCGGATTATGTCCAGTAGGTTTATATTCCATTAGCAGGCGGTGTAATAAATCGATTCGCTCTTGCTTTTCTGAAGGTTCTAATCTGTTTATAATTCTCTCAGTAGTTTGAGCCTCATTAATCGCATAATCTTTAGTAATTTGAGGTGTTTTAAACCGAAATATACCCGATTGCCAAGCCCAAAAATCAGGAGCAAATTTGGCTAACCGAGTCAGGGCATAATCTGGCAGAATAAACAGAATCGGATGAGGAACAGTTCTTTTATAAGCATCTCGGACAAAGTTGAGGTCTTGTAAAACTGGCGGATAGTCTCCATAAACGCCAATAGACTTTTCTAAACCTTGTATAATCAAGACTAATTTTCTGTTAGATTCTATCTCAATAGTTGGTAATATCTTGATAATTTCATCCCGGAGAAATCGCAAATTTGCATCAGAAAAACTCAGACTAACAAACTGAATATGCCGACACTCAGGATTTGTCTTTAGCGCCTCAACTAATATTTTTACATCTGGGGGAAAATTAATTTCCACAAAACCAATCGTAAACTTTTCTGCAAAGTCTACAAAGGTGAGTAATTGAGCAAATATCTCTTGATTAAGGGCGATAAACGGCCCGATTTCTGAACTAAGGTTGCGCTGCGAGTGCGGATGCGAGGGCTTTCTGGAAGAATTCATTTTGCTTCACCACTGGATTGGGGTAATTCCATCGTTTATCGCCGTTGTATTCCAAAACTGAAGTGTTGAACAGCATTAACTGACCAATATCATCTTTGCTGACATTCTTGGTTATACACACTTGGGCTAAAAACGCATAATGTTCTTCAGGAATAAACCTTTCAAAACTAAATTGCTGTTGTTTCACAGCATACATAATATCTTCGGCAATAATTTTGGGATGTTTACGAGTACTAGCAGTTTGGCAAGCAGTCCGCATCATCTGCATTAATTGGCGGACATGTCCTCCACTGGCTTTGGCTAAATCTAGCAATTCCTGGCGAGATTCAAATACAGCATCAATATCTACGCGCTTTTCAATGACGCTGGCAACTGCTTCTAGTCCCGTTTGATTGTAGTTTAAATGGCAGCGATCGCGTTCAAATTCATAAATATTCACCATTGGGACAATATGAGGATTACCATCAAACTGATTGAGTGGGTTTTTAGGCGAACAAAGCACAGAAATTGGAACTGTATAAATTATCGTGCAGTCTAATTCTTGTAACTGAGCCGCATAGTCAAAAAATAAATGTTCTGCAATTGTCGGTGGTACACGATCCATGTTATCAAAAATAATCAATAAACCCTTACATTGAGGTAATTTTTTTCGGAGTTTAACATAGGCATCTCCTAATAAAAGGTTAATATCTGCTTTGAGACGTGATAGGTCTTTTTCTAAAGTTTGGCGAATAGTAGTTTTTTGCTTATCAGAACCTTTAATTTGTGCCAGTAATTTGACCATCAATTTAGCGATAAATGGAGCTTCTGGTTTCAGAGTCGCTTCTCCCTGAATACTGACAGACTTTTCTACAGTTTCTTCTGTTTCTTTAGTAATATCCTTAAACCAAGATTCAAAGTTTTCTAAAAGTTGAGGATCAAATTTTAAACCTAATTTACGCAACTCAAATTCTACTTGCTTGATGACGATTAAATATAAATCTGTATAATTAGCATCATTAATATCTGTTTCTTCGTTCACTTCTAAATAAATTACGTGGTATTGTTTTTCCCATTGGTTCTGAATGCGTTTTAACTCTGTACTTTTGCCACAGCCGCGATGTCCGGTAAACAAAATTGTGCTGAAATCTGCGGGTTCTTGAAAGTCTAAAATCGTACTAACGCTGTCAATTGCTGAAGTTTTGCGGACTGCTGATAAATCAACATAGTAACGCTCCATGTCTGCACCCTCTAGCGGTTCAACATTACAAACTTGAAATGCAGCTTTGAGAGTATTAGCACGCTGGTGATTCATTGGGTTTTGACTAACTTTATAAATATGACTTTCTCAATCTTAAATTTTAGGCGATCGCAGTGCGATTTTACATCTGATCAAAGTTTACTTCTTGATACTACATCGTAATATGTTATACATAAATCAACTAAATAACGATATAACCTAAAAAATTTTTACCGGATGGCTGCGATCGCGCTATCTTGAAAAATGAACTTTCAAGTATGTAAAACTGATGAAAGGCTAAAATCCATATATATATAGATATATATCATCAACGAACAGCATGAAAATAAATTAATTGTCTTGATTGAGGATGTTTCCGATAGGCTAGTACCGCAAGGCGGAAGTCACTCATTCAAAAGTCACTCATTCAAAAGTATTATGGAATAAGCTCTTTAGGGCTTTTCAATGGTCTATTTATTTACGCCGTGCTGTACTAGTTTTAAAGCAAAACTTAGCACAGCAAGCCAATGAAATAAATCTGCTATCAAGCAATACACTTGGGTTAAGGATTATTTGTAGTTGGGTTGAACCTAGACGCCGGAGGCGGCTTAAGGCAGGTAGTGAAACCCAACAAACCACGAAAAATGTTGGGTTTTGTTCCTCAAACGCCACTTGCTAAAGAGCGGGAAAGCTAAGAGCGAACAACTCTTGGAAAATACGCAACGCAGTGGCTCCCCAACCTACGCTGGTTTTGGTTTTTGGCTTTAACCCAAGCGTATTGTGCTATCAAGTACTTTAATTTTATACAAAAATTACATGGATCAAGTAATTACTGCAATGGCAGATGCTTTGTTTTTAACCAATAATTTAGGAAAAATCAAAAAAGTAAATCGTGCTGCTCAACAATTATTTGGTTTTAGTGAAGAAGAATTAATTAATCAACCAATATCACTGATAATTGATGATGATCAAGGATTAATCCCAGCCATTCACCAGCATTCTTCTTTTCAGAAAGATTTTCCGAATTTCGAGGTAGTTTGTCGAACCAAGACAAGAGAAAAGCGGCTAATTGCTTTTTCTTGTTCAGTAATTCCGAAAAAAATAAAAGGATTAGAAGATATTGTCTATATTGGTCGGGATATTACTGCTCGGCAGCAGCGGGAACAGCGTACAAGTACCCAGTATGCTATCACTCATATATTATCAGAATCCGAGAGTGTAAAGCAGGTAATTCCGCAAATTTTGCAGTCGATTTGTCAAAACTTGGGATGGGATTTAGGCGAACTTTGGACACCAAGTCAATATATTGGCACTTCGGTACCGAGACACAGCATCAATGCAGTACTAAGGTGTGTGGAAATTTGGTCAAGTCGAGTAATTTCTATCCGAGAGTTTAAAGCAATCACCTGGCAAACTACCTATACACCCGGTGTTGGCTTACCTGGTCGAATTTGGATCAGACGTTTGCCCTTGTGGATTCAAGATATCACAGAAGATGGAGACAAAAGGCGATCGCAACCTGCTGCTGAGGCGGGATTGCACGCAGCTTTTGGCTTCCCCATCTTAGAGGATAGTGAAATCTTAGGAGTGATGGTTTTCTTTAGCCGGGAGGTACAACCAAAAGATAAAGACCTATTGCAAATGGTGGGTTCTATTGGTAGTCAAATCGCCCAGTTTATTAAACGTAAACAAGCTTTATATGCTCTTGTAGAAAGTGAAGAACAATATCGAGATTTATTTGAAAATGCTAATGATCTGATTCAATCCGTCAATGCCTATGGTCGTTTTTTGTATGTCAATCGTGCATGGCGAGAAACTTTGGGATATAGTGAAGCTGAAATTGCAAATATGACTGTTTTTGATATTATACATCCAGACTTTAAACAAGACTGTTGGCAAAGGTTTTATCGCGTGCTGTCAGGAGAAAAGTTCGAGCAAGTAATAGTCGCATTCGTTACTAAAGACGGTAAAACAATCTTTCTAGAAAGTAATATTAACTGTAAATTTGTCGAAGGTCATCCAGTTGCGGTTCGCGGCATTTTTCGCAATGTCACCCAGCGACTAGCAGTAGAAGAAGCGCTGCACCATCATCAAGAAGAAACCGAACGTTTATTGCTGAATATTTTGCCAGCCGCAATCTCCAAACCCTTGAACGAAGAACCAGCTAACATTGCCGAAGATTTTGCTGATATCACAGTTTTATTTGCAGATATTGTCGGCTTTACCGAAATTGCTGCTTCTGTGAGTGCAATTCAAGTGGTAAACTTACTAAACTCGATTTTCTCAGCCTTAGATCGCCTCGCCGAGCAATATAGTTTAGAGAAAATCAAGACGATTAACGATGCTTATATGGTAGTTGGTGGCTTATCCACACGCCGCCTAGATCATGCCCAAGCGATCGCCCAAATGGCACTGCACATGCAAACTGCGATCGCTCTATTTAATACTGAGAATAACCAAAACTTCAGCATCCGTATCGGCATCCATAGCGGTTCCGTAGTGGCGGGAGTAATTGACCTCAACAAGTTTACTTATGATCTTTGGGGAGACACGGTAAACATCGCTAGCTGTATGGAATTCCAAGGTATTATTGGTAAAATCCAGGTTACAGAAGATACTTATAAGTGTTTGTGTGATCAATTTTTATTTGAAAAGCGGGGCGAAATCGAACTTCAAGGCAAAGGGAAAATAACAACTTATTTCTTGATTGGGCAAAAGTGAGAAAAGGGGAGTGGAGAGTGGTGCATATAGCGATCTGACCTCACTTCCATTCCTCTCTCCTTTTAGGAGAGAGGCTTTGAATCTTACTCCCCTTCCCTATAAGGGAAGGGGTTGGGGGTTAGGTCTCTATTGGACTCAACCCAGAAGCGCTATATTAAAATTCCCTACTCCCTAATTAGCATTCGGAATCAGCCGACCACAGGGATAAGTCGCTGTTTGCTTTTGGGCACTTTGGGACACTGCTGCTGGAACCTGATCCGATGGTTGGGTTTTGGCTGCTAGATAGTCTTTTTGCAGTTTCTCCAAAATGGCTTCTCGCCTGTCGTACACACGCTTCAGGGGACGAGGCTGGCACTTGTTCAAGACGTATGCTGTCACCAGTGGTAGAGCGATCGTGCTATCGGTATAACAAACAATTGCGTTAGGTAACTCTTCCGGGTCAATCTTCCCCCAGCTGACGGCTTCCGATGGGGTTGCACCAGACAAACCGCCTGTATCTGGACGCGCATCGGTAAACTGCACAAAGTAATCGTGTCCTCGTTCTTCAAGTCCCAATACTTCGTGAAGTTGCGGTTGGGTTTGTAGCAAAAAGTTTTTAGGACTACCGCCACCGAGAATTACAGCCGCACTTTTACCTCCTGATTCACGGGCATTATATGCGATCGCAGCCGTCTCATTTACGTCAATTGATGGATCTAACACCAACTGCGAACCTTCCAAAGCCAAAGCCGCCACGTTCATCCCAATTGAGCTATCTCCTGGAGAAGACGTATAAATCGGTACGCCATACTCATAAGCTGTAGCAAGCAAGCAAGAATGCTGCACACCCAGCTGCTTTTCTACTTCTCGAACATACTTACCCAGTAAATAGTGAAACTCAGCAGTTCCCATCCGCTTCTGAAATGCTTCCCCTTGCAGAATCTTGCGGATGAACGCATCAGTTTCCAGCAGCACATCGTAACCAAAGATAATGTCATAAATGCGAATAGTGCCTTCCTGGCGCAGTTTCACATCATCCAAAAACGGATTACCAGCAAAGAGTTCAAAACCCAAACCGTAGTGCATATCGTGGTAAAGATTTGCACCAGTGCTAATCATCCAGTCAATAAAGCCGTTGCGAATTAAGGGTGCAAGTGCTGAAACCCCAAATCCGGCTGGTGTCATCGCACCCGAAAGGCTAACTCCCACCGTGACACCTGCCGTTAGCACATCGCGACTCAGAAGTTGGCAGATTTCCCGCAAACGTGCCGAGTTGTAAGCGGTGAAGTATTGATCAATCAAATCCACCACATTGATATCATTTGATATGGGTGTCGGTGCGATTTTTTGACCCAGCTGTTTAGACATTTTGGCACTCCCGAACAGTAAACACGCCGAATCTAATGTTATCTAGCTTTCAACCAAAGTGACAGCAATTTAACTAGTACAGCGGGCGCGTAAATAAACCAACCATACCCTCCGGGAAGCCGCTTTGCGTCTACAAAATGGCGCAAGAGCAAGGAATATAATTCTTTTGACTTCCGCCTTACGGTACTAGCCCATTTCATCAAAAAACAGTCCGACGGCTGAGATTAAATCGTGTCACCTACCTCAACGCCTACAATTAAAGCAATCTCACTGAAAAGAGTTTCCGAAAATATTAAATTTAATGGAAGATTTTATAGATCGAGAGAGGTGTACGCTACCTAGATGGGAATGCGTCAACAGAGGACTCAACCAATGGGATATGTAATTGCTACTGCAAATATGAAAGGTGGCGTTGGTAAAACCACCCTCACTGTCAATTTAGCTACCTGTTTAGCTAAAAATCATGGCAAGCGGGTGCTTGTCCTGGATTTAGACAGCCAAATTAGCGCCACACTCAGTTTGATGTCGCCTTTAGATTTTGCCAAGCGCCGTAAACAAAGTAAGACATTTAGGTATCTGATAGACGAAATTATCAATCCAGACCCGCAAGCAAAACTGACAATTCAGGATATCGTTCAATCCCAGGTTTGTAATCTTCCCGGACTGGATTTATTACCAGGAGATATCGACTTGTACGATGAATTTGTTGTGTCAGAAATGCTGCATAAACAAGCAACTGCTTTGGGGGAACAGGACTTTGAAACTATTTGGAATCGTTTTGAAAGAGTTCTGATTAATAACATTTTAAAATCAGTACGTCAAGAATATGATTTTATCCTTCTCGATTGTGCCCCTGGCTATAATCTATTGACTCGTAGCGCTTTAGCCGCCAGCGACTTTTACATACTTCCTGCTAAACCAGAACCCTTATCTATAGTGGGTATTCAACTGTTGGAAAGACGGATTGCCCAATTAAAAGACAGTCACGGACATGAAACAAAAATAGATACAAAAATGCTGGGAATTGTATTTAGTATGTCCAGCGCTAACCTTCTTACTGGCAGATACTATAAACAAGTAATGCACCGCGTTGTTGAAGATTTCGGCGTAGAAAAAATTTGTAAGGTACAAATACCAGTTGATGTTAATGTTGCTAAGGCTGTTGATAGTTTTATGCCAGCTGTTTTAATTGCTCCGCAATCAGCTGGTTCAAAAGCTTTCTTTCAGTTAACTCAGGAGTTGTTGCAAAAGCTATAGTCAAGTTAAACAATTCGTGAATAACATGATTTCCGACTTATTAAATAAGTTGGAAATCTGAAACTTTCGATTTTCCCAAATCAATTATAGTTACTATTTAATTGTGTGGAAAAATAAAAGGTAGTAATAAGTAAGTTATCTTTTTGCAAAATGCAGTATTTATACGCAAGCCATGTGCATTGAGATTCAGCTATTGAGTGAAAAGGCCAGTAAATTTCACTAAGAAACAATGCTTACTAACAATTCTGTACAGGCAGAGAAAAATCAGCACTTGATAATACGCCTACCACGGACTCTGAGTTATCTCGAAACCTGGGGCTTTGGCTTAACAGGTCATGTGGGATGGATTGGTACTGCCCCGATTATTCATGCAGCGTTAGGGCCTAAAGCGATCTTAGTTTGGTTTTTTGGCACGATCATTTCCTTTTTACTTAACTTGCAAGTACAAAGTCTAGGTAGACATTGGTCAGATGTCGCTGGAGGAACACCAAACTATACCACAAGGCTATTAAAGAACTTTCCTGGCTTAGGCCGTTACGTAGCCTTAGGATACTTTTTTAGCTGGGCAGCAGCACCGGCACTGTATGCAATTATTCTTACAAACCTAATTAAAGGCAATTTTGATCAAATAGGTATTTCTTGCCCAGAAACTTTATTAAAAGTTGCATTTACAGCAATTCCTTTTATTGTGGCATTCAGTGGCAGCCGTGCTTTAGCGCTCCTGCATTTATTTTTTGTATTCCCAGCGATTTTATTACTGCTTTTGTTTTGTACTCAAGGTGTAATATGGTTAGCCTCCTCAACTACTAGTTTTAAATTTATCCTAACTAGCACACATAGCCTGAGCTTTGAAGAATGGTTAAAGTGGTTTTTTCTGGCTAGCTATTCAATTTATGCTTGTGAAACCACTTCTTCTTTTGTTGCTGATAGCCGCCACCCATATAAAACTTTAAGGTTCTTAAGCGTAGCTGCTTGGCTAATTCCTCCAGTGTTTTTAGGTGGTTCTTGGGTATTAATGTGTTCGGTTCAAAATCAAAAAATAGGTGACGATGCGTTCTTAATTCTGGTAGCGGCTTCTAAGCCTTTTTGGGGTGAATATGCCCCCTTTCTAGTAACACTTCTGATTTCTCTATCCTGCCTTCTAAGTTCTGCTACGGCAGTTTCCAACTCTCCTCGGATATTATACCAACTTGCTTTAGACAGACAGCTTTCTCCCATCTTTGCAGTAGTTTCCCGTCAAGGTGTCCTTGGACCTGCTATCCTAGTTACTTTTCTACTCAGTTTGCTTTGTCTAAATTTGGGAAATATACCTCAACTTGTCACAGTAGCAGGCACTTGTTATCTCATGTCCATTATGGGACTACATCTGGGATTATGGCTATGTCGGGACCAACCGCAGGTGTTATGGCCTTGGTGGTCACTTGGTTTTTTCTTTGTAGAAGCGGTAGTTCTAATAGTGGGAGGTTTAGCTTGGAATTGGAGAGATTTCTCAGTGGGATTATTATTACCCATTGTTCTGATCATCGGAGATGTAGCGCTACGTCGCTTAAGATTTGCGCCATTACACCCGGAATGGTGGACACAGCATTACGACACTAGGTTTAGTAAAAACAACCCAGACTTTGTAGTACTACAAGTGATTGTCTTAGTATTATTAATTTGTATTACTGCCACAAGCAGTTGGGTTCTCCGCAATTTATTAGACAAAGTTTCTAATAATCCTCAAAACTCTTTACTAGCTATTCTATTAGTGACGCTTTCTTTTTCAGGGGTAGCGATCGCTTGCTGGACAACTCTACCACAAATTGTTGCTATTGATGAGGCACGCAAACAAGCAAAAAACCTATTTATCACTACTCTTAATACTGTTCCAGATACTGTTTTAGTCTTAAATGAAAACGGTATAATTTGCCAGACAAATGCCGCTGCTGAAGAATTATTTCAAACGACTGTTCAGCAGTTGCTTGGGCAAAACTTGAATCAACTCTTAATATGCTATCGCGGCAAACCGGAGCAATGGTCTATTAGAAGTGAGCAAACCTTAAAAATAAACCAAAGTCTACGAATTGTTGAATCGACTATTTCACAGCCATTTAATTCCCAGCTACGAGAGTATGTTGTTATTGTCCGTGACATCACTAAGCGGAAGTTAGTAGAGGAAGAATTAATCCAGTATCGTTATCAGCTTGAGCAGATGGTGCTAGAACGCACCATTGAACTTATTAGAGTTAATCAACAACTTGAACAAGACATTATCAAGCGTCAACAAACACAAGAGCAATTACTGCACAATAGTCTTCATGACGGACTAACTGGATTACCTAACCAACCATTATTTCTGAAGCGGGTGCAGTGGGCAATAGAACGTACTAAACAGCAAAATAATTATTTATTTGCCGTACTCTTCTTAGACCTAGACCGCTTTAAAGTTGTTAATGACAGCCTTGGACATCTAATAGGAAATCAACTTTTGATTGCAATTTCTCGTCGGCTAAAGTCAGTTCTGCGAGTTGGAGACATAGTTGCCCGTTTTGGCGGAGACGAGTTCACAATCTTAGTTGAGGAAATTGAGGATATCAGCACCGCCATACAGATAGCCGAGCGAATTAAAAGGGTGCTAGCTTTGCCATTTCAATTAAATGAGCATAGGGTGTTTACTAATGCTAGTATTGGCATTGCCTTAAGTAAAGCAGATTATCACCAAGCAGCGCAGATTCTCCGGGATGCCGATCTGGCAATGTACTATGCCAAAGCACTTGGTAAGGCACGCTATGAGGTATTTGACCAAAAGATGCACGAGGGTGCATCTTCGCTCTTAGAGTTAGAAACTGCTTTGCGAAATGCGTTGCTCAAGCAAGAAGAATTTCGCCTTGATTACCAGCCAATTATTTCACTGACAACTGGCAAAATTATTGGATTTGAGGCACTCATCCGTTGGCATCATCCCAAACGAGGACTTATTTCCCCTCAAGATTTTATTCCCCTGGCCGAGGAAACTGGAATGATTGTTACTATCGGGCGATGGGTGCTTTATCAAGCATGTCAACAAATGCACATATGGCATAAACAATTTCCCACTTCACTACCCCTGACAATTAGCGTGAATTTTTCTGGTAAACAGATCACGCAACCCGATGTGTTTAAACAGGTTAAACATATTTTGCAGGAAACTGGACTGAAGCCATGCAATTTGAAATTGGAAATTACTGAAACCTTGTTGATGGATAATTTTGAATTAGCTACCACCGTACTTTCTCAGTTAACAGCGCTGAATATCGAGTTGCATATGGATGATTTTGGTACTGGGTATTCATCTTTGAGTTATCTGCACCGCCTACCAATTAAAACCCTTAAGATTGACCGCTCTTTCGTCAGCAATATAGGTAGTCGAGGCGAAAATTTAGAAATTATTCGAGCTATTGTGACATTAGCTCATAATTTAAATATGTCTGTAACAGCAGAGGGGATAGAAACTGTAGAGCAATTAGCACAGTTAAAGGCTTTACAATGTGATTATGGACAAGGGTATTTTTTCTTACCACCTATGGGAAGTGCAGAGGTAGAAATACTACTTGCTGCCAACTTGTGCGGCAAAAACTTTTTAAAGAGATAAAATCTTGGGAGCAAATTCTGTTTAGAGGATGTCTGAGAAGTTAAAAATGTCATGCTGAATGAAGCGATAGCCAAGTGTTGCATCTCATAAACCCACGGTGAATTGCTATTTTTCGCTCCACTTCGTTACGCTCAAAATGACAAATTATACCTTTCGTACACTTTTCAGACATCCTCTTAGAGAAACACCTCGTCAAATTGGGCGATTAATTTCACTTGCTCATCTATATTAGTGTACTAATGGCTGTAGCTGTAAATCTTCTGGATTATTAACTAACCCTTCTTCTAACAAAAGTTCGTTAACAAAAGTATCGATTTTCTCTCGATCAATATTCTGCATGACTACAATGTGTACCCAATTCTCAAAAATTGCTAACTGCCACTTTTTAATTAATCTTTGAGAAGGTTTTTGAAACACTACGGTATTGGAAAAATTATTGAGCATACATGGATATTCTCTGATTTTCAGTTGTTGGAAAAGATATTGGGCATTAGAAATACAGGTATTTGCTTCTCTAGCTAATCCATCATAACCTCTTGTTTGCAATGCATACCAGAGAATCAAAGAGGTATGACCGTTTCTAGAACCCAAAATAGTTGTATCCTTTGAACCAATATATTCAATTACTATTTCAACTTTTTCTACCCATTTTTTCTTAGTTAAAACTACACCGCAAGGCAATGGAGAACCAATGAATTTAGCAGAAATAGCTATACTATCTATGGGTTTTTGAAAGTTAACTTGCGGAGCGCCATCTAGAAATGGTAATATTAATCCTGAAAGTGCGGCATCACAATGAATATAATAATCTTTAATCTGATTGCGCTCTAAAATTTCGAGAACTTTGTCTAAGTTATCAATCGCACCTTTGACAGTAGTCCCAATATTTAAATTTATGATCGCTGGATAATTACGATTTTCGCTAATTAGTTGTTCAAAATGTTCATAATTTATCTCTCCATTAATTTGCGAATTAACAACATTATGTGGAATGCAAAATAATTTGGCTGCTTTGGGAATTGAGTAATGAGAGTCTTGTGATGAGTAAAGAATCCCATTAGGGTAGATTTCTCTTGCTAAGAACATTCCATATAAATTACCTTCAGTTCCCCCAGCAGTAACATAACCCCAAAACTGATTTTCTGGAATCTTATAAAGGTGAGCAAAAAAAGATAATACTTCTTGCTCAAACTTACGAGAATGGAGACCAAAATCTGGCTCAACATATGGATCTCCAGCATTGTTTAACATAAAATTGAAGAATTTTGCCAGCAAACTGTAATCACAACTTAAATTATATGGATAGCCTGCATGAAACTGCGATCGCTGTTCTATTTGCAGCAAAAAATCTGCCAACTGTTTAGCAACTCTATCTGACATATCTCTGTATCTCTTGAAATTTGATTTAATGGATGTTCTAATCTAAAATTTACGTATTAATCCGTACCTTTATATTTTCTTAACAATCTCTCGATTTGGCTTTCTATCTAAGGCATTTATAGTAAAAATACGTAGATATATCTAGTAATAATACCCAAACTTTTTGCTTAAAAGTATATTACCCTTAGACTTAACCACTGTACAAAATAACCATCATGTGTATTACGCAAAATATCTATTTCAAGCGCTGACTGCAACCTAATTTAATCGTATATTTACTGTTTTGGGTGTTAGATCATATCCGGCAAATCACTTGTGATATGTCATTGCGAGTGAAACGTACTCCTAAGTCGAAGCAAGCTACGCAAAGCGTCTCCAAGAGTTGTGGAATGCAGCAATCACAAAGTCTCTGCAATTGCTGCGCTTCGCTTGTAATTGATATTATGTCCTGTAAATTAGTTGTGATATGACTTGTATTCAAGCAGACATCATCAGGACTTACGCAAAATTATGAAAAAACGTAGACGCGGAGCGGCTTGCCGCAGGCTACCGCAAAGGACGCATTCGCGTAGCGTCTCGTAGAGAAGGACACAAAGGAATGGAGTTTTAAAGGGTTCTTGCGTAAGTCCTAATCATATTAGACATGCCTCAAAAACCGAAATTTTGATAGTACATATGTATGATGTGTAAGTCCTATACTACGCAAGGGACGCGGACTCGTTGGCGCAGCCCAAGGTAGAGAAGAGGCTGCGCTATGCGCGGCATCGTCTCCCCAACTCTACAAGACGCTACGCCAAGGCAGAAGACCGCACTGACTTGGCTACACAGGGGCGGACTTCATGAAGTTAAAAAGCATTTAGCCTACAAAGCTACGGCTTTGTTTGTCAGTTAGTGACTTCTAGTCTGTTAGTGCCGTGGGATTATTTGCTTTTAGAACTCTCCGGCTAAGGCTGCAACACACCGTTCGCAAATTAGCGGATGTTCTGGTGATTCTCCCACGTAAGTAGAGTAGTTCCAACAGCGATCGCATTTTTGCCCATCTGCGTTCACTACACCAATTCCCCAGCTATCTGATTGCAACTTATATTTCAACCCTTGCAGTACTTCTGGAGTATCTAATACTTCCACTTGGGAGGTAAGGAACAGATAGCGAAGTTCATCGATACCGTTTCCAAGAACTGTATCTAGTGCTTTTACTGAAGCACGTAAATGCTCATCAGCTATATAAAGCAAGGATTTTGCTTCGAGAGACGAACCGATCAATTTTTCTATCCTGGCTTGCTCTAATACCTTATTCACCTCAGTACGAATTTGCCGGACTTGTTGCCAGAATTCGGCTAATTCAGGATTACGCCACTTTTCGTCTACCTGCACCCAACCGGCTTCAAACACCGATTTGTAAGGTGTTTTGTAGGGGAGAAATTGCCAGATATCTTCGGCGGTGTGGGATAATACAGGAGCGATCGCTCGTGCTAAATTATCTATTGCTATCTTCAGCACTGTTTGACAACTGCGACGGCGGAAAGCATTGGTTGCGCTGATGTACAACCTATCTTTGGCAATATCTAAATAAAAGTTGGATAAATCCACCACGCAGAAATTCTGCACCGTTTGGAAAAAGCGGAAGAATTGGAAACTCTCAAAGGCTTCCGTCACTTCTTCAAACACCTCGGTGATGCGGTGCAGCATATAACGGTCAAGTTCAGGCAATTCCTCGAAAGGGACTGCATCTTTTTGAGGGTCAAAATCATCCAAGCTACCCAACAAAAACCGCGCCGTATTGCGAATTTTGCCTCTAACATCATTCATCTGCTTGATGATGTTTTTACCAATGCGGACATCGCCGGAATAGTCAACCGATGATACCCACAATCTCAATACATCTGCACCGTAGGGCGGTTCTACTTTTTGATTTTTCCCGCCTTCAATGATTGTATTTGGGTCAAGCACATTTCCTTCTGACTTACTCATCTTCCGCCCTTGCTCGTCCAAAGCAAAGCCATGAGTTAGCACAGTTTTGTAAGGCGCAATGTCATTCACTGCTACACTGGTGAGCAAGCTTGACTGGAACCAGCCACGATGTTGGTCGGAACCTTCTAAGTACATATCAGCAGGGTAGCGTAACTCTGGACGCTGGTTGACGACAGCTGCCCAAGATGAGCCAGAATCAAACCATACATCCATTGTATCTGTACCTCTGCGGTAAGACTTACCATTTTGACGATAAGATTCTGGTAATAATTCCTCAACTGATAATTCCCACCAAGCATCAGAACCAATTTCTGCGATGATTCCTTGGACGTGGTTGATAATTTCTTCATTCAGCAGTGGTTCTCCAGTGGCTTCATCATAGAAAACGGGAATTGGTACACCCCAACTTCGCTGACGAGAGATACACCAATCGGGACGTTCCGCCACCATTGGCGTGATCCGATTTTCACCTTGGGCTGGAATCCATTTTACCGTTGCGATCGCTTTTAGTGCTTCTTCTCTAAATCCTTCCACGGAAGCAAACCATTGTTCAGTAGCGCGGAAAATCGTCGGCTTCTTCGTCCGCCAATCATAGGGATACTTGTGGGGGTATGCTTCTTCCTTCAACAAGGAACCAGCCACCGTTAAGGCATCAATCACCGCCTGATTACCATCTCCCAGCACATTTAACCCCGCAAATTGTCCCGCTTCTTCGGTAAAATTGCCATTGTCATCCACTGGTGCAAGGATGGGTAAACCATAACGCTGACCAACAATGTAGTCTTCTTGACCATGACCTGGTGCAGTATGTACCAACCCAGTACCTGACTCAGTAGTAATGTAATCACCGCCCACAACAATTGGACTTTCACGGTCATATAGGGGATGACGGTAAGTAGTATGTTCTAAGTCATTCCCCTTAAAGGTGGCTTTGAGAGTTAACTCAACTCCCAACGTCGAACATAAACGTTCCACTAAATCAGCAGCAACAATGAGGTATTTGAAATTACTCTGCGCTTTTGCCTCTGGGTGGGAAACTTCCACGACTGCATAATTCAAATCTGCATTCACCGCCACAGCCAAATTCCCCGGAATTGTCCAAGGTGTAGTTGTCCAGATAGCCACACCTAAATCTGACTGATATTCTGCCAATAGTGGTTTTACAGCTTCCGCTAAACCTGTGATTGGAAAAGCTGCATAGATACTGCGGGAAATGTGACCTTCTGGATATTCCAACTCAGCTTCAGCCAAAGCGGTTTTAGAACTGGGACTCCAGTGAACCGGCTTCAAACCGCGATAGATGTAGCCTTTTAAGAACATCTGACCAAACACGCCAATTTGAGCCGCTTCATATTCCGGCTTCAGAGTTAGATAAGGGTTATCCCAATCACCCCAAATACCGTAGCGTTTAAAATTTCGGCGCTGGTCATCTATTGTGGTTAGGGCAAATTCTTTCGCTTTTAAGCGCAGTTGTAAAGGCGTTAAATTTTGCCGTTCTGCTGACTTCATGTTCTGCAAAACTTTCAATTCAATTGGCAATCCGTGACAATCCCAACCAGGGACGTAGCGAACTTTACGCCCTTGTAGCAGTTGGTAGCGATTAATAATATCTTTGAGAATTTTATTTAAGGCATGACCAATATGGAGTGAGCCGTTAGCGTAGGGAGGCCCATCGTGCAGTATAAATAATTCGCCGGGGTTATTTTTAGAGAGGCGATCAAAAATTTTATTTTCTTCCCAAAACTTTTGGATTTCAGGCTCACGCTTGATGGCATTTGCCCGCATATCAAAGTTAGTCTTGGGTAGGTTTACAGTATCTTTGTAACTTCCTGATTCGGTCACAGTCTCATGCCTAAAATTAGGTGTGCAGGTTTTATCAATTATAGAAGATGGGCTGAAAATCAAAATTTGCTATTTTACCTTTTTTCGAGAGAAGGCTGCGGCCATAATCTATTGATTTGGCGGCGATAGGGCACTCGCTTCAATTCGGCAGACCTTGCTAGTTAGCTGCAACGCTTCTAGGCAATTAAGGGATTAATCAGGAATTTTGCGGAGGTTGAGAGTTAATCAACAGAAAGTAGTATATTTTTATGGATTCGCCTATTACCTATCCAAAGGTTTCGTTTGATTAAAAGAACATTCCCTAAAAAAAAGTCATGTATTGCAAAAAAATAAATCATTTTTTTTTAGTTCCACTTAAGTTATGTATAACTTAAGTAAAATTCACGTAATTTTATTTAAGTACAGGTAAAATCATTCTTAGCAAAAAGGCAGGAGCAGCATTTTTTAATTGGATATCCACTAGCTTACTATCAATAAGAATTTTTGAAGGAGTAGATTAATTATGACTAGCAAGTTGTTACTGAGTAAGTGGAGGCGAAACTTCAAACTGTATCTCCCCTTTGTCTTTATTGTAACACTACTGGCTGGAATCATCTTTTCCAAATTGAGTTTAACTATGGCTGCTGATTCGCGGCTAGATGCAAGAACTCAACCGAAGTTCATCAATTCATTGCCGTCTCCAGCAAGGATAGATGCTACAAAGGGTGGTCACTTCGATGTAGAGATGGGAGAAACTAAGCAATGGCTTGGATTATATAGCAGTCCTGGTGCAGATGGCATATATGGTACAGACGATGATGCACGCTTGAATACAAAAGTTTGGGGGTATGGCTTAAAAGGGCAAAAGGCTGTTACTTACCCAGGTTCCACATTCGTGGCGCGAAAAGACGTACCGATTGAAGTGCTGTGGGACAACAAACTACCAAAAACCGGACATCTTTTTCCAGTAGACAAGAGCATCATTACAAAATCGGTTGAAAACGCTCTTTCCAAAGGGCTTGTACCTACAGTAACGCATGTGCATGGTGGTCATACTGAGTGGACTAGCGACGGATATTCCGAAGCTTGGTTTACCCAAGATTTCTCACAAACCGGACCCAGTTGGGTTAAAAAGAACTATAGTTATGCAAATGACAACAGGCGGGCAGCGACACTCTGGTATCACGACCACATTCTCAGTAACAATCGTTTAAGTCTATACGCTGGTCTTGCAGGCTTCTACCTGCTAAGGGATAACAACGAGATTAATCTGATCAATCGCAACATTTTGCCCAGTGGTAACCACGAGAAAGAACTCATCATCCAGGATCGGAATTTCACTGCGAAGGGTCAGCTTTATTACCCACCTGGTTCAAATTATCCAGATACTTCATATCCAAGTGTAGTGCCCAATTTCTATGGTGATTTCATCCTAGTAAATGGTATGGCATGGCCAAAGTTGGCGGTCGAACCGAGAAAGTACCGTTTACGTTTGGCAAACGGTTCAAATTCGCGCTTCTACAACCTGAATTTCAACGACTCAAAGGAAAAGTTTTACGAAATCGGCACCGAGCAAGGCTTATTAGAAAAACCAGTCGTACTTGAAAATTTAGTTCTTGCTCCAGGTGAACGCGCTGATGTGATTGTTGACTTCACTGGCGATTCGGGAAAAGAGTTCATCATCAGGAACTTTGATGATAAAGCCGATTCCGAGCTTACAGGTCAGATAATGAAGATTGCAGTCGATCAACCACTTTCAAATGTTCCAAATGCTACAGTCGATACCAATGAAAGTGATGGACTGACAACACGGTTGCTACCTAACAAGATTATACCTCCTGCTCAAACCGGACTGACTCGGCAACTGGTTCTTTTTGAAAATAAGGATGAATTCGGTCGCAAGCTTCTAGAGCAAGGTACATTGGCAGACGGCTCATTGCGCTATGACGAGCCAACTACTGAGAAACCAAAACTCGGCACAACTGAAGTTTGGGAATTATACAACACGACACAGGAGCCACACCCAATTCACTTGCACTTGGTTTCCTTCCTGATTCTAAATCGACAGAACTTTGCTGGCAGTGCAGTCCCAATTATTACAGACCCTCGTAAGACTAAGCTATTTCTACAAAATGCTGGCCTAATCGGCAATCCTGAGCCTCCACCACTTTATGAGAAAGGTTGGAAAGACACCGTAGTTGTTAACCCAGGTGAAGTTGTTCGCATTATTGCCACCTTCGATAAACCGGGGTATTATCTCTGGCACTGTCACATCCTAGAACACGAAGACTTCGATATGATGCGACGCTTTCAAGTTGTTGCAACTCCCTAGAACACCAATTCAGTAATCCTTAAAGAACCTCTCAAAAAGGCCCCTCCCCTACAAGGCTACGGGGTGTTTAGCTTCCCCTTCCTTGTTGTCTGTCCCTCTCCCAAGCTTGAGAGAGGGATTGCACATAAAACAATAGACATATTCCAGAAATTAATTATCTGTTGCTGGAAATCCTTGGTAGGCACAATTCATGAATTGTGCCTACGTCATTTTCACGCTCTTGTCTAATGCCTGTCCCCTTCTTAGTCAGAAATCAGGATTTAGGATAACTGTAGATTGGACTCTTGACTTGTTTAATGGTGCATTTCATTCATCCGAGAATTCCTGTATTGCTATCCAATAGAAAGATAAAGTGAAAGGTGCAGGATTTACCAAAGGTAGCAATGGCGCGTAAACGGTTGATTATCGAGATGGGGATGGGAATAGATCAGCATGGACAAGAACCAACAGTAGCAGCATCTAGGGCAGTACGGAATGCGATCGCTCACAATGCTTTACCTGGTGTTTGGGAAGTTGCAGGCTTGAGTCACCCCAATGAAATGATTATAGAGGTTCAGGTAGCAGTACCATATCCAGAACAAGTCAGGGAAGAAGAGGTACTAGCTGTCCTACCATTTGGTAGAAAAACTCTTACCGTAGAATCTGGGGGGATGGTAGTTCAAGGGCGGGCTATTCCCGAACTCAACGATAAAAATGACGAAATGTTGATTGCGATCGCTGCTGTTACAGTTCTGGTTGAAAATGAGTAACTGAGGTCAATACCTGACGCGATGTACAACTTATTCTTGGAACTCCGCTTCCATTCCTCTTTCCCCCAATCCCCAGAGGGGGTATTGAGTCCCCACTCCTGAGAGGCTTTGATTTTTGCTCCCCAACCCTACAAGGGTTGGGGGTTAGGTTTGAGAGCAAGTCGTACATGGCGTAATATTCTTTATCTTCCAAGTCTTGCAAAAAATCGTGACTTTAAGAAAAAACTCAGGACTTTAAGAAAAAACTCAGGACTTTAAGAAAAAACTCGTGATTTTAGTAACGACAGCTTTTAAATTCTGGGTGAAAGATCCTGAAATGGTGACAACTTGCTTAACAGCCAAGCATACGCTTATCTTGGGCTGTTTCGGCAAGAAGTTAGACACACCTTTGTTTCTGGCAAAGGTATTGTAAGGTCAAAACTGCAACATTTACTTATACTTAAAAAAATGACGCATCTCCAAGAGCAACACTGGGAAAAATTATTTGGATACCTGCCCACAGAAGGCCAGTCTATGTATGGTATATGGACTGTTTACTCCCCAGAAAAAGAAGTCATCAAGTCTTCTCAAGGTATCAGAAATTTGCGTCCCAATGCCGATAAAACGGTAATTACTCACACAAATCAGTTCCCTTCACCAGACGGGAGTACGCTAGAAAAACAATGGCAAATTGAGAAGGAAACTTGCAATCAGCCTGATGGATTATTGCATCCAGCAGACCCATCTAAGAGGGCATTAGCTCTTGTTGATTATGGTTCCAGTACTTGGGTTCCCAGAAAACTGGAATCGGGACATAGTTTCTCAGTCGAGTTATTTTTAAAGCATGAAGATTGGAATACTAGCATAGGTAGTATATATACAGAAAATGGAGATTTAGAGAAAATTCTACATCTGCGCGAACATCTAAATAGTTTTCCCAATCGCAAGACAAGCGAAGAAATAACCAGTTTTTCAGGAAGTTGGATTGGTACAAAAGAATCTATCACCTCTGATTTAAAAATTTCCGACACAGAAGAAATTAGTGAAATTATTTTAGACCCCACCAATGGGAAAAACGACACTTTCTACTTACTTGATGGTGTTGTTGTGAATATTCCTAAAAAGTTGCCTGTGGGAGAGGAGTTTGAGATAGTAGCCGGAAAGCTGGTTGCCGAAAATGAGTATAAACGCCTTACTGCTAAATATGATCGTTCAGGTGCATTTACATTGTTGATTTCTGAGGTATTTCGGTTACAAGATTAGCAGTTACAGTTGGGTGATAATTACCAGCTTTTACATTTTTCTGACATATTTGGCGCTCCCAACTACGGAACTTCTATTTCACCAAGCAAGGAGCGATCGCCTGTGGTAGAGGTAGCCGATCGCAGGCGTTATGCTCACAAGTGCTGTCAAGCCTGCCAATCGCTTGTAGTAAAGGTTTTGGGCAGCTGCAATATAGTATTATGAATTAGTATAAGTGGGTGTGCCTGAGTTTTGCCTCTACACACAATGCATAATTCTTGGGAGCAGGGAGCAGAATAGAGCGTGACTAAACCAGAGGTAGTATCTTACGGATCTTGGCGATCGCCCATCACAACAGACTTAATTACCGCACGCACAATTGGGTTGGGACAAATTGCTCTCGATGGCGAAGATATCTACTGGAGCGAGCTGCGACCGTCAGAGCAAGGTAGAAATGTCGTAGTCCGCCGGGGTGCAAATGGTGAAATTTATGATATCACACCTACTCCCTTCAATGTGCGTACCCGTGTGCATGAATATGGTGGCAGTTCTTTTCTTGTGGTAGATGGCACTGTTTACTTTTCTAACTTTATTGACC
Source organism: Nostoc sp. (assembly GCF_036917615.1). GTDB lineage: Bacteria > Cyanobacteriota > Cyanobacteriia > Cyanobacteriales > Nostocaceae > Nostoc. Next base: position 151,788 of record NZ_JBALCZ010000040.1, read on the forward strand.
AACGCCTATATCGTCAGGATAGTGATACACAGCCGCAAGCCATCACCCCGTCAGCAGCCACACGTTATGCAGATGGTATTTTTGACCGCCAACACAACCGAATTATTTGCGTGTACGAAGATCACACTGATGCTGCAAATGAGGCGATCAATACTTTAGTCGGCGTCGAACTAGACGGAGATCACAAAATCCAAGTATTAGTATCTGGAAATGACTTTTATGCTTCGCCTCGCCTTAGTCCCGATGGTTTACGATTAGCTTGGCTGACTTGGAATCATCCTAATATGCCTTGGGATAGCACTGAACTATGGGTTGGGGAATTAAAAGCAGATGGTTGTTTGGGAAATACTCAAAAAATTGCTGGCGATTTAGATGAATCTATCTTTCAGCCAGAGTGGTCGCCGGATGGCAAATTGTACTTTGTTTCTGACCGTACAGGTTGGTGGAATATATATCGTTGGCAAGATGAAAATGTAGAAGCGCTAACTCAAATCAAAGCGGAGTTTGGTCAGCCGCAATGGAATTTTGGGATGTCCACTTATGCTTTTGAGTCTGCTAACCAGATTATTTGTACTTATACCCAGCAAGGTATTTGGTATTTAGCTAGCCTTGACACAGTAACAGGTCAACTAGAACCAATAAATACGCCCTACACAGCTATTAGTTCTCTCCACGCCACCTCTAACCAAGTGGTTTTTCGCGGAAGTTCTCCAACTGAGTTGGCAGCTATTATCCGTCTGGATTTGACAACCAAAAAGCTGGAAGTACTACGGCGTTCCAGCGATGTAACTATTGATGCTGGTTATCTTTCTCTCCCTGAAGCTATTGAGTACGAAACAGCTGATGGTAAAACAGCACACGCCCTTTTCTACTCACCTCAAAACCTTGATTATACTGCTCCTGCGGGCGAAAAACCGCCTTTGATTGTCAACAGCCACGGTGGTCCCACCGCAGCAACTTCTAGTAGCCTCAGTTTTGGCGTTCAGTATTGGACTAGCCGAGGTATAGCAGTTCTGGATGTAAATTATGGTGGTAGTACAGGTTACGGGCGGGAGTATCGGCAACGACTGGATGGACAGTGGGGAATTGTAGATGTAGATGATTGTGTTTTTGGTGCGCGTTACTTGGTGGAACGGGGAGATGTAGACGGCGATCGCCTGGCAATTTCTGGTGGTAGTGCAGGTGGTTACACAACGCTTTGTGCCTTGACTTTTCGAGATACTTTTAAAGCAGGAGCCAGCTATTATGGTGTCAGCGACTTGGAAGCTTTAGTCCGGGATACACATAAATTTGAATCGCGGTACTTGGATCGTCTGGTTGGCGCTTACCCACAACAGCGTCAGATTTATCAACAGCGATCGCCAATTAACTTTAGCGATCGTCTAGCCTGTCCAGTGATTTTTTTCCAAGGATTAGAAGATCGAGTGGTTCCGCCCAACCAAACTGAAGCAATGGTTACAGCACTGCGAATTAAAGGTGTACCTGTGGCTTATCTTCCTTTTGAGGCTGAAGAACATGGCTTCCGCAAAGCCCCAAATATCAAACGTTCTTTGTCAGCAGAACTCTACTTTTACTCACAAATTTTCGACTTTGAAATTGCTGAATCAGTCGAACCTGTAGTCATTGAAAACTTTTAGCTCCGTAGCCGTGATCATCACCGAAAGTGACATCTTGACCGCGCCAGAAAGGTGCGAAGTAATGGCTCTCGAAAGTATTGCTATTGTTTGATTGTGGCTACCAAAGTCAGAAAGTCCAGCAAGAAATTTCTTACTTTAGGCGTTCTCCAAGGATTTTTACCATCTTGCCGCTGCTTTGGCTACACACTTCGTTACAAACAGTGAGGTAGGAGCTAATACAAAGGTATAAAATCATAGAAACCTGGAGAAAACTATGTCATTAGAAACAGAGACACTACAGGCTACACCACCAACTTCTACCTTTGAGACACCTGACCAGAAGCAAGAATTTAACTGGAGGCAATGCTGGTATCCCGTTACCTTCGTGCAAGACTTGCCTGCCAACCGCCCTTATAGCTTTTCCTTGTACGATGAACCTTTCGTTTTGTTCAAAGACCAAAATGGACAATTTATCTGTTTAACAGATCGTTGTCCCCACCGTGCAGCTAGACTTTCTGATGGACAAATTATTGACGGCAAAATTGAGTGCTTATATCACGGTTGGCAGTTTGGCAATAATGGTCAATGTCTGCACATTCCCCAGTTACCAACCAATGCCAAAATTCCGGTAAATGCTTGCGTATCATCCTTTAAAGTCTTGGAACGTCAAGGGATCATTTGGATGTGGGCAGGGGAAGCCGAAACGGCTATAGATGAGCTAATTCCATATCTACCAGATTGGGAAAACCCGGAATGCTTCAACTTAGATTATGTCCGTGACCTACCTTACGACCAAAGCTATTTTATTGAAAACGTTATTGACCCGGCTCATATTCCAATCAGTCATGATGGCATCATGGGAAGTCGAAAAGATGCCCAACCGTTGGAACTAGAAGTCATTGACAGCAACATTCAGGGAATTAAGGGAAGGTGGCGGCGAACACAGACAGCCAATCTGCCTTGGATGTCATTAGATTTCATCGCTCCTAATTTGATTCTCTACAAAAAAGTTGGTAATGAACAGCAAGGTAAGTTTGGAGGCACAGCCTTGTATTCAATTCCATTAGGTAAAAATAGATGTCGGATTCTACTCAGAAATTATGGTAACTTTTTTACCCAAAAAATCAAGCTCATGCCTCCCTGGTTAGATCACATCTTGATCCGAAACAAAATCTTAGAAGGTGATTTGCAATTAGTCGTTGAACAAAAGGCCCAAATTGAGCGTTTGGGAAAAAATCTCAAAGAAGTGTATTTACCGCTGAAAACATCTGATTCTCTTGTGGTTGAGTATCGCAAATGGCTAGATAAATTTGGATCATCTTTGCCCTTTTATCAAGGTTATTCCACCTCAAAAAATGTCGGTAGTAGCGAGTGTGATCAAAAGTTGATTACATTAGACCGATTCTCGCAACACACACTTATTTGTCATTCCTGCAATCAAGCTTATCAAGTTACAAATAGGGTCAAACAAAGTTGTATAGGGGTAGCGATCGCTCTAGCTGCTGTAGCAATACTTGCAGATGATTCTAGAATCCGAATAGCAGCAATATCGCTTTCTATACTAGCAGTTGTAATGTCCACTATGGCTCATACACTCAAAACTCACTTTCAGCGTTCCTACACTCGTCACTAAAATAGTAACTGGGGATTAGGGATTGGGGACTGGAATCGAAATTCTTCCCAATACTTAATCTCTAATTTTATAATCTTAGTCATGATCAAGTTAGCGGCTCTGCGCTAAAGTAAAAATATTGGGATAAAAATCTCTGGCAGTAAATTCAATACACGACTAATCTTTACCACTGCGGCGATCATGTCTCAAGAGTATAACGAATCACTCCAAATTCAGGAGATCACCAAACTCAAACCGAAACACTTTGCTGATTTAGTCAGATCAGCACAATTGATTTTCGACCCCACAGCAGGAGTTTCGGGAAAAAATATCAAAGTTGACTGGGAACAATTCGGAATTCCCTATGATGTAGCAGACAATCTCAGATCACTTGGTCAGCAGTACCAATATGCATCTCCTCACATCCCTGTTGAAGTTATTTGGGGTAAATTAACTCCAGAAACTCGTATTTGGTTTGTTGAAAATAAAGATAGGTTGTGGGAGCTTGAAGAAGCTTTCCCAGCCCAAGACGAAGATTAAACGGCTGAACCATTGAAAGGAATACAAATTATTTGTAGGGGTACAACGATCATTGTGCCCCTATCCTCTCTCTATAGAGATTCTTGTTTAAAGCACCACACGGGAAATTGAACAAAGACACCCTTGGACTTTGGGATAGTTACGGGGGCGCAAAACTAAGACATCTGTGGAAAGCTTATGATTCTATGGAGTTAAAAGCTGACCCGTGTTTTGTGTGTTTAACTGAAGAGTAGCTCACTTCGCCTCATCAAGCTTGAATGTCTGTCTTTTGGAAGTTATCAAAACCTGAGATTTTTTTAATTACCAGGTAGCTTCCGCTTTGATAATCGCCATAGCAGTAGGCGATAAAGTAACAGTAAATTTGTATTCTTTTGCAAACCCAACACAACCAAAGGAATAACCCCAATGACTGAATACCAAGACTTCATCGTCAACGCTTCTAAATTGATTGAGCAGGACCCTGACGCTAACTGGCTATTTCGCTACATCGGTGATGGACTCACCGAGCACGGATTTAGCAGTAAGATGTCTGAAACTTATGCCGCACTAGTCATCGGGCAAGAGTTCTTCAATCCCAGTGAAAATGATTTTACCTCTTATATCAGCAGCGTCAGATCAGCGTTCCCACAGGTAAGTCCTGAAGGTCACGATAAACTGCTAGAAGTGACTAGTAAATACGTTCAAGACTACTATCATGCCCAAGTAGATACACAAGAACTGTAGTCAGTAGAAAGCCGCTTTAGAGTAGCGGCTTTCAAGCCAAAGCAATGCGATTTTGTCAGGTTGGGTAAAAAACAGGCGTTGCTGAATCAAAGTATGAATTAGGCGATCACAGTTTTTTGGGTTCATCTAACTTTAGAGCATTGCTCCGAATAGAACGTGAGTTCGACGGGTAATATGGTGTTCGCCTAATTAGTCCAATAAAAACCTTTCCCTGGTTTTACTACATAAAACCAGGGAAAGGGACTGACTTAAACTTTAGTTCAAGACAGAGAGAGGTTCATCGAATTCACGTAAAATTGAGAACTGGGCCTGTTGTGCGATCGCCTTAGCTTGAGTACATAAGTTAAATTAATAATAAAAGCTTATATAGATGAATCAAAGCCTAAGTGTTGCTCCCAGCTTGGAAGAACACACTCATGAAAATCCTGTTGTTACCAAAAAACAGCTATTTGCAAAGCAACTAATTGTCCTTGTCTTGGAAATGGTTCTGGCATTACCTCTGGGTTTACTGCTAGCAAAATTCCAAATTGGCAGAATTGCTTGGATATTTGGCGGGATTGCCGCTGGTACAGTGGTTCTTCAAGGATGTCGAATTTTTTATCAATATTCCCCCCAACCTAACCGCACTGCGAGAAAAGTGGGAATGGCACTTGTAGGCTTAACTGTCGGCGCTTCCAATGCCCACGGTAATCTAGCTAGTGTTGTTTCTGATATTCCGATATTTATTTTTCTTACCTTGTTTCTGCTGCTGAGTGGAAGCTGTATTGGTTACATTTACTCCCGCGTTAGCCAAACTAACCTATTGACAGCAATGCTGGCTACAGTTCCTGGCGGTGTCGGAATTATGGCAGCGATCGCCGCCGATTACAATAAAAATGTTACCTTGGTTGCCCTAGTTCAGGCGATTCGTGTCACTTCAGTAGTTGTTCTAATTCCCTTCATCGCTAAAACATCAGCTGGTAATTACTATCCGCAAACACTCCCAATCAACGCTGCTTGGCTCAATCTTGATCCATCTCAACTAGGATTACTATTGTTAGTGTTGCTAATCACTGGATTAGTAGTTTATCCAGCTATATTATTTAAAATTCCCGCTGGCGATTTCTTTGGTGCATTGTTGATTGGTATCGGGTTTAATCCTTTGCTACATTGGTTGCCTTTTGTGGGTGATATTAGCTTTAGCCCGCCACCTTTAATTAACTTATTGGGTCAAATGCTCCTGGGAATTACTATCGGTGAGTATTGGGGAGACAAACCCAACTTTAAGAAGCGGACTGTCGGCTATGCCTTGATGTCTGTGGGGATGACTCTTGTAGCCGGAGCGATCGCTGCTATACTTGCCATGCAATTAACCTCTTGGGACTGGTTAACCTGTCTCTTAGTCACAGCACCAGGAGGATCAGCAGAAATGATCCTGGTTTCCCTGGCATTGAATCATAATGTTGAAATTGTCACAACTGGTCATTTAGTGCGACTAATTGCAATTAATAGTTCCCTACCACTTTGGCTGTTTTTGTTTCGCCGTCTCGATGAGCAAGTTTCAAAGCCAGTTTAATTGATAAAGGCATTGGGCAGAGGGGCAGGGGATCCAGGGGGCAGAGGAGAAAGGGGAGAAAGGGGAGAGGCTACAAGGTAGAGTTATAATGTGCGTCCACGAGTAAAAAAAACTCATTAACAAAATTCAAAGACTCGTTGGCGAGTATCAAAGACTTGTTGGCGAGTATTAAAGACTCATTCACGAGTATCAAAGACTCGTTGGCGAGTATCAAAGACTCGTTGGCGAGTATCAAAGACTCGTTGGCGAGTATCAAAGACTCGTTGGCGAGTATCAAAGACTCGTTGGCGAGTATCAAAGACTCGTCGGCGAGTATCAAAGACTCATTCACGAGTATCAAAGACTCATTCACGAGTATTAAAGACTCATTCACGAGTATTAAAGACTCATTCACGAGTATCAAAGACTCGTCGGCGAGTATTAAAGACTCATTCACGAGTATTAAAGACTCGTTAACGGAGTTCAAAGACTCGTCGGCGAGTATCAAAGACTTATTGTTGCATTCTATAAATATATTTCTTGTGTCTTTTTACCCTCGCCTGCCTCTGTGCTTCCTTTCCTTTAAACTGTAAGCTTCAAGGATTATTCTAAATTTAGATGTTGCCGTTTTTGTCAACTACTTTTAAGGGACTGGCGCTTTCGGAGTTAGGAAAGAATGGAAAGAACAGCAAACCCAAGAGTCAAAATTTGCTGTATTAGCAGCATAGAAGAAGCATGGATTGCCATTCGTTGCGGTGCATCTGCCCTCGGCTTGGTTTCTCAGATGCCAAGTGGCCCCGGTGTCATCTCTGAAGAATTAATTGCAAAAATTGCTGCTTGTGTACCACCCCCGATCGCCACTTTTTTACTTACTTCAAGCCACCAGAATTTAATTAAGACAACAAAAATATGTGAGTGTAAATTAGTAGCTGACATTAGCTACTGATTGCCATGCAATTTACAAACAGAGGTCTTTAAGGTTTGGAAATCCAATCCCCAATCCCCAATCCTCAATCCCCTGTCCCCAGTCCCTTTCAAATACTAAGGATGCTTTAGATGGTTGCCCAAATCCAAGAACTTGAAGCCCAGCACTGGGTTAAAACTCGTTCTTCCCTTGACCCTAGCGAATCCACTTTCCTGATTTGGAAAGGTAAAATTTACGCCTTTATCCCCGGTGAGAAAAGACAACTCCTGTTTAAGATCCTGGGATTGAGCGTTAGCCGATGTATTCCCACAGCAGAAGGTAGCTGGGATTTTACTTCCAGAGAACTGACTTACTACCTCAACCCAAAAACAGATGAGGTTTTGCCCAAATGGGAGAATCCTTGGACAGGCGAGACAGTTCCGGTAATTCACGTTGCTAATAATCCAGTGCAGGGTAAGTTTGAGGGAAATTTTCCCGCACAAGTAGATGGTGACAGCACAACTTTCGTTTTTGATATATTTCCCTATTACCCCAATCCTTTAGCAGACGATCCAAAATTTGCCGAATACAGCCCAAATCCAATTTATCAGGCAGCGGAATTGTTTAAATTAACTGTGCCAACCGCAGATTTATTCAACACAGCCCTCTCCTCAGTTTCTCAACTAAAACTGAGTTGGGATCGGATTGGTCAATGGCTTCCCTGGATGAAAATGGGCGATCGCCCCGGTCATCTGATCTATAGTGCTGTTGGCAGCAAAGTCAATGGTTTAACAGAACTTCCCCCAGTGCTGCAAGACGAAATTAATAACCGTATTCCTCTATATAAGCAAGCCCCAAAAGCATTGACAGATGGCGAAGATATGACTTCCTGGTTGTACTTCCAAAAGCACTTTCAAGCTTACTTGGCTGGTGAAATCTTCCCGCTTCCTCAAGCAGAAGAATTTTGACATCCTCCCCTCTTGAGAAAAGGGCAGGGTGGTTTCATTTGATGGGAGACTGTTCTGGCAGTGGCTAAGAGATAAATTGGGGGACTTTAATTCCGGTTCCCCCCTTTTGAAGGGGGGTTAGGGGGGATCAATAACTGCCTAAAATCACAGCCAAACACTTTTAAAAAATCCTCTTAGAAAATGGGGGATTCTAGGCTTGAACAGCAATATTTGAGATCCAATTAATATCTCATTTAAGAGGATGTTTTACTCTCTTAGTTAGCACAGCTAAGTATCTCAGTACATGGCTAAAACCTTGATTTATCGTCGAAGTTAACCCAAGTGAGAACAGCAAATTATACCTTCTAAGACTTTTAAAACATCCTCTAAGCTGGTGGCTCTATCTTTTTTAATTCCTTATTGACTTTGACATGGGCTTGATTTACCTTTAGAGCTGATTCGTAAACAAAAGCTTAAGATGCCATTCGCCTGACCATAAGACGAATCAATGATCCATAAATCATTGCTTCACTTAACTCGCT
>NZ_JBALCZ010000041.1:0-27095 GCF_036917615.1 Nostoc sp.
TTAGATGCAGCCAAAGAACTGCGAGAAGATTTGATTCAATACGCGGCTGATACTAAAGACAATACGGTGAGTAATACCTTTGTCCAGTTGTTGCGAACTAGGTAAGTTTGCATGGAGCATTTATTTAGTGCGGGCTGAAAAGTGAGTCTAAATCTTGTTCATCTATAAATAATTATGTATGGTATATGTAAGACACAGTAATCCTACCAAGGAGCTGTAGATTTAGTTGCAGAGGTATAGTAGCAGTGGGTATAGTAGTTGAGAACGTCTCCAAACAATTCGGGAGTTTCAAGGCAGTTGATCAGGTCAGCCTGGAAATTAAGAGTGGTTCGCTAGTTGCGTTGCTCGGGCCATCGGGATCAGGTAAATCTACGCTACTACGGTTAATTTCAGGTTTAGAAATGCCTGATAGCGGCAAAATCCTGCTTACTGGTAAGGACGCTACATACCAAAGCGTGCAACAGCGGAATATTGGGTTTGTATTTCAGCATTATGCTCTATTCAAGCATCTGACCGTCAGGCAGAATATTGCCTTTGGCTTAGAAATTCGCAAGGCACAGCCAAAGAGGATTAAGGGGCGGGTAGAACAGTTACTAGAATTGGTGCAGTTGAGTGGACTAGGCGATCGCTATCCATCACAACTTTCTGGTGGTCAAAGACAACGGGTAGCATTAGCAAGGGCACTGGCAGTAGAACCTGAAGTATTACTACTAGATGAACCCTTCGGCGCACTCGATGCTAAAGTCCGCAAAGACTTACGGGCATGGTTACGCCGCCTCCATGATGAGGTTCATGTTACCACGGTTTTTGTCACCCATGACCAAGAGGAAGCAATGGAAGTCTCCGATGAAGTTGTGGTCATGAATAAAGGGCGTGTGGAACAGGTGGGGACACCAGCAGAAATTTACGATAATCCTGCGACGGCATTTGTCATGAGCTTCATTGGCCCGGTGAATGTGTTACCTAGCACCTCGAAGATTTTTCAAAGTAGCGGGTTTGATACGCCATACCCACAAGTATTTTTGCGCCCCCAAGATGTGATTTTGGAAAAGGTTGCCAACGGTGCCACTACACCTGCAACAGTCAGCCGATTGGTACATTTGGGTTGGGAAATCCAGGTAGAATTAACTTTCGATGACGGGCAAGTAGTAACGGCGCATTTAACACGCGATCGCTTTAATGATTTAGAGTTAGAAGCCAAACAGCGAGTGTATGTGAAGCCAAAGGATGCGAAGTCCTTCCCACTGTCTTATTCAATTTAATTGACAGTGTGCAAGTATTTATGCTTGCTGCTTTAGCTTCCAGCAGAAAAGCCTTGCCAGAATGTTTGCCGAATCCACGACTAGGCTGTGTAATCGTAGATGCTGATCAGATAATTGCACAAGGATATACGCAAGCACCAGGACAGTATGATACTGAAGCTGGTGCGCTGGCTTTTCACTCATTTATTGTGAGGATTTATTTAATCCTCTAACATTCGACTTTCTCCATCGCACTGCTATATCTGCCCTTACTAACAACGAGTAAAAATAAACTTAATTTGATAGCCCTGAGCGATTAGAATTTTGGTTTGCTGCCCCGCAGCCGCATCTCTGGCACGCGCTATCAAATTTGTGTTGATGCCGAAAACCGAATTCACTGGGTTAGCACACGCGTCTATTGCATCTGGTATAATAGCTACATTTTTTACCCATCCATTTAAAAAGCCAGACGGGAAGTTTGCGTTTGGATCATTACTAGAATTTGGAACATCTTTGCCTTGAAACACTAATCTAACTTTTAGGTCAGCACTGCCTCCATTAGGCACATTTGCAAAGCCAACATACTTGATGTTAATTGGCTTAACTTTATAACCCTTAGGCACATTAAGCCCAATTCTCAGATTGCAAGATTTTGATACAACCTTAGGAGATACAGCTACAGCCTCAAATGAAGGTAAAGTTACAAACAGAGTATCTCCATTCAAATTTGTTTGGGCATTTCCCGAGGGGCAGCCATTTCCGAAAAGAGTTACTGGAACTGTTTGAAACTGAAATCCTTGTGGTTGAGCCTGTACCTGAGATAAACCCACAACATTTAAACTCAGTAGCGTCAAACTGGAAACAAGAGCACTTAAGACTTTCATATCAAATAAGGTAAGGTTATCAGCTTTATTGTCAATACGATTCTTAAAAACAGAGAGTTAAAGATTTCTTCAGACCAATTGGAAGAAATCTTTAGATAAGTTGCAAAAGCAGGTTTATAGGGATCAGCTTTTGTGAAAAATTAAATACAAAACTTAACAATGCATTTCAAAACCCTAACAAGGATTAAAAGCAAACTTGATTTGGAACAGAAGGTACATTAAGAGCGATCCGCAGATTGCAGGATTTTGATACAACCTTAGGACGTGAAGCTAAAGCTTCAAACTCAGAAAATGTTATTGAAAGAGTATCTCCATTTAAAATTCCCTGTGCTTTTCCTGGTGGACAACCATTTCCTACAAGAGTTACTGGAACTTTTTGAAACTCAAATCCTTGTGTTGAGCCTGTACCTGAGATAAACCTACAACATTTAAACTCAGAAGCGTCAAACTGAAAATCCCACCATTTAAAAATTTCATATTAACGACTCCGTTAATATGTGTAATTTACTGTGGACATTAGCTCTTACTTAAAATTCCCAAAAATATTTATACACTAATGAATTTACCCAGCAGGCTCTTTGCGGTTTGAGTACTTATAGCAGTTCTTAATTGTGTGCAATATGCTCTGGTTAAAGAAGATAGAAAATACTAAAAAACAATGATTTTCTAACTCTGAACTTATTTCTCAGCGTATTTAATTTAATTGAGAACTGCTATTTTGTTGTCAATATTATTTATCAACACACAGAGCCAAAGATTTATTCACAACAATCAGCTTTTGTGAAAAAATTAAATGCAAAACCTACTATGCATTTAAAAAATCTAACAAGGATTAAAAGCAAACTTGATTTTGAACAATACAGGACCGATTGTTGTGTCGATTGTATCAATTCTGATTTGAGTTTCTTGATTTGCAGGTATACCTCTAGCTCTTGCCGTCAGATTTGTATTGATACCAAAAATCGAACTTACTGGATTTTTACATGCATTTATTGTGCCTAATACAATACCGACATCTTTACTCCAAACATCTGAGAAGCCAGGTCCAAATGTTGCGTTTGGATTATTGATAGTTGGAACTGCTTGACCTTGAAAGGTTATTCTAACGTTGGCGGCAGCACTGCCTGCTTGAGGCACATCTGCAAAGCCAATATACTTGACGTTAATTGGCTGAACGTTCACTCCAGAAGGGATATTAAGACCGATCCGCAGATTGCAGGATGCTGATACAACCTTTTGAGGTTCAGCTAAAGCTTCAAACTCAGAAAATGTTACTGAAAGAGTATCTCCATTCAAAATTCCCTCTGCTGTTCCGTCTGGGCAACCATTTCCGAAAAGAGTGACTGGAACTTTTTGAAACTCAAATCCTTTTGTTTGAGCCTCTACCTGAGATAAACCCGCAACATTTAAACTCAGTAGCGTCAAACTAGAAATAAGACCAGTTAAAATTTTCTTCATAGTAAGGACTCCGCAAAAACGTGTAATCTACTGTGTACATTAGCTGCAATTTCAAATTCCTAAGATACTTCTACACAAAGGAATTTTACCCAGCAGCCTCATTGGGGTTTGGGGATTTATAGCAATTCTTAATTGTGTGTAATACGCTCTGGATAAAAGAGACAGAAAATAGTAAAAAACAATAAATTTCTGGCTCTGAAATGATTTCTCAGCGTATTTCATTTATCAGAAATGAATTTAGGAGTCAGAAGTCAGAATTTTCCACTTGAATTCTGTACGACTGGCGGATGAATAAATGGGTTTAAGACCCCCACTAAATCTTCTCCTTTGGAGACGCTACGCGAACGATTTAGTGATCACCAAAAAAGTGGTGGGTTTGAATCCCACATTAATTGATTCTGACTCCTGAATTCTGACTTCTGAATTTTTCTTCAATTGATAATTGCTACTACAAGAATGTGTCGATAAATACAATAATTCACCTGAGAAGTATATTCTATCTATCCAAAGATAGATATTTTGAAAACTTTGACAAATTATTGTAAGAAAGTACGTAGACACGTAGCGATGAGACAGCGCTCTTGGTGGGTTCCCCCGTTGTAACAACTGCCGTAAAGTGGCGTCACGCGACTGCAAACCTGAACCCGATAGCGAGTTAGATGCGCTAACGCACTCTTGAAGACGCCTAAGGGACGCTATCGAGCTTCAGGATGAATTGATGTACTTCACGCAATTGAAAACTGCTATAAATTAATTCTCTAAAATCTGGATTTCATCAAGTCGATTAATCACCACATTCGCACCTCGGACGTTATCTGACTTACCTACCCAAGTGATACCAATACAACCTGCGGCTTTAGCATCACGCGCCATTTGCATATCACCAACTGAATCACCCACCATCAATGTAGCGCCTGGTTCGACTCTCAAAGCTTGGCAAGCTTGCAAAAATAGCATTGGGTCTGGTTTACTCGGCCCTTCATCTACTCCCATTTCCAACTGGATGTAATCACTTAATTGGTGATTGGCTACAAACTTACATACTTCTTCAGTTGTCGCAGCTGAGAGGATACCGAGTTTTAGTCCACCTTCCCACAGAGATTTCAAAACTTCTAAGCTACCTACAAATAGTGGTGAAGGAGTTTGTCTAATGTATTTCTCCGCTTCATCCAAAGCTTGACGGGCTATTTTTAACGACTCAAACCATCCTCTTCCCGTCTCAGCAATATATGCCGCAGCCGCAGCTTCTGTTTCGTGGCGGCTTGCTACTGATATTAAACCTGCGGGATCTAGAAGATTGCCATTGACACCAAATGCCATTAATAGGGGTTCTCCAGTTCCAGGGATTTGAGCATCTATTAATCTTGCTGCCTTTTGTGCGAGCGATCGCAAATACGTTTCTGAATCTTCTAGAGTACCATTTTTGTCAAATAAAATTGCCTGGATATTATCAAAAGTGATGTTTCCACATTTAATAGTTGCCACAATATTTCACCCCACTTATTTAGTTATGAGTTATCAGTTATGAGTTTTTATTCCTAACTTCTAACTCATAACTTTGGCCAATTCTCCACATAAAAAAAGAGGGTTTTTCCCTCTTTATATAATGATTTAATACTCTTACTTAAAGACAAGTAAAACTATAAATGTATTATTGTTCAATAGCTGCTGGAATTTCTTCTTCAGTTTCCGTCGCTGGTGGAATCTCTTCTTCGATTTCTGCTGCTGGTGGAATTTCTTCTTCAAGTTCCGCAGCTGGTGGAATCTCTTCTTCGATTTCCGCAGCTGGTGGAATTTCTTCTTCAAGTTCCGCAGCTGGTGGAATTTCTTCTTCTGCGACAACTTCCACAGATGCAGCAGGCGCAGCAGTAGCACCTTGTTGCTTGGCTAACAGCTGTTCACGATACTTAGCAGCCATTTCTTCTGCCTTATCGTAGACCAAATCCCGGTTTTTAATCATGTCGCCGGGTTCGGGTTCTAACTGCTTGGTAGATAGGGAAATCCGACCCCTTTCTGCATCCAAGTCGATGATCATAACTTTCACTTCATCATTGACATTGAACACACTATGAGGTGTATCAATATGTTCGTGGGAAATCTCAGAAATGTGCAGTAGTCCACTGACGCCGCCAATGTCGATGAAAGCACCGTAGGGCTTGATCCCACGAACTGTACCAATTACGACTTCACCAACTTCTAAACGGTTCATCTTACGCTCAACCAGTGCCCGACGGTGAGATAGAACTAGGCGGTTACGTTCTTCGTCCACCTCTAAGAATTTCAATGGCAGATCTTCGCCTACTAATTCTTCTTTAGGTTTGCGGGTACTGATGTGGGAACCAGGGATAAAGCCACGTAATCCCTCAATCCTTACTAATGCTCCACCGCGATTGGTTGCAAACACGCCAGAACGTACAGTAGCATCTTCTGCTTGCAGCTGTCGCACGCGCTCCCAAGCCCGCATATATTCAATACGGCGAATGGAAAGAGTTAATTGACCATCTTCGTTTTCATCGGTAAGGATGAAAAATTCCCGCGTTTCATTTGACTGTAAGACTTCTTCCGGGCTATCTACCCGGTTAATAGACATTTCTTGTATAGGTATATATGCTGCGGTTTTAGCACCAATGTCAATCAGAGCGCCGCGCGGCTCTATACTGAAAACTGTTCCTGGTACAACATCACCAGGGCTAAAATGATAATCGTATTTGTCAAGTAGAGCAGCGAAATCTTCGTGAGTGAATCCAATTTCTGTAGCGGTTAAATTCTGATTGACCATGCTGATTTGTTCCCGGTTCTAGTCTCCGTAAAGGTTGTTCGACAAGCGCAATGTGTTATCTAAGCGTTTTTATGGCAGCCGACACTTAAACATCCTTTTTCATCCTAGCGCAGAAAAGCTAGTATTAACACATATCTACTCCCAAGATTGGAAATTATATCACAATCTTAAAAATGATTGGTAATTTACTTAGTAGTTAGAACCAACAAAGGACAAACATAATAATATCCGTTGCTACCATAATCAGTCGCAACGGATACTAACATTAAATCCACTTAAAGGTCTGATAATAGGCTCTACTTATCTTTTGGTTTCTCAAAGCGAGGGGGTTCGCGAAATGCGATCGCAAAGAAGAGAGTACCTATACACAGAGTAAAAATCAAGATGTACGCAACGCTTTCCATATTAAGATTTCCTGCCTATTGAGCCAGTAATTAAAGTTTTTAATGCTGAGTCACCTGAATGCTGAGTTAGAGCTTTAACTCGGAACTCAGCACTCATAACTCAGCACTGAAATTAGAGGGCTTCCTTCCGGCGGGTTGACTTGTCACCCACTTTCTGGAACAGACCCCACTCAACTTGCTCTTCTAGATCCGCATCAACACCAGCAAATACGTCTCGGTAGATTGTCCGAGCGCCATGCCAGAGGTGACCAAAGAAGAATAGCAGAGCAAATACGGCATGTCCAAAGGTAAACCAACCTCTAGGACTGGTGCGGAATACACCATCAGAGTTCAAGGTTTCCCGGTCAAATTCAAAGATTTCACCGCCTTGAGCCTTACGGGCATACTTCTTCACATCAGCTGGTTCTGTAAAGGTCTTACCGTTTAGATCACCACCGTAGAAACTGACGGTGACACCAGATTGCTCGAAGCTATACTTAGATTCTGCCCGACGGAAGGGAATGTCAGCGCGGACAATTCCATCTGCATCAGTCAAAATCACTGGGAAGGTTTCAAAGAAGTTGGGGAGACGACGCACGGTCAATTCCCGTCCTTCAGAATCTTTGAATACGGCATGACCTTGCCAAGACTGAGCAATGCCATCACCCTTAACCATCGGCCCTGTACGGAATAGACCGCCTTTAGCGGGACTATTACCGACGTAATCATAGAAAGCCAGTTTTTCGGGAATCTGCGACCAAGCTTGGTCAAGCGTTGCACCTTGGGCAACGCTTGTTTGGGTGCGGCGCTGAATTTCTTGACGGAAGTAGCTCTGATCCCATTGATAGCGGGTAGGACCAAATAATTCTATGGGAGTGGCGGCGTTACCGTACCACATAGTACCAGCAACAACAAAAGCAGCAAAGAAGACTGCTGCAATACTGCTAGAAAGTACTGTTTCAATATTCCCCATCCGCAGAGCTTTGTAGAGCCGTTCCGGGGGTCTAACTGTGAGGTGGAATAAACCTGCAATAATACCAACAACACCAGCAGCAATGTGGTGAGCCGCAATGCCACCAGGGTTATATGGGTTAAAACCATCTGGGCCCCATTCTGGTGCTACTCCTTGGGCAGCCCCAGTTATACCATAAGCGTCGGAAACCCAAATCCCTGGGCCAAATAGTCCGGTGACGTGAAAAGCACCAAACCCAAAACAAAGTAGACCAGATAAGAACAGGTGAATGCCAAACATCTTTGGCAAGTCTAGGGCAGGTTCACCAGTGCGGGGATCTCTAAAGAGTTCCAAATCCCAGTAAACCCAGTGCCATACGGCGGCTAAAAACAAAAGACCTGAAAGAACAATGTGAGCCGCAGCAACGCCTTCAAATGACCAGAAGCCAGGATCAGTTGCTGGACCACCAGTCACATTCCAACCACCCCAAGATTGGGTGACGCCCAAACGTGACATGAAGGGCAGGACGAACATCCCTTGACGCCACATCGGGTTGAGAACCGGATCGCTAGGGTCAAAAACAGCCAGTTCGTAGAGTGCCATCGAACCAGCCCAGCCTGCTACTAAGGCTGTGTGCATTAGGTGTACAGAAATCAGCCGCCCTGGATCATTCAGAACGACTGTATGTACTCGGTACCAGGGTAGTCCCATCGACTACGCTCCTCCTCGATGAGTTAGTTTACAAAGCAATTTTCTTACTGAGTTTCTGAGAGACGAAAGTCGCCACTCAGAAAACTGTCTGTTGTTTTTTGTTATTGCCAGAGCCAGAGTCTTACCACAGCTTAGTCTTATAAGTCAGACAGCGTGGGAGATGAGGCAATGCTTACTCGCTTCGGGAGGTTTACCTTGTAGGGTAGCCACCGCCAAGCAAAAATGAGAATGTTTTAAAAAGTGTAACTATTGATTGAATTGTTTGCAAGCGTGTAAATTGATGCGATCGCGTAGCATCTCCAAGTTTTTTCGCTACCAATACCCATCACAGATTAAATTTGCTTATCTTTTCTTTACGAGGGCAGTGGGGAGATGAGAGGGACAAGGGGACAAGGGAGACTATTAAACCCAATGCCCAATGCCCCCTCAATTTTGGATTTGCGATAGCGAATCGTAAAGGCTTCTCTACGAGAGGCTACGCCAACGCCAACGGCATGGCTTCTCTACGAGACGCTACGCGAACGCTTAGAGCAAGTCATCGGGCGTCTTTTAGATTTTAGATTGTTCAATCCAAAATCCAAAATTCAAAATCTAAAATTCTTCTGGCTAATGCCCCACTATCTACTGAACCACCAATTGTATGTTTTGCAGTTGACATTTCGTCTCAGCCGTACCCAGGCGTTCAATTACCTGTTCAGCGCTCATCAGACGCTTGAGTACTACTTGACCTATAGTCTTACTGGCGATTGCTGGTGTTGTTGGTTTAACTTCCACGGTTAAAACGGCTTCTTCAACTCGATAAAGCCATAGCAATTCGTTTTGTTCCACTATGCAAATATTCATTCGCTGAATATCTGGTTGGCGTCGCCATGCAGTTATTTGCCAGAGTCCATCCGATGCCCAGACTCTAGCAACTGTCCATCCCTCAGATAGAAAGAAATACTTCACGGTCTTAGTCTCACTATTAGACTTTCAATCTGCTGTTCACGATATCGCGATCGCTTTATTCACGCGATGTATAAACACTAGATTTGTAAGTAAAACCATGCAGCTGTTTTTTATGAGAAACAGCTCCACTGGCGTCTGTACCCAAGTAGCAACAGGCAAAGTTTTAATGTACACTACTTGGGCGACTGTCAAAGCTTAACAAACCTGTTCCCTAGTAATTATGAATTTACGACAAATTTAATCAATATTTAAAATCTTAATTAAATAAAAGCTTTTGATTACTTAACTAATTCCAAAGTTAATCTTTTTGCCAAGAATTTTCTGTAACAAATAGTGCACTCGTACAGGAGCAATAAAGTTAACTATGAAGTTGAGTATCTGCCACAAATTTTTGATTGACAGCAAAAGTTAGGACGAATCAGTGCGGTCTTCTCCCTTGCTAGCTAGCGCAGCCTCAACTCTTGGAGAAGCTGCCGCCAACGAGTCCGCGTCCCTTGCGCGTCTGGTAGATAGCATGTGGGGAAATCCCAAGTGGAGCAAGTGGTGTTTAGGAGTAAAACAGTTTTCATATCTGGCTTTTAAGTCTAGATTCTGTACCTCACGCTTGTTAAAAACTGCTGTAGATGTTTACGGAGTCATAATATTGTAGAACAAGTTATTTCCTACTTAGCTACAACTTATGTTTATTTATATGCGTATACTTAGCCACAGGTATTACCGTAATTAATTGTAAAAATCAAGCAAAATAGTCACAAATGTAGTAAAATTACTGACCGCTGATATCAAAAATCTTATTGCTATGACGTGGTTTTCCTTGTCCGTGAAACGGTGGGGTCGGATTACACAATTCCTATCTTTGTTCTGTCTATGTTTATTTTTAGTTGTTAGTTGCACTTCTCGTCCTAAGCCTTCTACGCCATCATCCGGTTCTGTAAATAGCTCTACAGGTGATGGTCGTATTACTATAGGTACAACTGCAAAGCCGAGAACCCTTGATCCGGCTGATGCTTATGAGTTAGCATCCTTAGGTTTGGTGTTTAATATGAGCGATCGCCTCTACACCTATGAACCAGGAAGCACAGAAATTAAGCCGCAGCTAGCTACAGCATTACCCAAAGTCAGTCAAGATGGCTTAACTTATACCATCCCTTTACGTCAGGGAGTGGTTTTTCACGATGGGACTCCCTTCAATGCCCAAGCAATGGCGTTTACTATTCAGCGCTTTATTCAAAATAAAGGAAAACCCTCTTTTTTACTAGCTGATATAGTAGAATCGGCAAAAGCTACAGGTGAAAATGAGTTAACAATCAAGCTGAAAAAGCCTTTTGCGGCATTTCCCTCACTGCTGGCATTTTCTGGGGTGTGTGCAGTTTCACCTAAAGCATACGAAATTGGTGAAGGTAAATTTAAGCCGAATATTTTTGTAGGAACTGGGCCTTACAAATTAGCAAATTTAGGCCCGGCTTCGGTGCAATTTGATGTTTTTGATAAATATTGGGGAGAAAAGCCAACAAATGGCGGTATTAACGTACAAATTCTCAGCAGTGGAGTGAATTTGTATAATGCCTTTCGTAAAAAAGCTGTGGATGTAGCTTATTTATCTATGGATCCCGATCAAATTCGCAGCTTGGAAGAAAAAGCAAGAAAAGGTAATTGGCAGGCAATTCCGAATCAGGGTAGTGTGATGAGTTATATGGCTATCAACAGGAATCAACAGCCTTTAGATAACCCAGCTGTTAGACAAGCGATCGCAGCAATGATTGACCGTTTACAAATCAAAGAACGAGTTTGGTATGGTCAAGCAGATCCAGCTTACAGTATGATCCCGACAACTTTAGATGTTTACAAGCCTGTATTTCAAAAGGAATATGGCAATGGCAACACAGAAAAAGCAAAACAATTGCTCACCTCAGCCGGTTTCTCAAAGACTAATCCAGCAAAAGTAGAAATTTGGTATCCCTCTAGTTCTCCTACTCGGAGTTTGGCAGCGATAGTTATCAAAGCACTTGCCAATAAAACAATGGATGGAATCCTGCAATTTGAAGTTATTGCTGTAGATTCTACAACATTTTTTCAACAAATTCCCAAAGGATTATATCCAGCAATTTTGCTTGATTGGTATCCTGATTTTTTAGACGCAGACAATTATATTCAACCATTTGTTTCTTGCGATAAAGGATCAATAGAAAAAGGATGTAAAGACGGTGGAAGTAAGTCTCAGGGTTCGTTTTACTATAGCGATCGCATGAATAAATTGATTGACCAGGAGCGGCAAGAGCAAAATCCTGAAGTTCGGAATAAAATCTTTGCAGAAATTCAAGACCTGTTAGTAAATGACGTACCTTATGTTCCCTTATGGCAAAGCAAAGACTTTGTTTTTGCCCAAAGAGGTATGAGCGGTGTCCAACTAGATCCCACTCAGAATTTAGTATATAAAACAATCAAAATGTAGTCATTTGTTATTTATCAGTAGTTATTCCCCTTGTCTTCCTTGTTCTGCTGTCTTTTAACTAATTATGTCTCGTTCCAAAGCCATAACATATTACATTACTACCCGATTAGTATTAGCTCCACTTCAATTGTTGACTATCATCACAATTGTGTTTCTCCTATTACGCGCAACACCAGGAGATCCAGCTGATGCAATTCTTGGTGGACGTGCGCCAGAAAGTGCCAAGGTAGAATTACGAAAACAATTAGGTTTAAATCTTCCTATTGGGCTACAATACCTCAACTATGTGGGAAACTTGCTGCACCTTGATATGGGAAATTCTACAAGTAGTAGAGGACAAAAAGTTTGGGATATTATCTGGCAACACTTCCCAGCAACAGCAGAGTTAGCGATATATAGTATTGCGATCGCTCTCATCGTAGGCATTGCCGTAGGTACAATTTCTGCTTCTCATCCTGGCACACCTCTGGATGCGGGAGGACGTTTGTTTGGTATTATCACATACTCACTTCCCATGTTTTGGGCGGGAATGATTTTGCAATTAATTTTTGCCGTTCAGCTTGATTGGTTACCCTTGGGAACGCGCTTCCCTGCAACAATTCCAGCACCACAAAATTTAACTGGAATATACACCATAGATAGTCTATTACATGGCAATTTAACACAATTTTTTACTGCTTTATACTATTTGATTCTTCCTACTTGCACATTAGGACTTTTACTAAGTGGTATTTTTGAGCGGATTGTGCGAGTAAATTTAAAGCAAATTATGCAAGCAGATTATGTAGAAGCAGCCAAAGCTAGAGGTATTCCTGAAAATAAGATTTTAGTCTCCCATGCTTTAAAAAATGCTTTAATACCTGTAATTACAGTCTTAGGATTGACGTTTGCTTCTTTGTTAGGCGGCGCAATTTTGACTGAGGTAACATTTTCTTGGCCTGGTTTAGCAAATAGACTATATCAAGCAATTACCGAGCGCGATTATCCAACTGTACAGGGAATCATGGTATTTTTTGGTGCGATCGTCGTCAGCGCTAGCATTTTGATTGATATTTTAAATGCTTATGTAGATCCGCGAATTCGATATTAAGCTGTTTGACATTTTGTTAATTTTCTTGAGAAATACCACTGGCTAAAATACCAAGAATTTTATTCACATCTTTGAGATAATATTCGCTTAAATCAATGCTCAATATTTGTTCTTCTAGTTTCAGGAATTGCCAAATGCTGCCCGTTGTGACTGCGCCGTAAATTGTTTTAATTTCAGTTGCAGCTTGCTGATTAAAAATTTGGGCTGCTACCATTTCCGCTGCACACTGACCCAAACCCGCATTAATATTTTCTTTTTTAGCTTCTACAACTGTAATTACTGGTGCTGTCAAAATTAGAATTTCTGGAGATTTAGTAATAATAAAATCGCAAATGCCATTTAATCCTTTGGTATTATCAACAGTAAAATCTACCCCAGAAAATAAACTAACTTGTTCGCGTAATTGTCGGCGTAAGTCAACTAAAATTGGAGCAATAATTAATTCAGAACGCGCTTTTTCACTATTACTACCTAAAGCGATTACCAGGTTATAATTGAGTGTTTCTACAAGTAAATTACTCGCTGCTAATTCAGGAGCAGCAGCGAAAATATCGCGTTTTTCTAATGTGATTAAACTAAACTCTTGTTTTGCTTTACCTAAACTAAACTCGCTATAAGCCATAAAACTACTACTCCGTTTAGTTTCTGGTTGGAGAATACACACTTAATGCACAAAAGCTTGATTCAGAGCATTGGTAACAAATCAAGGTCATTCTAGCACTGCTACTTTGGCTTGTTTGATAATCTCTGAGCCTCCTCAAACACTAAATCAATTTTTTACTGGGAGATTTTACACTCTGAGATTGTGGAAAATTCGTTTCAGCTGATTTTAGTTGTTTAACTTCCTCAGGCTTTTTAGTCACTTGTGGCACTTGAGTTAAATCGACTATATCAAGCCATTAGCGATCGCGATTATCCAACTGTACAGGGAATCATGGTATTTTTTGGTGCGATCGTTGTGAGTGCCAGCATTTTGATTGATATTTTAAATGCTTATGTAGATCCGCGAATTCGATATTAGAGCATTGATTCAGTAATCAAAAATCTCACCCTGGTTATGCTACGCAAAACCTGTCCCTCTCCTTAGTAACGAGAGGGATGTCCGTTAGGACAGGGTGAGGCTTTTGTTTTGATTCGATGACTTGTGTGTACAGGCAACTGAAATTGCTGCCCAACATCCAAGATAAAGTAGAAAGTATTGTCAAGAATTCTGTTGCTGCCAACATATTTAACAATAGGAATGTTGACTCGGTGCTGTCCTGCTTCAAGCTTCCAGCTTTTTTGGAAGTTCCCAATATTATGACAACTACCCCCTCGACTACATCCCGGAAGCTTTAGATGGAATTTATGCTTTGACACATGGTCAACCATATTTAGTGCAACTGCTGGGTTTTCAGCTAGTGCGTCGCTACAATGACTTTGTTTTTGAGCAAGGACGACCCCGTAAGCCAGTTTTCACATTGGAAGACGTGGAAGCAGTTATCAATGACCCTGAGTTTTTCCAGCGGGGACGCTACTACTTTGATGGGGTTTGGGGTCAGGCTGCACGGGGTGCTGGGGATCAACAGGCAATAATACAACTACTTGCACCTCACCCAGAGGGGTTAAGTCTGGATGTCTTGGCTCAGTCTACAGGTATGAACGACGCCAATTTACAGGAAGCGCTGAATACTCTGAAGCGTCATGATGTAGTTGAGGAAACTCAGGGAAGCTGGCGGATTATGGTAGAACTGTTTCGCCGTTGGGTTTTGCAGCAGTAGAGTACGAGCGTTCGCATTTGTTACTTCGGCGTTCGCATTTGTTATTTCAGAGTTCGCATTTGCAACTTCGGCGATCGCATTTGCTATATTGGTGATCGCATTTGCTATATTGGCAGTCGCAAAAGCTATTCTGAGGGCTTATCTTCTTAAACTACGGGGGTCGAGGGCATCTCTTAAGCCATCACCGAGTAAGTTGAATGCTAGCACTGTGAGGATAATCAGCACAACCTGCGGCCAAATTAACCAAGGTTGCAGTACCAAAATTGAAGCATTGCTAGCCAGAGAAAGCATATTGCCCCAAGAGGGGTCTGGTTGTTGAATTCCCAAGCCGATCAGACTCAGTATCGCTTCTGATTCAATAAAGCTAGGAATTGCAAGAGTAGCAGAGATAACTATATAACTAGCCGTTTGCGGCAAAACATGGCGCAGGATAATATAAAGTCGGTTCCCGCCCATTGCGCGTGCCGCTTGCACAAATTCTCGCTCTTTAATTGATAGTACCTGTCCCCGAATCACCCGTGCTAAACCAGCCCAGCCAATAACCGAAGTAATCACCACAATCAGCAAAAAGCGCTGGGTACTGCTTAAACCAGGTGGTAAGACTGCTCCCAAAGTCACCAAAAGATAAATACTAGGGAAAGTCATTACTACTTCTGCCAAGCGCATAATGATGCTATCAGTCACACCGCCGAAATAGCCAGAAATTCCCCCGATGAGCAAACCGAGGGGATAAGCAATGATAATGCCAAAAATCCCGATAAACATACTGATGCGACCGCCATGCAGCAGGCGACTAAATTGGTCGCGGCTTTGGTCATCAGTGCCAAAGATGTTGAATTTTGCCCCAGTTGTTGTGCCAAATAAATGCCAATTTAAGGGAATACCAGGAAAGATTGTGACTTCATCCCATGTCGGGGGTAATGGCAAACTCATTTGCAACAATCGGTATTCTGGTCCGGAAACAAATAAATGCAAGGGTGAGGGCTTTTTGAAGTCTACAATAAGTTGGCGATCGCCTGTTTCTAAATTCGTGTCTCCTTGAGTCGTCGGATAAACATGGGGCCCGATAAACTGCCCTGATTGAGAAACCCAATGTATCTTGGTTGGTGGCAGCAATGAACCATTGGGCTGTGAGGCATAGGGGTCATAAGGAGCCACGAAATCAGCTGCAATTACTGCTATGTAGAAAACTAACAGCAAAATTGCCCCAAATCGTGCCAAAGGATTTTTCTTCAGTCGTCGCCACCAATCCATAGTAGTTAGGAGTTATAAGTTATGAGTTATTAAACTTTTATCTTAATTCATAACTGAATAATTAAGAATTCTAGGACTTACGCAATAACTCTTTGAAACTCTTATTCCTTTGTTTCCTTCTCTAACGAGACGCTGCGCGTAGCTTGCTTCTCCGTAGGAGTTTGCGGTAGTCTGCGGCAAGCTGAGGAAGCGTCTACGTTTTTTCATAAACTTGCATAAGTCCTGAATTCTTAACTCCCAACTCCTAACTCCCAACTGCTAACTTCTCTAAATACCGATGCTGTTCTTGCTGTTGTTTTTCGTGTTCCACAACAAACACATTTGAGTAGAGATTAGCGAGAATTTGTTTTCCCTGTTGTGTCAGTGATAGATAATGCAGTCCTTCTTGGATATAGGGATAGACACCATTCCAGTAAAACTTAGCGTAGTTATTACGTAAATCGGCAGGGGTATTATAGCCCAAAACTTTATTTACACCAGTTTCTTCAAACTCGTAAAATAAAGAAGTAATTTTCTTCAAGTAACGTGGGTCGCTTAGTTGCCCAATCAAATCAGCAGCACGTACTAATCCTGCAAAGCACTTTGTATCTTGCTGATCTTCTGCCGCAGGCACGGGAAATCGAGTCAATTCAATATTGCACTTAATTGCCTCAGCATCTATTAACTTGTGACCTCCAAAACGCTCATCAATAAAAAGCTTGGCTCTATCAACATGATACGGCGTCAGACTGGCATCGGAAGCGCCAGGAGCTACAGAAATCATTTTGCCATTTTTACCTGTGGCATATAAGCTTGCTGCTTCTCGGTCTTGTCGGCAAACTCCCTTAACGTAGCCAATATCATGACTCAATAAGGAAATGATACAATGCAACCAGTCTTCACTGGAAACACCGCCTTCTCGAATGTGTTTGCCACGTAAGATTTCTTGCCCCACCAGGGTGACAAGGACAGTGTGTTCAACATTGTGATAAAGGGCATCGCTATTGGCAATGTTTTCCAAAGCCATATTACCAGCCCAGGCGATAATGTCCTGATAATCATTTTTGAAGCAGCCATAGGTGCGACGGTAGCCTTCTCGAATTTCATTTACAAAGGCATCAATTAAAATTTCAGTGGCATTGAACATATCTGGTTACTCTGGTAAATACCAATTATTTATTGATTTGATTGATTGATTTCAAAATTCCATAATCAGGGCCACCCTTGCTGGAATTTAGGGCAATGGAGTTTGCTCCTTTGTAACTCACCTGTAGCTGTGGACGCTAGCTTGACCTATATGGTAGTGCATGGTCTTCCTGGCAACCCAAAGGCCTTAGAATAATTATGGGTTGCGTAGAAAAAATAATTTGCTAGTGTACCAAAATACATGAATGGTTTAGATTCTAATTAGATAAATCTAGATTAGCTTCATCAGTTTTTCATATCTAAGCATTGGTTGACGGTGATCTAAATACATATGCTGTGTGACGTAGAATAGCTAGATGAGATTAGATAATTACTTATATTATAATATATAAAAGCTTTTTAAGTATTTTCACGGTAGTAATTACTCTTAGTAAAATTATTCTTTTATATACCATTTATTTGGAAAGACATTTACTATGAAATGCGTCATAGTTGATGTGAAGTAAAAAAATTTCAAGTTTTCTTAAGAAAATACCAAGATTGGTATGCATAGAAAGAAGTGGAGGTGGGACTGTGAGCGATGAAAGTGTTTCAGAAGTCGAGGTGGAAGATCCTGTAACCTCTGAAGATGCTAGCTTTTTGAGCAAATCAGATCAAAAACCAACTAGGGTATGGTTGAAGCCATTATTCTTAGGTGCTGGTTTAGGAATAGCGATCGCCTTGAGTGGAATGGGTGTATTAAATCGTCTTCCAGCTCGTCAACAAAGTGCGGTAGCGGATAAAACAGTTAACCCAGCGATGACAGTCACCATCGCCACAGTAGAAACCGCCCCTGTTATCCGTACCCTCAAAACGACTGGGACTGTAGCAGCGCGTGATTTAATTCCGGTGTTACCGCAGACAAACGGCTTACAAATCAAAAGCATCCCCGAAGATGTAAAAGAGGGAGCTTTTGTCAAAAAAGGTCAATTGTTGGCGGTGTTGGATGGTTCCATACTGCAAAGCCAAATTAGCCAAGCAAAAGCAGATGTGGAATCAAAACAAGCAGATGTGGCATCAAAACAAGCGGATTTGGCATCAAAACAAGCAGATTTGGCATCAAATAAGGCCATAGTCCAGCAAAAACAAGCAGATTTAGCTCAAGCTAAGGTGAGCCTAGAGGAAGCGGCTAAAAATTATCAGCGTTATCAACAACTTGCTGACTCTGGGACGATTAGTAAACAAGAACTTGATACTCGTTCCTACAATGTGAAAACTGCCATACAAGTTGTGAATCTCGCTCAAGAAAATGTGCGTAGTGCCCAGGCTAATATTCGCAGCGCCCAGGCGAATATTGGTAACGCCCAAGCTATTATCAACAAAGCCAAAGCCGATGTCCGCAGCAGTGCTGCTAAGGGGCAACAACTAGAAACTCAGTTGGGACAAACTGTGGTACGTGCGCCGGTTGCTGGATTGATCGCCGAGAAACTGGCTAGAGTAGGTGATGTTACTGGTGTGCCGCCGCAAACCCAGGTGGGAACTGTAATTGGTGGCACACAGAAGCTATTTTCGATTATCCGAGATCAAAAGCTAGAACTTCAGGCGAAGGTGCCCGAAACTCAACTAACTCAGGTGAAAATTGGCGCATCCGTGGAAATTACTTCAGATGTCGATCAGCGCGTGCGATCGCCGGGACGAGTCACAGAGATACAACCACAGGTGAACGATCAAAGGCGTGAAGCTACAGTAAAAATTGACTTACCGCCAACAACTTTACTTAAACCAGGAATGTTTGCTAGTGCTGCAATTACTACTAACTCCGGGATGAGAATGGTGGTGCCGCAAAAAGCAGTCCAGTCCCAAGCAGACGCAAGTGTAATTGTATTCACCTTATCGAGTGAAGATACAGTCCGCAGCCAGAAAGTAGAGTTAGGAGATCCTGGGAATGGCGACAAAGTGGAAATCAAGAGTGGGCTACAGTTAGGCGATCGCGTCGTAGTTGATGGTGCAGGCTATCTCAAAGATGGCGATCAGGTTCGAGTCGCAAATTGAAAAACAAGTCAGAATTCAGAAGTCAGAATGCAAGACGCTGATTGCGCGGCATCGTCTCCCCTTCTCCCAAAGGGAGATGACTCGCTCTAAGCGTACTCCTGCAAAGAAGCAAGCTACGCCTAGCGTCTGGTAAAGAAACTATGTCGCAGACTTTACGCTGCGCTATCAGTGGAGGATTCAGACTCTTTGATCTCAGATGTTGAATCCAAAATCGTTCGACTGAGCGACTTGTACCGAGCGTACTCCTACGGAGAAGCAAGCTACGCGCAGCGTCTCGCAGAGAAGTCGAGGTAAGTCGAAGTCCAAAATCTAAAATCTAAAATTTCCCGATGTCCTTTAATATCTCAGCTTGGTCGATTAAAAAACCTGTTCCCACGATAGTTTTATTTTTAATTTTAACAGTAATAGGTTGGTTCTCCTTCATATCCTTGGGGATTGATACTAACCCAAATATTGATGTACCAACAGTTTTGATCAAAGTCACCCAACCGGGTGCAGGCCCAGCAGAACTAGAATCCCAAGTGACGAAAAAAATTGAAGATGCCGTCGCGGGGTTGGGCAATATCGATTTTATGATTTCCACTGTCAGTGATGGGAATTCTCAGACGACAATCAATTTTATTTTGGGTACAAATAGCGATCGCGCCACTAATGATGTCCGCAATGCGATCGCTCAAATTCGCCAAGACCTACCCCAAGACATCAACGATCCAATTGTGGAACGCCTGGAATTTTCCGGCGGCCCGGTGATCACCTACGCAGTTAAATCAGATCAGCGTTCTGTAGAAGAATTAAGCAACCTCGTAGATCAAACCATTAGCCGCGCCTTATTAGGAGTTCGTGGTGTGGCACAAATTCAGCGTGTGGGTGGGGTTGACCGAGAAATTCGGATTAACCTTAATCCAGACCGCTTACAATCTCTAGCTATCACTGCCACCCAGGTAAACGACCAAATCCGCGCTTTGAACATTAACTTACCTGGCGGACGTGCCGAAGTTGGTGGTAGCGAACAAAGTATCCGCACCTTAGGGAGTGCCACCAGTGTGGATATTTTGAAAACCTACGAAATCCTCTTACCACAAGGTGGTTCCGTACCCTTATCCAGCTTGGGAACCGTAGAAGATAAATTTGGCGACGTGCGCCAAGCCGCCCGCTTGAATAATCAACCCGTGGTAGCTTTTCAAGTATTGCGTAGTACTGGCAGTGTTCTGGTAACTGTGGAAGAGGGAGTGAAAGCAGCAGTCAAACAACTGGAAAAAACACTTCCTCCAGATGTCAAGCTAGATTTAATTTTTACTAGAGCCGATATTGTCCGCCAATCCTACCAAAGCACCATTGATGAATTGGTTCAAGCTTCGGTGCTGGCGGTGATCGTTATTTTAGTGTTTTTGCGGGACTGGCGAGCAACATTAATTACGGCTGTTGCCTTGCCACTATCAATAATTCCTACCTTTGCAGTGCAGCAAGCCCTTGGTTACACACTCAACAACATGACTTTGTTGGCATTAGCGCTGGCGGTGGGCAACTTGGTAGATGATGCCGTTGTGGAAATTGAAAACATGGAACGGCACATGGCTATGGGCAAGTCAGCTTGGTCAGCTGCTTTTGATTCTTCTGACGAAGTAGGATTAGCGGTAATAGCAAGTTCAGCGACGATTATTGCCGTGTTTCTGCCCGTTGCCTTTATGGGTGGGATTCCGGGGCAGTTTTTCCAACCATTTGGCGTTACCGTTGCCGTTTCCACAATTTTCTCAACTCTTGTAGCGCGGATGGTTACGCCGATGATGGGGGCGTATCTCTTAAAGGAGGAGAGTAGAGGGGTAGGGGGGCAGAGGGGCAGGGGAGCAGAGGAGCAGGGGAGCAGGGGAGTAATAAAATTATTTAATTTCAAATTTACACTTCCAGGTAGCAAGAATGGAAGCAGAAAACTCAGAACACAGAAGCGTCGCGGCTTTCAACCTTATAGATCACTCCTAGAGTGGGCGTTACGCCATAGATTGACAACAATGGCGATCGCCTTAGCTTTCTTCCTTGCCAGTCTGATGCTGGTTCCCTTAATTCCCAAGGGTTTCGTTGATGATGGCGACTTCGGAATTTCCAACGTATCTATAGAATTAGCTCCTGGTTCCACCTTAGAAGACGTTAACAAGGTAGTCACACAAGCGACTGACATCATTCGGCAAAACCCAGTAGTTGAAAGGGTATTAGCAACCGAAGAGATCAATTCTGCAACCCTTGCGATTAATCTCAAACCCAGAGAAGAACGGAATATTTCCCAAAAACAGTTTGAGGAACAAGTACGCCCTTCCTTTGAGCAAATACCAGGAGCGAGAATTAGTTTCCAAAGTCAGTCACCAGGTGACAGTGGCAAAGGTTTATCAATTGTCCTGAGAAGTGAAAATCCCCAAGCCTTGAATCAAGCTGCTGATGCCCTAGAAAAGCAGATGCGATCCATAGCCGGATTGGTAGAAGTGTCTTCGACTGCGAGTTTGGTCAAACCAGAGATTTTAGTAATTCCTAACCCGCAACGGGCAGCAGATTTGGGGGTGACAGTGCAAGCGATCGCTCGGACTGCTTCCCTTGGCACTATCGGCGACAATGATGCTAACTTGGCAAAATTTAATTTGAGCGATCGGCAAATCCCGATTCGTGTGCAAATCGACCCGAAAGCGCGTGCCGACATCAACACAATTACAAATCTGCAAGTCCCCAGTCAAAATGGCAGATTGATTCCCCTGGTAGCAGTTGCAGATATCCGCTTTGGTAGCGGCCCTGCTACCATCAACCGCTACGATCGCGCCCGTCAAGTTGCTGTAGAAGCCAACTTGCAAGGGATTTCTTTGGGACAGGCAGTCCAGACAATCAACAAACTACCTGTGATGCAAAACTTACCGCCAGGAGTAGTACAGCAACCTTCAGGCAGTGCCAAAATTATGCAAGACATTTTCGGTCGCTTTGGCGGTGCATTAGGGCTGGCATTAATGTGTATCTATGCAATTCTGGTGCTGCTGTATAACAACTTCCTCCATCCATTGTCGATTATGGCAGCCTTGCCCTTTTGTTTAGGCGGCGCACTAACAACGTTGATGCTTGCCCAAAAACCCTTGGGGCTTTATGCCCTGATTGGGATCATCCTGCTGTTGGGGATTGTCACCAAAAACTCAATTCTGTTAGTGGACTATACAATCATCAACATCCAAGAAGGCAAAACCCAGCGTCAGGCACTCGTAGAATCGGGCGTGTCACGTCTGCGCCCGATTCTCATGACTTCTCTAGCAACGATCGCCGGGATTCTGCCCCTAGCATTAGGAATTGGCGCGGGTTCTGAAGTTCGCCAACCAATGGGAATTGCGATTATCGGCGGTTTCACAACTTCCACCCTACTAACACTGGTGGTAGTGCCAGTCATATTTAGCTACATTGACAACTTCCAGAATTGGATTAAGCATATATTGCGCTATGGCTTTGGTAAGAAACCACAGCGCCCATAATGCCCACTCAATTTTGGATTTTATCGCGCTTCTCGGCTAGGTTTAAGCGTAAGTTTTACCCCTCCCTAACCCTCCCCTTGTCAAGGGGAGGGAACTAGATTTCATGTTTCCCCCCTTGACAAGGGGGGATTAAGGGGGGTAATTCGACTTGTGTGTACATCGTAGCCCTTTAGGAGAGAGGTTAATTTCCCCATTACCCATTACCCCTTATTCCCAGAGGGGGCCCCACCTTCCCCACTCCCCATTCCTTAAGACTGTGCGATCGCATTTACCAATGGGAATCATAACAAACAGATTCACCAGGGTAAATAACCAATGGCTTACCAAAACATTACCGCTTCCCTTTCCCCAGCAGATATCCAAGAAATTAAAGCAGCCTTTGCAACTATCCAAGCAAAGATGCCTTTTCTTGTTACCCTCAGTGCAGAAGAACGACGCAACTTATTTAAGATGGGCGATAAAAGACTAGCTTTTGTCAACACTAGCCTGATTGCTGCCCAGACTAACCGAGAAATTTTACCAGCCAGCTTCGATGTAGATGAGTTTGTACGAGATTATCAATTAGCAGCGACGCTTACTGAACTTTTGATTGGATTGCGACAACTAACAGAACAAGTAGATGATACCTTAATGGCAGTTGGCAGCGAAGCAATGGGCAGCAGTTTGACAGTTTATGATTACGTAAAGACAGCTGATAAGAAAACTCCAGGGTTAAAAACTCTTGCTGAACAATTAGGCGATCGTTTTAAAGCTATTAAAAGGAAACCTGCTAAAGCTGCTGTCGATTCTTAAAGGATTTTTTAAAAGCCTTTAGTGATGTAGCAAAACGTTTTAGATCCCCCTAAATCCCCCTTAAAAAGGGGGACTTTGATTCTAGTTCCCCCCTTTTTTAAGGGGGGTTAGGGGGGATCAAAACGTTAACTGAACCCTATTGCCTTAAAAAGGGTGACTTTGACTCCGGTTCCCCCCTTTTTTAAGGGGGGTTAGGGGGGATCTCGAACGACTATACACCTTAACCGAGCAGTATTGGGTAGGGAGTATAAATACTATGAAAATATGACAAATAAACTCAATAGCAGCAATCACCATTTACCTTACAATCCAAAGCTTGTAGAAAGAGCGAAAGAACTTCGTAAAAATATGACCCCAGCAGAAAAAAAGCTGTGGTATGAATATTTGAGAAATTTTCCATTTCGGGTTTTAAGACAACGACCGATTAATCATTTCATAGTTGATTTCTACTGTCCTACTTTAAAAACAGTGATTGAAGTTGATGGGGATAGCCATTTTACAGATGAAGGCCAAGATTATGATCTGGAGAGAACAAACATTTTGGAAGGCTATGGTTTAAAGATTATTAGGTTTACAAATAGTCAAGTTTTAAATCACTTTGATAGTGTGTGTAAGCAGATACAGCGTCTGATCCCCCCTAGCACCCCTTAAAATGCTACGGTGTACACACAAGTCTTCTGGGGTTGTGCCACAAGCTTTTAATCCCCCCAACCCCCCTTAAAAAGGGGGGCAAAAAGCTCTTAAAGTCCCCCTTCTTAAGGGGGATTTAGGGGGATCTAAAACGTTTTGCTACCGAGGAGAGGACTTTTCAAATATCCTCTTAACCGAATCGTATTAAGAGTCTCCTAATTTGCAAAACGAGATGTATCTTTTGGTCAATGAACCTCAAAGCTTCGCCGATGAACCTCAGAACTTCGCCGATGAACCTCAGAGCTTCGCTGATAAACCTCAGAGCTTCGCCGATGAACCTCAAAGCTTCGCCGATGAACCTCAAAGCTTCGCCGATGAACCTCAAAGCTTCGCCGATGAACCTCAAAGCTTCATTAATGAGTCTTTAATACTCGCTCACCACTATTAAAGGCTCTAAATCGGGAATTAGGAATTGCAAGGTTGTTATTATACCCATAGCCGCGTGTAATCTGCCACTTTGCCCCCAATTATGCTCACCACACCCCACCACAGCAGCAAGCTCTCGCTCTTTTTCCTTTTCTGTTTCACCCTACTCCTGACTTTTCTCCTCTCTCTCTCTTGGGTTAACGCCAAAGAAACCCCCAAACTCAAACCGCAACAGTGGCAGATTGACGGTATATCAGCAGCCCTTGATGATGGATACGACAAAATTAAGGGATATGCTCTCGATCAATTAGCTGAATATAATCTGAAAGATTTAAAATCCTTGGGCAAGAAACCAGAAGAAATTGCTCAAAAAGCTGCCAAAATCCTCAAGGATGAAAAGGTGGACGCCAACGTTCGTTATGGTGCGGCATCGGGATTGGGCAAGCTGGGACAAGCGGCGGCTAACTACGTCCCTGACATCGCCAAAATCCTCAAGGATGAAAAGGTTTCCGCCAACGTTCGTTTAAGTGCGGCAGTGGCATTGGGCAACCTGGGACAAGCGGCGGCTAACTACATCCCTGACATCGCCAAAATCCTCAACGATGAAAAGGTGGACGCCAACCTTCGTTCAAGTGCGGCATCGGCATTAGGCAAGCTGGGACAAGCGGCGGCAAACTACGTCCCTGACATCCTCAATTTCCTCAAGGATGAAAAGGTGAACGCTAGCTTTCGTCATGATGCGGCAGTGGCATTGGGCAACCTGGGACAAGCGGCGGCTAACTACGTCCCTGACATCGCCAAAATCCTCAAGGATGAAAAGGTGGAGGCCTACGTTCGTTCAGGTGCGGCAGTGGCATTGGGCAACCAGGGACAAGCGGCGGCTAACTACATCCCTGACATCGCCAAAATCCTCAAGGATGAAAAGATGGACGCCAACGTTCGTTCAGGTGCGGCATTGGCATTGTGCAACCTGGGACAAGCGGCGGCTAACTACGTCCCTGACATCCTCAATTTCCTCAAGGATGAAAAGGTTCAGGTTCAGATTGCCGTCTACGTTCCTTATAGTGTGGCATTGGCATTGGGCAACCTGGGACAAGCGGCGGCTAACTACGTCCCTGACATCTTCAATTTACTCAAGGATGAAAAGGTGGAGGCCTACGTTCGTTCAGGTGCGGCAGTGGCATTGGGCAACCTGGGACAAGCGGCGGCTAACTACGTCCCTGACATCGCCAAAATCCTCAAGGATGAAAAGATGGACGCCAAGGTTCGTTCAGGTGCAGCATCGGCATTGGGCAACCTGGGACAAGCGGCAGCTAACTACGTCCCTGACATCCTCAATTTCCTCAAGGATGAAAAGGTGAACGCTAGCTTTCGTCATGATGCGGCAGTGGCATTGGGCAACCTGGGACAAGCGGCAGCTAACTACGTCCCTGACATCCTCAATTTCCTCAAGGATGAAAAGGTTTCCGCCTACGTTCGTTCAGGTGCGGCATCGGCATTGGGCAACCTGGGACAAGCGGCGGCTAACTACGTCCCTGACATTCTCAATTTCCTCAAGGATGAAAAGGTTTTCGACAACATTCGTTCAGGTACGGCATCAGCATTGGGCAACCTGGGACAAGCGGCAGCTAACTACGTCTCTAACATCCTCAATTTCCTCAAGGATGAAAAGATGGACGCCAACGTTCGTTATGATACGGCATCGGCATTGGGCAAGATCAGAAAACTGGAGTTAAAGGAAGTTATTGTAATTCTGAATAATTTTTATGAACCTGGTTATTCAGGATATCTAAATTGGCGTTTTCTAACTTATTTCCTGAGTGGTGGCACTGAGGAGGTGAAAACTCTACTAAAATGGCTTGGCTCTCCTCAAGTAGTTCCTGAGAAACTCACACACGATGAAGGCGTCAAAACCCTCAACGTATTCCTGCAAGTTTGGAATAGTGGTCAGGGACTAGAACGCTTACGCAACGACTTAGCCAAGCAAATTTCAGAAGTTGCCGCTAACAAAAACGTTCCTTGGAAATTACAAGATATTGTCTTACTGCAAAGCCATTACAACAACCTCAAAAAAGTCAACTCCACCAATGCTAATGCGGTGCAGTCAGCAATAGACAAACTGGAGGGGTGGCGGTGGTTTGTCAATAGCAGAAACACCATCCTCATTCATGCTGCCTTTTGGCTAGCTCTGATCTTTGCCTACCCCAAATTTCCCCAAGTCCAAGCCATCTTCTTCTGGAACCCGTGGGTACGCCGAATTCTCGGTATCGGCTATGTCGGCTTTCTCCTCACCTGGGTTCCCTTCCTGCGCCGCAAACTCTTTGAGCCGTTCCAGCCTTCTCTATTAGCCGATGCCGGTTTAGATAACTTTAATGACAAAACATACTTCCCAGAGTCCAGAATTAAAATTCCCAATTCCAAAGAAATCCTCCCTGTCACCACAGCCCTACCCAGTATCAAAGGGCAAATAGTCTTAGAAGGCGATTCTGGTTTAGGCAAGTCGATGTTTTTGCGCCATCTTGTCAAAAACTCCCAGCGAATTCTTGTCTATCTCCCTGCCCAAAAGTGTAATAAAGGCGTAATTGAAGCCATCCAAGACAAGCTACACGGCCAAGCCCAAGATGCCGGCTTCCTGAAAAACCTGATTTACAGTGGCGCGATAGATATCTGCATCGACGGACTCAACGA
>NZ_JBALCZ010000042.1:0-4485 GCF_036917615.1 Nostoc sp.
AGCTAAGAACATCGGGAGCCGTGTACACGGAAACGGGTACGCACGGATCTAACTGAGAGGTGCGGGGAATAATATCCCCCATCGACTCAACCAAACGCGCGGGTAATTGCCCTTGGTAAAAGTTTAGTTACAGGTCGTAACTTCAATCTGGTTGTAGCGATCGAGCATCATCAAGATGAACAGGGGAATATACTAGGACGAGCAGTAGCTAACTCCAGCTTCCATCATTTAGTAGATTACAACTGGGATATTAACAAAGGCTGTCCCACTTTTGTAGATGAGCCACCAGGAGATGGCATGAAAAAACAGCCACGCGCCTTAGAAGATATCAAAACCTATGTGCGTAACGTCGCTTTCTGGCTAGCAAATTGATTTGAATTGAGGCATTTCCCCGTAAGACTAGTACAGCACGACCCAAATCCAGCCACCGTCTCAATTAACCAGACAAGGAGCAAACGAGGGGCTTAGGCCCCTTGTTATTTCTCTGGTTCCCAGCCTCTGGCGAATGCCGATTGTGACGCTCCGCCTCCAAAATTCGCGGCAGCAGCCCAATGAGGTGCATTCCCTTCTTATACCTGGAAACGAGAGTTTTCTCTCGTATTTTGGCTGAAGTTGACACACATGGATACGCCTAAATTGGTACAGGGGAGGAAGGAAGTCTAACTTGAGGCACATTCCCCCGTGAGACTAGAAACCTGAGCTAACCCGGAGTACTGGGTATATATAGTGGCGGTTAGTTCACGTTTCCCCACCAACCACTACATCTCGAATTCGCAGACTAGGGCCACCACAACCCACTGACAAGCCGTTTTGCCCTCCCTTACCACAACCGCCGGATTCATCCCAGTAAAAATCATCACCAATTGCCTCAATATCCGCTAAAGTTTGGAATACATTTCCCGAAAGCGTTACATCCCGCACAGGTTCAGCAATTTTGCCGTTCCTAATCATCCACGCTTCCCCAGCACTAAAAGTAAACATTTCCCCATTCGTCATCCCACCCAACCAATTACGGGCATAAACTCCTTCTTTGATATCGGTGAATAAGTCTTCGACTGGTGTTTTACCCCGTTCAATCCAGGTATTTGTCATCCGCACAATCGGAGTAAAGTGATAGTTGAGACAGCGGGCGTTACCCGTAGGCGCTTCCTCCAATTTGCCAGCGGTTTCACGAGAATGTAAACGTCCAACTAAAACTCCATCTTTAATTAGTTGAGTAGTAGTGGCAGGCGTGCCTTCATCGTCGTAAAAATAGCTACCGCGATGTCCCTCTGGGGCAGCACCATCAAAAATTTGGAGTTCTTCTGGGCCAAACCGCCGTCCAATGGTCATGACTTCCAGCAGATCGGGGTTTTCGTAAGCCATATCTGCCTCAGAAAGATGTCCGAAGGCTTCGTGGACAAATAAACCTGTGAGAATTGGGTCAATGACTACGCTGTAGGTATTGCCTTTCACTGATGGCAGAGATAAAGCTGCGATCGCTCTTTGAGCAGCACTTGTGACCTGTTCATCCAAATCACTTAAATCTTCGTAAGCTTTCCGAGAGCCAGTAGTTTCCCGTCCAGTTTGTACGGTTTCGCCATTTCTGGCGGTAGCGGCAAAGCGCATTTCCATATCCACCCAAGATTGCTCGATCAAAGTCCCTTCTGAGGTAGCAATGATCACTTTTTGGGCGCTGTCACCGTAACGCACCGAGGTAGTGGTAATCCGGCGATCAACGCTTTTGAGCAATTGGGCATAGCGATCGCACAATTGTTTTTTCTTCGAGAGTGGGATTTTTCGGGGGTCGGTGCCTTTTAGGGGTAGAATGCATACTGCTTGCACCGGGTCAATGGGTGCAAGTAAAGTTTCTTCATCACCAACCATCCGCGCAGCAGCGATCGCTTCTTCTATACGATCCTTAATTGTCGCCAGCTGATTAAAGCAGCTCAACCCCCATCCACCTTTATAACAAGCGCGAATATGTCCACCAATGGAGATGCCTTCACTGAGGGTTTCTACCTTGTCGCCACGCAACAAGATATCAGTTCCTTCTGCTTCTTCAAGGCGAATCATCAGATAATCTACACGCTCTGAGTAGCGGGCGATGAGGTCAGAAAGTAAATTTTGGGCGTCAGCAAGTGTAGTCGGCATTTCCAGGTAGTAACAATGACGAACTGCATTTATTTTGCAATTATTTGGGGAATTTCTGCTACTCAATGTCGGAGTTCCCCCATGAATCGCTGACCTAGAAGACGGGGGACTAGGGACTAAACTCTTCTTGATACCCAATCTTGCGCGTAGCGCTCTGACTCTTAGTACTTCCTTTTTTACGGTGGGTAAGAACTGAATGATGTGCTAAGGTAATTAGGTGAGAATAAAATTCGGTTACAGTGTTTGTTTTTAGTATTGACAGGCTTTTCCCTTTTGGTCTTAACAAGCTTGTCTCCGAAATCTAAATCTCTACACACCTATGATTTTGGAGATAACGCATGTCAATTTATGTAGGTAATTTATCCTACGAGGTCACACAAGAAGACCTCACTTCTGTTTTTGCCGAACATGGTTCTGTAAAACGAGTTCAGTTACCTACTGACCGTGAAACAGGACGCCCACGCGGCTTTGCTTTTGTAGAGATGGGTACAGAAGCTGAAGAAACCGCTGCCATTGATGCTCTTGATGGAGCTGAATGGATGGGACGCGACCTCAAAGTAAATAAGGCTAAACCTAAGGAAGATAGAGGTGGTTCCTTTGGTGGTGATCGTCGCGGCAACAGTGGTGGTGGCGGTGGATACAATCGAGGACGCTACTAAGCTTTAAGATAAAAAATTCAGTTTTAAAACGTCTAAAGGGCAGAATCATTATCTGCCCTTTTTGCGCTCCGGTCTACTGGATAGCTTAAAATTGCCCAGTACCAATTAAGTAGGAGATGAAAATGACCCAAGTATTTGTGGGCGAAAATGAAGGAATTGAGTCAGCCTTACGTCGATTTAAGAGAGAAGTTTCCAAAGCAGGTATTTTTCCAGACATGAGAAAGCATCGTCACTTTGAAACGCCTTTGGAAAAACACAAGCGCAAAGAAGTCGCAAGGCACAAGCAACGTAAGAGAAATTTTCGTCGCAATTGAGAACAAGCGATCGCATCTCATTAGATTCTTAGCTGTCGAAGAGGCGATCGCTGTATTCCTGCATGTGAATCTAAAGGGTAGGTTTTGGGAAAGCCATTACTGATTATGGGATTGGCAATATAAATAACGGTGTGTCCCCCATCTGACAAAAAACTTATTATCGTTACTTCTAGCGTGGCGATCGCTACCCTGAATTTACTATATTTGGCTGAAGAATTTATATTTGGGATTCCCTTAGTAGTCAATAAGATTTTTGAAGGGTCTGTCTTGGAAAGTTGAGCCAGGACTTTGGGCGGGTAATGCTCGGCTTGTACTCCTACTCCTGACGCAGAAGGGTAGAAAGTAGCGTGAAAACCCCTAATTTGGCGGACTGCTGAGATGAAGATTGGGCATACATCCACTCCCAACAGCGATCGCAGTTTATGAGACCTGTCCTAAAATTTACAAGCCAGTCTATGCAAAGCTTTGAGAGTCAGCTTTGATATCTTCATAGAAACGTACTAATCAGGGTTAGAGATAGTTAGTGATAGTTTAGCCCAACAAATATAGGCTCTCTCTATCTTTTTAAACAGAGTAATTATCACTTTTGATTAAGTTGGCAAAACTAAAGTGCCAATTCTTAATATAACGAACCTATAAACAGTAATAATTATCTGGTCGTATACGTGAGAATGAAGTACGAAATATTTCAAACGCAATGCTAAAAATTTTGATGAATTTAATCATATATTCAACAAAAATTCGATTACGATAAAACACTTTATCTCCTGCCTTTTGCTGGGGAGTTAATACCCGATTACGAGGTTTATTCTGAAGAGTAAAAATATTATTATTACCAATATAGGCTTTTTCACCTTACTTAATTATTGCCAATATTTACTTAGCAGTCAAATCAACTATACAATGATTAATCTAGCAGAACATTTGGACAATATTGTTCAGGAGGTAAATCTTGGTTTAGCGCTCGCAAGATCATCCTTTTTTGCATAAGTGGGTTGACTCTTCTTCCAACTCAGTTCTGACAAATGTAAAAAGTGATAGTAACTCTGTTTTGACTCAAATATGACATCATAGCTTTGCTGTACGTGTTCAGCAACTTCTTCTACACTTTCCACCATTTGAACTGCCAGCCCAGGCAGTTGTTATGAGTGTTTCCTTTGTTGCTCTGACAAATTCTGTGAGTAAATCTATCTTTATCAATTTTGATTTTACCTATCTTCTATTCAGACTATTCTATCCTCTGACTCTTCACAACCTATTTAGGATTGCTATAGGAGAGCTAATTTATTTTAGGAATAGGTTGCAGGAATAACAAAACCCTGCTCAAATGGTAATGAGGAGGGTTTTTGTAGAATTAAGATACCTGGCATCGAGCTATT
>NZ_JBALCZ010000043.1:0-43228 GCF_036917615.1 Nostoc sp.
GAGCAGATTGGCGATGTCAAAGG
The DNA here is from genome assembly GCF_036917615.1 of Nostoc sp. Classification (GTDB taxonomy): domain Bacteria; phylum Cyanobacteriota; class Cyanobacteriia; order Cyanobacteriales; family Nostocaceae; genus Nostoc. Next base: position 24 of record NZ_JBALCZ010000043.1, read on the forward strand.
TAAAGCCACTACCCTCAACAACATGGCACTGGTATTCGCCCAACAAGGGGACATCCCTAGAGCGATCGCACTCTACGAGCAATCCTTGGAAATATCTGAGCAGATTGGCGATGTCAAAGGTAAAGCCGCAACTCTCAACAACATGGCACTGGTATTCGCCCAACAAGGGGACATACCTAGAGCGATCGCACTCTACAAGGAAGTTGCTGCCACACTTGCACAAATACGTGCTTATAGTGATTTGGTAACAGTTCTGAGTAACTTAGGCTTAACGGATGAAAGCAACGGTTTGGTTTATCTAGCTCAAGCAATTTGGCTGACGCTGAGAATTCAAGCGCCCTTAGCAGATACCATTCAGTTAATCCGTGCTTTATATAATACAGTGCCTCAAGGGGATGAATTAGAAGCTTTGCTAGGTGCAACGGCAATGTTCTTTTGCAATTACCGAGGTGAAAATCATCCCCAGTTAGAGGAACTCCAAAATGTAAGTTTCAAGATGATATCAGGGGCGGCGAGTACACAAGGAATTGAGACACAGGAAGCATTTGAAGCTTGGTATGTCCAGCTACGGCTCAACGATCAAGAATATTTCCTCCCCCGACTCAATCAACGCCTAGAGAAGATTGTCGGGGATGGGTGGTTGTTTGACCGCAGTCAAGTTTCAATCGGTGAATAAACGGAAATGCGATTCCGTTAATCTTAATGATTTTTGTTGGCTTGCCCAGAGAGGAGATGCGATCGCGCTAATCTTAAATTAATTGCTAACAATGTAACCATAACCAGCTTATGCAATCCATTAATCTCACACTGCCAGATGCGATATGGAACCTCAACTAATACAGAGTTCTCAAGAAATTCTTTCTGGTACACCTGTTTTCTATGGAACTCGCGTACCAGTACAAACATTGATTGATTATCTCGAAGCAGGCGATCGTCTCGACGACTTTCTAGAAGATTTTCCCACTGTGAGCCGCGCACAGGCAACAGCGTTTCTCAAGTTAGCTCTGAAAACTGTATTATCTTCTTATGAAAGTGCTGCTTGATGAATGCCTGCCTAAGAAATTAAAGCGAGAAATCATAGGTCATGAGGTTGTGACTGTACCAGAGCAAGGATGGGCAAGTAAAAAGAATGGTGAGTTACTACGACTAGCGAAGACAGAGTTTGATGTATTCATCACCATTGATCAAAACTTAACTGCCCAACAAAATTTGAATAATATCAACTTAGCTATAATTGTTCTCGCATCTCTCAGCAATCGTTTAGAAGTTCTGAAACCTCTGATGTCTAAAGTTTAAGAAGCTTTAGCAACGATTCAAGCAGGTGATGTGGTTACTATTACACCGTAAAGTAAAAAATTCACTCTGCTGTAAAAGCAAAAGCAAATACCGCCTTTAGTGCTTCTGAGGTAAGAGTCGGATAGTTTTCTAGCACTTGTTGTTGTGTGCATCCCGCAGCAAACAAACCTAACAAAAACTCTACAGATAAACGAGTTCCTTTCACAGTCGGCTTACCCAGCAGAATTTTGGGGTCTGAATGAATGTACTCTCGCCAGTCCATAGTTTGTACTCCGACGAAACTACAGTTATTGTTGCACAATATGATTTATGTTGGATTGCTGAGGGGAAATGCGATCGCGTTAATCTTAAATTAATTGGCAATAATGTAAAAAGTTTCTGCAATCTAGTCCTCTAGACTCGTTCACGAGTATCAAAGACTCGTCGGCGAGTATCAAAGACTCATTCACAAGTATAAAAGACTCGTTCACGAGTATCAAAGACTCGTCGGCGAGTATCAAAGACTCATTCACGAGTATCAAAGACTCGCTCACGAGTATAAAAGACTAGTTTACGAGTATCAAAGACTCGTCGGCGAGTATTAAAAACTCGTTCACGAGTATCAAAGACTCGTCGGCTGTTCTGACTTTTCCAAGTATCTGGAAAACCTCTCTCTAAATCTCTCTCCTACAAGGAGAGAGACTTTGAAATTTCCCCCCTTCCCGCGTCGGGGAGGGGGTTAGGGGGTTAGGTTTTTCGTGGGCTTTTTCACTTGACTTGAATTGTCAGATCGGTTGTTTGGTAGAGTGTCTTAGCGACAACATAACGCAGTAAAAACAACTTGGAAGGTGCTTTACCTTCCTAACCCACCTACAAAGGTTATTAATCTACTTCGTACATCTGTTTATGCTTGGCTAAAAGCTCTTGATATTTCTCGTTTGTCTTTGCTTCTACCCACTTGGCTTTAAATATTGCTGCTGATTCCGCTTTAACTGAGTCTACTTCATAGGGAAGAATCTCTTTTTTGTCACCTGAAGTTTCCGAATTTTGTTTATATTTCCTGCCACTCTTATGATTAGCATAACGGCGGGAGCGAGTATAGCCCATTTGGATAAACTTCCTTGCCATATCCGCGCCGACAAAATCATCTTTCTCTAAATAATCAAGAAAAAGCTCGTAGATTTTTTCACTCGACTCTCTAGCAATATCAGGAGTTTTAAACCGCCAGTAGGGAAGAATTTCTGATTTGTATGGTTCAACCAAAAGTACACCCTGCTCACCCTTGCCAACACGATAGAGTTCAGGATGTTGGCGAAAATCGAGATTTTTAAAGTCTAAAGAATAATCAAAAGCCATGCGAAGTGTTTATTATTCATAATAAACTTTAATAAAAAAGTCCAGCTTCTATCTCTGTAGGGAAATTTTGTTTTATTATGCTATCTAGCACCCAATCTGTGAATAGTGCCCTTGCTCCGGGCAATCTGCGTAAAGTGCATCACATTGCCCTCAATGTCCAGGATATGCAAGCTTCCCGCTACTTTTATGGCACAATCCTGGGTTTGCATGAACTGACAGGCGACGAAGTACCCGCAACCCTGGTGGAACTTGTCGCATCTGGGAAAGTAGCCAACTTTATTACCCCGGATGGGACGATAGTGGATTTATTTGGGGAACCAGAGTTATCACCACCAGATTCCAATCCAGAAAAGACATTCACCAGAGCGTACCATCTAGCCTTTGACATAGATCCGCAGTTATTTGAGCAAGCGGTGGCAGTGATCAGAGAAAATAAAATAGCGATCGCTCATGGCCCAGTCACTCGTCCTACTGGTAGAGGAGTGTATTTTTACGATCCAGATGGCTTTATGATTGAAATTCGTTGCGATCCAGAAGTTAGTTAACTTAGAGGCGATCGTAAAAGTATCTACTATGAGCGGGAAACTTATGCAAATATTTAAACTAATCGAAGAGATAATCACAGAACCGCCAATTCCACACGAACCATACAAGCAATCATTGAAAGCTTGGGCGATGTATTGTTTGCGATACAAAGGTTTTAAAGTCATTTATGCCCAAAATGCTGACTTTGCCATTGAAACTAAAGGCGCAGAAAAGCTGTATTTCAAAGTTTCAAATAGCGCCGATGATTTAGATAATTCTTTTAGCTGGATTGTTTGGGATAGTGCAACCAAAAGCGCCAGTCTCATTCCCAAAAAATAGACTGATGTCAAAAAATCGCTGTGACTATCTTCGTTCCCCAGACAACTGCTGCACAAATATTTGATGTTCTGGCGAATTTAATCCCAACTGCAATACAGCCAATACTTGCTGCATATTGCTAGCAAGTAAATCTGACATTGACAACCACAAACCAGGAAATACTTGACTTTTGATAATTCCATCTGCATCCACTTCTAAGGACATATATTCTCCTTGTTGGAGGCGAAACCAATCTAATTTGTTTTCAAATATTTGCCAAACAATATATTCTTTTACCCCATTACGACCATAGACTTTTTTCTTGTCATGTAAATCAATAGCAACACTGCTAGCTGCTATCTCTATTACGAGTTCTGGCGCACCTTCTATATAATCATCATCGCTGAAACGAGATTGTCCTTTAGCTGTTGGTGTGATTAATAGCACTCCATCTGGTTGCGGTTCATTGTCTCGATCTAAGCGGACTGTTGGCTCAATTCCCAATCTTACACCAGGAGTTGATGCTTCATAAACTCCCAACCAAGTGATTGTATGACCATGTGGTTCAGCATGACTTTCAAAACGTAATGGGGATGCCAAGTATACAACTCCTTCAATTAATTCTGCCTTTTGATGACGGGGCATTGCTTGATAGCGTCGTTCAAATTCGTAGCGAGTGAGGCGATCGCCATTTTCTAAAGGAGGAATTCGCTGCTTGAGTGATAGGTTGACCATGATTTTCTGCTCTGGCAAAGAGTATTACTTTATTATGGCTTGGTGCATATTTTTCTTGTGATCCACTGCCCAAGCCTCATCTTGTCAATAAATCGCTAGAATCAGGTTTCTCAAATACCATTAAATGCTGTTGAGGTAACAAGTTTTTGGTTTCCCGCCAAACCAAACCAACAGCTTGCATTTCTTTACGCACTTGCTTTTGAGTCATCTTGTGCAGACCTTTAATCAGAATAAAGGGATTTTCGCCCCGGTACTCAACTAAAACCACCCTTCCACCTGGTTTCAGTCCTTTCACAATTCCTTGCATCACTTCTTGGGGGTACTCCAATTCATGGTAAGTATCTACCATCAGCGCTAAATCGACACTTTCAGGTGGTAGGTTTGGGTCAGTAAGGGTTGCCAAAACAGGTTCAACATTGGTGATATTTTTTTCTTTTTTGAACAACTCAATGATTTCCAACATTTGGGGCTGAACATCTACAGCCAACACTTTACCTGCTGTTAATAGCGGCGCGATCCGAAAGCTTAAGTAACCTGTACCAGCACCAATATCCGCCACCAGATCATTAGGTTTCAGATTGAGGAGATTGACTACCTTACTTGGCTGTTCCTCTCCCTCTCGCCTTGGACGTTCTAGCCAGCCAGCGCCTGTGTATCCCATAACTTTGGCAATTTCTCGCCCCATGTAATATTTGCCGATACCATCTGGATTATGGATAATATGCTGTTCGTAAACTGTGGTGGATGAAGAAGCAGCTTGTGCTGTCAGGGTTGGGTTCAGCAACGAGCAACTCAACATCACAACAAGAGTTACTATAAAGTGGAGAAAATTTGACATTTGTTTATGACTGATCTGGATAGCTATAAGCAGCAACTAAGAGAATTTTATGGTAGTAGAACGACTTATGACCATGAGCAAGGTACTCGCCATCCTCTAGAAGCCAAGCTTCTACTTGAATTTGTGCCGCTAAATTCGGGACAGAAAATCCTTGATGTGGCGACTGGAACAGGTTTAGTTGCAATTCCCGCAGCTGAAAAAGTTGGTTCAGAGGGCTATGTGATTGGGATTGACATGACCCCTGGGATGTTGCAGCAAGCAAGACTTAAGATTGCAGCAGCAAAATTACAAAACATCGAGTTGATTGAGGCAGATGCAGAATATTTTAACTTTAGTGATAGTAGTTTTGATGTTGTCTTTTGCTGTGAGGCAATTGTACTTTTTCCTGATATCCTTGCTACTTTGCAAAAGTGGTACGGCTACTTGAAAACCGGAGGGTATGTAGTATTTACCTGTCCTCCCGAAACTGCTTTTACGGCATCTCTTCAGCAGAGGATCTGCGCTAAAGTTTTGGGCGTATCCTTACCATATATTCTTGAACCACTGGGGACTCTAGAAAAATGTCGAAATTTGCTCAATCAGGCAGGTTTTAGAGATATCGAAATTAAGATTGAGCCATCAGGACGTTATCGCCCTCTTAGGGATAGCAGATTATCTGGGACACTAATTAATATAAATTTTAAAGGTAATCCTTTGTTGTCAAAATTATCACAAGAACAATTAAATCAGTTGCAAGTTGAGTACAAAGTAGAAATTGAAAAACTAGCAACTGATCAAGGTGTTTGGGAAGACACTACAAAGTTCTTTGTTCGCGCTCAAAAATAAGTTGATGAGAAAGCTTTGTTCCTGACCTGACCAATGATTCCTTGATGGTATAGAGTAAGCAGATTTATCCGTGGGTTCAATCCAAAATCCAAAATCTAAAATCCAAAATTGTCTGACAGTTTAATCCCTAGACCGATGTAGAAGTAAACATTTTCAGATTTACTTGAAGCAGCCCCTTGAAAAATTTGTAATCCAACCTTTGGACGCTTATATGCAAAACCTGTCCCTAATGTTAGTGCCTGTACTCGCTGCACAGAAAGTAGCAGGTGACGGTTTAATTAAACCTCTCGGTCATCATGAGCTGCTGTTGGTGCTGGTACAACTCTCACTGTTGCTTCTGGTAGCGCGGGGATTAGGTGAGTTGATGCGCCGGATTAACCTCCCGCCTGTTGTTGGGGAATTACTGGCGGGTGTGCTGCTGGGCCCTTCTCTATTTGGTTTGCTCCTTCCAGACTTACAGGCGCACATCTTTCCCAAAAGTCAAGAACAGTCTAATTTACTTTCGGTGATTTCTTGGTTAGGCGTGTTATTTTTGCTGATTGTGACTGGGTTGGAGACGGATCTAAAGCTGATTCTTCGTAAGGGTAAAACGGCTCTGCTGATTTCACTGGGCGGAATTATTGTCCCGTTTATCACCGGATTTGGACTGGGCTGGTTATTGCCAGCTAGTTTTTTAGCCGATCCCGAAAAGCGATTAGTATTCAGTCTGTTCATCGCCACAGCAATGAGTATTTCGGCAGTACCAGTTATTGCTAAGGTACTGATGGACTTAAACCTGATTCGCCGTGACATTGGTCAAGTCACCCTAGCCGCTGGTATGACTGACGACACCATCGGCTGGATTTTACTTTCTGTGGTTTCAGGTCTAGCTAGTAGCGGCAAATTTGACTTTGGGACAATTTTCCATTCCGTAAGTGCAGCAATATTGTTTCTAGCGATCGCCTTCACCATTGGGCGTACCATCGTAGACCAGATTTTGCGCTGGGTTGATGACTACGTTGGCGGAATCTCCGCTAGTATATCGGTTGTACTGATTCTTTCGCTCTCGGCAGCAGCACTTACCCACGCATTAGGTCTAGAAGCAGCATTAGGTGCTTTCGTGCTGGGGATTCTGGCAGGTCAATCCCGCCGCTTTAGCAATGAAGCAGGACATATGCTAGAAGTCTTCACAGCAGCCTTTCTAGCGCCAATTTTCTTTGCTTCAGCTGGCTTGAAAGTTAACTTGCTAACCCTGTTAGTGCCCCAGACGTTGATATTTGGCTTGATTGTTCTGGTTGTTGCCTGTGTTGGTAAATTTACAGGTGCTTACATTGGTTCTCGCGTCGGCGGCTTGAGTCATTGGGAAAGTTTGGCAATGGGTTCCGGGATGAATGCTCGCGGGGCGATGGAAATTGTCGTTGCCACAATTGGTTTATCTTTGGGAGTGCTGAATCCCCAGATGTACTCGATTATTGTCATGGTGGCGATCGTCACTTCCCTAATGGCTCCACCCCTTTTGCGCTGGACTTTGTCGAAGGTGGTTATGAGTGAAGAGGAAGCTCGACGTTTGGAACAAGAAGAACAGGATAGCCGCAGCTTTATCAAGCAAATCCAGCGTGTCTTAATACCTACTAGCGGTGGCCCTAATATCCAACTCGCGGCGCAACTAGTCGGCCACATGGCTCACCAAAACTCCATAGAAGTTACATCTCTATATGCCCTGAGTGATAAGCAACCTCAAAGCAAAGCCCGCCGGGCGGCAACCCAGGTTAAAGATACCGCTGCCGAGCAAGCTCTTGCCTCTGTGACTGAGGAAATGCAGCTACCTGCTGATACCATTTTGCAAACAAAAACGGAGTCTGGGCGTAGTAAAGCGGAGGTAATTTTGAATGAAGCGAACAAAAGCTATAACTTGATCGTACTGGGAGCTTCTGAACAGATACGCCCCCAGAAAGCACTATTTAATTTGCTTGTAGACCGGGTAGTACAAGAAGCACCTTGTGCAACGATGGTGGTAAAGTCGCACCTACCTCAACCCAAAGGCGAGATATGCAAAATCGCTCAACAACAGCTGACAAAGATTCTGGTGCCAACAGTAGGGACAGAATATAGCAAAAATGCTGTAGAGATGGCAAGTACGATCGCTGCTCAAACAGGGGCATTAGTTATGATCGTTAACGTAATTAATTTGCCGCAGGTTGAGTATATTCTTTACGAGCAGCGATCGCTAGCTCCAGTGAAGGAAATTGCCCATGAGCTGCTCGAACAGCAAGCAGCAATTGGCCGCAATCTGGGTGCTGATGTCAAAACCTATATTCTTCAAGGAACCAGCCCAGAAAGAGAAATCCTCAAGTTTGCCCAAACCAAGGAAGTTGACCTAATTATTCTCGGGAGTAGTATCCGAATGGTTACAGGTCGCGTTTTCTTCGGTCATAGAGTGGATGCAATTCTGAGTAAAGCCCATTGCCCAGTAGCGGTAATTACTACGCCATAGTCCTTCTAATTAGATGCATTTAGTTTGCTTGAATATAGCTATATCCACATAGATTACCAATCTCAGGATCTAAGCAAACTTTTCTTTAATGATTTGACCTTAGCGCGAAGCCCTGGAAGTGACTGCCCTTTGCAAATTAGCTAGAGCGCGATTGTAATCCAGAATAGATGTGACTCGATTACCTTCTGCTCTTGTCAGGTCATTTTCAGCATCAATCACCTCGGTTTGAGTACCCACACCAGCTTGGAACCTCAGCCTTGCTAAATTCACAGCTTCCCTAGCTTGATTTAAAGCCACACTAGAAGTTTGCACATTATCTAAATTGGATTGCAATTGAGAATAGTACTGTTCTACATCAAAGCGAATTTGGTCGCGCTGGCTAGCAAATTGAGACTCTGCGATCCCAATATTAGCTCTCGACTGATCCGCACGCGCTTTTGCTACTCCCGCATCAAACAAACTTAGATTTCCTTGGAGTCCCGCTGAATAACCATCAGTAATGCTGACGCCATCATTATACCGATCTAGCAGATTGTAGTTGCCTACCAAACTAATTTGCGGTCCTAGCTGTGAAAGCGCCTGTCGTCGCTGTTGCTCGGAAATATTTCGTTGTGCCAAATACTGTGGCAATTCTGGACGATTTTGAAACGCTCGGACAATTGTTTGTTCCAGTGTTGGCTGCCAAAGACCCGCTAGTTGTACGGGATCTGCTGCACTGATATTAACTGACTGCGACAGACTTAACAGGGTGGCAAGCTGACGACGGGCAATTTGCTGCTGTGAGATCGCATTAGTCAAGTCTTGTTGGGCATTTGCTAAATTCACCTGAGCTTGCAGCACATCAAACCGCGTACCCACTCCAGCCTGTTCTCTGGCTTGAGTATCCCGCAAACTAGCTTGGGCATTTGCCACAGCAGACCGATTAATTCTTACTGATTCATCAGCTTGTTGCAAATCGTAGTATTGAGTGGTGGCATTCAACGTAATTGTAAGAGACTGACTTTCAACATTCAATTCATCCACACGTAGTTGTTCCTCAGATGCTCGGATAGTTGCCTCTCGATTACCGGAGGAATAAAGGTTATAATTCAGTTGTGCTGAACCATTGAAAGTGGTGCTGCTTTGAGATGAACTGCTAGCAAAACCATTCCCATTATTAGTCACACTACTGTTAAAACTAAGAGTAGGAAATAAGGCAGCTTGAGACTCGCGTAGCCCCGCTCGAGTGCGTTCTAACTGTAATAGGGCTACCTGTAAGTCGCGATTGTTGCGTTTTGCTAGTTCCAAAGCCTGTGCCAAACTGATTGGCACAGTTTGCTGAATCCTTACTTCCTCCGGTTTGGTAGGAAATTGGAGAGGATTGGGATTAGGGTTAAGGTAATCGGGAACCTGTACAGAGCTTGAGGAATTCTGCGGTTTTGGGGGAGTTGCTGCACTTGCTGCATTTGGAAAAAGAATGGCGAACGCTACGGTAATCCAGGTAAAATGCACGAAGAATAAGCTGAACTTCATAATCTAGATGTAGTGATTAATTAGGTTTCTTTGAGGATACAATCACCTGATTGACCTGACAATCGTTTAAATTTTAAATTCCCCCTCAAATAGTTGATATTAACAAATTAGCCTACAATCAAACCATCCTGAACTCGAATAATCCTTTGAGTTTGAGCAGCAATATCAGGTTCATGAGTAACAATCACAATTGTGATTCCTTGGTTATTAAGTTCTGTCAGCAAACTCATCACCTCATGGGAAGTTTCAGTATCTAAAGCTCCTGTTGGCTCATCTGCTAAAACTAATGCAGGTCGGTTGACCAAAGCACGAGCAATAGCTACCCGTTGTTGTTGTCCGCCAGAGAGTTGACTGGGACGGTTAGCTATGCGTCCCCCTAATCCTACCTTTTCTAAGGCTTCTAATGCCCTTTCACGGCGTTTTGGCTTAGGTAAGTTAGCGTAAACCATTGGTAACATGACGTTTTCCAGCGCTGTCGCCCGCGCCAATAAGTTAAATTGTTGGAAAACAAAACCTATTCTTTGGTTGCGGATATAGGCTAATTCATCATCATCAAAAGTCGTCAAGTTTCTGCCTTCAAAAATATAGTCTCCAGTTGTGGGACGATCCAGACATCCTAAAATATTCATCAGCGTGGATTTACCTGAACCTGACGCACCGATAATGGAGACGTATTCCCCTTCCTCTATGGAGAGTTGAATTCCCTTGAGGATTGGAACACTAACTTCTCCTAAGTAGTAGGTTTTGGTAATAGATTCCATCCAAATCATTGTTGTCATATTGATTTAGGCTTAATAAATTGTTAGTTGTTGGTAATTTTCAAAAAACTACATTGACTGTATAACCTGCAAATAATTAAAATTCCGTTTCCAGATTATTTGCAAATAAGCTGTAATGTTAATATGTAAAATTTGTAGTAAAGAGAATATAGTTACTGCAATCCCAGCCACTACTCACCATCTAATTAAGATTGGTAGTTGTGAGCCAAAATCTTGTGAATTACCTTCCTTGGCGTTATCAAATTCTATTTCTAGTTGGTAAAGATTGCCTTGTGAAAATTGCACTAATCCCAGATTAATTAGCGTTATAACTTCAGCAGAAAAGTTTTGAACATCGGGTAAGGTGACTTGTAATGCTGTAATTTCTTTGAATCCAACTTTATGAACTAAAGGAGGTCGCCGTTCTAACGGGTAATTTGGAGGTTTTTGAGTTGCGGGTGAAATGAAAATTAATGGTTCTGATAAATTGTCACTATTGGTTGCGATCGCAATAGAAGCTCTTGGTGACCGATATGCTGCATGGTAATCCCAAGTAGGAAATGGCATTTCTCCTAAATCTGATGCTGTTCGCCGGAATGAAATGCCAAAAGGGCAAGCCTGTGTTTCTTGCCAACGACAGCGTGACCACAAACCTGTAGGGCGAACAAGAGGAGACTGGATTTCGTTAGTGTCAAAAAGCCAAAGTAACTCAAGATAAGCATTATCAAAGAAGAAGCAAACGTTTGCAGTACCTTGACCTTGATGAATTCTCCGGCTACCTTCTGTAAGTCCAAAAGCAGTTAGCAAATCTGCTAGTGGTGCTTCTGTTTCAACACAGACAAAGATATGGTCTAGTTCAAGTTGCATATATTCACCTGTTTTAAGAGAAGCTTTTAATTTTTCCAGTTTGAATTATTTAGTCACTACGTAAAGCGGTGATTGGATCTAATTTTGATGCGTTCTGTGCTGGAATTACCCCAGCGAGTAAGCCAACCGTTAACGAGAGTACAAAGCCAGCAATGATCGACAATAAAGAAATTACAAACGGAAATTTGAAAATGTTTGCAGCTACAAAAGCTAATAAAACGCCGGTCGCAATGCCAATACCTCCGCCGACAATGGAAATCACGATCGCTTCGGCTAAAAATTGATTAAGTATTGCCGAATTGGTAGCTCCTACAGCTTTGCGAATCCCGATTTCTCGCGTCCGCTCAACCACGGAAACTAGCATAATATTGGCAATGCCAATTCCACCAACCACTAACGAAATTCCGGCGATCGCTACCACCATTACTGTAAATAAACCCACAATACTAGTGAAGGTACTAACAATATCAGCTTGATTAGTCAGCCGAAAATCATCAGCTTGCGGCGGATAAATGTTGTGACGCAGCCGTAAGAGATTGGTAACTTGAAACTGAGCGGCTTCTAACTGCTCCTGATTCGCGCCTTTGACTAAAATTCCATTTACAGAAACGCCTACCAGGGCATTGTTACCAACCAGTCTTTTCGACATAGTAGTTAGAGGGATGAAAATCTGGTCATCTCGATCCATCGGGCCTTGAGCGCCTTTAGGCTCCATCACCCCAATTACTTCATAAGCCTCTCCCTGAATCCGAATTCGCTCACCGATCGGATTTACACCCTTTCCAAAGAGCGTGGTTTGGACTGTGGGGCCTAGAATGGCAAGCTGTACGGCAATATCTAGTTCTTCTTGGGTAAAATATCTCCCTTGCTGGGGGTGGGTATTTCTGACTTCTGGGTAGTTTAAATCTGTGCCATAAATGGTTGTTGAGGTGTTCTGTCCTGCATATACAACTTGGGCGCTGCGTTGGAGATAAGCAGAAACCATCTGTGCTGATGGTGCTTGTGTAGCGATCGCCTTTGCATCTTCCCAAGTCAAGGTGCTGCTAGAACCTACTCCTTGACGGACATTCCCGCTTCTTGCGGCACCCGCTAAAATTTGGATGACATCTGTACCCAATGCTTGTATCTGTTGCTCAACCCCCTTTTGCACTCCCTGACCGACAGAAGTAATGGCAATGACTGAGGAAATCCCAATAATCACACCCAACATAGTTAGACCTGTGCGTAATTTGTTACTCCACAAAGTCTCTGCCGCCATTGTCAAGATTTCCAGCAACGGTACTGTGCGGGTATTCTTCGCTTTGTAAAAGCCCTTAAATATCTTAAACATAAGGTTGTATTTAAAACTAACTTTAAGGGGAACCACCACCTTGAGAACGACCACCACCGCCTTGACCACCACCGCCTGAACGACCTCCGCCTCCTCCTCCTAGACCAGGAAAAACTCCTCCTCTTGGTGTTGATTGCGGACGTGACCCTGGTGGGAAACTGAGTAATACCCTTTCGTTTCCTGTCAATCCAGACTTAACTTCGGTAAAGTTATTCGCAGTGACACCAGTCTCGATGGGAGTGAACACAGGTCTATTATTCTTTCCTGCCACAAACACACCTGTGGCATTTTCTTGGCGCACCACTGAGGCTGTTGGCACTACTAAAACATTTTCAACTTGACCGACTTGAAAATCTACTTCCACATTCATCCCAGACCGCAGTAGCCTTTGAGGGTCTAAAAGTGATACTCTCACTTCAAAACTGGTGACGTTTTGCTCTACTATTGCTTGGGCAGCAATTTGGCTGACTTTACCTTCAAAGGTTTTTCCTGGGTAGGCATCTGCTTTAATCGAGACTTTTTGACCAAGGCGGATTTTGGAAATATTTGTTTCCGCTAAACTTGCGACAACTTCATTTGTTGAAGCTAGAGACAAGATTGAAGAAGAAGAAGAAGAAGCTACTTCACTACTGGCTGTTGTAGGTGTCACGAAAGCGCCTGGATCAGCAAACTTCTTTGTCACCACACCATCGAAAGGTGCGCGAATTACCGTGTCATTGATTTCGGCTTGGATGTTTTGCAGCGAGCCGCGAGCAGATGTTACCTGGGCGCGGGCTGCGTCAATATCTTCTTGGCGCGTTCCTGCTTTCAGAAGCGCCAAAGCTTGCTGTCTCTGCTTCACCACAGCTCGGGCTTGCTCAATATCTTCTGGACGCGACCCAGCTTTTTGCAACCCTAGTGCTTGCTGTACTTCATTTACACTAGCTTGGGCGCTGTCGCGAGTTGCACGGTTTTGGTTAAGAGTCTGAAGGGAAATACCGCCTGCATTGTAAAGTTGCTGATTACGAACAAAATCATCTTCTGCTTGGCGAAGGGTGGCTTGAGCGCTTTGCAAGCGTGCCTGTGCTTGGGCAACATCTTGAGAGCGATTGCCTGCTTGTACCTTTTGCAGATTTGCCTCAGCTTCGTCTAATACTCCTTGTGCTTGAGCAATATCTTGAGGGCGATTGCCTGCGATCGCCTTTTGCAAATTCGCCTCGGCTTGTGCCAATTGTCCTTGAGCAGAGGTGAGTTGCCCCCGCAGGTTGGAATCATCCATGTAAGCTACAATCTGTCCTTGCTTGACGAGATCTCCTTCCTTCACCAGCAGTGTTTTCAAGATGCCGGAATTTTTCGGGCTGAGGTTGATTGACCGCTCAGGCTTCACCGTTCCGTTCGCTGAAACTGTGATTGTTAAACTCTGCCTTTCTACAGGCTTTGTCAGCACCCGGCGTCTGGCTTCTTGCCGGGAAACAACTGTTACTTGGTAATAAACTCCATAGCCAATTCCACCCAAAAGGCAAAGAGCAATTAGCCAAGAAAGCCAATTACGTCTGCCCTTTTTTTTCTTTACCTCTGGAACTAAAACTGATGAATCTACGGTATTTGGTGTATCAATTTTCATGTCCACTTTGTCTATAAAGAACGGCTACCGAGCTAGTTATTCACGCCTAAAACTATAGCCTGGTAGCCCTAATACTGACAATTATTTTGAGTTCTTGGTGTTTTAAAGGTTTATTTGCAGTACCAATCCACCAGGAAGTCTGAAGTAATCATCATGCACTCTCACTAATCTCCCAGCAGGAACAATTTCCTGATTAGGAAGAAGAATATCCCCGTTGGGAAGTCTGAAGTAACCTTGATTATGCAATCTGGCTATGTTCCTAGAAGGAATAATTTGCCCATTGGGATATCTGATGTCACCATTACCAAGTCTGACTACTCTGCTATAGGGTTCGTTGTCGCGGTTCCAATTGCCCCTGTCTCCAAGGTTTCTGACTTCTCTAGGATTATATCTGCCATCACGGTTCCAATTGCCCCTGTCTTGGAGGTTTCTGACTTCTCCAGGATTGGATCTACCATCGCGGTTCCAATTGCGCCTGTCTACCGGAGTTGTAACTTCTCTAGAATTGGGTCTGCTGTCGCGGTTCCAATTGCCCCTATTTGTGGGAGTGCTAACTTCTCCGGCATTGGATCTGCCATCGCGATCCCAATCTCGATCGCGTTCACCCGTCTGGGCATTTGCAGGCGCAGTCAAGAGAGCGGGAAGAATGATCAAGGCAGCAGCAGCTAAGACTATCGATACACGGTTTGCTTTCAACATGGAATTGACTCCTTATTTACATTAAAGTTCTATTCTGCTTAGGTTCAGATTCAGCAATTTAGACAGTTGCTTTTGTTTTGGCATCAAGATGTCTAATCTTTAACCTAGCGTATAAATTCATACATAATAATTATGGATCAAAAATTCCCAACCGATGTATGACCAAAGTCACTAGTAATTCCAGACTGATGTATGACGAAAGTCATCAGTTTTTATAATAGGTACTGGGGAAAGGGAGACGCGACTAAATTATTTCTACAAATCTCTTTGCGTCTCGGTGTAAGAGCGTCCCGGCGTCGGTTTACTTAATCCTAGCTTGGTGCAATTCCTTGCCAGACAATATCCACAATGCTCAGCACAAATACTGGCACTTCAGTGGTACGATCTTCAGAATTTAAGTAAGTTCCTATTGCTAATTCGGCAGTTGGCATACTGACTTGGGACGACATCTGCTCTAAGAAAACATAGTTCATCACCGATCCTACTAAGATATGAGCCACTGTCTTGGCATCGCAAGAGCGAAGGCGATCTTGGTTGATCTCACGCTCTAAGAAAGCAGTCAGTACTTTCACATCTAGCATCGGTCTTGGTTCTTTACCTCCAAGTTCTGGCATTGCATTGCCTCGCGATCGCAGCATCATTATTTGAGGCAGCACCTCGCGATAAAATTCCATAATCTGGAGGCAAATATTGATTAGATTTTCTTTGAGATTGCCTTTGCCACAAAGAGATTCCAACTCGTTCACCCAAGGGGGTTTTTCTGGAATTCCCATTGCCGCAAAAAATAATTCTTCTTTCGTTGAGAATCGCTTGAAAATAGAAGCTTCAGAAATACCAGCCTGTTGAGCAATTTCTAATGTTGAAGCACCAAATCCTTGTTGTAGGAAAACTTGACGAGCTGCTTCTAAGATTTGCTGGTTGGTGATTCTGGGTGTACGAGCCATAAATAAGTAATAACTTACTTATTTATATATGGCTTTTGTTATGGGGATGTCAAGAATTAATCACGTAAGATTGTGCTACCGTCAACAGCGGAGATCGTTTAAGCTAGCTGAAAGATTCTTTGATTAGTGGCTTAAAGGCGGTAGTGTGCCTAAACATGTTCGTTTGATTTCTCTTCTAATGGTCTGTAGTTTGTGGAGTATGCCAAAAGCCGCTAACGCGCAGGCATTAATACCCCATACACTGCAACTAGATGCAACAAAGTTAGAAAAGCAGGGGTTGAGCTTGGCACAAGAGGCGGCTCAATTAGCTCAATTTCAACAGGTTGAATTAGCTTTGCCACGGGCGCGGCTGGCAAGTCAACTGGCTCCTAAGAATGATAAGGTGTGGTTGCTGTTAGGTGGATTGCAACTGCAAACTAAAGAGTTTGATGGGGCGATCGCTAGCCTGAAAAAGGCGCAATCTATCAACCCTAAAAATGGTGATATTCTGTTTGCTTTGGGTTCAGCTAATTTTCAGCAGAAAAATTACCAGGCAGCTGTTGTCAATTACCAAGATGGCTTGAAGTTAAAACCCAATGACCCAGAGGGTTTGTTTGATTTGGGTAATGCTTACTATCTGCTGGGTCGATTGCCAGATGCGATCACACAGTACAATCAAGCCGTCTCCCAAGATAAAAAATTCTGGCCGGCGCTCAACAATATTGGCTTAATCAACTACGAACAGGGTAATATCCCCGAAGCGATTAAGCGATGGCAATCTGCTATAACCCTTGAGAAGCAAGCCGCAGAACCTTTATTGGCCTTGGCAGTGGCACTGTATACCAAAGGCGATCACCAACAAGGACTAACTTTGGGAGAAGCCGCACTCCGCATCGATTCACGCTATGCTAATTTGAATTTTCTCAAAGAAAATCTTTGGGGCGATCGCCTACTATCTGATACGAAAAAATTCCTAGAATTACCCCGTATTCAAGCAGCTCTACTGCAACGAGAAAACTCATCATCAGCCCCTAAACAACAGCCTACCCAATAGTAAAGTTAGGAGTTAGGAGCAAAGCCGGAGACGCTCCGCCTCCGGTTAGGAGTTACGAGTTAAAAGTTAGAAGTTAAAAGTTGGGAGTTGGGAGTTAAATATTTCAACTCCTCACTCATAACTCTTAACTCCTAACTCTCTAATCACCACTTGCCTAACAGTACCTTTTTATAGTACATATATACTAACTTAATCCAGGAATTAGTCGCCCAAAAAGCTTGGCGGGTGAGTATTCCTGAAATAAGTCGTTAATTCTCAGTGGTCGTCTTTGGGTAGAAGTGCGATGATTTGGTCAACAAACTGTTGATGGTCAACAACTGGCTTAGAAATGTAGCCATCAGCGCCGCTTTGCTTGAGAAAGTTCTCGCGATCGCCTTCCATAGCATGTGCCGTGACCAGAATAACAGGTAAGTTTGCTGTTTTTGGATCAGATTTTAACATTTGTGTAATTTTGATTCCATCAACAGACTTACCTTGATAAACACTTCTGGACAGAGAAACATCCATCAAAATCAGGTCGGCTTCTCCTGATTGGGCAATTTTTATGACTTCTTCGACATTTTCAGTGTGTTTTACACCCAAGCCGCCACGCTTGGACAAAATTTTGGAAAAAACACGAGCATTAATTAGATCGTCTTCGACAATTAAAACAGTTTTCATGAGAATTTTAGTTATAGAGGTGAGGGGATTCAAGAATTCCAGAATTCAAAATTAAGAAATGCAATCATGGTAAGTATCATGGCTACTAAGTTTATGTAGATTATAGTCGTCTGCATCCTTTTTAATAGTCAATGTACATCTTCGTCATCAAGGATGATACTACTGCTTTTTCTTCTATGACTATCAAAATTTTGTGATCAATCCTATTTCATCCGTTATGCTGTGGTTGCCGCAGTGTTGAGTTCCATCGGCTTTTGTGTAGTTAAATTTCAGGGAAAAAACTCATGGCAAAACAGTTAAACCTGCTCTCAACCGGACAGGTAATTACAACAGCCCTGCACACCGAGATGCAACGGTCTTATCTAGAATATGCCATGAGCGTGATTGTCGGGCGAGCGCTACCAGACGTGCGTGACGGCTTAAAACCAGTGCATCGTCGCATTCTGTATGCAATGCACGAACTCGGTTTAGTACCAGATAGACCCTATCGAAAATGTGCCCGTGTAGTGGGTGATGTGTTGGGTAAATACCATCCCCACGGCGACCAATCAGTTTACGATGCCTTAGTGAGGCTAGTGCAGGACTTTTCTAGCCGCTATCCTTTACTAGCAGGACACGGTAACTTTGGCAGCGTCGATAATGACCCTCCAGCGGCAATGCGCTACACGGAAACGCGCCTAGCACCGATCAGCCATGAGGGAATGCTGACAGAAATTGGTGAAGAAACTGTGGAATTTGTCGGGAACTTCGATAATTCCCAGCAAGAACCAACGGTGCTACCTGCTCAATTGCCGTTTCTGTTGCTCAATGGCTGTTCTGGTATTGCCGTGGGAATGGCGACGAATGTTCCACCCCACAACTTGGAGGAAATTGTCGATGGGTTAATTGCCTTAATCGACAACCCAGATTTGTCAGATGAAAAGTTATTTGAGCTAATTCCGGGGCCAGACTTTCCCACTGGTGGAGAAATAGTTGGTGAGACGGGAATTCGGGAAGCATACACCACAGGTAAGGGTGGAATTCTGCTGCGGGGAGTCGCAACTCTAGAGGAAATTCCAGCCAGTCGGGGAAGCAAGCGACGCACGGCAATTATCATTACAGAATTGCCTTATCAAGTTAATAAAGCTGCCTGGATTGAGAAGGTAGCGGACTTAGTAAATCAAGGGCGCCTGCTAGGAATTTCTGATCTTCGGGATGAAAGCGATCGCGAAGGGATGCGGGTTGTAATTGAACTCAAACGCGATACCAATCCCCAAGAAGTTCTCCAGCATTTATATCACCAAACTGCTTTACAAATGACTTTTGGGGCAATTCTTCTAGCAATAGTGAATGGACAACCCCGCCAATTAAGTTTGCGTCAACTGTTGCAGGAGTTTTTAAGTTTTCGAGAACAGACGCTAAACCGTCGCTACAATTACGAGTTGGAGAAGGCCCAAAGTCGTGTGCAGTTGGTAGAAGGTTTGCTGAAAGCACTGTCTAATTTGGATGAGGTAATTGGAATTTTGCGCCAAGCTCCCGATGGTAGTACGGCAAAAATTAATCTTTGTAGCCAACTGGATTTGAGTGAGGTACAAGGAGATGCAATTTTGGCTATGCCATTGCGCCGCCTCACCAGTTTAGAACAGCAAAATTTGCAGCAGGAATTTGAGCAGCTAAGTGAACAAATTAGATTGTTAGAGCAATTGCTCAATGATCGCCGGGAATTACTCAAGGCGCTAAAAAAAGATTTGCGATCGCTCAAGCGCAAGTACAGCGATCCCCGGCGGACAAAAATAACAGAGGAGCAGAGGAGCAAAGGAGCAGAGGAGCAGAAAAGCAGAGGAGCAGAAGATGATCAAGACAATCCAAAATCCAAAATCCAAAATCCAAAATTAGAACAGCCGGCAGAGGAAGCAATTTTAGAATTTACCCAACGGGGTTATGTCCGCCGTACCCAGCCATCTGGGAGAAAGTCAAAAGGTGAAAATGGTCTGCATGATAATGACTTCATTATCCAAACTGTGTTGACCGACACAGAGAAAGACTTGCTAGTACTAACCGCTGGCGGCAAAGTCTATCCTGTGAACGTGGGAGAAATTCCCCCAACCACTGGACGTTCTCCACGGGGAAAACCTTTGATTACTATGCTCAGTAGTACTGCTCAAGGTGCTCAAGAAGCGGTAGTCAGCCGTTTTTTGCTGCCGGAAAATCTTGAAACTAGGCAGATGATTCTCCTTACAAAACAGGGACGAATTAAGCGTCTGTCTCTGGAAGAATTTACTAACTTGACTCGGCGCGGAATCACGATTTTGAAGCTCAAAGACGATGATGAATTGTCATTTACCCAGTTCACCACTCCAGGGGGGCATCTGATTTTAGCTAGTTCCGGTGGGCGACTGTTGCGCTTTGCAGTCAATGATGAACAATTACCGATTATGGGCCGCACAGCGATGGGTTTACAAGCATTTCGGTTATTGAAAAATCAGCAAATGGTTGGCTGTGTCACTGTCGGTAAAGATGACCAACTGCTGCTAGTTACTCAAGAAGGATATGCCAAGCGGATGGCTGCCAGTCAGCTAAGAGCGGCTAATCGCGGCGATTTAGGCACGCAAGCCCTGAAATTTACCAGCAAAACTGATAACTTAGCTGGTATGGTCATGGCGATGCCTTCTCTACGAGACGCTACGCGAACGGCGGGCTACGCCAACGCATCTGGCGAGGTAGCTTTAGTGACGAATAAAGAGCGGGTAGTGCGGATACCTGTGGAAACAATACCTATCTTAGGCAGAGATGTCAAAGGTGAAAGCATCCTCCAACTCAACCGCGATGAAAAAATCATCACCGTCGCCGAAGTGCGATCGTAAATCAGGGTGATGTTCAACTTGCGACAAACGAACTTGCAGGAGTTGGAGGCGCTGATCCAACTGCGTCTCCAACTCCTGCGGGAGACTGGCAACATTAGACCTCTTGCAAAAGTCCAAAAATCATGAATGTCATTCTGAGCAGAACGCAGTGGAGAGAAGAATCTCACAGCTATTTTGCTCCACTGGATATGACAATTTAAGCATTTATGCAAGAGGTCTATTAAAAGTGACTCTGACACCGCAAACCTAGCAGAAGCAACTCGAAAATATCTTGGCGAAATAAATGCCACTGGGTGAGTTTTTAGCTTGGGTAACTGAAGTGGATAGTCAAATTGTTAGCACTAATACCGCAAGGCGGAAGTCAAAAGCCAAAAGTCAAGGCTTCGGCTTTGCTCAGCCTTGACCCTGAACGCAGTCGACTTGTGCCGAGCGAAGCCGAGGTAAGGGTCAAAAGTCAAAAGTATTATGGAATGGGATTTTTAGAGTTTTTAAATGGTTACTCTATTTACGCTGTGACGTACTAGCGGCTTGGTATTTTTTCAACGACCCCCCTACAAAGGCAATCTCTCAGGCTTAGAAGCCTACGTTATGAACGTTTCTACAATTCCTCCGTGGCGAGGACAGGGAATTGCTACGGCATTGTTAAGGTAAATTATCAGCTTTGTGAGAGCAACTGAGGCAAAACGCCTCTGGCTTCACGTCACTGAGGATGGTAAACGTATCTACGAGAAGCTTAGTTTTGTCTCGACTTCAAAATGGAAATTGTCTCGTACTGACTTAAATTATCAATTTCTTTTAATTACAAATAATAAAATCTATGGAAATCAGGCAATACACATGAATCGTTTGACAATAAATCTCAATAATATAAGATTGTTGATGACCCTAAAAGTCTGAATAACATTTCTTCAACCTCAGTAAATCTAACTGAAGGCTGATATTCTAATATGTATAAATAGCTATTTATATTTATGTCAAGCTATAAAAACAAAACTATAAAAAACGTTGCATTTATCA
Organism: Nostoc sp.; assembly: GCF_036917615.1. Lineage (GTDB taxonomy): Bacteria > Cyanobacteriota > Cyanobacteriia > Cyanobacteriales > Nostocaceae > Nostoc. The sequence goes on from NZ_JBALCZ010000043.1 coordinate 21,635, forward strand.
AAATATTTGTTATATTAATTTACATAAGCCAATAAACCTTAAGAATTAAATTCGGAGTCCCAATCATGACAAATGCAACCACGACAAAAGTTACTACTCCAGTAATTGAAGATCGCAACGCTTGGCGTTGGGGCTTTACCCCACAAGCAGAAATTTGGAACGGTCGCTTGGCAATGATCGGCTTTTTAGCAGCTGTTTTCGTTGAGCTTTTTTCTGGTCAAGGCTTCTTACATTTTTGGGGCATCCTCTAAGTTTTAATATCAAAGATGACCTATAAATAAAAAAACCTGGAGTGCTAATTCACTACCAGGTTTTTTATTTGTTTGTCATTTGCCTAAGCCTAATGACTAATGACAAATGACTCTTGACTACCGAATATATTCCTTGAGAACGCTGTTGCGATTTGGATGGCGTAACTTGCGGAGTGCTTTCGCCTCAATCTGACGAATTCGTTCGCGGGTGACGTTGAAAATCTGTCCGATTTCCTCAAGGGTCTTCATCCGACCATCATCCAAGCCGTAACGCAGTCTGAGAACATCCCGTTCACGAGGACTGAGACTGTCGAGGACTTTTTCAAGGTCTTCGCGCAGAAGATTTTTAGAAACTTGGTCTTCTGGCGTCTCACCATCGGATTCAATAAAATCACCCAACCGAGAATCTTCTTCTTTCCCAATGGGCGTTTCTAGTGAAATGGGTAACTGGGCAGATTTAGCAATAAACCGCAACTTCTCAATGGTCATTTCCATGCGAGTAGCGATTTCTTCTTCAGTGGGTTTGCGACCCATTTCTTGAGACAGGAGCTTGGTAGTTTTCTTAATCCGAGAGATAGTTTCGTAAAGGTGAACTGGAAGGCGAATCGTGCGGGATTGGTCTGCGATCGCGCGGGTAATTGCTTGACGAATCCACCATGTAGCGTATGTAGAGAACTTATAGCCTTTTTCGTGGTCAAACTTTTCAGCGGCACGAATCAAACCGAGACTGCCTTCCTGAATTAAGTCTTGGAACGACAAACCACGATTCATGTACTTTTTGGCAATTGAAACCACAAGACGGAGGTTAGATTGCACCATCTTGTCTTTCGCCCTGCGACCAACATGGAGGCGATAACGAAAGGCTGGTAAGGGTAGTTGCACTGCTTCTGCCCATTCACTATCTCGAGGATCGCGATCCAACTGCTCACAGAGTCTTTCCCGCACCCTTTCTAATTCCAGCAAATCGGCTATTTTCCGCGCCAATTCAATTTCTTCGTCTGCCCGCAACAGCCGAATTCTACCAATTTCTTGCAAGTAAAGCCGAATTGAATCTTCAGTGTAGTGCTTTTTCTTGCTTTGTGTCCGACGACGCGATTTAGCGGCTTTTCCAGACTTTGCGTCGTCCTCATCAGACTGAGGCTCTAAAAATTCCTCGTCACCTTCATCGATGATCAGCAAGTCCTCTTCTTCGTCTATTAAGAGTTCTTCTAACTCGAGCTCAGGCTGATTCATTATTTCTAGGTCAGGCTGATATATGCTTTCGAGTACGTTGTTAGCCTGGTTCATGCCGCGTTCCTCATGCTCCTTGCAGAATCAATTACTCAAGATGTGTTTACTGCTCTTTTAAACGAGCTAGTTGTCAACCGAAAATAAGCTTTTTGGCAGGTTTGCCAGAGATATTTTCGCACGTTTTACACCTCCGGTCGGAGGGTTTCTACTTTAGTTTAAGCAATTACTAAAGGTGACTTGCTTACTTTAGTAAATGTTATATGTGTTGCTATCACACACTGCTTTCAACTAACTGGTCAAAAAAAAGACTCACCTTTATCAAAAAACTTGCCACTCTATACAAACAAATTCAGACTGTTGGCAGATTTTTCTATAAAGACTCTTCCGATTGTAGCCTGTTTCACAGAAATTGCACTTTTTTTGTGTATTAATCATGAATTCCCACAGTAATTGTTAGCCACTATTACCAAAAAGACATTAAAAACGAGAGTTACACCCTTAAATTTTTCTCCACTTTTCGCAATTGCAGTGACGCTCTTATTACATTACAAAGTAAGTAAACTTGCTTGTGCGGAATTACATGTATTTTACACAACCTTAATTACTTAGAAAGAGTGCATTTTATGTTAACTCAGACGATTCGTCTTAATCTAGCCATTTTTACATTTCCTTCATAAATTACGCATTCCTTAGACTAAAGCAGGTCTTGACCTTGGGTAAATACAACAAGGGTGATAGTGCTTGCCTGAAAGCAGTTAACCTTCTGCCTACTAATTATCCTTAACTGAGGAGTTGAGGCTGTGGCAGAATCGACCTGATAGCAGATCAATTTAGGTTTAACTAATTTGGTCTTATTCACACGTTAGCGCACTGCGGCGATTTCAGCCCTATGAAACTTGACAAACTTTTCTTATTGTATACAAGGATATTTTAATCAACTCAAAAACAATTTGCCCTGCGAACTCGCCAATATAGTCCTATTTAAGCCAAAAGTTCATTAGATACATACGATACAATCGCGATCGCCACAAGAGTACATGAAGATATTAACAAGTTTGCTGCCAGATGGTGTGTGCTTCCAGTAGCCATTACCTCGAACAAAGAGAACCCAGAAGATTGGCTAATGATTTAGTTACAAAGTTTATTTGCGTAAGCAAATTGTAAACTTCAATACTTTTATTTCGGTAAGTTTTTGTTATCTTATGATGATAAATCCTCAATAGACTTATTAGCTGCTGTTTGATAGATGATATTTAGTTATTTTCTTAAAGCATAACAAATGTGTTTCTAGCTGGTGGGCAAAATTAATCAGCTAGTCAGTCCAACGAGTATTGTCTTGACTAAATTCCTAATCAAGTTGGTAGTTTTGCTAACAGTAGAACATTGAATTTTCGTAAAATATTGACAATAAGCAAATTATATGGTTTATCACTAACTGAAAAATTTAGAATTTTTGTATTTACGTAGCACTTATTTAGCACTTATGTGTTAAAGTAACCTAAATTTTTTGAATTGATTGTTAGCGTCTAGTTCAAAGTCAGGGTGGCTTTCAAACCTACCCTTAGCGAAAACTAGAAACTATGAGCTTTGCTGAACTACTGTGGTGTTGGGGTGGTGTTTAGACTTGGGGTAAATTAGGTGGCAGAAGTATCTGGTCAACTATATGAACGATGCCATTGCTAGCTGGGATGTCTGACTGAGTAACTTTTGCATTGTTGAGTGTGATTGAGTTGTTGGCACGATCAAACCGTGATTTTAACGGGGAGTACCCTCAACTGTTTTAACTTGTCCAGATGTCAATTGCTGGGAGGTATGACAATAGTTAATGAATTTATAGATATATAGCAGTCCTAAAGGATTTATGAAATTCTCTGTTTCTTTTCTTCTCTTCTCTACCTTGGGCTGCGCCAACGAGACGCTGCGCGTACCCCTATGGGAAAGCAAGCTACACGTAGTGTCTTGTAGAGAAGGCGGTTCGATAGTTTTTACAACTGATTTAGGATTGCTATAGTCATTCATCTAACGGCATACTTTCTCAAGTGAAAAATATTTCTACAAAAGTTTGACTAATTTTATAGTTTGTGATTAGCCAAAAAACGTAGATTTTAGTCTGGATTTTCCGTATTGAAAACAGCTATAAATTATAAAAAAAGCAATGGGTAATAGGTTTTCACCCATTACCCATTACCAACTTCACAAATTTTCAGAGTAGTGTCAGGGAATTGAGATTAGATATCTAGATCGGTGAAGTTGAGTTTAGAACCATAGGTTTCGATAAATTCTCGTCTGGGTGCGACCCGATCGCCCATTAAAATTGTGAAGATGCGATCGGCTTCGGCGGCATCCTCAATTTCGACTTGCTTCATTTTACGGCTTTCTGGGTTCATTGTGGTGTCCCAGAGTTGTTGTGGCATCATTTCACCCAAACCTTTGAAGCGTTGGATGGTATAGTTGGCGTTAGCAGGAAATTTGGCGATTGCTTGATTTTTTTCGCGATCGCTATAGCAGTACTCATGATTACGTCCCCGTTCTACTTTAAACAGTGGGGGACAAGCAATAAAAATAAAGCCTTGTTCGATGAGCGATCGTTGATATCGATAGAAGAATGTTAACAACAAAGTGCGAATATGCGCTCCATCTACGTCAGCGTCCGTCATGATGACTATCCGGTGATACCGCAGTTGGGTAGAATCGAATTCATCACCTTTAACACCTAAACCGAGTGCTGTAATTAACGATTGAACTTCGTTATTTTTATAGATTTTAGCGTCGTCGGTTTTTTCAATGTTGAGAATTTTACCACGTAGAGGCAAGATCGCTTGAGTGCGGCGATCGCGTCCTTGTTTGGCGCTGTTATGGACAAACACACCACAGGCTAATAAAAAGTTATGAGTTTCGGGAACTTCAATGTCATAAACATCCACCTGTTCTTCTAGATATTGAACGCAAGAAACTTCAAGCGTAGAAGTAACCGGAATCTCACTATTTTCGGAAATTACTGAAGCAAGACGCGGGAGACACCAGAGCGGATCATAACGGGTTAACTGTTCAGCCGGCTTGTAAGTACCATCTTTTAACAAGAAACGGTGATCTGGAGTACAGATAACGCTATTACCAGTATTAAATGTTATCCTCACGACTTTAGCATTTGCTTTAGTCATTCGGGGGTTGATAATGCGTTCTACACTTTGAGTACCGTCACTACGAATAGTTAGGCAAAAATGCTCTTTCCCTTCTTTTTGTTCAGCGACAATTTCTTTAAAACTGAGCTTACGCTGATCATCTAATGTCACAAGTGTATCACCATGAAAACATCCACCGGCTGAGTCGCCTTCCACGATGAATATTTCTGATTCGCTGGGGTCGCGAGAACTACAATCTGCCAATTTCCCAGGTAATGGCGAAGATTCCAGCACCGATTTGCGCCGAACTAATTCCCGCGCGTGACGGGCTGCTTCTGCGGCTTTGAAAGCTTGGATAGCTTTATCTAAAATTGAGTCTGCGATCGGCGGATGAAATTCTAGGTATTCGGTGAGGACTTCTCCCACCAAAGAATCGACAATTCCCCGAACTTCGGTGTTGCCAAGTTTGGTTTTGGTTTGTCCTTCAAATTCTGGATCGGGGACTTTTACGGAAATTACGGCTGTCAGACCCTCGCGGACGTGTTCACCACTGAGGTTAGGTTCATTCTCTTTAATTTTATTGCGCTTGCGGGCGATCGTATTTAATGTCCGAGTCAGAACCGCTTTCAACCCTTCTAAGTGCGTACCACCATCTACTGTGCGAATATTGTTGGCAAAACCCAGCACATTATCCGTGTAAGCATCAGTACACCACTGCAAGGAAACTTCCACTTGTACGTTGTTCCGTTCCCCCTGCACATAGATAATTTCTTCATGCAGGGGCTGCTTCTCACGGTTCATGTAGGCGATATATTCTTTAATGCCACCCTTGTAATCGTAGGATTCTACCTTGGGTGTATCGCTTTTCAGTAATTCCAGACGGTGGTCAGTAAACGTAATTTTGACACCAGCATTCAGATACGCCAATTCCCGTAAGCGACCTGATAAAGTGATGTAATCAAACTCAATGCTAACAGTGAATATTTGGGTATCTGGTTTAAAAGTAACAGAAGTTCCGGATCTATCTTCTTTATAAGGCTTGACTTGCAGTTCAGTAACTGGGATACCCCGTTCATAACGCTGAATATGAACTTTTTTATCTCGCCAAACTGTAACTTCCACCATATCAGACAGGGCATTAACAACAGAAATACCAACCCCGTGCAATCCTCCAGAAACTTTGTAGCCACCGCCGCCAAACTTACCACCGGCGTGCAATACCGTCATCACGGTTTCCAAAGCCGATTTCCCGGTGCGCGAGTGAGTATCGATGGGAATACCGCGACCATCATCTGTTACAGTCACCGAACCATCAGCGTTGATATCCACCTCTATATGAGTGCAATAACCCGCCAAAGCCTCATCAATTGAATTGTCCACCACCTCGTAAACTAAATGGTGGAGTCCTCGCGGTCCAGTAGTACCGATGTACATTCCTGGTCGTTTGCGGACGGCTTCCAGACCTTCCAGAACTTGAATCTGATCGGCACTGTAACTGCTCGTCATGTAAACTCTCCTGATGCGTGGGGTTTAAGTCGCCGAAAGGCAAACAAAAGTAAAAACACTCCAAAATTGTAACACAAAACCCTTGCTGGCGTCTGTAGGGCATTTTCAAGAGAAGTTTATACAGGGGTTGCAGTCCCGTGTCAGAGGGGGCAAGGGGAGAATAGTTTAATGACTAATGACTAATGACTAATGACTAATGACTAATGACTAATGACTAAATTAATTGTGATTTGTGGGGCGACGGCAACAGGTAAGTCAGGTTTGGCTTTGGCTTTGGCGATGCAGTTGGGTTCTGTAATTCTCAGTGCTGATTCTCGTCAAGTTTACCGTGAGTTTGATATTGGGACGGCAAAAGCAACTGTGGCTGAACAAAAATTGGTGTCGCACTATTTAATAGATATCTGCGAACCAACAGACATAATGACAGTAGCAGACTACCAGGAACAAACACAAGCTTTAATTGCTTCTGTTAGTGTTACGCCACTGTTGCTAGTTGGTGGCACTGGTTTATACATCCGTTCCATTGTCCAAGGGATGAAAATTCCTCGAGTCGCACCGCAAACAGAATTGCGATCGCAGCTTGAATCTCTCGGTCAACCACAACTATACGCAATGTTACAACAAGTTGATCCAGTTGCTGCACAAAAGATTCATGGCAATGATTTAGTGCGTACCTTACGGGCATTAGAGGTATTTTATGTAACTGGATATCCAATTTCGGAACAACAAGGGGAGAATCCACCAAATTATCCGATTTTGCAAATTGGTTTGGATTGCAATGCTGACAAGTTGGGCGCTCGTATTCAACAGCGTACTGAGGAAATGATAGCAGATGGGTTAGTCGCTGAGGTGGAGTATCTTTGTCAAAAATATGGCGCTGAGTTGTCTTTGTTGAATACTTTGGGCTATCAAGAAATTAAGCAATATTTGGCTGGGAATATTTTCTTGGATGAAGCGAAAGAATTAACAATTTTGCATACGCGGCAATTTGCCAAGCGACAACGTACTTGGTTTCGAGCATATTCCCAAATTGAATGGTTTGATGCGGATGATCCTAATTTATTAGAGAAGGTTTGGTATCGGATAAATGAGTTTATAAGTTGCACGAGTACTTGATATTTTCTGACTCACGCAAAGATGTAAAAAATTTTTATGTCTTTGCGTGAAGGTTCTAGAGAGTTTCGGGATCAACGCCCATAGCCCGTAGCCTATCTGCTAGTAATTGAGTGCGTTGTTCTGCTTGTTCAAAAGTGTCATTTTCAGTGATTAACTGGTTAGCATCTGGCACATAGTAATCATCATCATTGATTAGAACTTGCTGAACCATGACTTTATCCAGTATTTAAGAGTGTTATTTATAGGTTAGTTGATTGGGAGTGAAAAGGTTTAAACTAGCTTGATACTGTGTATCCATAATTGGTGTTATTGAGGTAGTTGTGTCAAAATATACAAAATTAAGTTTGAAGCATCACCACAATGATTAAACCAATACTGCAAAATCGTTACAAAATTATTAAGCGATTAGGATCTGGGGGATTTGGAGAAATTTATCTGGCTGAAGATTTAAATATGTCTGCCATTTATAAATTTCAATGTGTTGTCAAACGACTACAGCCCAAGGTAATGAATCAAAGAATTATAGAAAGATTCCTTCAAGAAGGGGAAACTCTTTTGAAATTGGGTCAAAACCACAGTCAAATTCCCAAGCTGTTCAACTTTTTTGAGGAAGATCAAGAATTATATCTTGTTCAAGAATTGATTGAAGGGCATGACTTAAGCCAGGAAATGACTTTTGGCAAGCAATGGAGTGAAACTGAAGTGATTAAGTTCTTACGAGAAATTCTTGAGGTATTGGCATATGTTCACTATTATGGACATATCCACAGAGATATTAAGCCAGCCAATATCATGAGGCGCTTTCGGGATGGAAAGTTAATACTGATTGATTTTGGTTTAGTAAAAGAAATAAATTTTATAGGACAAACCCCTTGTAGTGTTGATGTTGGAACTCCTGGTTATAAGCCAAGTGAGCAGATAAATGGTACACCTATGTTTAGTAGTGACATTTATGCTGTAGGGATGACAGCAATTCAATTCTTGACTGGAATACCACCGCACCAACTTTTAAAAGACAATAGTGGTGAGGTAATTTGGCGACATCTGACCCAAGTAAGTGACAGGCTAGCTGATATTTTAACAACAATGTTAAAAAACAATTTCCCCGAACGCTATAAAGATGCAAGTGAGGCATTACAAGCTTTAAAAAAACTACAAGCAATAAACCTGGCTGAGTTATATCTACAATCACATGCCGCCTCTCAAACCAATCAAGCCAAGCAAATAGCTCAATCAGATTTATCATTACTCAAGCCAACCTTGATTGGCGATAAGTATGGTTATATTAACCATCGGGAAACGTTTATTATCCCACCCTCTTTTGATATGGCTTGTGACTTTTTTCACGGATTAGCAGCAGTTAATGTTGGTGGTCGAGTAAGTTTGTTTTTTGGCGTTATCGGTGGTAAGTGGGGTTATATCAACAAAAGAGGAGAATGGGCTATCGTGCCAAAGTTTGATGAAGCTGGCAATTTTTATAATGGTGTTGCAAGGGTCGAAGTTGATGGGCGGGAGTATTATATCAATGATAGAGGGGAATCTATTCTTTAGTTAGTTGCATTATAAACCCTGCTTAAATACTGGTACTGTTCCCTCACCTCGCCTTAGTCCGTAACTTAAATAAACTAAATCCCACTTGTATATATGATGCCTCTCCATCCACCCATCCAAATTATTGCTGAAGATGCGTGCGAGTGATCGCCATCTCAGCCTATCGAATATGTATTTTTACTCCCACATCCTTTGAACTGGATATGCATCAAAGACAACATCTATACTTAACAAAGGCATCTTTTCAACTATTGCCTGAGCGATTAAAATTCGGTCAAAAGGGTCGCGGTGATTGCTTGGCAAAGCTTCTAAAGCATAGATATGAGTCAATTCAATGGGTAATAGTTGTAGATTATTTACTCGCTGTTGAGTTTCAATGAAATTAGGAAGCGACGAGCTTAAATTTAGCTTACCAAGCTGAGATTTTATTTGTAATTCCCAAACACTAGCCATGCTAACTATCCAAAAGTTGTTAGTATCAATTAATAAATTTCTAACTCTCTAGGATAGTTTTTCTGGGTTTCCTGCTGACCAAATAATTACGTGAGTATCTAATAACAATTTCATCCCTGACTTTCACCTAACCAAAATTCATCAGGTAAAGGGTCATTAAAATCATCACTTATCCAAATCTTATCTTGGTTTAAACCTAGTACCCGTTTCTGCGGTGGTTGTTGGGGTTGAGCATATTTTTGTGCTAGAAATTCCACAAAATCTAGCACCTGTTGTTGCTGTTCGGGTGCTAGGGTTTGCAGCTTGGCAATTAATTTTGAGGTGGAATCTAAAATTTGGGAAGTCATTTCACCCTCTTTTGTTGAATGTCTAACTCCATGTTACTTTGACCCCAAAGTTAACATAATATTGGATTTTACCATCATTCAACGCACTTGTTAACAGATATCCCACCTTCGGTACTTAAATCATGCGATCGCACTTACTTTACATCAAATGCGTAGACACATTCGCGGAGCGTCTCGTAGAGAAGCGGCTTGTCGTCAGACACCGCTTTTTACTCACCTTTGACTGCTATTCTTGCAACAATAGTAATTAAAGCTTTCCAAAAAAGCCTGCAATACGCAATACATCTACCCTGAACTTTAAAAAACTATGCTTATCCAAGATAAAAAACAACTCAACTGGAAACCCATTATCAAAGCATTCGAGGCTATTCTTGGCAAAAATGGTGTTGTCCAACGCCGCGAAGAACTCATTACCTATGAATGTGATGGTTTAACTGGCTATCGCCAACGTCCGGCTATGGTAGTGTTACCCAGAACTACAGAACAAGTTGCTCAAGTGGTGAAGATATGCAATCAATATTCTATACCCTTCATAGCACGCGGTTCTGGCACTGGTCTATCTGGCGGTGCTTTGCCTTTGGAAGATTCTGTTTTAATTGTAACCTCGTTAATGCGGCAAATCCTCAGCATTGATTTGGAAAATCAACGGGCAATTGTGCAACCAGGGGTGATTAATAGTTGGGTAACACAAGCCGTCAGTGGTGCTGGTTTTTACTATGCTCCTGACCCCTCTAGTCAAATTATCTGCTCTATTGGGGGCAACATTGCCGAAAATTCTGGTGGGGTGCATTGCCTCAAATATGGCGTCACCACTAACCACGTTTTAGGATTAAAAATTGTCACGCCGTCAGGGGAAATTATAGATTTAGGCGGACAAATTCCAGAAATGCCTGGTTATGATTTAACAGGTGTTTTTGTTGGTTCTGAAGGCACTTTAGGAATTGCCACAGAAATTACTTTGCGAATTCTCAAAAGTCCAGAATCAATTTGTGTGCTATTGGCAGATTTCACTAGTATTGAAGCTGCGGGAGCAACTGTTTCTGACATCATCAGCGCCGGAATTATTCCTGGTGGTATGGAAATGATGGATAACTTCAGCATCAATGCAGTTGAAGATGTTGTAGCAACTAATTGTTATCCCCGCGATGCAACTGCTATTTTACTCATAGAAATAGATGGTTTAGAAGTGGAAGTTGCCGGAAATAAGCAGCGAGTTACCGAAATTTGTAAAAAGAACGGTGCGCGTAATGTAACTTCTGCTACTGACCCAGAAACCCGATTGAAATTATGGAAAGGACGCAAAGCTGCTTTTGCGGCGGCTGGACATTTAAGTCCAGATTATTATGTGCAAGATGGTGTAATTCCCCGGACTCAGTTGCCTTATGTTCTGCATGAAATTAAGGCATTAAGTGAACAATATGGTTATAGTGTTGCTAATGTATTTCATGCTGGCGATGGCAATCTTCATCCGCTCATTCTTTATGATAATTCTGTGCCTGGAGCATTAGAGCAAGTAGAAGAAATGGGTGGAAAAATTCTCAAACTTTGTGTCCAAGTGGGTGGCAGTATTTCTGGCGAACATGGTATTGGTGCAGAGAAAAAGTGCTATATGCCACAGATGTTTAGCCAAGTTGATTTAGAAACTATGCAATGGGTACGGCAAGTTTTTAATCCTAAAGGATTAGCCAATCCTGAAAAGATATTTCCCACACCACGCACTTGTGGTGAAGCAGCAAATGCATCAGCTATCAAGCAATTTGAAGGTGTAGAAAGATTTTAAGAAGAAACGAAGTCAGGAGTTAAAATTCAGGAGTCAGAAATTAATAATTAGGAGTTAGGAGTTAGAAGTTTCGAGTTATAATTTATTAGGTTTTGGTATCGTTAAGTATATTCATCACCAGAACTTGCTCCGTATTATTTCAACTATTCTGACTCCTAACTTATGAATTCTGAATTCTGAATCATCATTTCTTTACATCATCCGGGGGATTACAACTTTATTTTGTAGTTATATATATTCCGATCGCACTAGGTCGCGCTTACAAATGAATCGGGTTGTTCGCCATTGTGTTTCTTGCTTGCTGTGTTTGGGATTAGTAATCGCTTTAACAGTTTTTTTACCCTCTTCACTGCCAGTTTATTCCCAAAAGAAAAGTCTTTTAACTACAGAAATTCGCGGCGTTTGGCTAACTAATGTTGGTAGTAGTGTACTATTTCTCCCTTGGGGTATTAACCGTGCTATAAATCAATTATCGGCTCTCAACTTTAATACAATTTATCCTGTAGTTTGGAACCAAGGACATACTTTTTATAAAAGTGCAGTAGCCAAAATAACTACAGGCTCAGAAACTCAACCTTTGCTTAACTTCATGCATGGTGGACAAGATGTTTTAACAAAGATAGTAACACTTGGTAAAAGTAAAGATTTGAGAGTCATTCCCTGGTTTGAATACGGATTCATGACACCGCATTATTCACAATTAGCAAGGCGTTATCCCGACTGGTTGACAATTGGGCAAAAAGGTATAAAGTCTACTCAAGATGCCCCCCCAGAAGAAATCGACAATATTTTAGTAACTAAGCTGGCCTGGTTGAATCCTTTACATCCGCAAGTCCAAGAGTTTATTCAAGAGCTAATTTTGGAAGTAGTCAGGAATTACGATGTAGATGGTATTCAGCTTGATGACCATTTTGGAATGCCTGTACAGTTCGGGTACGATCGCTTCACTATAAAACTCTATCAACAAGAGCATCAAGGTAAAAGTCCCCCAACTGACCCTTTTAACTCAGAATGGATGCGGTGGCGGGCAGACAAAATTACTGATTTTATGGCAGAAATCTACCAAGCTGTCAAGGCAGTTAAGCCCAAACTCAAAATATCTCTATCTCCTAACTATCAAGCTTTTGCTTATAAATACTATTTGCAAGATTGGGAAAATTGGGTAAAAAAAGGTTTAGTTAATGAGTTAATTTTGCAGGTATATCGAAATGACAAAAAGTCTTTTATCGCTCAACTAGAACTTCCATCTATAAAATTGGCTCAAAGTATAATTCCTGTAGGTATTGGGATATCAACAGGAACCTTCAGAAATCCGGTGAAAATGGCACAAGTTAGAGAACAGGTTCAGGTAGTGCGCGATCGCAATTTTGATGGGATCTCCTTTTTCTACTGGGAGAGTCTATGGGGTTACATCGTACCGGAATCACCCCAACAGCGACGCAAAGGTTTTTTTGAAATGTTTAATGCCAGAACTGTCAAATTATTACAAACAAAGAAACTTTGATGCCATTCGCGCCTAAAAATACTAGATTTGGCTTTACATTGCTGTGGACTTTAGCTACTTTTAGCGGATTTTTATTGAGTTTACTCTTTATTGAAATCGGTGAAAAGCCAGATATTGGAGTAATAGAGGCGGCTATCGGCGGATTTGCGATCGCACTTCCTCAAGGTTGTCTTCTCAAAAAACCTATATTTTGTATCAGGTGGATTTTGTCAAGTCTTTTGGGTTGGAGTATCATCACTGCGATCGGTATTGGTGCCGTGGGTTGGATTGTACCTAGCACTCAGATTTTCCCTTTGAGAATCCTGTCTGGGGTGATTTATGGTACACTTGGCGGACTCGGGATTGGATTGGCACAATGGTTGGCAATTCCCCAGCCTATGGCGTGGCGATGGATATTTGTCTCTTCGGTAAGTTGGGCGGTTGCTATCCCCGTGGGTTCTGCTGTCGGGATGATCTTGCACCGCCTAACGCAGTTATTCTTCGGCGAAGTCATGGGATTAGCGATCACTTGGCTGTTGGTTGGTATCCTCACAGGAATGAATGCTCACAAATTGCGATTGTAAGTTACCACTCCTCTACTTATTTCCTTAGATATACTAAACAAAAGTTTATTAATAATTATAACTTTAATTGATGTATGCTGATAATTGCACTGAGATATATGCAATAATCCTAAAAAACTGTTAAAAATCAATTTGAGTAAGTTTGCCCTAACCTGCAAATGTATTTTCGGTTTCAAAAAGCAGGATTTGTGAAGCTGACTCCTATTAGCTTTCCTAGATTTCTGATCAGAAGTAGAGAAAGATCCAAGTTTCGATGAGCAACGGCTGACAAAACTTTGCTATAGGCGCTACAGTGCATCTCCTACAAGCGTAACGACAAGAGAGCGCCTACAAGAGTCAGTAATACCAGAAAGGGACTCTCGCATGAAGATAAATCCAGCAGAATCAACTATAGAGTTGACAAAATTATCACCTCCTCAGATTCTCTTCGGTACAGAAGTAGATGATAAAAGTAGTAGCGAGCAGTTTCTACTGAGCATGTACGATTCTGTGCAAGCATCAATATTTGTAGTTGATGTTCTGGAGGATGGAGATTTTCGGTATGTGGCACTTAATCCCACTCATGAGCGGTGGATAGGCATTCGCTCAGATGATCTCCGGGGCAAAAAACCAGAGGATATTCTCTCCCCAATCGATGCTGCCAAGGTACGTCAGCATTACTCTGAATGTGTGCTATTCGGCAAAACTATTTCTTACGAACAATGTTTGCAATTCCAGGGAATTTCGACTTGGTGGAGTACGACTCTCACCCCACTAAGGGATACTAACTCCCGGATTTATCGACTGATTGGTACTAGTAGCAATATCACCCCTGTTAAGCAAGCCCAAGAAGCAGTCGGACTCCAGGTTGAACGAGAGCAACTGCTAGAAGCGATCGCCGGACGAATTCACCAATCTGTAGAATTAGAGACAATTCTGCATCAGATAACAAAAGAACTCCGGCAGTTTTTGAATTGCGATCGCGTCCTGATTTATCGCTTCGAGCTTGATAGCAGTGGGGTATTCATTGCTGAATCAAGTGTGGCTGCAAGTGATCCATTGTTGGGAAAAAACATCACCGATCCCTGCTTCAATGGCAAACATCGAGAACACTACGGACGAGGTTGCATTCAATTTGTCGAAGATATTTATGCAGCCGGGTTGCATTCTTGCTATATAGATTTCCTGACATCTTTGCAGGTGAGAGCCAATCTGGTTGTGCCGATTTTCAAAGAGCAAGAGATGTGGGGGCTATTGATTGCCCAGCATTGCCACCAACCGCGTCAATGGCAGCAAACAGAAACTGACTTGCTCAAGCAGTTGGCAACTCAAATCGGCATTGCTGCTGGGCAGGCAGAACTTCGTCAGCAGATTAAGCATCTCGAAGCAAAGTTGGAGTCGCAAAAACAGAAGCAGATAAATCAGTTGCAGCAGGTGCGAAACTTTGAAGCCTTGGTGCGACGCATGACAGAACAAATCCGTGACAGTCTGGATCAAACTCAGGTATTGCAGACAGTTACCCAGGAATTAACAGAGTTACTGAACCTTGATCGTTGCCAAATCGAACTCTACAGCACCTGCCAAACTCTGGTTACTATTACCTACGAGTATAGCACGAACCTACCCCCGTGTCAAGGATTGACCAGACAGATTGCAGACCGTCTTGAAGTTTATCAGCCGCTGTTGCAAAAACAACCTTTGCAATTTTTGGAAATTGTGCCGGGATGGGAACCAAAGTTATTGGTTATGTCTCAGATGGCTTGTCCAATTTTCGATACTCAAGGGATTTTGGGAAACATTTGGTTGACAAGACCGACACAAGAGGCATTTGATGAATTTGAAATCGAGTTAGTGCAGCAGATCGCAAATGAATGTGCGATCGCCATTCGTCAAGCCCAGCTTTACAAACAAACCCAGGCACAGGTAAAAGAATTAGAAAAACGCGATCGGCTCAAAAACCAATTTCTCAGAACTCTGTCTCAAGAACTGCGGACACCAATAACTAGCATTAGCCTCGCAGCCCAAACTCTCGAAAGTGTCCTCACACCAGCAGAAATATCAGAGATAGAAATAGTTCCGCAACTGTTGCAGATTCTGCATAACGAGTGTGGGCGAGAAAACAAATTAATTAACGACCTACTCACGCTTACATATCTCGAAGCCGAACCCGATCCCCCAACTTTGATTGCCATTGACTTACAAAGCTGGCTTCACCCCATTGTTGAGTCTTTTCGAGACCTCACCAACTGCCAGCGGCAACGGTTAAAGCTGACTGTTAATCATGCGCTGCCATCTTTAGAGACAGATATCACCGATCTGGAGCGGATTGTCACCGAATTGCTCAACCATGCCTGCAAATATACCCCAGCTGGCGAATCGATCACAGTCTCTGCTGAGCTGATAGCGGATGCAGTAGAGCTTAATATTACCAATTCTGGAATAGAGCTTACCAGCAATGAACTGTCACGGATATTTGAGCCTTTCTATCACCTTTCCAAACATGATCCGTGGAAACATAGCGGCACTGGACTGGAATTGGCATTAGTGCAGAAACTGGTCAGACATTTAGGCGGCTCAATTTATGTAAAGAGTGCAACAGGTAAAACCACCTTCACCGTCAAATTCCCCTTTTAATTCGTTTTTTAGGCGTGGTACTGGCAAATCTGTCAGAAGTCTGCTATGATGGTTATTCGTGCGGGTGACTAGCTCAACGGTAGAGCAGTAGACTCTTAATCTATTGGTTGCGGGTTCAAATCCCTCGTCACCCACTCTTTCCAGCCCTCTAAATTTATCTTTGACTAAATCTTGCCTAAATTGAGGAAAGCGGCAACCTCTCAAAGCCGCATCGCTCAAGGATAAACAGCAAGAAAGTTTTGACTAATTTAACCAAAAACGCCTCTTGTTTTTTAGCAGTCCAGTGGAATGTCTAGCTTGTCCACTGGACGGCTAAAATGTGATGAAAAAGGGAATCATGCCTACCGAGGATGAATATCCAGTTTACGCACAACTTTCCTTAGAAAAACTCCTTCAGCTAGGAGGAGACTATTTCTATGAAGAAGATGATCAGGAATTCGATTCTGAATTTGATTGTGGCTTTATCCCTGGTGAGGGATGCTCGATGATCGGAACAGAGGATTGTGATTTCGATTGCCCGTATCGAGATGAATTAATGAAGCATCCCGCTTACCCTAATGTTGATTTATCAACTTTAGACTGCTAGAAGTGACGAAAAGGGAATTATGAAGAAAATTAAAATTTAATAGTATTATTTGGGTTTAAACTTCCAGCTATCACTAATGCTCTACTAAAAATCTTTGGTTTTTCGGTAAATAATTCAGGTAGGGCAATAATTATCATTTCAGCTAATCTTTCAGCGTGCTGGTCTGAGATGATTTCTGGTATTTGAGTTTTAAGATAATTGATTAAAGGGCAAATTACAGGATCATTCATCAATTATGCCTATCCGATATTACAAACTAGAGGGGAAAACACCCGTTGCCATTGAGTCCTTTATAGATTGGAATTTATGGATGGCAAGAGCTACCTTTGCTGAGACTACAGTTATGTACAACGAATTTAATGACTGCTTGATTTCAACTAAGTTTGTTGGCATAGACTTAAACCCTGGTAGCTGCAACTGCTTGTCTAAGCCGATGGTGTTTGAAACTTTGGTCATGGGTGGGGCACTTGACGGGAAAAGAAACTTTTACCCCACCTGGGAAGAGGCAATACAAGGGCATCTAAAAATATGCACTCAAGTTTTTAAGCTTTCCCCCTGATTGTTAGAGTGAATCGCCAGAAGTTACCTGAGAGACTACCTGCGTAAAGTCGATGTAGTATTCTGCTCCTGGCGCAAAGAATGTCGCGGCATTAGGGTTGTTGATATACATCTCAAGATTTCCACTTGGGGTCGCTTGCCAAAATGATTTATTTTCTTCGCTGCCTGTGTGGACGGGACGCAGCTTAACAGTATTGCCACCACCAGCATGATTGGTTACGCTTTCTACCAAAAATTTAGCTCTTACTGACATAATGAATCTCCAAAGGTTCAACCACTTTTATAGCCTGCTGCAAAAAGTTTCAATTACCCTAAATTCCCTGGCGATTATCTACCCCAAAGTCTCTTAACTCTTTCCAATGTTTCGCGAAACTCCCGCCGTCGCCGATCAAGCTCTGCTTTTCTGGAAGCTTTAGCGACTCGTTCGGGTGATGTAAATAGTCTATTTATAGTAAATCCAGAGCTATTTGTCATGATTAGTACGTTCATTACGAATCACGTAAGCTTCAATTCTTAGCAACTTCTCATTTATGTCTTTAATTTGGGTTTCGATATCTTTAAAGCCATAAGCTATATTTTTAGATATTTCCCTTTGATTGTTAACTAAATGGTTAAAATCACGCCTCTCGTTGACCGCTTTTTCAGCAGCAGCTTCTGCTTTTTGAATAGCCTGCTGATTTTTAAGATCAACTTGTTGTTTCTCAAATTTAATTTTATTCAACCACCAAACAACCCAACCTGATACAGCACAAACAAACGACAATATAAAACTACCGAGCTTGGGATCAAAGTTCATATTTAAGCAACAAATTTTTCGATTGTAATATTCCAATTAAAAGTAAATTTTCTTTGACTATGGAATTTGAGAACCAAGTGTCTAGTAGTAATTCCCGCATTGACAAACTCAGAGGGAATTTTCATATTTAAGATTTTGATATTATCCGAAGGGTAAAAACTTTGAGTCCCATAAAACTCAAATTGGGTTTCGGCTAATGATTGAGAAATTAATGCTTTTGCACCTTGTGGATATATATCCCAATCTTGAGTAATGCGAAACAAACTCCCATCAACAGGTAAAGAGGTTAAAAGTTGCCAATTTTCAGTCAAAACAATATTGTCAACTTTTACCCAGTTCATGTTTAAGCTTCCTTAATATTTTGTCCGCCTTGTCTCCGACGGCGTTGACTACGTTGTACTGGTGGCTCAATTGATTCTACTAATTGAGAGGTTTCATCACTGATTACTTTAGGCGCTTCAGTCTGTTGATTTTTTTGATTATCTTCTGCCATAATTAATCTCCTAAATCAATTTCATTCAAATTCTCTTCTACCTCTTTGATGTATTCATCAATATCATCAAGATATGGCTCAACCATTTCTAGTAAATCATCAGGGGAAATTTTCCCCTGAATCATTGCTTTAGTAGCCTGATCAACAATTATTGATGCTTCGATTGCTAATTGCGCTTCTTGCTTTGGATCACGTGGGATAATAATCACAGAGAAAGATTGTCTAATTTGTCGATTAACTACTATATTCATTGATGATTTATTTAGAATTAGCCAGAAGGAAGTCCAGTGGCTAAATTAGTACCAGTTGGTTTAGCACGGTCAAAACTACGAATTTCAACAAATTCTTCAGGAATAAAATGTAAACCTAAAATAGTAAACTGACCTCCAACTGTTCCTTTTTTGAGGCTATCCATCAAAGATTTTCTTACATCTTCTTCAGTTACAGTTGCCAGCGTAGGAGTGGTAGGTGTGCCCCCTTCAGTATGAGCATCCGGTACAGTCGTAGTTCGCCCATAAGGAACCGAACCACTACGCACACCCGCATAAGTTTTATAATTTCGTTTGGTGATTTTTGATGCTTTTTGTGTTTTCGCTTGAGCAAGACTAGCGGTAGGAACAACAGTAATTATGCATTCAGCTGCATAAAATGCCGGTTCAATGAGCATTTTTGTGAAATCACGCTCAATCCCAAATGCAGCATCAGTTGCTGCCGAAAATAAGCTTTTAATATTGTCACCCTGTACAGTAATGCTTGCCTGCATCGCTGTAATTGCACCTGAACCCGTATTTGGTTCTTCCCCAAAAGGTGTAACCCCAACGTTGAAAATCTTCAAAAATTTGGCGTCTGGCTTCCGATCTACTGTAAGTTTATTGGTTCCCTTGAGGTAATTTAAATATTCCCCAGCAGCTCCACTTGTTGCCGAATAGTTAGTCTCTTTTAGAGTTTGGTGTAATTTTCCAAAACGTTGCTTTTTACGTGGCATGTTTTTTTTATCTACTCAAATAAAATCGCTAACTTCATGCTGCCACAGAAAAAGCTGAAAATTGTTGCTACATAAGGCTTCACGACCTACTTAAATGTGAAAGGCGCTATCCGAGACCTTAAGTCTCTCGGAACGCTATAAATGTCTATAAGGGTCTGAAAAAATCCGTACAGTCTTTTCAAAGAGAATTAAATTCACAATAAACCTAAGTAAAAGTATCTACCCAGTCAGGTTTTGTATTTTGTAATCCTGTGGAAAAATACTCAGAGCGTTTAGCGCCAACTTCTATTTCTAATAGTTGTGGCCCTTTACGAGGTGCAATTGGGCGTAAAATTGCACCATCTAAATAATCTGGATCAATAATTGCTTTGCAAGCTTCGAGCATCTTTTCAGCTTCTTCAACTGAGAAAGCATTGATAATCAATTTTGAATTATCTTTAAGAGTTAACAACACTTCGTACTGTCCTTTTTTGTAATTAGGTAAAGGAGAACTAGTATAATGTTGCACAATTGGATGAGGAATTGTTATAGGGTATCTAGGTGTGTCATAATTATTTTCTCCTAACTTTTCTGCAAACATAAATACCATTTGCGGTCTACCCGCTTCGATACGAATCTGCCACCACTCCGGTACTGCTGTGTAATATTCTTTAGTACATTGTTGTGCTTCAAGTTGGGCAATTCGATGAAAATTAAGTTGCTCTTGGTCTTCAGTGTTTTCAATAACTTTTATTGTTTGATAAGTAAATTTTGGTTGCTTAGTTGTTGGATCGCAACCATCAAATACCTCAACTATAATATCTGTGTAATTCACTTTTTCTTCTTTTCCGTCTTGACCGTCAACTCCATTAATGCCATTAATTCCAGGTTGACCATCAACTCCATTTTTACCATCAGTACCGTTTTTACCGTCAACTCCATCTTTGCCATCAATACCATTTTTGCCATCAATACCGTTTCTGCCATCAATGCCATCTTTCCCATTAGTTCCGGGTTGACCATCAACTCCATTAGTACCATTAATGCCATTAATGCCATTGGTTCCGGGTTGACCATCAACTCCATTAATGCCATTGATGCCATTAATGCCATTAGTTCCGGGTTGACCATCAACTCCATTAATGCCATTACTTCCGTTTGTTCCCGGTTGTCCTGGAATTCCTTGCTGTCCTGGTTGTCCCGGTTCTCCTGGGATTCCTTGCTGTCCTGGTTGTCCTGGTTGTCCCGGTTCTCCTGGGATTCCTTGGGTTCCTTGAGTTCCTGGAATTCCCTGTGTTCCTGGATTTCCTTGCACTCCTGGGGTTCCCTGCGGGCCTGGATTTCCCTGCGGACCTGGGATTCCTTGTGGCCCTGGTTGTCCTTGAACACCAGGTCGCAATGCGATAGCTGCAATCTCAGCTTGCAATCCAGCAATTTGAATTTCTAGAAAGGCAACAGTAGCAGCAATTAGGGGAAACTTAACTAAAATTTCTGCCATTTGCCCAGCAAAGTTGGTAAGCCGATTACCAAGCTCTGCTAATTGTGCCATTTGAGCTTCAATTTGAGCTTCCTCCTCTGCTATTTTGGCATCCTCTGCGGCGACTTTTGCTGCCATCTCAGCTTCAATTTCTGTAAGACGAGCATTGATTTCAGCTTCGGTTGCCTCAACTTGCCCAACTTGAGCTTCTACAGCATTAATTTGGGCTTCTAGTTCAGCATTAAAGCTTTGGATCTCTGCTTGGGCCGCGGCGATTTCCGCTTCCAAAGGTGGGATTTGAGCTTCAACAGTTGCTAATTCTCCTCTAGCTTCTTGGGAAATATTTAGCGCTTGGAAAGCCGTTCTCTCTGCCTCTATCACTTGAGGTTGTAATTCAGTGTATTCAGCTTCTAAAACTCCCATTTGAGATTGCAACTCGACCACCTCGCCTTGAAGCCCTCCCACTGAGCTTTCTAATTGAGCGACTTGTGCTTCCTCGGAGGCAACCTGAGATTGCAACTCGACTACTTCACCTTGAAGCCCTCCCACTGAGCTTTCTAATTGAGCGACCTGTGCTTCCTCAGATGCAATTTGAGATTGCAACTCGACCACCTCGCCTTGAAGCCCTCCCACTGAGCTTTCTAATTGAGCGACTTGTGCTTCCTCGGAGGCAACCTGAGATTG
>NZ_JBALCZ010000044.1:0-25543 GCF_036917615.1 Nostoc sp.
TTAGTCATTAGTCATTAGTCATTAGTCATTAGTCATTAGTCATTAGTCATTAGTCATTAGTCATTAGTCATTAGTCATTAGTCATTAGTCATTATTATTCTTTCTTCCCCTGCTTTCCCTGCTCCCCCTGCCCTCTTCTACCGGAACGGTGGAGAATAAAGCAGTCCACCCTTGCTCCAGAGTTGATTTTGACCGCGAGCTAGATTCAGTTTTGTCTTGGGGCCGAGGTTGCGATCGTAAATCTCAGCATAGTTGCCGACGTGCTTGACTATCCTGGCTGCGAAGTCGTTAGTTAAGCCAAGTCCTTCACCAAGGTTGCCTTCTGTACCTAAAAAGCGCTTAATATCTGGATCAGTAGTAGTAGCGAACTGACCCACATTCTGGGAAGTAATGCCCAACTCTTCAGCTTTTACCAGGGAATAAACCACCCACTTGACAACATCACCCCACTTGGTGTAACCTTTGGCAACTGCTGGTGCAAGTGGTTCTGAAGAAATCACTTCATTGAGAATCAGATTATCTTCTGGTTTTGGTAGAATCGTGCCTCGAGAAACCAATGCTGAACGGTCAGCTGTAATACCATCGCAACGACCTTCGGCATAGGTAGCAAAGGTAATGTTAACGTCTTCAAACACAACAGGTTTGTAAGTGATGCCCCGTTTCCGCATTTGGTCTGCTAAGTTCTGTTCAGTAGTAGTACCAGTTTGAACGCAGATTGCTTTATTTTTCAAGTCTGCCAGGGACTTAATGTTGCTATTTTTGCGAACCATTATCGCTTGTCCATCGTAAAAGACCACAGGCGCAAATTCCAGACCGACTGTGGTTCCGCGACTAAGTGTCCAAGTAGTATTACGGCTGAGAATGTCTACTTCCCCAGTTTGCAAAGCTGTAAACCGCTCTTTGGAATTGAGATTGCGAAATTCTACTGCATCTGGGTTATCAAACAAAGCTGCGGCGATCGCGCGACAGACATCCACATCAATGCCGCTGTATTTACCGTCAGTTCCCACAAAGCTAAACCCTGGCACTTCCCCACTAACACCGCAAATTACCTGGCCACGGCTTTTAATACTAGCCCAACGATTTCGAGTTGCTGGTGCGGCTGGAGTACTGGCTGTATTTGCTGTTTGTCCTGAATCTCCACCACAAGCAGCGATCGCAAAGACTAGGGGTGCGATCGCTAGAATTAAAGCTGATTTACGCATAAACTTCATTGATCCTAGACCATCAAAAATGTATTGCTCACTACAATCATTCCGTGAAAACAATTTGTTGCTTGTAATATAAAACTCTACCAGCCTCTATGCTATATTTATTCGCTTTGAAAAGCGGTAGTTAAAGTTTTTACTTATATTTTCAAAAGCCTCAGATGCTATGTAGAAATTATCTCAACTTGGCTTCAGCTTTCGAGTTTGATTTAAAATATTGCCACCATGCCTGATCTAGCAATACATTCATTGAACCTAGAAGATAATATTAAAATTTAAGTTAGTTAGTGCTATATACTTGACTGGGTAATATTTTAAAAAAAGTGATTATCGCTTCTTTAATAATCAGCAATAGTACTTCATCAAATATAATTCATAGCGCCGAATGATCATCTGTTTTTTCTATCTTCAATGCCCAATGCCCCTCAAAACTTTTGAGTGACTTCGGCGTGATCCCTCAGTCGAACGCTGAGTGCTGAGTAGGGAATCTCACTTCTTTACTCAGAACTCGGAACTCGGAAAAGAGAAACTGTTTTGCCCCGTGCCGTAATTGCATACTTCTATGTGATCAGAAGTAGCCACACCAACCTAAACAACTACCCTTAGCAGGTTAAACTAAGTCTGTTAACAGCTGCTCCACGTTCCTTATGAGGCTTTTATGGGAGCTAACCTCAAACAGATTGCCAACTATTTAGATAACCTTGGTTGGGACTACCGTTTTGATGATGAAGAAGACCGAATTATAACAGGTGTGGAGGCTGATAACCTAGAAGATTTCCTAATAGTTGTCCAACTGGATGAAGAGGGAAAATTTTTTCGGGTATTTACCCCTCAAGTTCTGGCAGGAATTCAAGATCATCCTCACAAGGGAGCTATCCTACAGACAATGCTTGCCATTTCCTGGGAAACCAAAATGTTGCAATGGGAGTATGACCCATCCGATGGCGAAATCCGTGCCATTATTGAGTTTCCTCTAGAAGACTCGATTCTCACAGAAAAACAATTTCACCGTTGTCTGAGTGGGTTAATTCAAATTGTGGATGGTATAGCGATACCTCGCCTGAAAGAAGTGATGGTAACAGGTCTTGATCCGGGGAATATTGAACTTGGGGAAAGACTGTTACTCAGTATCCAGGAAGAAGCCCCAGGATTACTAGATTTGCTGGAAAAGGCAATGGAGGCGCGAAAAAAACGAGGAAGTTTTTCCAATGAGTGAGACGGATCATCACTTAAATAGCTATACTCCAAAGTGATACCCTCACTATATACTGAAATTTTCTGGGGCTGGATATTATGACATCCTATGCAACCTCCTCTGCCAAAGCGGAAATGAGTGAACTCCGGCGGTTGAAAGGCTTACTACCGCCGGAATTACAGAGCTGGGTCACGGTTGAAGGCACAACTGAGGTCAATCCACCCCTGGTCCGCTGCGAAGAAATTGGTAAAGACCAGGTAGAAATTCAAATTGACTTGGTGAAATGGGACGCCCTCGCAATGGATCAGCGTAATCTGCTGTTCTGGCATGAAGTTGCTCGCGTTCAAAATGACACAATTCCCAAAGATGGTTGGGAAATGGCAGCACTAGCCATCGGTTTAGGTGGTGCTGTGGGTGAATTGTGGGTACAAGATGGATTGCTATTGGTGTTAGCTTTGTCGCTGTGTGGCGTGTCAGGCTGGCGACTGTACCAAAAGAATAGTGGTGAAAAGCAACTAAAAGAATTGCTCAATGCTGATGAAAAAGCGATCGCTTTGGCAACTCGTTTTGGTTATAGCCTCCCCAATGCCTACAAGAGTCTCGGTAGCGCCTTGAAAACCCTGATTGACAATACTCCTAGTAAGCGCCAACGGTCGAAATACGAAGCAAGACTCTCTGCTCTCAAACGCAGTGCCAATAAGGCAAAAGCCAAATCCAAAACTACAGATGAGGGCGTACTGTAGAAACCAGAAAGTAGGTTGGGTGGGTATTGCCCACCCCACAAAGTACCTAAATAACTTTTAAACAGACTTGAAACGCTGCTTTAACCAAAAAGTATTAGGCCAGCATTTGCTGTTGGTTCTGGTACTTTTTTTGGTGTCACAAATCCCTTCAGACTTTGACATCAAACGTTTTCCTCGTTAAGAGCCTCCGACTGGGAATGCTAATAAGGGGGGCTGCTCCCTCCCTGATTAGCAGCAGCCCAATGACTATTTCATAAAATCTTACTTTTTTCTTGACTACATCTTTGTAAAACTCAAATTTTACAAAAACCTTTAGAGCTGGTTCAGCATTTTATGCGTTTGGGGTATCACACGCACGTGCTTGACAAACCGCTTCATTAAAGCTTGCCACGTCAAAACTTGATCGCTCGAAGGCGCAAGCACAGGTATTGGGGAAAATTGTTCAGATACTGCCAAAGGCGTAACAGGTTGTAAAAATACTGAGATATCTGGACTAACCTCTGCCACCAGCAAAGCTGAACGTTCCAACTCGGCGGGATCTGTGTTTTGAGACACAATTATCTTGACAAAAACATTTAAATATGAATCATGACATAATTGGAGAAATTTACTATGTTCTTGCCAATGACTTTCGCCGCTAACACTGGGCAATTTTAAATCCATACCAACAGAGTCTAAGTAGGGGAGAATCATCGCCAGTTGTTCTGGGCGATGTCCGCCAGTTTCTAAGTATATAGGTAGACCAGTTATGGCTCGCACTTGGGGTAGAAACTGCGTTAAAAATTGGGCATGAAGAAGTGGTTCACCCCCGGTTAAGCTAATGCTATCGTGTAAACAAGGTAAATTTTGTCGTTCCACCCACTCAGTTAATATGGGTAATGGAACAGGGTTAGAGTGGATTTCAAAGTCGCGCAATCCAGGCGATCGCTCTATCCGACAAGTAGCAGGTGGATTCCAAGTGTGGGCGCTATCACAAAAATGACAGCGCAAATCACACAGAGCAAAACGAATAAAAATCTGACGTGTCCCTACATTCAGTCCTTCCCCTTGAATGGCAGAAAAGACCTCAATCAGGCGTGCAGTAGGTGTAACTGGAGTTTTAGCAATCATTTATTTGATCAGAGCAACGCGATCGTGCTGCGTCGGCACAACAGCAAGGATCTTTTTTGGCTTCTTGTTCTATTGTGAATCGTCGCTGGCGATCTCCAATCTCAGCCCCAGTAAATAGCGATTAGTCCTTATTACTACTGATTCCAATATTAGGTTAGGTAATTTTCTAGGACAAAATAATGTTTGGCAGATTATATTATACATGGCAACGAAAGTGCAGAGCTTCATGACTAGCCAACCGACAGAGGTCGATTTTCCAGTTAATTCCCTAAACGACACGGCTATAGTGCAGATGCCCAGGCGGTTGAGCGTGCTGGAGGCTTTAGGCTTTAAGCAAACCTGCCAAGGCTTAATTCAGCCCAATTCACATCCCAAGCAAATCATTATTGACTTTCAACAAACTACTTTTATGGATAGTAGTGGT
Organism: Nostoc sp.; assembly: GCF_036917615.1. GTDB lineage: Bacteria > Cyanobacteriota > Cyanobacteriia > Cyanobacteriales > Nostocaceae > Nostoc. The sequence goes on from NZ_JBALCZ010000044.1 coordinate 4,681, forward strand.
TTAGGTGCCCTAGTAAGTAATTTTAAATACGCCCAGGCGAAAGAGATTACATTAACACTGCGGAATGTAACACCTCAGGTAATGGCAGTCCTAAAACTCACGGGATTGGATCAGGTTTTTCCCCTAGAGCCTGTGGACGATGGGTTGCTAATAGAACAAGAAGACTTAGTAGATAATCGGAAGACAACTTCCCGTAAAGTAGAGCAGTTACCCACTACTCACCCTTCTGTGGCATCTTGGATGAAACGGTTGTTAGACATTATAGGGTCAGTGATCGGTTTATTAATTACAGGAGTTTTGTTTATTCCGATTGCGATCGCTATTCAAATTAATGATCCCGGGCCCATTTTCTTTAGTCAAACCCGTTGTGGTTGGATGGGGAAGCGGTTTAAGATTTGGAAATTTCGCTCCATGTATGTGGATGCGGAAGCGAAGAAATCCCAAGTTAAAAACCAAGTGCAAGGTGCCTTTTTCAAGAATGAGAATGACCCCAGAATTATCAAGGTAGGGCGCTTTTTACGGCGAACTAGTCTTGATGAATTACCCCAATTTTGGAATGTCCTCAAAGGAGAGATGAGTTTAGTAGGCACCCGGCCACCTACACCCGATGAAGTGGAACGCTATGAAGTACCAGAGTGGCAACGTTTAGATGTTAAACCTGGTATGACTGGCGAATGGCAAGTAAATGGACGTTCTACAGTCCGTAGTTTTGAAGATGTAATTCGCCTGGATTTGCAGTATCAAAAAAATTGGAGTTTGGTGTACGATTTAAAGCTAATTTTCAAAACTATAGCTATGCTGTTTAACAGAAACAGTGGTGCTGTTTAGCTAACTACCTTTATTCACAATTTTTTGGTAACTCCCAACTCTCACGATAATTCTTAAATACACCCAAGCCCTAAATGGGCTTGGGTAAATTTTAGGTTTACCTACAGCACCACGCAAATGTCATCTTCTGCTTAACAAGTAAAAAGTGAATCACCGAGTAAATGGCAATATGCTGGATAAATTGTGGAAGATGTTTTTGACATAAACAAATAATGTTAATATTGCTATTTAAAAATCTAAATATAGGAAACCTGAATCAACAAAAAAGGAGAAAATACAAGGGCGATCGCACATTCTAAATTAAAGGCTGGATAATTGTTTAATATATTCAATAACTTCGTCTTTACTGATTATTCTTTCAACTGGCACACAATAAGATGGATATATGTAATAAGTTTTACCTGATAGATAACTTTTTCGCTGATCTTTAATGATGCCATACCTATCAGGATAAATAAACCACTCAGTACTAGGACGTTTTGGTGTTATTGCTCCCCAAGCTACATTAGACTTTAGACAATACCAAATAATTACTATAGGTGGATATATCCACTGTTTACTCTCTACTTCGCCACACATCCATCCTTTATAACCTGTTGGCAATTTTTTAGGATCTGTAGTGTTTCCAGGCACACTTTTTACAGATATCCAAAATAACTTATTACCTAAACTATCATACACGGGAATGTCTTCATCAGTACTAAACTGACTCATAATCGACTTTCCCACATTAATACCTCTTTTTTCTAATCCATCACAAACCTTTTTGACTGCAACATCTCCCTCACCTTTTAATTCTTCCCACTTCATGCTTGGTATATTGTTTTGTTAAAACTCACCTGTCATTGTTTGATCCTCAATTTCTAACGGAGGATTGCTGAATTGCTTTTCTACTAATTCTGTGAGAATTTGATTACAATATTCAGAAATTTCTGGGTATTTTTGTGCTATCCATCCCACAGGTGTAATTACTAATGGATCACTAATATCTACACCCATTTTCATCATTTGTATAGTTTCTTCTATTGCTTCATATAGAACGGCTTGTAATTGAGGAAATTTATTGTTAACACGGTATGCATATTTAGATACGGAAAGAAGATCATTGAGGGTTAAACCATATTCTTTAATAGAATTTATATTTTCTGCTAAAGGAAAATATAAATCTGGATATGTTTCTACGTTCATTAATACAGAACGTATGTACTCTCTTTTTGCCTTTCTGTAATTAGCAACTAAGTTTTTACAACTTTTGATTGAAGGTAAAAGCATCTGAAACCAAAACTTTATTTCAGACAATACTTTTTTTTGCCCCAGTTCTTGATCTACAAGCAGTTTGTTAGCTGAGAAATCTAGCATCCAACGGACGTAGATCGGGCAAAGCTTCCAATAATTTGTGACAACTTTTGTGAGTAATTTGAAGGCTTCAGTATAGTTTTTGTATTGTGTTGCTTTGTTATTGTTAGTTTTAGCTTCCTTGGCTAAATTTAAGTAATATAACGCTAGAGAAAAATTTTTATTTACTCGCAATAAAGATGAATAATTATTTAATAATTCAAAAACTGTATTTAGGTTATTTTCTTGATACTCTTGTGCGAGTTTGAAAGCTAAATTACTTGCTTCTTGGAATTTATAAGATTTTATTGATAATTCATTAGCCGCTTCAGCTTCAGCTGCCAAATGAGTTATTTGTACAAACATTGAAGTGGCTGGAGATTGAGAACTAATACGTTCTTCCAACCTGTGTCTAGTTTGAATAACTAGGTTTTGAAGCTCATTTATGTCAATAGTTTCTAACAAATCTTTGTTAAAAACACCTTCTGGGTTTGTAAGATAAGGCGTTTTCATGATTTATCTATCCTCAAAACAGGAGTCGCAACAATTACCATATTTTTCAGCCTAATGCAAAGGCGCAAAGACGTTAAGAAAAACTCTGCGCCTCTACGCCTTTGTGTGAACTTAACCCACTGCCTTCTGAATACCTACAACTTCAACCTGCTGCACCTCTGGCAACAAACGCTTCATGCCTTGCTTAACAAACCCTTGCAGAAAACCAATCTGCTGATTTTGCCCAAACACCTTTTGCAACGTTTGCCGCAAATTCTCTAAATTCAAACTAGTCCCAGAATCTATTGCTATTTCTTGCTGTTGGAAATATTCAACTAGACTTAACCCTCCTACTCTAGTCAGATAAGCTGCACTTACTCCCTGCACGACGCCACCAGCAACAAAGGTAACGGCATTACTTTTAAGAACAGTACTAATAGCCTTTGTAGAAAGTTCAACTAAACCCAGTTTCAGCATCAAACTTCCCATTGTTCCAGCTACAATTTGTGCCTGTTCCAGAGAAAATTTCTGCTGATAGATATTACCTAAATCCATTACCATCTGAGCATTAATTGCCGCAGTCGCTAGGATGTCAAGGGCTGGGACTGGGTTAGCAAAGGCAGCAGCAGCAGCTATCCACTGATATTGTTCAATAATTGGGGTGGCGCGATCGCGTCTGGTTCCATTCAGCCAGTTTTTCGCCTCAGCTTTCAATAACCCGGCCTTCCTCATCGTAGTTACCCAAACCAGCCGTTGTCCTTGCTGTGCCAAAACTTGATCCAACTGCTGCGTCAACTGCTGGATATCTGGTGCTGGTTGTTCCATCCACTCTTGCACAGAACCATCAGCCTCATGCTTTCGGACTTTGATCGCAATGGGAGAGGCCGCAGTTGCAACTACATTTCCCTGCATCCGCTGTTTTAATGACAGCAAAATGCTAGCGCTTTCATCGGCTAAATACTGATCTTGTTTGTTGAAAACCAGGATTGTGGGCTGATTTGCTGCTTTTAGCTGCTGTAAAGTTTGAAATTCTGAGTCTGTCAAATCACCATTTGTCAAGAACAGAACAAAATCAGATTTTGCTACTTCTGCCAAAATAGCCGCATCTGAATTTTCACCCACTTCTCTAAACCAAGGTGCTGTCTCTTCTAAAGACACCAAATTTCCTGTCTCTACATTTTGCTTTAGTACTTGAATTAAAGTGCTTTTACCCACGGATTTCCCGCCAGTCACAGCCACTTTAATTTTTTGCCTGTCTAATTCCAACAACAATTGGGCAACTTGTTCTCTGAGTATCTCTAAGGCTGTATGGTTTTCTGCTTCTTGCGCCAGTTGATTTATTACAGTTTCAGTTTTAGCGATCGCACTTTCCACAGTCGCCCGATCAACGAACATAGCATCTAGCTGCTCTAAACTATCTTTGGGGCGATTTTGTTGGAATAACCACAAACCACCGCCTACAGCTAAGGCACTCAATAAACTAAACTCACCCACCTGCATTATTGAATGATGCCAACTTTGTAACATCCACAGAGAAAAGGACAGTCCCAATCCTCCCACTAAAATTGGTCGCTGCAACTTCACAACCATGATTCTCCGCACTTTTTGGATGGCTATTTCTTCCAGAATAGATCAAAATAAAACAAAACCCTCCAATCTTTAATGATTGTAGGGTTTTGTTTTATCTTTTATTTGGTGGCGGGAAGTGGATTTGAACCACTGACCTTCGGGTTATGAGCCCGACGAGCTACCAGGCTGCTCTATCCCGCGTCGCTCTTGACTTTTATAGCATAACCTATAGTCAAGAGTTTGGCAACTACAAAAATGATAATTCTCCAATTACTTCTAAACGCTTGTATTTTCCCAAGGTGACAAACTTTTCTGAGAGGCTTTCTGCGGCGCTGGGACTAATCCAACCCATTTGCTGGAGTAGGTGAATAGCAATGGCATGTTTTGCCCGTTTTGCCCCATCCATGACTTTAATTGCCAATCCCATGCCTTCACCGAGTCTACCAATGCACTGCACTCCTTCGGCACCAGCTTTGCTGACCAGTTCCCCTGGAGTTAAACGCATCAGTTCTGTATCAAATTCTCCATCTCCTGCTACCATAGCGGGGTGATGAGTCATAGCACGGACGATGCGCTCCATATCCAAATTGGTACTAGAGGCTAGCAACGCATACAAAGACGCCATATGACCAAGTTGCATCAGATAAGTCGGTGCGCCACAGTCATCATGAGCGCTGATAAATTCTTCAGCTGGCATTCGTAGCAACTCTGCTACTTTGCCCAAAATCAACTGCTGTATTGGGTGCTTGCGATCCAAGTAGTTATTCAAGGGCCAATGGCGCTGCTGACAAACGGCTAACATTCCCGCATGTTTACCAGAGCAATTGTACTCCAGAGGACTCCGCTTCCCTTCAGGAATTGGACACTGGAGGATAGTTGGGTCAAGATCGGCCCGCCAAAGGATGTTAAATACTTGTCGGACTTGCTCTATTGTTCCTTTGTGGGAACTTGTAATAATTGCTAAGTCGCGATCGCTGAGGTTATAGCGTTCCAGTGTACCTGTGGTGGTGACTGCGAGTGCCTGAAATGGTTTGAGGGCTGAACGGATAAATGCAGCAGTTTCAGAATTTCCGGCAACGGTTAGAACCCGTCCTCGTTGGTCGCATACAACAGCTTGGACTATATGCCTGGATTCAATAATACCTTCCCGCAGCAACCGGACTTCCAGTGCTGTGGCTTGAGTTCGTTTTCCCATTGTCATGGGTTTATATTTATCACCTTTTTTAATTAATTAGTTATTAGTCATTAGTCTTTAGCTAAAGACTAATGACTAATAACTTTTTAAAACAAATGCCAAACTATAGTACCAATAACGTACATTCCCGCCAAGCCAGCAAAGGTAAATTGTAACCGCCGCAGAATAGGTCTGATTTCGTATGAAACAATCAAGCGATCGCGGTTGAGGACTTCCTGTGGCTTCGTCCAAGTTTGACCGTCGTACCAGCCTGACTCTTCATAAAAGACTGTGGGATTGCAAAGGCGATCGCACACGTAGAACCAGCCTAAGTACAACCTTACCAGTGCCAGTATTACCCCGACACTCGCTCCTGCTGCACCACAGATGATAAAATGTGCAATATACTTGTGAGGGGGAAAACTTGCCGCAGCTACAGGCCCTGCTAAGAGCCAAGATAAACCCCAAATCCAAACAATTTTCGTGATATACTCGCGCCAATCTAAAGTGCTATCACGAAACAGCCAGGAAGTTTTTAACTCTTCGTACTCATTGAGCGGTTGTTGGTCTGTGGGAACTGGGCAATTTGAAACCGAAGACCTAATCATGTTGGCTTACTTTCACCCTCATCAGATTCTGGAAGGGAAATACGTTCTGCATGAATCCAGAACGCTTCTAAATTATAAAACTCCCGTTCCTTGGGCATCATGATGTGAACGATCACATCACCGTAGTCTTGTAGTACCCAACTCCCCTCGACTTTTCCTTCTGTCCTTATGGGACGCCGTTGCAACTCAGTTTCGACTTTTCCTTCAATTGCTTGAGCGATCGCCCTGACCTGTACCCTAGAATAGCCAGTCATCATCACAAAGTAATCAGCCAAGTAAGATACCTCTGCTACTTTGAGCAATAAAATCTCACCTGCTTTGCGATCTGATGCCGCAACAGCGATCGTTGCAGCTAAGGTTCTGCTCGCCTCTTCGGTTTGGCCGTGGCTTATTACCGCACTCTTCGTCAGTGGGACAGATTGCAATGGGAAATTTCCTTGGAAATAATCAGTCATTAAACCTCAGGTGCTTTCTTCCTTTTGAAACAATTGTTTACATTTACTTACAAACAACAAACAATTGATCTAAACAAATGTGTCAATAGGTTTTTTTGAATACTAACAAAAAAACGGGTGTCTATGGGGCTAGTTTGATAATTGGCTGTTTAGATTTCGACATCCGCAACTGCTGATTGTTGATGGTTCTTGTGCAGCGATAAATTAACCAATAGCTTTCCAGCAAGAATTTCCAGCGTAAATAATCGCAGATTCATCAAACAGGATAATATGTAATCTAAAGCTAGTAATTCGCAGGTAACGCCACATCTAGGCTTTAGACTGTCTGCTAAAAACTACGATACAACACAGCAGACTCATGACTGGTCTACCAAGCGTGCGATCGTCATACGTATGTTACTAGGTATGATGAGATACTAAGATATCTCCGTTGTATGGATAAAAAATTGGTTTAGCCACGGATTGAATGAAGTGAAGCCGTGGGATTTTTAGTTCAACAATGCACTTGAAAACCTGCTTGTCTTGTCTATAGCTGTATGTTGACTGATAGAATTAGCTACCCTCAAAATCTCCTGCTACCTAGATTTGAGGGCATAATTGCAATTTCTACATATGCAATGTAACTTTGCTGCAAAGATTAAACTTCTTGTTTCGTAACTATGCCTGTAGACTGAATTGCTCTACGATCTACCGTCAATGAGTAACACAAGGACTCATACTGATTTAAAGCTTGCTCAAAAGCATATTGCTCAACGGCATATTGACGACTTTTATAACCCAGAGTTTTGACTTTTTCGGGGTTTTGGTACAAATCTAAAATTGCCATTGCTAAAGCTTGGGGATCTTCTGGAGGAACGATAACTCCGCCGCCACTTTGCCTGATGGCTCTTGCTGCTGTACCATTGTCAGGGACAGAGGCAACTAAGGCCCCTCCACTGGCAAGTAGCACTTGAATTTTTGACGGCATATTGAAGGATACAACATTTTTCTTTTGCACTACCAAGCCAACATCGGCAGCTGCCAACATTTGTGGCAAAGATTTGCGGGGTTGAAATGGCAGTAGCAAAACATTATCTGCGCCGCAGTCTAGACATTCCTGTTGCAATCGCTGTAAACCTTTTGCCTCTCCAACGATCACAAAAACAATATCTGGGATATGGCGCAACACAGAAGCAGCTTTGACAACGCTTTCTAAGCCTTGGGTTAGGGCAATGTTACCAGAATAAAGTACTACAAATTTGCCATTTAGATTATGTGCTGCGCGGAAAGGGTTATTTTCTTTAGGCAAAGGGCGGATAAAATTTACATCAACCCAGTTGGGAATTTGCACAATTTTGTCAGCTTCTACGCCCTTAGAACGCAAGTTTTCCACAAAACCATCGGCGATGACGCTAATTTTACTGGCAGTGTGGTAAGCAAATTTTTCCAATAATGTAAACAACTGGATGAGCAATTTATTTTTCAGTAGACCGACGTGGACGGCTGCTTCTGGTAATATATCTTGTAGATTTAAGATCACAGGACAAGCACGTAACCATCCTAAAAGAGCAACTGGTACACAGCTTGGCAAGGATGGCGATGTTGAGAGAATAACATCTGGACGCCAACCGAAGAGGGCAGGCACAAAACTAGTGACAACGAAACTAGCATCTAGTAACACCCGATCTAATAGGTTGGGTTGTGGACGAATCCAAACGTAACTACGTTGAATTTGAACGCCATTTTTGTATTCGTTGACATACCACTTGCCCCGATATTCCTGGTAAATTTGACGCTCAGGGTAATTGGGCATAGCGGTGACTACGCGCACTTGATGCCCACGCTTCACTAGTCCCTCTGCTAGTTCAGTCATCAGTGGAGCAATACCAATTGGCTCTGGATAGTAGTTGTAGGAGTAAATTAAAATCCGCATAAAAAATTAGTCCAAAGTACCCCGGTTTTTTATTTAATGACAAAATATTTGTCTTAAACATTGTTTAGAGCTTGGAAACTCCTATATTTAATTGTGGCTTTAGACTCTTTTGATGTCAGGGATTTTCCTTAAAGATTGAGTAAACTTTGATAGTAAATACTTAGAGAAAGTGTGAATTTTTTTGACTATTTAAACAGTATTTCAAGTGTATATTTCTGATTGGTACGTAAGTATAAACCCTAAATCTCCCGATATTAATTAAGACTGTTTCACAATACTAGTTATTGAATGAGCGATCGCCCTTGTATTTTCTCCTTTTTTGCTGGTTCAGGATTCCTAGATTTAGGTTTTGAAACCAGCGGTTTTAAGATTGTTTACGTCAATGAAATTTTTTCCTCATTCATGGCTGCATACCGCTATTCACGGCAGGTTCTCAATCTGCCGTTGCCAGAATACGGGTATCATGACGGAGAAGCAGGAGACGTAACCCAACTTCTCGAAGGTTCACGAACACAACACCTGCGGGAGTTAGTACAAGACTGCCGCAAATCTAGTAATATTGTAGGCTTCATTGGCGGGCCTCCTTGCCCTGATTTTTCTATTGGCGGGAAAAATAGAGGACGTTCAGGAGATAATGGCAAGCTTTCTGCTTCTTACGTTGAATTAATTTGCCGCAATCTTCCAGATTTCTTTTTATTTGAAAACGTTAAGGGGTTATGGAGAACGACAAAGCACCGTTTATTTTTTGAATCGCTCAAGCAACAATTAGTGGAAGCAGGCTATATATTAACAGAGCGGTTAATTAATGCTATCGAATATGGTGTACCCCAGGATAGAGAAAGAATTATTCTGATTGGTTTCCGAAATAATTTTATCAAGGATATAGGAATAAAAGTCGGTAGTGAAAAGTTACTACCTGAGGGATATTTTCCTTGGGACAATCACATTTTATATCCTCAAAAAAAGGTTTTGGCTTATCCTTGGCGTAAGTGCGAACCATTCCAAGAAAATTCCATAATGCCTTGTCCTGATGGCATCCCTCAAGAACTCACCGTAGAATACTGGTTTACAAAAAATAACGTTCTGAAGCATCCCAATGCTGAAAACTGTTTTCAACCAAGGGCAGGGATTACAAGATTTGCTGCTATTGATGAAGGAGATGATTCTAAAAAGTCTTTCAAGCGTCTTCACAGATGGCGTTACTCTCCGACAGCTTGCTATGGAAATAATGAAGTACATTTGCATCCCTATAAAATCCGGCGAATATCTGTAGCGGAAGCTTTAACCATACAATCTTTGCCTGCAAATTTTGTACTTCCAGAGAATATGTCGCTCACAAATATGTTTAAGACTATTGGTAATGGCGTACCATACTTAGCATCGAAGGCCTTAGCCAAAACTATTATTAACTTCTTCGGAACTGGCGTGACAAATGCTGTTGATATTCCTCACCTTACTACTGCCTAATGTCAACTTAAATACTTACAGTAATTCCGCGAGATCTACAAAGCTAACATCTAAGAGAAGTCAACAGCTTGTTTTCAGGATAAACTCGTAATAAATATGGTTTAATATATATATAAGAAATGTTTTAATTTTTTATAAACTTTAATAATCAATCACTGGCAGAAGACACGATGGCAGCAGACTATCCGGATATTGATATTGCGCCATTCATAGATCACGCCCTGTTAACGCCAACGGCTACTCCAGAGCAGGTTGAGCAATGGTGTGAAGAAGCATACAGATTCAATTTTGCGGCGGTTTGCTTGTACCCCGCCTATGTCAAACAAGCAGTCGAACTCCTCCACGGCAAGAACCCGAAAGTCTGTACGGTGATTGGCTTTCCTGCTGGTGCTACGACTTCAGCAGTGAAACTGTATGAGGCTCAAGAAGCGGCCGATAGTGGGGCCACTGAGTTGGATGTGGTAATGAACTTGGGCTGGTTGAAAGCTGGTAAAACTGAAGAAGCCCACCGAGAAATTGCCGAAATTTGTGAAGAGACTGGGCAAACTGTTAAGGTAATTTTGGAAACCAACCTGTTGACAGATGCGGAGAAAAAAATAGCTGCTGAAATAGCTATGGAGGCGGGAGCGGCATTCTTAAAAACTAGTACAGGTTGGAATGGTGGTGCAACAGTGGCAGATGTGCGACTTTTGCAGGAATTGGCAAAAGAAAGGGTGGGAATTAAAGCTTCGGGTGGTATCCGGACTATCAATCAAGCCCTAGATTTAATCGTAGCGGGTGCTACGAGATTAGGCACATCTCGTGGTATCGATTTGATCCGCCAGCGCGATAACCTGGGAAAGGGTGAATAGTCATTTGTTTCTCGTCCTACCCTGCCTTAAGACGCGGGCGCGTCTATGTCATTTGTGTTTAAATTTCTGGCCTCATCTAAAACTTCTCTCTTTGTCTTAATGACTAATGACTAATGACTAATGACTAATGAGTAGAACCTACAAAGCAACCGGAATTAATCTTAAAACCCAGGTGCTAGGAGAATCAGATAAAATAGTGACGATTTTGACACCAGAGTTCGGTCTGATTCGAGCAGTGGCTCCAGGGGCACGTAAGCACAACTCCAGCCTGGGCGGCAGGAGTGGTATGTTTGTTGTGAATGAACTATTGATTGCAAAAGGGCGATCGCTTGATAAAATTACTCAAGCACAGACGTTAAAAACTTATCCTGGTTTAGCTAAAGATTTGGGAAAATTGGCAGCCAGCCAATATTTCGCAGAAATAGTCTTGTGTCAAGCTTTGAGCGAACAACCTCAAGAAGAACTTTATGAGTTGTTCAATGAACATCTCCATCGGTTGCAGGCGTTGTCTAGTGCAAATGCATCTAGTGTTTTGGCTCATCTAGCTCATGGGGTGTTTCACCTTTTAGCCTTAGCAGGAGTAACGCCGCAAGTGCAAGTTTGCTGCCTATCTGGGCGCTCCCTTAAGCCAGACTTTACAAACCCCAACTGGCAGGTAGGATTTAGCATCCCTGCGGGTGGAACGGTTTGCTTAGAAGCTTGGAAACGTTTACGAACAGAGGCAGACAAGGAGAGGGGGATACAAAGAAATTTATCTTTTTCTCCATCATCCAATCAGCACATTATCCCATCACCTCCAAAACCTGGCTCCCAAACAGTTGTTGTGCATCGGCAAGAAATACCTGTGATTTCTAGTCGTCTGGGTGCTATGGAACTGGCTTTGCTTCAACATCTGTCACAACCAGAGATAATGCAAATTGATGGTGCTAGAGATCATAACTGGTTATCTGTTGAGCAGATTTTGCGCCAGTATGCTCAGTATCAATTAGGTCGCCCTATTCGCTCTGCAACTTTGATCGACTCTTATTTTGCTGCCAACCATGATGCAACCGTCTGATTTGGATAAAAAAATCCTGCCTTTGTCACCAAGCCTCGTTAAAAAACAGAATAGGGCATTAGATTCTACAGTCAGGAATCACTTGAGTGCCGTTTCTAAGTATACACCTAGTCAAATCAATAGCCAAGAAATGTCCCCAAAAGACGTTTCTCAAAACGATCAAAGTTGGACAGCCCAGATGCCAAAAACTGATGTTCCAAGTCAATCAGAAACAGAATCTGAGGACAAATTAACCACTGCTGAGGTAGATAGCAACGGGCAAAGTTTGCCACCAGCCTCTCCCCCAGAAAAAGAACCACCGAAATTAGATGGATCTGGTTCAGGTGGAGAAACTGTTTCGGAGAATATAACACCGCAGGGGTTTTTGCCTGTATTAAAAAATCCTAATTTCCTGGCTCTTTGGGGCGGTCAAGTTTTCTCGCAACTAGCAGATAAAGTTTATTTAGTGCTGATGATTGCTTTGATTAATACTCAGTTTCAGGGTAGTAATCAGAGTATTAGTGGTTGGGTATCAGCCTTGATGATGGCTTTTACTATTCCAGCCGTATTGTTTGGTTCTGTTGCTGGCGTGTTTGTGGATCGCTGGTCGAAAAAGGCTGTGCTGGTGGCAACGAATATTTGGCGCGGCATCCTGGTTTTGTCAATTCCCTTCCTGCTGTGGTTGACTCATGATTGGCAACCAATAGGAGTGTTGCCAGTAGGTTTTCTAATCATCCTGGGTGTAACTTTTTTAGTTTCCACACTGACGCAATTTTTTGCACCTGCAGAACAGTCAGCAATTCCTTTGATAGTAAAAGAACAGCATTTACTCTCGGCAAATTCGCTTTACACGACAACGATGATGGCATCAGTAATTGTTGGGTTTGCCGTCGGTGAACCGTTGTTAGCGATCGCCGATGGACTTTGGCTGCAAATTGGTGGTAGTGGTAGTTTAGGTAAGGAATTTTTAGTAGGTGGTAGTTATGCGATCGCTGGACTAATTTTATTCCTCCTGGCAACCAACGAAAAACACCACGACCCCGATACAGAATTCCCCCACGTATTCTCTGACTTACGGGATGGTTTTGCCTACCTCAAAGCAAATCAGCGCGTCCGTAATGCTTTGCTTCAGCTAATTATCTTGTTTTCTGTCTTTGCAGCATTAACTGTTCTAGCGGTTCGCATGGCAGAAATAATTCCCAACATGAAAGCCTCCCAGTTTGGCTTTTTACTAGCAGCTGGCGGTGTTGGCATCGCTGCTGGAGCAACAATTCTCGGTCAATTTGGTCAACGTTTCTCTTATACCCAACTAAGTCTGTACGGTTGTATGGGCATGGCAGCATCCTTGATTGGTCTATCAGTATTTACAACCCAACTGTGGCTAATCCTTCTGCTGGTGGCGCTATTAGGTATCTTCGGGGCGCTAGTAGCTATTCCCATGCAAACAGCGATCCAAACAGAAACACCTCCAGAAATGCGTGGTAAAGTCTTTGGCTTGCAGAATAATGTAATTAATATTGCCCTCTCCTTACCTTTGGCATTAGCAGGTGTAGCAGAAACCTTTCTGGGATTACAGGTAGTGTTTTTGGGATTAGCAGCGATCGTCTTTTCAGGAGGTATATTAACTTGGTATAACTCACATAAGTAGTTATCAGCTAACAGGAGCTATTATTCATTAACTTGAAGTAATTAATAATTTACTTAAAGCTTTTGTGTTCATGGTAAACTGTGGTCAGTGAAAATTTATCACATACTTGCCGGATATGAATCTGACATTAGTCAGAATAAGTTGTTTAAATATCAGAGATTAACAACTTATAAGTAGAATAAATAAAGCCATAAATCCACTGGTTTAATTAGCTGAGAATAGGCTTTTTAAACTAGAGTATTGTGGGAATTTTTAATAAATAAAAAAACCAGCAAGTATAGCTAGATAAAATAAAAATCACCAAGGACACAAAAGTAATAGATCAAACCCGCTTTTCTTACAGCTAAATAAAGAATGCGTATAGCCTGGATTGGAAAAAAATCACCCTTTTGCGGCAATGTCACCTACAGTCGAGAAATTACAAATGCCTTGTTAGATAGGGGACATCAAGTTAGCTTTCTTCACTTCGCCCAGGAAGAGTCTGAACCTGACAATTGGCCAAATCTTCGAGAGGTTTCCCTCCCTTTCATTTATAAGTCCCAGGTTTATACAATTCCGACTTTTAAAGCCACCAAACTTTTAACCGATTCGCTGCGGGAAATCAAGCCAGATGTAGTCCATGCTTCCTTGACGTTATCTCCTCTAGACTTTTTTCTCCCGGAAATCTGTGAGGAACTGAGGTTGCCCCTAATTGCCACTTTTCACACACCGTTTGCTGGCAAGGGGGCAAAGCTGATATCGGGAACACAACTTTTGGCTTATCAGCTCTACGCGCCTTTTTTAGTTAACTACGATCGCGTGATTGTATTTTCTCAAATTCAGCGAGAATTATTGGCAGGGATGGGCGTGCGGGAAGAAAATATTGCCGTAATTCCCAACGGTGTTGATACCGCCAAGTATTGTCCAGGACTTTCTAAAATAAAAGCAGAATTCAAAGCCGAACGCTTGTTTGTCTATCAGGGTCGCATAGCCCCGGAGAAAAATGTCGAAGCCCTCCTCCGGGCTTGGAAACAGTCGGCAATGGGGCCTGGTAGTAAGTTGCTAATTGTGGGCGACGGCCCTTTGAAGTCTTCCTTAGAGCCGTTTTATGGTTCAGAATACGGCATTATCTGGTTAGGATTTGTCGCTGATGAAGACCGACGCATCGAAATTTTGCGGGGCGCAGATGTATTTGTTTTGCCTTCATTAGTAGAGGGTTTGTCCCTATCTCTGTTAGAAGGAATGGCATGTGGGTTGGCTTGTTTAGCAACAGACGTGGGTGCAGATGGAGAAGTATTGGAAAAGGGCGCAGGTGTAGTTATTAGTACCAAAACAGCGCGATCGCAGTTAAAAACCCTCTTACCAGTGTTGCAAGACCATCCAGAGTTAACAACCTTACTGGGGCAAAAAGCCAGACAGCGTGTATTAGACCGCTATACCCTCAGTAAAAATATTACTCTACTGGAAGAACTTTATAAACAAGTTTTAGCACAGCGACCTCTACCGCTAAGTCGCAGAGCTTAGAGAAAGGGAATCCTATAGGACTCACTAAGATGATAAAGCGGTAGAATAAAATATTTCTGCTGGTGTATCTTCAGCCCAAATTTTTGTACGCCTTGTAAATCTTTTTAATTGTAAGTGATGATATTGATCAATTAATCTTTGAATTATCCACTAAAGACCATCCTAAACTGGTTGGCTGTTCATAAACCCGCTTTAGAGTATTTAAATCTCTGGCAGAAATAGGCGACGGGTTACGAACTTGAGAAAAATATAGCGCATCAGTTTGTAGCGGACTATGACCCCAAATTCCCAACGCATGACCGAATTCGTGGCGGGCGGCTGCAATGAGATACTCACCTGTTTGACTGGGGCTTAAAAAGATGATGAAGCGGTGGGATAAAACTTTGTTGCTGGTGTATAACTCGTAAGTAGTTTGTGCCGATCGCGCACGGGGTATATTACTACCAGGGGAAATTTGTAGAGGTGGCGCTTTTCGCACAATTGTAATATCAGCAATTTCTGGCTGTTCGACTATTGTCAAAGGCAAATAAGTACTCCATTCTTGCACACCCTGCAAGACACCGTTAACCCATGCTTGAGCTTGTTTTTCGCTGACAGCTTTTGGTGGTTCTACATAAACTCGAACGGGAAATTGTGACCAGACTAAATAACCTACTTGGGTTGTTGTGACTTGAGAAAAGTAGTCACCACTGTTAGTGCTATCTTGCCATTGTGCAAGTGTAAGCGGTAAAGGATGAGGTTTTGGGGAAGATGAGGTGGGGAGAAAGATTATTAAGTCTGAAGATGCATGTTTTGGTATTATTGTAAACCCATGACTCGACTGGAGATTTGTAAAAACGATTAATAGCCCTGTGCCAACAAATAAGGCAAGAGCTATAATTAACCGCCGTGAAATTAAATTTATTACGGTGTTAAATATCGCGTATCGGGTTCTTCTCACCATTGACTTTTGACTTTTGACTTCTCGAAGAGGCTGACCTATCCTTATTTAGGCAGCCAACCAGCACTTAAAACTACTGTTAAACCGAGAAAAATTACTGTCAAGGCCCAAGTAATTCGGTTTAAGGTGTTTTCTGCACTTTTGGTGCTGCTAAATAGCTGCGCTTGTCCGCCAATGGCTCCAATACCATCACCTTTGGGGCTATGCAGTAAAACCAAGATAATCAAACCAGTGGCGGAAAATGCCCAAATGCCTTGCACAATATTAGAAGCTGTCATGGTAGGAATCTCATTTATAAAAAGTTTTAAAAAACAGGAGTCAGGGTTGGGAGTTAGGAGTTAGGAGTTAGGAAAGTTTTAATTCATCACTTTTCACTATTAACTCCTCACTATTAACTCCTAACTCTTTTACAGCCCTACTTGCACGGGGGTGCGAGTGCGTTGTAACTCATATTCTGCTGTTTTCAGCAGCGATCGCCCTGTCATTTCTGGTGGCTGAGGCAACTGTAAAATCTCTAGAATTGTCGGGGCGATGTCGGATAGCTGGCCATCGTTTCGCAGTTCGACATTTGTACCATATCCAGGGATTTTGACTTTCTCTCCTTCCACCAAAATCAAGGGGACTGGGTTAGTGGTATGAGCTGTCCAGGGATTACCCCCATTATCTAGCATATACTCAGCGTTGCCGTGGTCGGCAGTAATAATTGTTGTACCGCCGGCTTTGATAACGCTCTCTAGTAGGCGTCCCAAACAGCGATCAACTGTTTCAACTGCTGTAATGGTAGCTTCGATTTGACCAGTATGCCCTACCATGTCTGGGTTGGCATAGTTAATCACAACTAGGGAATACGTACCCTTTTGAATCGCAGCGATCGCTACATTTGTAACTGCTGCTGCTGACATGGCTGGGGCGTGATCGTAAGTCGCTACCATCGGGCTACTTACTAATTCCCGATCTTCTCCGGCAAAAGGTTCTTCCAGACCCCCATTAAAGAAATAGGTGACGTGGGCGTATTTTTCTGTTTCGGCGGTGCGGAACTGGTTGAGACTATGATTGGCTATTACTTCTCCCAGAATATTACTCAAATTTTGAGGCTCAAAGGCTACAGCCACGGGTAAGTCTGAATCGTACTGCGTAAAGGTGACAAAGGACAACGGTGTGATTTGCTGTCTTTCAAAACCTTTAAACGTTGGACTGACCAAAGCTTGAGTCAGTTGTCTGGAGCGATCGGGGCGAAAGTTGAAAAATATCACCCCATCCCCTGGTTCGATTGCGCCGGGAGCAATTCTGATTGGGTTGACAAATTCGTCTTTTACCCCTTGGTCGTAAGATGCTTGCAAGACTTCCACAGCCTTGAGACCATTACCAACACTATCTTGGGTCATCACATCGTAGGCACGTTTGACCCGATCCCAACGGTGATCGCGATCCATCGCGTAGTAGCGACCGCTGAGGGTGACTATGCGCCCAATTCCTGCGCGGTCTATATAATCTTGCAGCAGTGTGATTGCTCTTACGCCGTCAGTTGGGGCGGTGTCACGACCATCGGTGATAGCGTGGATACAAACTTCTGGAATTCGCTGGTCTTTGGCTAAGTCAAGTAGTCCGAATAGATGGGTGATATGCGAATGTACCCCTCCCTCAGAACAAAGGCCTACTAGATGCAGCTTGCTATTCCGAGAGCGAACTTCCTGGCAAATTTTGACGAGTGCTGGGTTTGAGGTAATAGAACCGTCTTCGACCGCATCGGAGATGCGTACCAGTTCTTGCGGTACAACTCGCCCAGCACCAATGTTCAAATGACCAACTTCCGAGTTGCCCATTTGACCTTCTGGCAACCCTACAGCTTTTCCTGAGGTGTGGATGAGGGTATGCGGGTAAGCTGCCCATAAACTGTCCACGATTGGAGTTTTAGCAGCAACAATAGCGTTTCCTCGCGTTTCCTCGCAGTAGCCCCATCCGTCTAAAATGACTAGCACCACAGGAGCAACAGGTGCTTTGGTCATAGTAAAATTGCCCTTTACTTTTTGTAATACTCGAATGATACCACTGCTAATCCACGCCGCAAGGCTATATATGCTTATTAAATTTTTTTATTAATTACTTTATAGTTTTCTTAGATTTTTCTTAAACTTGGTAAATTTTGTGTGTATTTTTGTGATTTTTAAATTATTGATTAGTTTATGAGTAGCAATTGCTACTCATAAACTTAGGGAAATCATTTGCTAATCCAAGCCGCAAGGAGAGATATGCTTATTAAATTCTTTGTAAGGATTCAGGTCAGTTAAAAATTGCTAAAACTATTGTCCTATAAGCGTTTAGAGAAAAAAGCTAGAAAAGCCTATTCTCAATAAACTTTTGCAAAATGGCTTAATTTCCTCGCTTATTGCAAACAATGTTTTGACTAAACTATAAAGCCAATTTTGAAACACTCTCTGTGACTAGGTTTTAAACACCTGAATCCTTAAAGGATGTTTGGAAAGTCTTAAAGTATACTAAAAACCCCGCTTCCATTCCTCTCCCCGAAAGGCCGAGAGGCTTTGAAACCCCCATTCCCTTGTAGAGAAGGCTTGCTCAGTGGGTTAGGTTTCCAAGCTTTGAGTGTTAGCAATAATACTTTTCAAACATCCTCTTACAGTTCTTTTATGAACGACTTGCAGTGTTTTGAAAGATTTTTAATTTTTAGTAATTTTTCTATGATGTCTTTGAGCGCTATTAACGAGTGATTACTTAGTAGTAGGTTTTCGCGCTACTACTAAGGCATTATCCAACCTCTTATTTCCTTTTCGTGGAAGCTTTAGCAGCTTTAGCAGCTTTTTTCGCTGTTTTTTCGGCTTCTATTGCAGCTAATTTTGCTTGTTCTTTTTCTTCGGCAATTTTCTGGAGATAGTAATGATAATCTCCTAAGTAAACGCGGAATTCGCCATCACGAATTTCGACGATTTTGTTCGCTACCTGAGAAATAAAGTAGCGATCGTGGGAAACTACAATTGCCGTACCATCATAATTTTTGAGCGCTTCTTCCAGCATTTCTTTAGCTGGAATATCTAGGTGGTTTGTCGGCTCATCTAAAATTAGTAAGTTCGCGGGGCGTAAGAGCATTTTTGCCAACGCCAAACGAGCTTTTTCTCCTCCACTTAATGCGCCAACTGCCTTAAATACAGTATCACCAGTGAATAAGAAGCGTCCTAAAAGTGTGCGTACTTCTTGATTATCCCAGTCTGGAACTTCATCATGAATAGTTTCCATGACAGTTTTCTTCAAGTCCAAGGCTTCAGCTTGATTTTGCTCAAAGTAACCGGGAATAACGTTGTGATCGCCTAATATAACGCTACCTTCTGTGGGTGGTTCCATACCCATAATTACGCGCAGAAGGGTAGATTTTCCAGCACCATTAGGGCCAAGAAATGCAATGCGATCGCCCCTTTCAATAAGGAGATTTGCTGCCAAAAACAGGATTTTATCACCATAAAGATGAGTTAAATCTTTAATGTCCACTACCTCGCGTCCACTGCGGGGTGCAGGAGGAAAACGGAAGTGTAGAGTTCTTACTCCTGCAATGGGTGCTTCAATGCGCTCAATTTTGTCGAGTTGCTTTTCCCGGCTTTTTGCCTGGGTACTACGGGTAGCACTGGCGCGAAATCTATCAACAAAGGTTTGCTGTTTCTCTAATTCTTTCTGCTGGCGTTCGTAAGCACTAACTTGTGCTGATTGACTTTCAGCTTTTTGTTCTAAATATGCTGAGTAGTTCCCAAGGTAGGTACTGGAAACGCCACGTTCAGTTTCCACAATTTGAGTGCAGAGGCGGTCAAGGAACTCCCGGTCATGGGAGACTATTACCATTGGCGTAACCAGCCCTTTGAGGTAATTTTCTAACCACTCAATGGTTTCTAAATCCAGGTGGTTAGTCGGTTCATCCAGCAGCAACAAGTCTGGTTTTTGCAGGAGAATTTTACCTAAACTCATCCGCATCTGCCAACCACCACTGAAAGCACTGACGAGGCGATCGCCATCTTCTAGCCCAAACCCCATCTCTGGTAAGATTTTCCCGATGCGTGCATCTAAGTTGTAGCCATCCAAGGCTTCAAATTTGCGCTGCAAGCGATCCAACTTGTCGATCAGTCGATCCAGTTCCTCTGGAGTAGCCGTTTCCATCTCTCGTGGCACATGCGCCAGAGATAACTGTACTTCGTTAGCTTCTTTGAAGACAGTCCAAAATTCTTCTCTAACGGTGCGGCTGGGGTCTACTTCAAATTCTTGGTTGAGGTAAGCTATATGTAAGCTATTAGGACGAATGATTTCGCCGGCGGTAGGTTCAATTTCCCCAGAGATGATTTTGAGTTGGGTGGATTTTCCCGCACCGTTGACACCGACTAAGCCAATGCGATCGCCTGGTTTAACTTCCCAGTTGATATCTTTGAGAACTTCGCCTGTGGGATAAATTTTACTTATATGTTCTAATCGCAGCATTAAGTTTCTCTCAGGTAGGGAGTGGGTGGTTAAAGACGAAGTACTAATACCGCTTCTAATATTAACAAAAATTAACTATAAATTCGTCATGATCAAGTCTAGGGAACCGCAAACCAAAATTGGCTTGAGTTACGGATAAAACTTACACATCCCTCTCAAGGCTGACTTTGTATTACTTGTCTAACTTCTTCGATACTCAAATCTAACGCCTGTGCTACTTGTTCTACAGTTAATCCTGCTGCCAACATTGCTGGTACTGCTTTTAGTTTACCTTTAAGCTCACCTCTAACCTCACCTTGTTCAATACCTTGTTCAATACCTTCCTGAAAGGCTTCCTGATAAAATCTGGTTTGCTTTAACTCGCTTAAGCCAAACATGTCCTCCATCTCCTCCCTACTCATTGCAGGAAACTTGTAAGCCAAAATAGTCTCTATAAATTGTAATAATTGCTGCTGTTTTAGTGGTGAGCTGATCTCAGACTGGTTGAGTCGATGGGGGATGTTATTCCCCGCACCTCTCAGTTAGATCCGGACGTGCGCGTTTCCGTGCATCCGGCTCCCGATGTTCTTAGCTTA
>NZ_JBALCZ010000045.1:0-57649 GCF_036917615.1 Nostoc sp.
TCGTTGAGTCCGTCGATGCAGATATCTATCGCGCCACTGTAAATCAGGTTTTTCAGGAAGCCGGCATCTTGGGCTTGGCCGTGTAGCTTGTCTTGAATTGCCTCAATTACACCTTTATGACATTTTTGGGCGGGGAGATAAACGACTATGCGCTCTTGATTTTTCAACAGATGGCGGAGAAACATCGACTTGCCTAAGCCGGAATCTCCTTCTAAGATAATTTGTCCTTAAATACTGGGTAATGCTGCGGTAATTGGCAGGATGTCCCCTGAAGTGGGAACTTTGACTTTAGATTCTGGGAAGTATGATTGCTCATAAAAATTATCTAAGCCGGCATCGGCTAACAGGGAAGGTTTGAATGGTTCAAATAATTTGCGGCGGAAGGGTGGAACCCAGGTGAGGAGAAAGCCGACATAGCCGACACCGAGAATACGGCGTACCCAAGGGTTCCAGAAGAAGATGGCTTGGACTTGGGGAAATTTGGGGTAGGCGAAGATGAGGGCAAGCCAAAAGGCAGCATGAATCAAAATAGTAGTTCTGGCGTTAAAAAACCACTGCCAACCCTTGAGGTTAACTATGACTGATTGCAGTGAATCAGCTTCGTTGAGTCCTTTGAGGTTGTTGTAGTGCTTTTCTAAAATGACAATATCTCCTGGTTGCCAAGAAACTTTTCTGGCGACTACGGCGATTTCTTTGGCTAAGTCTTCGTGTAATTGCGCTAAATCTTGGCTAAGTTCCCAGGTTTTAAGAAAGAGTTCTAGTGTTTTTACACCTTCATCATGTGTCAGTTTATCAGGAATTGCTTGAGGTCTGCCTAGCCATCTTAGTAGGGTTTTGACTTCCTCACTACTGCCACCTAAGAAATAAGTCCAAAATCGCCAAAATTCAAAGTTATTATTCTCAGAGGGAAGACTAAAGAATTGTTGATTTGGTTCGTAGGCATAATTCAAAATTACAACAACCTCTTCTAACTTCAGTTGTCTGATTTTTCCTAATACCTCTGCTGCACTGCCACGAACATATTTGTCAACGTTTTCATCTTTGAGGATATTGGCGATGTCAGGGATGTATTGAGCCGCCGCCTGCCCGAAGTTGCTCAATGCCTCTACTGCATTGTCACGAACCAATGAGTCAACCTTTATTATCCTTGAGGAATTTGAGGATGTCAGGGATGTATTGAGCCGCCGCCTGCCCGAAGTTGCTCAATGCCTCTACTGCATTGTCACGAACCAATGAGTCAACCTTTTTATCCTTGAGGAATTTGAGGATGTCAGGGATGTATTGAGCCGCCGCCTGCCCGAAGTTGCTCAATGCCTCTGCTGCACTGCGACGAACATCTGAGTCAACCTTTTCATCCTTGAGGAATTTGAGGATGTCAGGGATGTATTGAGTTGCCGCCTGCCCGAACTTGCTCAATGCCTCTGCTGCACTGCGACGAACATTTAAGTCAACCTTTTCATCCTTGAGGAATTTGAGGATGTCAGGGATGTATTGAGCCGCCGCCTGCCCGAACTTGCTCAATGCCTCTGCTGCTCTGCCACGAACATCTGAGTCAACCTTTTCATCCTTGAAGATATTGGCGATGTCAGGGATGTATTGAGCCGCCGCCTGCCCGAAGTTGCTCAATACCTCTGCTGCTCTGCCACGAACATCTGAGTCAACCTTTTTATCCTTGAGGAATTTGAGGATGTCAGGGATGTATTGAGCCGCCGCCTGCCCGAAGTTGCTCAATGCCACTGCTGCACTGCGACGAACATCTGAGTCAACCTTTTTATCCTTGAGGAATTTGAGGATGTCAGGGATGTATTGAGCCGCCGCCTGCCCGAAGTTGCTCAATGCCTCTGCTGCACTGCGACGAACATTTGAGTCAACCTTTTTATCCTTGAGGATGTTAGCGGCTTTCTCAGCAATTTTCTCCGGTTTTTTAAGCACAATTTTTAAATCTTGCGGCTTATATTCAGCTAATTTGGCAAAAGCATATCCCTTCACGTTGGGGTAGCTGTCCTCAAGAGCTGCTACTATACCCTCAATCTGCCAGGGTTGCGGTTTGGGTTTAGGGGTTTGTTTGGCGTTAATCCAAGGTAGACAAAAAAGGAAAGAAAGGATGAAGGTTAAAGCATAAAGGATAAAGCGAGAAGGCTTGCTGTGGTGGCGGGGAGTTGTGATCATGTTTGGAGCAAAGTGGCAGATTACAGGCGGTTATGAGTATAATAACAACCTTGCAATTCGTAATTCCTGATTGAGAATGCAACTTGGTATCAACAAGTGGTAAACGATCGCATTTACGAGTATCAAAGACTCTCGCGCCAGTATTAAAGACTCGCCGATGAGTATTAAAGACTCTCCCGCGAGTATCAAAGACTCTCCCGCGAGTATCAAAGACTCTCCCGCGAGTATCAAAGACTCGCCGATGAGTATCAAAGACTCGCCGATGAGTATTAAAGACTCATTAATGAGGTTTAACTACTCATTTGCGGAATTCAAAGACTACAGCACTTATTGTTTGAATGCACTACACCACGATACGCGGTAGGGGCACAGCATGCTGTGCCCCTACGAATGGTTGTATTTGACGCAAATGAGAACGGCTATAAACCGAATGGCAATATTTGCTTATGAATCAGAGTTAGTTTTAGCAGGTTTACTTTTAATAGCTTTAAACCGTTCCCCTAACTGTTCGGCAATCGTTTTTAACCCTGGAGTTTTCTTAGCAGCAGTCTTGACGTAATCATAAACTGTCAAACTGCTGCCTATTGCTTCGCTGCCGACTGCCATTAAGGTATCATCTACTTGTTCTGTCAGTTGTCGCAATCCAATCAAAAGCTCAGTAAGTGTGATTGCTAATTGATAATCCCGCACAAAATCATCTATATCAAAGCTGGCTGGGAGAATTTCTCGGTTAGATTGGGCAGCAGTCAGGCTAGTGTTGACAAAAGCTAGGCTTTTATCGCCCATCTTAAATAACTTGCGTCGTTCTTCCACACTTAGAGTCACGAGAAAAGGCATCTTTGCTTGGATAGTCGCAAAGGCTGCTTTAATTTCTTGGATATCTGCTGGGGAAAGGGAGCCTGTAATGTTTTGGTAAGCCATTGGATATTTACTGTGGTGAATCTATTTGTTATGATTCCCACTGAATAAATGCGATCGCACAAATTTGGGCATGGGGAGTAAGGAAATTAACCTCTCTGGTTGTACACACAAGTCGAATTACCCCCTTAATCCCCCCTTATAAAGGGGGGAAAAAAGAAATCTAGTTCCCTCCCCTTTATAAGGGAAGGGTTAGGGTGGGGTAAAACTTACGCTTCAAGCTAAATGAATTGTTATGATTCCCACTAGTAAATGCAATCCATTCCCCATCTCGCTTTTCGTATCGAAACATTAAGGAATATTGCATTTCAGTCGAAACCTGGAGGTAAAGCGCCAAATCAGCCGAAAGACCGTGGTAGTATGCTCTCGGTAAATGTGAAGATTGGGAGAAAGACCTTTGACACTACGGGTTGCTGTTATTGGGTCAGGCCCTGCTGGTTCATCTGCCGCAGAAACACTGGCAGCCTCTGGGATTGAAACCTACCTGTTTGAGCGGAAGCTAGACAATGCGAAGCCTTGTGGGGGCGCAATTCCCCTATGTATGGTGAGTGAATTTGATTTACCACCAGAGATTATCGATCGCCGGGTACGGAAGATGAAAATGATTTCGCCTTCCAATCGCGAGGTTGATATCAATCTGATAAATGAAGATGAATATATAGGAATGTGCCGCCGGGAAGTGCTGGATGGCTTTTTGCGCGATCGCGCGGCAAAAGTAGGTGCAAATTTAATTAATGCCACTGTTCATAAACTTGATATACCAGGAAACAATACTGATCCCTATACCATCCATTACGTTGACCATACAGAAGGTATATCACAGGGTATTGCCAAAACCCTGAAAGTGGATTTAATTATTGGGGCGGATGGGGCTAATTCTCGCGTTGCTAAAGAAATGGACGCTGGGGATTATAATTATGCGATCGCTTTCCAAGAGCGAATTCGCTTACCCGAAGACAAAATGGCTTACTATAACGACCTGGCCGAAATGTATGTCGGCGATGACGTTTCTACTGACTTCTACGCTTGGGTTTTCCCCAAATATGACCACGTAGCTGTCGGTACTGGTACAATGCAGGTTAATAAAGCCAGCATCAAACAGTTACAAGCAGGTATCCGCGCCCGTGCTTCCGAGAAACTGGCAGGCGGTAAAATCATCAAAGTAGAAGCCCACCCCATTCCTGAACATCCCCGTCCCCGTCGTGTTGTCGGTCGCATCGCTTTGGTGGGAGATGCTGCTGGTTACGTTACCAAATCCTCTGGTGAAGGTATTTATTTTGCTGCTAAATCCGGGCGGATGTGTGCTGAAACCATTGTAGAAGCCTCTAACAGTGGTAGCCGTATTCCTACAGAAGATGACCTCAAGGTTTATCTGAAGCGTTGGGATAAAAGATACGGACTCACTTACAAGGTGCTGGACATTTTGCAAACTGTGTTCTATCGTTCCAACGCCACCCGCGAGGCGTTTGTGGAAATGTGCGATGACCTCGATGTCCAGCGGCTAACATTCGATAGCTATCTGTATAAGACGGTTGTCCCAGCTAATCCGATCACCCAACTGAAAATTACTGCCAAAACCATTGGTAGTCTAATTCGGGGTAATGCCCTTGCACCTTAACTGAGTGGGGAATACTGGGACTGACAACAAATAAATTACCTAATTTTGCGGGGTGGAAAGAAGTCTGAGGGGAGGTTTCCGACCATCAGAACTTGAGGGCATCCTGTCCACCCTGCTTAACGATAGTATTTGTAAACCATTGGTTTATAGATCAGTATTGGCAAGGGGGCGAATGCTCAACATCTAGTCATTTTTTGGGCGAGAAGCACACCCTGGGCTTCTCAGACTTTTCGGTAATTTGTGAAGTTGGCTAACAGTATCTATTGATACTCACAACCCATGCTTGTCATACCAAATAAGATAGCGTTGTAAGCGATCGCGCTGGTAACTCGGCTTGCTAATACCGTGGGATTGCCCAGGATAAATAATCAATTCAGTATCAACCCCTAAACTTTTGAGTGCCTCATACATCTGTTCGGAGTTGTGCAACGGAACAGCAGCATCCCGATCACCACCCAGAAATAGTGTTGGTGTCACAATTCGGTCGGCGTGCAGGAATGGAAAAGAAACTCGTAGCCAAGTATTGAGGTTTTTCCACGGCACGCCCAGTTCCTGTTCGTAGTCATAAACATACTCGTCACTACCATATCCTGCCAAAATATTGGAAATGCTAGCTCCACTTACCGCAGCTTTGAAACGGGTATCTTGAGCGATAGTATAGTTTGTTAACATACCACCGTAGCTCCATCCATTTATTCCCAACCGAGATGGATCGGCTAGCCCTTGTGCTTCAACGTAGTCAACAGCAGCAAGGACATCTTGAACATCTTTATTTCCCCAGTCAGCGTAAATAGCCTTCGAGAACGCTTCACCCCGTCCCGAACTACCCCGTGGATTAACTGCAACGACAACATAACCTTTTGCAGCAAACAGTTGCCAGTCAAACATAAACTGGTTTGTGTACTGCCCGACTGGGCCACCATGAAGCTCAAGGAGTGTTGGGTATTTCTTTCCTGGTTGAAAATTCGGTGGTTTGACTAAGAAACCGTGGATTTGGGTGCCATCTTTACTCTTGAAACTAATTTCTTCCGTCGTCCCTAATAGAAGTTGGACAAGCAATTCCTGGTTTTGGTGCGATATTGAATGCAGTTCAGTGCCTTTGAGGGTGAAAACCTCACTTGGCTCCTGCGGTATTGAAGATAACAAGGCAATCCTGTCGTCACCCCCTAAGTCAAAGGCGCTGATATTTCTCCGTCCAGCTAGCAATCGCTCTATCTTACCGCCTGCTACTGGTACTTTTGCTAGGTGAACATTGCCATCGTCTTCCAGCAAAAACAGAATTGATTTGCCATCAGATGTAAAGCGTGGCTTAACAACATTGCAATCAAGTTTTGCTGTTAACAGGCGTGGAGTACCTCCTTCCGATGGAATAACGGCAAGATGGTAAACAGCGTACTCAATTAGTTTTTGAGGGCCTCCTTGTAGATAGGCTATTAACTTCCCATCTGGACTCCAAACAGGTCGGCTACCCCAGGAGGGATCGCAATCGGGGCCTTCATTGGTGGTTATTTGACGTACTTTTGATCCTGGTTGGGCTTCGATTGTGTAGACATCCCAATTGTTATGCCGATCAAAATCAGCACCACGCTTGCTGACAAAAGCAATCTTCTTCCCATCTGGAGACCAGCTGGGCAAATACTCATTAAACTCACCTGGCGTCAGAATATCTGCTTTGTGGGTTGCTAAGTCAAACACGTAGAGGTGTTCGCGACTTTTTCCGAGATATCCAACGCCGTCCTCCTGAAATTGAAAGCGATCAATGACAATTGGCTCTGCGGTCTTTTGTTCGTTCTGAGTTTCTTCGGGTGGATCTTCGGCGATTACAGCTAGTCGTTTGCCATCGGGTGACCAAACGAAATCAGAAATGCCTCCTGGAAAATCTGAAATCTTTTCTGCTTCTCCACCGGCAAGATTCAGCAGCCAAATTTGATTGCCTTCACTGCCGGACTGACGACTGGAGAGAAAGGTCAGATACTTTCCATCGGGACTGAAACGAGGAGAACTTTCGCTATCTTTGCTGTTAGTTAATTTTAGGGTGCGGGAGCCATCCCACGAAGTCATATAAATATGGTTGTTGACAGAATCATTATTGATATCGGTACTCTTGACCGTATAGACTATCCAAGCTCCATCTTGAGAAATTTGCGGTTCACTGACTTGGTGGAGAGCAGACAGATCGTCTAGGTTAATCAGCCGCTTGGACGTCGCCTGAACCTTGAGACTCGTACTGATCAAAGCAGCGATCGCACCACAAGCTAATGCGAGTTCCTTGAACCTTTTCATTTTGGTTGTAAAAATTAGCATGGACGCTTATTTTACATCTGTTAGTCACTTTGGTGGCTGTTACTTGCAACCATATTTTACAAACAGTTAGTAAGGGTTTTGGCAAACATCCTCTAACTTGTCACGGATTGCAGGAGATATAGATTAGGTATGCTGTATTCTGAAGTTGAGCGATAAATTGCTTTTTGAATAAATGCTTAATTTTATTTCCTATTTGCTTTTGGCTCAAGCAGCGCCTTCTCCAGCACCTGAACCCCAGGAAATCTTCATTCCCCAACAAACAAGAGCTTTAAGAGGACATCTTGATGCAGTACCGGTATTTAACAGTAATAACCCAGAAGAAGTTCACAGTGAAGGCATTTTGCTGTCTACATTTCCTCCTCAAGGCAAAAGAGTGCCTAGCGCCCACCTGAACTTTCCATTTCAGGGACGGTTTGATTTATTTTCTCACCACATTGCTGGAGCGATTGAAACTCCAAATGATTTGCGGACTCTTTATTTGGGAGTGATTGTTTACAATCCAAGCGATCGCCCTACAACTGTCAACATCTTGCAAGCAGCTAGTTATGTTAGTCAACCTGATGCACCTTTTATCAAACTTCCCGCCATGCAATCAAATAATTCGGGAAACATTTATGCTGGGCCTGGCGATCGCGTCATGAATGATGTGCTGCGAGTCAGACGACAGTCAGGATGGCCAGCCCAGTTGGTAATTCCAGCAAAACAAAGTCGGATGTTAATGAATCTTCCCATTCCAGTGCGGACTTTAACACCGCCATTGAATGGACGTTCTACTTTGTTGCATTTGTATAGTGATAGTCCAGTTTATCTGGCGAACCTGGCCATGTTTGCTAAACCCAATCCCGATGGTAGTGAACGAGCGCCCACTTTAGAAGAATGGGAGAACTTGTTAGAAAATGGTGATTTTGCAGGACCCCGTGAACCTGCCCCCAGTCCTCCAAATCACCTTGCAGGGGCAACAGAAATTTACGGACGGGTAGCGGGGGTAGCTGTTGGCTCTCGTTGGCAAGCACAAGTTACCGACTCGAATAGTTCATACCTGACAATTCCCGAATCAGGACAAGCTTTTTCCTACGGTTTAAGTACCCTTTTAGCAGGCAAAATGGGTACTGGACAAAACCAAACTGCTAAACTAGTAGCGCGTTATCCTGGTACTGCTTACGAAGCTCACGGCAACTACGGCATTGAATACAACATCTCTCTACCATTAATCAACAATACGGATAAGCCGCAAACTATAAATGTGCTTTTGCAAACACCTATTAAAGAAGATGAGTTAAGTAAACCAGGGCTTCGCTTTTTTTCACCACCCCAAACATCCGTCTTTTTCCGAGGCACAGTTCGTATTCGCTACAATGACGATAACGGCTTACCCAGAACCCAATACTGGCATTTAGTTCAACAAGAGGGACAGATGGGAGAACCGCTTGCTCAATTAAAAATATCTCCTGGCCAGCGGCGAATGGTAGAAGTGGATTTTCTCTACCCACCTGATGCTGTCCCCCCTCAAATGCTGACAATTCAAACTGTAGGCCAAACATCAGGCAGAGGGTAGACGGGAATAAAAAAGTTTATCGAAAAACGTTTACCACGTTTCCCAGCGCGAGTTTCTACGTTAAGTTAATACAGATGAACTGCTGTGGTTCCCCGACAAATTGCGTGAAGTACACACAATTGAAAACTGTTAAATTTAGCATTTCTCATCTGCATAAAATACAGGCTTTTCGTTTTAGATTTAGTGCAATTTCTGATAAAACAGATGCTGAACTAAATGTGCTGGGGCAAAATAGAAAACATGACGATTGAATCCGATTCCTCTAATCTACCAACCCCAGAACCAGTCCCGGAAAAAGACTTGCAACCAGATGACTTTGACGGTGGTGCAACTGAGAAGAACCTAACCTCAGAACCACTAGCGACACAACAAGCCCTAGCAGCGATCGCATTTTTGAAATCTCCGCAATATACAAATGCTCTCCAACTAGCCCGTTCTGACCTCCAGCAACCCACTACCAAGCTATTTACAGTTAAGCCGAGGGCATTGCTAATTACTCTAATAGCGATCGCCATCACTTTTCTTGGAGTTATCTTAAATAACTGGATCATCGGTATTATCGGAACACTGATAACTTTGCTGTTATCCCTAGCGATACTATTGCCTTGGTTGCAAAAAGCCTTAGACGAGTGGTTTTCACCCGAAGAACGCACCCTGTTTGTTGCCTTTTTGGGACTCATAGTAGCTATCATCGGCTTGATCAAGTTTACAGGTGTAGGCG
Source organism: Nostoc sp. (assembly GCF_036917615.1). Classification (GTDB taxonomy): domain Bacteria; phylum Cyanobacteriota; class Cyanobacteriia; order Cyanobacteriales; family Nostocaceae; genus Nostoc. Next base: position 9,286 of record NZ_JBALCZ010000045.1, read on the forward strand.
ATCGCTTACTGCTTTGGGGACACCAGATTGACTGGGACATTGCTGGAACCCTAGCAGACTGGTTTGGCGCTTTGGGGCAAATTCTCATCGCCGTCATTGCCGTTTACGTGGCGTGGCGACAATATGTCATTTCCAAAGACTTGACAATTCAGCAAAACCTGCTAACAGTTCAGCAAAACATTATTACCCAGCAACAGACAATTGATTCCTATTTTCAAGGCGTTTCAGACTTAGTATTAGATCAAGAAGGATTATTAGAAGATTGGCCCCAAGAGAGAGCGATCGCCGAAGGACGCACTGCGGCAATTTTAAGTAGTGTTGATGGCAGTGGGAAAGCGAAAATTCTCCGCTTTCTCTCACGTTCCAAGTTGCTGTCACCCCTAAAACGCGATCAGCGATTGGGTCGAGCCATTCTTGATGGGAGTGGCGGATATGCAGAAGACCGCCTGGAAGGTGTGCGTGTCATTGATTTAGGCGTAATGCTAGCGGGAGCAGACCTTTCCGGTACTGATTTGCGTTGGACTGACCTCAGCGAAGCTAATCTTGTCCGCGCTAATCTGGTCAGTTGTGACTTAGTAAAAGCCAACCTCTCCCGCACAATTTTATATAATGCTAATCTCAGTAGTGCTGACCTCAATGGAGTTCGCCTATTCTACGGTATAGTGGAAAAAGCATCACCCCGCAGTCGCACTGAACCACCAGATTATGAAATCGGCGAACACACTGGCGCTGTGGTAGAAAATGCCGATTTGACGAATGTGCAGCGGATGTCTGAGTCTGCACGTCACTACTGTTGCACTTGGGGTGGTGAAAAAACTAGAGGTACTATTCCTGGTGGTTGTGAAGGTATTCCTAATAAGTTGGGAAGATAGTTATAAGACTAGATAAAAAATTAGTTAGCCGCATTAAAAATCTGCTGTGCAGTTAAATTTAATTGTGGAAAGGTAGGTGATGAAATCGCGGTGTTACCTTGAAACGCTGTCATTTGATATTCGCCATCAACTAATTCGCATACAAAAATAGTGGGTTGTTTGGGATTGCCAATGAACTTTCTGGCACCCAATGCAGCATAATCAGCAATCCAATATTCGGGAATGCCCATTTCTTCATAATCCCTAAGTTTATTGTAGTAATCATCTCGCCAGTTGGTTGAAACAACTTCGATGACTATTGGAACCGATGCTGCTTGGCTTACTGTTGACTGTTTTTGAAAAAGCGGTTCCTTGTCGAGATTATCAAGATTTAGCAGCAACACATCAGGCGAATAAGCAGATTCGGCAGAAGGAGTTTTGACTAATGCAGTTTTGGGAATTCCATAGGGTAAATTAAGACAATCAAACTCCACAGTTAGCTTATGGGCTATAAATCCTAAAACTTTTTCATGCGAACCCGTTGGGGCGAAGATTTCAACAATTACTCCTTTGTGCAACTCATAGCGTTTTCCATCGTTGGGATACCATTCAATAAATTCATTGAAGGTTAGTAACTTTGGCAACGCTTGGGTCATAATCTTACATCCATATATGTTTTACTTTATCATGCAATAAATGTTGATTAGGATTACAAATATATTAAATGGCTTTATGTAAATTCTTGGGGGTTGCCCGAATTCAATAAACGATACCCCGAATTCAATAAACGATACCCCGAATTCAATAAACGATACCCCGAATTCAATAAACGATACCCCGAATTCAATATAGTCGAAATTTAATTTTTTGTAGGTTGGGTTGAGGAACGAAACCCAACAAGCGCGAAAACGTTGGGTTTCGCTCCGCTTAACCCAACCTACTACAGTTAGTATTTCTAACGCTGCCTGTAGAGACAGGGGACTTAAACCCCCAAAGTTCGTTAAACGATAATATCGCTTGCCACTAGTAGTGGTGATCCTTCAAGCTGAATCTCGAAATTAGCCGATAGATTACTATCAGTGTTACCTTGGAGAATATCTTTTGAATAACGGATTTGACCTGCTGCTGTGAATGCGCGAGTCCCAATGTAAGTGAAGGCTTGGTCGCCTTTTATGGTGGTGTTAGCGTCTATACGAGATAGATCGATTCTGTCACCGGTCAAGTTACCATTTCCAACAAAATCTTTGATAATATCCCGTGACAAACCAGGTTGACTATCTGAAACTGAGTCAAACCGGAAAACATCGTTGCCATCACCCCCATAGAGAGTATCGGTGCCTGTACCCCCTATGAGAGTATCGTTGCCACCAAAGCCAAAGAGGGCATCGTCACCGTCCAACCCTACGAGGACATCGTTACCAGCAACGCCATCGGGATCATCCCCTGCGAGGACATCACCGTTAATACTGCCAGAAAGGAAATCGTTGCCAGCACCGCCATTGATAAAATAGCTGCTAAAAAAATCAAACCCGCTCAGAATGTCGTCACCGCCAAATCCGTTGATGGTAACTATATTAATTTCAGTAAATTCAAGACTGGAGTCCGGATCCAAAAAAGAGGGATTGTAGTCAGTCAGACTCTCACCATAATTAGTACCGTTAATAGTTCTATCTGCCATTGATGAGTTTCTCCTTAACTTAGAGGGTAAAAAATTACCTCATCACTTCCCCATCATCAAACGGTGTTGCTGATTAAAAGTATGAATTTGGTTTCCTCCAAAGGCGCAAAGGAAACAGTTTAAAACATGGAGTTTCACACTTTCATTCAGCAACACCGAGAAAATAAGGTGGAAAAATAACGAGTGGGAAGAGATAACAGAACTACACCCGATTTGAACAGGTCTTTGCTATTAACTCTGAAGATTTGAGAAGGACTAGATTTATAGCGGTTCTTGCTTGGATGCAACACAGTTTAACCTCACTTCCATTCCTCTCTCCTCAAAGGAGAGAGGCTTTGAATCTTACTCCCCAACGCTAGTAGGGAAGGGGTTGGGGGTTAGGTCTGTATTGCACTTAAGCCAGAAGCGCTATATCGATAATTGTTGACATCAAAATAGTGCCAAGAGTCATGTTATATCGTTTTTGCGCTTTTCCAACATAACCGCCACTAACGAATTATTAAGTAGTTCACATACTTCTCCCCAGAGAACGCCACATGTTTCCCAATCCTAACTCTAGCGACCTGCAACAAATATCTGTTCTGCGGTCAAATTCAGGTATGGAAATGTTTGGGAGATGAGGCGTTCTGTTCCCCTAAATTATTGTGCTTGATAAATTCCATTTACTAACTGATAAATTGTAATCACTGGTTGTTTGGATAAGCCAATGTAGCGTTTGCCTCCCAACTCTAAATAATCTACGATCCAATACTCCCCAATGCCTAAAGCTTCGTAGTCTTCCACTTTCCGGGCATAGTCATTTTGCCAATTAGTACTGACAACCTCCACGACCAATTTAACAGATTTGCCTAGTGTAATCACTGGCTCAGTTTTCCATAATGGCTCATTCGCCAAAGCCGTCTGATCAAGAATCACAACATTAGGTCTAAAGGCTGAATTTTGACCTATACCCAGAATTTTTGATTTAGAAGTAAGAAATCAATTCGTCCTTTAATGATAGTTTGGTTGTCTTGTGTTTCAATCTCGATAGATTTCTCTAATTTGAGGTGAAAAAGAGGTAAATAAAACTTGCCAATGGATAGCAGTGGCGATAAAACAATCGTGTTAACTGTATTTTCTAATAAAGGCGGATAGTTTCGTAAATTTATGTAACCTGCCTTTATTTGATCCAATAGCTGCAATTCTTAAGTTTGTCAGTTCCGGTAGGTCATCTTGCCACTCTCGAAAGAATTCTTCCGAATCAACTAACTCTAATCCATAGAGCAATATTAATTGCTCAAGTGTGATATTTTCGGCTGCAAGAGTTTGAGCCATTATGTTAATCAAGTAGTAGAAAAATCTACCAGTTTAGTAATTCTCGCCTTCTGGTAGGGTAAGAATTTCAACGCCATCTTCAGTTACAGCTAAGGTATGCTCACATTGAGCAGAAAGCTTGCGATCGCGCGTTACAGCAGTCCATTTATCGCCCAGAACTTCGACTTCGTAAGTGCCTTCATTAATCATTGGCTCAATGGTAAAAACCATCCCTGGTCTGAGGCGCTTGCCCTTACCACGTGTGCCATAGTGGGGAATATCCGGCGCAGTATGGAAAATGTTACTGATGCCGTGTCCAACAAAATCTCGCACTACAGAAAAACCTTGTGCTTCAGCATACTCTTGAATAGCTGCACCAATGTCGCCAATGCGTGCCCCAGGTTTAACTTCAGCAATACCCAGGCGGAGACACTCTTCTGTCACCTCTACCAGTTTTCTCGTTTTTGGGGAAGGAGTACCGACAAAAAATGTCTTGGATGTATCGCCGTGGTAACTTTCAACAATCGGCGTTACATCAATATTAATGATGTCACCTTCTTTGAGGATTTGCTTGGCGTTGGGAATGCCGTGACAAATTACCTCATTTACACTGGTACAAATCGATTTAGGATAACCTTTATAGCCAAGGGGTGCGCTTTTTGCTCCATGCGCTTGTGTCCAACGTTCGGCTTCATCATTGAGTTCGAGAGTGCTAACTCCTGGCTTCACAAACGGTTCCAAATGCTGGAGAAGTTTGGCTGCTAAACGCCCAGCTTGACGCATTTTGTCTAATTCTCGTTGGGATAAAATAACAATTAGTTCGGTTTTCATTAATTTTTATCTAGATATCTTTACATAAACATAGTTAACCCTGTCTGTGCAGCTCTTTGAGCAGCATCAGCAACCTTTAGGGTATACAAGCTCTCCTCTGGGGTAACATACAAAGGAGTGCCATCAAAAAGATGGTCTAACACCATACTCGTGTCTTTGGCGAATAAACCCCGGCGAGGGGCAACTTCTATAGGTGTTGTTTCCCCTGGCTGGATAAACAATCCTGTGTCGCCATCAAAAATTAAACCACCTTTTTCACCGTGAACTTCAAACTTGCGTTCTGATTGCCAAATACTTTCACCTTTGCCATAGACTACTTGGGCTAAAAGTCCACTGTTAAAGGACAGTTCACTAGTGCAAAAACAGGTTTGGTAGTATTCTGATTCTATTTCCCAATATCGTTGGTGACAGTTAACAGTAAATACTTTACCAAATAAATCGGTGAGACGATGTAGGCGAGATAGCGCACCAATTAAAGGAAAGCCGAAAAGCTCATGGTTATAAGTCCATTTCCGGGGTGCAGGATTCTGGGGATTGATGGTGCTATAGCGAACATAAAACACCTCACCAATTTTGGCTAAGTTTTGCTTTAAGGCTTGATGCAAACCACCCAAAAGTTCCAGGTGTTCCACGTGCAGGAGTTTTTGTTGTGCTTTGGCTAAGGCAATCAGTTCCTCAGCTTCAACCACATCCAACGAAAGAGGATACTCTACAATTACATGTTTACCGTTGGTAAGTGCTGCACGAGCGATCGCACCATGATCTCGATTAATAGTGGAAATCACCACTAGGTCTATATCTTCACGCTCTACTAGCTCTTGCCAAGAACTCAACGCTTTAATCTGGTACTCTCTGGCAAAGGTTTCTGTTTTTTCTGGGGTATAACCAACAACTGCGACTAAATGCGATCGCATTCGCTGATCATGGAGAAATGCCTCAGTCCGAAACTTTGCCGCATACCCAGTACCCACCAAACCTACACGCACTCTTGCTTTTTCCAAAGCTGCTTCTGGATTATACATAATCCTCACTAGTTCTGTTTTTGATCCTGCCACGCTTATAGTGGTGAGATTCTCTCTTAATGTAGAATCCAATGATTTCACTAGTTTAGACTCTACAACATTCGTCCTACCCCCTCAAGGACGTATGAGACTTTATTTAAAGCTAGGCAAAAATACGTATGCAGTTCGATGTAGTCGTTTTCGTACCCCTACTCTTAAAGCTGAGGACGCGCAACATCAACCACAGCAGAAGGAGAAGAGTAGGCAAAAAAAAACAATTGGAATGGGATTGAAATCAGGACTTACGCAATGGAAATCTGAAACCTAGATCCCTTTGATCAAGCCTTAAAAGCTCCCTTTTTAAGGGTAGGGTTGTTTCTTTCCCTAAAAGGCGCTAATTTACAAGCCTCTAACCCCAAAAAATCAGGTGATTAAAAAATCTGATTCAACAATTATCATGGCGATCGCGAACGTGAGTGCGTCTCGTAGAGAACCGCTGCTGCATTCGCGTAGCAGACGCACCAGAAGTGCAGGCACTTAAATTTAGTTGTCGCGGTAATTTTGGGATTACCGACTCAAAGCTGATTTTTCGCTGGTGATATTAGACAATATCTCTACCTGAACGAATCAAACAGCCCTGCTTTTTAAGGGAAGTTAGGCATCTCTTCTGCGTAAGTCTTACAAAATACAGATGTATTAATCCTATTCATGCTTTTTTACCCCTAAGATAGTTTTTTCTAATCACAGCCTGACTATGACCGGAAATAATATAAATAAAACTTATCAGGATTAAGTAACAAAATTTCATTACTAATCGGGTTCAATTTCCAGTTACATCGTTTAATTTTTCTCGTAGTATCAGAATTGAAGCAAATTTTAACCAGCGGCTAATCCCACAGAACAGCCGTGACCTTTGCTTAAAGATAACTTATACTGCCGTTTTCAAAAGAGAGGATTACTTAATGGCAACTTTTAAAGTCACACTAGTCAACGAGGCCGAAGGGCTGAACGAAACACTTGACGTTGATGACGATACCTATATTCTAGACGCTGCCGAAGAAGCTGGTCTTGACCTGCCTTACTCTTGCCGCGCTGGTGCTTGCTCGACCTGTGCAGGTAAACTTGTAAAGGGTACCGTTGATCAGGGTGACCAGTCATTCTTAGATGACGATCAAATACAAGCTGGATACGTACTTACCTGTGTCGCTTACCCAACCTCTGACGTAACAATCGAAACTCACAAAGAAGAAGAACTCTATTAAGAGTTGGGCATTTCAACAATAAACCTCTTGCAAGAGTTAATTATGTTGAAAAAATAGAAGCAAGGCATTTAGGGTCAACACCCTTCCAATGCCATGTGTACCTCTGAAAGCGACTTTGACAAAAAGCCTAATTTCGTGTTCAGCAGGAACACAAAGTAGACTTTGTGTTCCTGCTTGATTTTTTAAGTATGGAGTTTCCTGATTAGCTTAAAGTTTAATCTCTTTGCTAAGAATTTGAATCTGAGTACCAGGATAGTAGAATTGGAGAATTTTTGGACTTGACCAACCTAATTTAGCTAAATTTTGAGCGCCAGTTTGACTCAAGCCGACTCCATGCCCTAATCCACCCCCAATAAAAGCGTACCCCCACAGTTCGGGTTTGCCTTTGTTCAGGGGTTCTATGTAAAAAAGTGTACTTTTAGGAGCAGCAAAGGCACTACGAACTTCGTCTTTGTGGAGAACAAAGGTGCTGTGATCAGTTTTAACCGCGAGTTCAAGGATGCGTCCACTCTGACTTCGCTTCACTACTGCCATAGCCTGAATTGTCTTAAATTTGGCATCGGGACTGTTTTTCACCTGCAAAAATTTCTGTAGGTCTTTGGTAATATCCTTTAAAGAGGTTTCCTTGTGCCAACGAAACATATCCCACTTGCTTTCATTAAATCCTTGTTGCGTATTAATAAATTTTTGAAAGTTTTTTTCATCTGTTAAACTCTGCTTAGACAAGTTCCAAAAATTAGTCGCAGCATCCAGTACAGGGCGTAGATAGGGACGATCATCGCCATTCCAGACATCGCTGAAGTAGGCTGTGACGCCACCAGTGGTAGAAGAATACAGGGCATCTACTAGTTCATTTTTATAAGTTAGTACCTTACCCCTGGTTAAGGCGATCGCTCGGTCTGTTTTGGCCGCCGCTCCATTCAGCCCATAATAAACTTGGCAGTGAGTATCAGCACACAACTGATAGTTATCTGCGGCAAACCTGCGTAAATTTCTCAAAGCATAAGTCCGGGCAAGAATTGCCTGGGCTTCTAGCGCTGCTGTTGGTGCATCTGTGCCTATTTCGTAAGGCAGAACCCCACGCAAATAAGTTTCTAAAGGTACTTGGTTAACTAGAGTGTATGTGCCGTAGGCATTTGGCTGCAAATTTAGTTGCCCAGCATAAAGACGAGCAAACTCTTGTTTTTCGCTTTTATTCACCCGAATCAAGTTTTTATCAGCGCTAATTTCTAAATCATTCGGGCTATAGCGGTTACCATCCACCACCCAACTCACTCGCGGCACTTGTTTCAAAACTTTAGTATCAAGATATACTTTTTCTTTGGTAGAAGCTTGGATGTTCTGCAATAGTAATCGTCGCAGTAAAGGAGTGCTGTAAACATCTCGTTTAGCCCAAACCTGCCAGCGTTCTGGCTGGGCTATTTCCACTTCCATTCCCTGAGAACGCCATTTATTAGCACTGTCTTCCGCAGTTTCAAAGGTACGGTATGTGCCCAAAACTACCACTTCTTCGACTGCTGACTGGGGTAAAGCTTGCATGACTGTTTCCAGCTTTACAGGGTTCTTGGTAACCAGGATTTGCTGCTTGTTGCCCGCTTGAAATTTTAGCTTTAAGCGATCGCCTTTTATGGGTTCCAGTTGCAGCTTGGCTGTGGGTTGTTCGCCAAATCGCTGCACAATCCCAATTTTCAGTTCCATACCCTGGATGTTGCTCTCAGGCCCTGATGCAGCAGTTAGTCCCAATAGACAAAATGTTGTCAGCACAGTGTGGGAAAAACGCCAAAACGAAAATTTCATGGCTACCTGATAGCGTCCCTTGCGCGTCTTGTAGAGAAGCGATAGCGAGTCTTTTCCCAAAGGGAGACGCCAAAGGCGATAGCGCAGCCTCTTTAAGTCATCGAGCGTCACAAGCGTCTTCTGCCCCTTAATGCGGCGTAGGAGCTGATTTTCCAATTGCTTTATAGCGCGGTTTTTTTGTCGCATGAGTGCTCCAATGATACCATTACCAGTTTTGCCTCCAAAGTGGTTGCAAAACGAAGTCATAATGACTATGATTTATTTAGAGACACAAAACAGAACTAGTTGGATAAACTCCTTATGGTTAGAGTCCAAGAAATTCCATTAAATCAGATAAAACGCCCATTACCCCGTGCAAACGATCCAAATAAAGTGCAAGCCTTAATGGAATCGATTGCGGAAATTGGGCAGCAAGAACCTATTGATGTCCTAGAAGTAGATGGACAATATTATGGCTTTTCTGGTTGCCATCGGTATGAAGCTTGCCAGCGTTTAGGCAAAGAAACCGTTTTAGCCAGAGTCCGTAAAGCACCCCGCAGCGTTCTGAAGATGCACTTAGCATAGGGCATGGGGCATGGGGAATAGGGAATAGTGAGTGGGGAATTAGAGTATTCCCAATGCCCAATCCCCAATGCTCAATGCCCAATCCCCAATTACATATAACCTAATTAGGAGAAAATTATGTCATCAAAAGTAACAGTCAAAAATATAAATATCGGCATTGACGAGCCGAGTAGGGCTAAAATTGCCGAGGGTTTATCTCGCCTGTTGGCTGACACTTATACACTGTATCTGAAAACTCATAACTTCCATTGGAATGTAACGGGGCCGATGTTCCAAACATTGCATTTGATGTTTGAGACTCAGTATACAGAATTAGCCTTAGCAGTTGATTTAATTGCGGAGAGAATTAGAGCGCTTGGCTATCCCGCACCAGGAACCTACAGCGAATATGCCAAACTAAGTTCGATTCCAGAAACTCCCGGAGTTCCTAAAGCTGTGGAGATGATCCGCGAACTTGTGGAAGGACAAGAAGCCGTAGTCAGAACTGCACGGTCTATTTTTCCCGTGGTAGAGGAAGTTAACGACGAACCGACCGCCGATTTATTGACTCAGCGGATGCAAGTACACGAAAAGACAGCTTGGATGTTGAGAAGTTTACTGGAAGAATAGGGAATAGGGAATAGGGCATAGGGAATAGGGGATAAGGGATAGAGAAAAAACTTAATCGCCAATGCCCAATGCCTAATGCCCAATGTCCAATGCCTAATACTTCTCTACGAGAGGCTGCGCCCTAAGCGTAGCTATGCCGCAGGCTTTACGGCTTCTCTACGAGACGCTCTTGCGTTCGCTCAGTACAAGTGCCCTATGCCCAATACTTCGACTACGCTCAGTACAAGTGCTCAATGCCCTATGCCCTATGCCCAAAAGTTGCAAGATTTAATGCAACAGGTGGGTATTTCTAGTTTTAAAGCGCTGAGTCGCGCTGCTGGCGTTTCAGAGCGTCAACTTTTGCGGTTACGACAAGGAAAGCTAGAGCAGATGCGGGTAGATGTGCTGCTCAAGCTGTCGCCAGTGCTACAGATGCCATTGAATGAATTAATTGCAACTTTTTCAACCGTAGAGTTGTTACAAGAGAAAGTAGCACCTACTCTGGAATTATTAGAAGAAATTGCAGATTTAAGAAAAGAGTATCAGCGATCGCAGCTGCAATTAGAACAGCAGCGAGAGGTATTGCAACAAGAACTCCAGCAGTCGAGTTTGCAACTGCTGGAGTCTTTATTATTGCAATGGCCAACAGCAGCACAGAAAGCGCAAGAGAATCCACAGCTACCAGCAGTCAAAATAGTACCGTTGGTGCAGAAACCCCTAGAAAAGCTTTTACAGGCGTGGGGAGTGGAAGCGATCGCACCCGTGGGAGCAGAATTACCTTATGACCCCCAGTTGCACCAATTGATGGAGGGAACTGCACAACTAGGTGAAATAGTCAAGGTGCGCTACACTGGGTATCTTCAAGGCGACAAACTGCTTTATCGAGCTAAAGTAAGTCCTCTTAGAGAGAGTTAGGACGCAAATTTTCGCCTTCATCTAACGCCCCCAAAGCTTTCTACCTTTTTTTTATACTGAATATAGGACGCAATCCTCGATACGTACTTGAGCGTCAATTAGCAGGTGGAGGACGGGATGATTTTCAGCGAACTAAATCGGCTAGCCTTAGATGTGGTTCCAGTTGAGTTTAAGCGGACGTAGGTCACTGGCTGACTTTTTATTTTCGCCTTTTTTCTAAACTCTGTTTAAGTTCCATTAGGACAGTGAGTTGGTTTAGTAGTGACTGTCTTAAAAGTCAAGCGATCACGCTCTCGATAACCCGATTATTTCATGTGATCGCACTTTCTATTAGACGATTATTTTGGGCGATCGCATTCCTATGCCATAATTCAGTTTTTTCAAACACGTAGCAAATAAGTCATTGGAGCGATCGCTACTCTTAATCTTCTTGATACGACTGCTTTTCACCCTTCACTGATCACAATCATCATAATACTTATTTGCACTCAGTGACTTCTTAGCAGTAAGACTATAATTATAAGTTAATAATTACTTTATCTAAAGAAAATAAATCTTTGATAATTTACACTGCCTTATTCAGAATGAATTGTAAAGCATTGAAGCTTAATAATTGCTTATTTTTAATCTGGTAAGCATTTTTTAAATGGTTTATGATTGGGATATACTAACGAAAACAGAGCATCATTTACACCAATCAGAGTGAGGTATTATGATAGAACAAGTGAAAGTTATTAAGCTCAGAGGAAATTTAAACGCCACAACTTCACAAGAATTTCGACAAAATATTACTGATATTTTAATAAATGGTGCGAAAATTGTGTTAGTTGATTTTCAAGATGTAACGTTTATGGACAGTTCAGGTTTAGGAGCTTTAGTATTAGCTTTCAAAACCTTGCGGGCAGCGGATACTCAGCTTGTTCTCTGCTCAATTAATGAGCAAGTCAGGATATTATTTGAACTGACTAATATGGATAAAGTCTTTGAAATATTCCCCAGCCAAGACGCATTTCATCAGGTTTTAGTCTCAAATACTTAATTCATCAAAATTAATTTGCAAAATAGATAAATCATCATCAAAAGCATCTTTGGAGTTCAGAGCGATTAAATAACTCAGCACGTGATCAAGTTGGCAATCAACAGGATGTTGTAAACTAACCAGTAGCTGAATAAAAGCATCCAAACTCCAAAGTGTACCATCTGATTTAGTGATTTCATAAGCGCCATCACTAAAAATGTAAAGGGTACTAAACTTTTCAATATTGCAAAACCCATCAACATATTTTGCCTCTGGAAACATCCCAACTGGCATTCCGGGGCTTTTCAAGAGTTTAACTTCAGACTTTCTTGGAGATGTGCCAGTTACTAAAACTGCTGGTGGATGACCTGCACTAGCATAAATTAACTGGCGGTTGATTCGGTTGTAAACTCCGTACCAAATCGTAAAGTATTTATCATTTTGATAATCCATCTGAAAGGTATCATTCAAAGCCTTCAATACATCACTAGGTTGATAATAATCCAGACTTTTGAGCGCACGGGAACGCAGCAGATTCAGCACTGAAACAGAGGGAAGAGTCGCTTTGAGTCCATGTCCGGCAGTATCCAGTAAGTAAATTGCCAGATAATCAGCATCAAGCCAATAGTAATCGAAACAGTCACCGCCAAGTTGCCGTGAGGGAATGAATCGGAAATTTATATTGAAGGGTTCAGTCATGGAAAGAGGCAGCAGCGATCGCACATATTCTGCGGCTTCTGACATTTCTGATTCTAAAAGCAACTTTTGAGCCTGCAAATCTCTACTCAACTGATGCAGGCGTAATCCCGCTCTTACCCGTGCTTGTAATTCATTGTGTTCGATAGGTTTGGAGATAAAATCATCAGCACCAGCATCTAGACCTTTGACGCAATCGTCAACGGAATCTAAGGATGTTAATAAAATAAAGAATGTGGTGTAAAATTTGGGGTCTGTCTTAATGCGGTGGCAGACTTCCAGACCAGTCAACCCCGGCATGATCCAATCACAAATAATTAGTGCTGGACGGTAAGCCAGTGCCTTTTCTATTCCTTCCTCGCCGCTACTGGCAGTAACTACCTCATAACCCTGTTTTTCCAAGATCCTTTTCAGAAGTGTTTTTATTAAATAATCGTCATCAATTATTAGTATTTGAAACATAGAAAATTATACGAAACACTCATTAAGAACTTGCTGTCAAAAGAGAAAATAAAAATATGATTGGGGCTAAATAGTTAGTAGTATATCTGTATAATACTACTAACTAATTTCTATTTTTCCGTCAAATTCATGACTTTTTAACGTCATAAAATATTATGGGGGTGCAAGAGGATTTACCCATAAGAGGATGGTATTTTTTAGCTGGTTCAAATCGCGGTATGCTTCTTGCTTAAACCATTGCCCTAAGGCATCAAAGGGGGTGAAAGATGTTCCAGTTTGCCATTTAATGTCTTGACCTAGAGGTGTTGTATGACTTCCTGGTAACGTTTGTGCTGTCACCATCTCATCAAAACGTTCTTGTAAGATTTTGGTTAAAGCTGCCGATTGATCAATTGTGTCATTACTAAATTTTATTAGTAAATTGCGCCGGATATTGTAACGCTCTTTAACAAGTTTGTTAGTTTCCAACGGTGAGGGGGTAAACTCGATTTTCAAAGTAGAATTGAACTGTTCTACTAGGGGGATAGCTTCTTTAGCAGCGTAGTTGTTGAAGGATATGAAAATATTGCCTGCACGTTCTACTTCAAAGAGGCTACCAATCAGCAAGTGAAGTTTACAGCCCATGCTGTGTCCAATGCCGTAAATGGGAAAGTAAAACTTGCGTAATGCCCCAGAGTCATGTAAGCGTTCGAGGGTGCGGTCAAAGTTTAGCAGCACGGATTTTGCGATCGCAGTATGATCCAAGGTGTTGACGAAAGGCGTAGCAATTACAACATAACCTTTACTTGCCAGTTGTTCGAGTAACCAGCGATAAGTGATGTGCGGTGCAGTGGCGACAAATGCACCTCCTAAAAAATGAACGATACCTATGGGATTTCGGGGAATGATTACCCAGTTGCCTCTGACTTCTTTCCAGTCCATGCTGATGAGCGATCGCTTTACGAATATTCTTTATGTTAGACCGGGGATCGTAACCGTGGGAAGGATTATGGAAAAAGCCATTGAGGATGTCTGGCGAGTAGATTGTCAGCCAACCCACCCAGCAGCATCTATAGACTTATCGAGAGCATCTACACGTTCTCCAACTCACTTTTTTTACGCACGTTCACCCTGAGTATTGGTTTTAACGCTTAGTCTGTAATTTTTTCATTTCGTATTGCACATCTAATGCAATCTGTAATGCTTCATTGAGTAACCTTCCATGCTCAGTAGCCTGTTCATTTACTTGCATGGCTGTTAAAGTTGCTAAATTGTTGACGAATAGTTCTGTATTACTAAGGATAAAGCTCTTATTCTCCCTCAAAATCCTTTCTGTCTTCAAAGCGCGAACTAAATCAGCTTTGGTGAGTTTAAGCGCTTCGATCACACCTTCTCTTTCCTTTATAACTACTTCTGGATTACCAGCTTCTTCTATTTGGTCATTGATATCTATTACTTTCATAACAGTATTATATCTATTAACTTCATTTAACAGAGTTTGTAGAGAATTTGTCATATTGCTTTTGACAAGTTTATTTCTAGTTTTCCAGATTAAATATAAGATAGTTTGGGTAAGACCACCAATCCAAAGACCTAAAATAATTAACAATATCCAAGAGGGAATTGTTATCCACGCTACAAAAAACTTAATAATAATATTAAATAAAATATAGATAAAAACAAATGTAGAAAATCCAATAAAAACTACAGTTGCCCCTTCAGAGCTTTGAAGTTTTTGGATATATATTTTTGCTAAGATTTTCAGAGGATTTGTAATGATTAAAAGTTCTTCATTGACAGGCAAATTCGTCAGCTTTTGCAGTTCCTCCTGACTAATTTCCAAGCCCTGTAAATCATCCCGCACAGCTTTCTAACCCTTGCCAGAATAGTTATTTAATCTAATATAGCAATCAAATTTCTGGAATGCTGGCATTTTGTCTAAACTTTTTTAGGCAAGTTAACACTTATAAGCAATGTCAAGAATTTTTGTACAATATGATACTCTGCCAAGATAACTATTTATACTATAAGTGGAACGAGAACAAAAATAAATCAATTGCCTGGAAATGCAATGAAAATGCAACAGGTTATTATCCTGGGAAACAGCCATTTGCAACTACAAGAAACAATAATGGAAAAGTCCGTTTTTGCGGAATTTTTTTGTTTAGTTATAAATAATCGCGTCGCACTCGTTACATTAAGTTAGCTTTGGAGAAGATTGTTTCTGTTTTGAAACGCCACATTGAGAATTTAAAAATGGGGGGATGGGACAGTCTGGCGGCATAGCGATCGCTCTTAGAGGATGTTTGAAAAGTTCTCTTTTCGGTATCAAAAGTTTTAGATCCCTCTAAATCCCCCGATTAATTGGGAGACTTTGATTCCGGTTACCCCCTTTTTTAAGGGGAGCCAGCGCGGTCTTGGGGTCTCCCCAAGTGGAGCGACTGGCGTGGGTTAGGGGGGATCTAAAAGTGCCTAAAGTCTACAGGTAAACACTTTTCAAACAACCTCTTAGTAAATTTGCTTCCTCATGTGTAACTTTGTTATCCAATAGTACCGTGTGGGCGCAGGCATCAACAAGAGCTTGCTTGGATCTGAAGATTTTCAGTATCTAACGCCAGCGCAAAAGCGATGCCTAAGGCTGGCTACGCCTACGCAATTATTGTAATCCCAGCCATGTAGAGAAATAACCCTGGATGCCGCCAAATACGGAAAGCCATACGGAACAGAAATAAAGTGGCAATATAAATCGCAATAATCATGAGTGCGATCGACGGCTGTTTACTCTACGCCTCTGCGGTTGATTAAAAACTGTAGCCAGATAAGTTACCTATGAATCTGAGTAAATAGGGAGTAACCACTGACAGCAAAAATAAAAAGGATGGCGGCAGGAAAAATTACTACATCCCTGACAATAAATAAAATCCAATCTTTTCTTAGTTCCTGTTTAAACTTGAGTTCTCGTAGTTTTCGCTGAAGTTCTACGTCTTCTTGCGACTGCAAGTTTATAGTTGAGATAATTAGTGGATTATCGCCTTTGCTGGCAATTAATTTTGATAAATCTGTTCTATCTGTCATGCTGTTTAGATACCAATAATTTCAGTTTCCAGATTTTGGTTATCATTTGCAATCCAAATATGCTTGCCTTTTTGCTTGGCTTCAACGGCTATTTCTAGGAGAGCGATCGCTTTTAGAAGTACCTCAGCATTATCTCCATTAATCTGTTGTGCCAGATTGTTTAGTGTCTCATAAACTTCTGGCGATAAATCTAAATTTATTTTAATTCGTTGATTTTTTCCTTGTGCAGTCATTTCTATTTTATTTAATATTTTTAAGGTGAAATCCAGTTTTCCAACTGTAAATTAGAAATCCGGCTGTAGTGACGAGTATTGTTTGTTACTAACGTGTAATTTTCTGCAACTGCAACACTAGCAATTAGTAAATCAAACTCAGCAACTGTTTGTCCTATTTTACGGAGTTCTGCCTTTAATTCACCATACTTTTTGAGAGCAGGCTCAGTTAAAGGTACAACGGGTAAGTTTTGAATAAAGTCTTCTGCACGAGTTAAATTTTCCACTACTCGTTGAGAGTTATAAGCACCAAAATACAACTCAGCAACCGTGATACTGCAAATACAAATTTGCTTCCATCCTATTTCTCTAACTTTAGTTCTGACTAAATTAATATCTTTAATCCAATAAATGCAAGTATCGGTATCAAGTAAATAAGTCATAGACTAATGTCATTGTTAGAAATAGTACGGCTATCATAAATATCTTTGACTATTTCCTCAGCAGTACGTTCATCTTCCCAAGGGCCAAGCCTTTCCATAAACGTGTCTAGTGGATGTGGTTTTGACTGCTGCTCAGATGAGAGAATGATTTCATTCACTATCAATTGATTTGCTTCTGAAACTCCTAATTTTTTGGTTTCCTCTTTAGCTATAACCATGATTTGCATCAAGGTTATAGCCTGACGCAAAACATCACTTTTGCTTGTGCCTATTTTCTTTGCTAGTTCGTCTAGTATCTGATTAAGTTCAGGTGACAAATCTAAGTTTAAGCGAACCATCTTTTGAGTGTTAGTCATGGTTCCATCCTTGTGTAAAATCTTAAGTACATTATAGTTGGTTGAGGCTGTAAGATTGACAGCGATGATTCAAGAACTTGATCGGGTTATTCTGACTAGTGATATCCCAGAATATAGTTTAGAAGAGGGTGATATAGGTACAGTTGTTTTAGTACATCAGGGTGGTAAAGGATACGAGGTTGAATTTGTCACACTTGATAGGAAAACTGTGGCAATTGTTTCACTTCATAGTATACAAGTGCGCCCGATTGGTAGAAGATAAATTGCGCGATCGCGGCTGATGAATTTATAATTTATCAAGGCATACAACCAAATAATATTTTAAATTTTAAAATATATTAGTAGATACCAGAGGCTAGAGAAAATGAACATTGAAGAAATTATTATAGACAAGGTAAGAATATTACCTCCTGATAAGCAACAAGAGGCGTTAGATTTTGTAGAATTTTTACTTGCGAAAATGCAAAAGATAGCTGCACAATTAGGAGGACGATCTTTGTCAAACAAATAAACTGATGGTAATTCAAATATTTTGATATTTTCTAGCAAAATCAGACACCCATAAATAAAAGATATATATTTTTAATCATACTTTATAGAAACATCAAAAGCTATCTAATAAAAACCGCAAATCTACGCAATCAAACGCCAAATTATCCACGTTTAACTGCGTACATCTGCGGTTTGAAAATCCTTAATGCACTAACCCGATCGCACCTTTCGTCAAGCCTCCACAGTCAATCTATTAAACGCCATCAACTCAGTAGTACTGACGTAGTTTCCTCACGCTTGCAACCGAATGTGTCACATTTGCTTCCAAATCAAGTTTTGGACTTATAAATCGAGTTTTGAACTTCCAAATCAAGTTTTGAACTTCTAAACTAAGTTTTGAACTTCTAAATCGAGTTTTGAACTTCCAAATCAAGTTTTGAACTTATAAATCGAGTTTTGAACTTTTAAATCGAGTTTTGAACTTCTAAATCGAGTTTTGAAATTATAAACTAACTTCAGAACTCATAAATCAGGTTTTGAAGTCAAAAATCTAGCTTCCATCTCATATAGCTCTTATTATCAACCAATTTCAGCCAATATCACTGCATTTTTCTTATCTGCTAATCTCAATGCACTAAAAGTTATCTTAAATAAAAAACGCAAATATACGGTTATCAACGCAATTTTTCAGCGTTTATATCCGTATAAATGCGATAATAGGAGAAACAATTCCAGCTTTAATGCACTAATGCGATCGCACGTTTCGTTAACGCTTCAGCAGTCAATCCATTAAACGCCATCAACTCTCCAGCACTGGCTGTAGTTTCCCCACGTTTCCAAGCAAAGGTGTCGCGCTTGACTGTACTCCGTAACAAAATTGGTTCTAGCATCGCCGCAGCGCCACCAGTTACACCAATTAGCGCATCAGCATCAAACAATTCGGCAAATTTGGCATCATCTAAGAAGCCGCCTTCAGGTTCAGAACAGGTATCCCAAGCGGTATCATGGCTACGGTACAATTGCCGAGGATTAATCACAGAAACTATCTTGGCACCAATACCTTCAGTTTCCAAGAAAGCAGCAGCTTCAAATACTGGCATTAATGTCATATCGCCAATCACAGCAAATACAACTTGCTTATCACCAGCGACTTCATGTAACAGCACTGCACCATCGCGCAACCCTTGACGAGTTTGTTCAAAAGTGGTGCGAATTTGCAATGGCGATTTACTTGCAGTAATTACAATTCCTTTATTTTTACTTTTCAATGCCCAGTCATAACAGACTTGAATACTATTAGCATCGGGGGGAAATAAGGGGAAAACATTGCCATTTCGCATCAACGAAGCAAAGTAAGCTTCAATTTCTGGACGTTGGTGAGTCCAACCGTTACGCCCTTGCTCTAATGCGCCAGCTGTGAATAAAGTAATAGTTGAGGGAGTTTTACGGCGTAATTCTGCCATTGATTGGGTTACAGTTTGCCAAATTGGTAATCCGTTGATGGCAAAAGATTCGTAAGAACACCACAAAGTTCTCGCACCCATTAACGCCAAACCCGCAGCTAAACCGGCACAAGCATCTTCACTCAATGGTTCATAAACTTGTCCATTTGGTGCTTGGTAATATAAATCGTCGGTTGTGGGGTGGATTATTTTTAATGCTTGGTTGATGTTGGCAATTCCAGATGCTTCATTACCGTCGGCGTTGGTGACGAGGAAATTCTGATCTTTATTTCCAACTATTCCTACCAATCGTCCCATCGCTGTTGTGGAAACTTTGGGTTCACCTCCAACTGCATATTCTTCTAAAGGTAATTCGCCTAATTCTGGTAATGGAAATTCAAATTCTGTCACCACAGTTTTCGCTGCTGGGCCACCGCCTGCGCGTTCTGCATTTGTGCGTACTAATTGCCAAGCTTCCGCAGACAAAGCACGGCTTTGCAATGCACTGATAATATGGGGAGCATTTAGCGTATCTTTGGGATAGAGGTTGTGAGATTTTGCCCCGCGCGCGTGGACTCCTGCACCTTTGAGTTGTTTAATTATAAATACAGTAAGTTTACCGCCCAGTGCCGATCGCGCTGCTTTATCCACACCCGAAAGCACTGCTTGAGTGAATTCTAGGCGCTTTTCAAAAGAAAAAGCAGTACTATCAACGTAATCCCCTGGTTGGTTTTGATCGTCGAAGTCTTTGGCATTAACTAATATGACTTCATCAAAACCGTTACCTTGCCAATATGCCTGCATCTGTTCATTGGTTTTAAGGGAAACCATACTGTGATGTTCTTGGCTGTAACCGTTCCACACCAACACCGGCAAGAAGTTGGTGACAGCAGGATAAGCAGTATGGAAATGTGCGATCGCACTTACAATATAAGGCTCACCCAATCCACCATCACCAACTGTAAAGGGAAATAACTTATCTTTGTGCAACAGTGCAGCCGCCATTGCAAAGTGTTGTCCTTGTCCCAAAGGCCCCGCAGGTGCAAGAATACCGGGAATGAAACCAGAAAGGTGTCCTAAAAGTCCGTGCTTTTCTCGGAAGCGATCGCGCAATTGTTGGACTGTAAAAATTCCCATGTCCTCTAGCGAACGATCCAAGAACATGGCACTATAAAATCCGGGGGCGTGGTGTCCGACTTCAGTGAGAATGTTCTTGTATCCCAGCATGACAAGAGATGCGTAAACTTCTGCTTGGCTGGCGAATCCGCCTGGATGCCCAGAGGCTTTACTAGCGGTAACTTGCAAAATCAGGTAGCGGAGGGCATCAGCAGCCAGTAAAGTTTGATATACAGCTGCTTTGTCTGTGGGATCTGCGATCGCTACTTTGCCCGATTCTATAGCAGGTGTTGCACCATGAGTTTCAAAATTTGGTAACGCTTCACCAAAATATTGAATACCTTCAAAAAAATCGGGAAGCGCTGAAGATGCCTTTGGGGTGATTGCGGTCATGCTGAGTACCTTATGACGATGAGATTAAACTGTAGATGCTCGTTGAATTTAACAAAAATTTTACATCTTTGAGGTTGTAACAGTTTATTGGTTTTTTCCAACGTTAGAATAAGTACTTTAAATGGTTACGCAACAAAATTTCAGTTAGTTTAAGTAGTAAAAAATATTAAGTAGCAAAAAAATTTATGAAATTACCAAATGGGCCGCAAATCCCACCCCTTGTACAGATGGTGCGCTGGATTAGGAATCCGATGTCATTTATGGAGGCTTGTGCCAAAAGTTATGGCGATATTTTTACTATCAGGTTAGGCAAAAATCTTCCTCCTTGGGTGATGGTCAGCAACCCCCAAGCGTTACAGCAAATTTTGACAAATGATACCAAGGCATTGGAAGCGCCTGGTGATTTGAATCAGGTGTTTGAATCTTTGGTGGGGAAGTATTCTGTATTTACTCTCAGCGGCGCAGAACACCAGCGCCAACGCCAGTTGTTAATGCCTCCCTTTCACGGCGAAAGAATGCGAAACTATAGCCAGGTGATTACCGATGTCACCCAGAAAGTTATCAGCCAATACCAAATAGGCAAACCCTTCAACATTCGGTCTGTTACTCAAGCCATTACCCTGCGGGTGATTATGCAAGCTGTGTTTGGTCTACATGAAGGGACTCGCGCCGAAAAACTACAGCAATTTTTGGGTGAGTTTTTAGAAAAGGCTAGTTCTCGGTTACTTGTGGCTTTGCTTTATTTCCCCGCTTTGCAAAGGGATTTTGGTGCGATTAACTTCTGGGGAAAACATATCCGCCGTCAGCAGGAAGCTGACCAACTCATCTACGAGGAAATTCGGGAACGTCGAGAACAACCAGATTCATCACGCACGGATATTCTTAGCTTACTCATGGCTGCTAGAGATGAAGCAGGTCAACCCATGACTGAGCAAGAGTTGCGCGATGAATTGATGACTCTGTTAGCTGCCGGTCATGAAACCACAGCGACAGCCTTAGCATGGGCATTCTACTGGATTCACAAAATACCATCAGTGCGCCAAAAGCTACTGCAAGAATTAGATAGCTTGGGCGATGACCCAGATCCCAGCATCATTTTCAAGTTACCTTATCTCAACGCTGTTTGCTCCGAGACATTGCGGATTTACCCAGTAGCTATGCTAACTTTTCCAAGGAGAGTAAGAACACCGATATCGTTGGGTGGTTACGAACTAGAACCGGGTACAGTCCTACTTGGTTCCATTTATTTGACCCATCAGAGGGAAGATATTTACCCAGAACCTAAGCAGTTTAAGCCAGAACGCTTTTTAGAACGGCAATTTTCTGCCTATGAATATTTGCCCTTTGGCGCTGGTGCAAGACGTTGTATTGGTCTAGTATTTGCCCAGTTGGAAATGAAGCTAGCACTTGCCAAAATCCTTTCCAGCTTTGAATTAGAATTAGTTGACAATGGGGAAGTGCGACCTAAGCGCCGTGGTTTGGTGACAGGACCAGATCGTCCTATCCAGATGGTTGTCACTGGTCAACGTCAGGTGAAATCTCCCATCCTACAGAGAACCACTGTTTAATACTCTGGCAGTTGATGGTTGCGTTTAGCAAATTTTAAACTCCCATGTATAGCGTTTCTCAGTTAAGTCCAATAGAGACCTAACCCCTAACCCCTTCCCTACAAGAGAAGAGGAGTAAGATTCAAAGCCTCTATTTTCTAAAAGAGAGGAATGGAAGTGCGATCAAGTTCTATTGCATACAAATGAGAAACGCTATATATATTTAGACATATTTTCAAACTAATTCATAATTAATTAAAAGCGTTATAATTGGTGCTTAACGATCGCAGTCCTGTTGAGAAATTACGAATCTCTGTAATCTTTCAAATTAACATATACCCCAATATAGATTCCCTCTTCAGAAGTAGCCTTTACAGTAAATAGGAAGAGGACATTTATGAGATTAATAGTTCATGCCTGACGATAATCGGTTGGAAGAAAAATTTCTATCCCAGGAAGCTGAAAAAAGAATATCCGAAAAGCTAGATGAAGCAGAAAAAATAGAAATAGATGTACAAACCGATTTATTGAAAATAGTTCAGGGACAGGCGGATGGAGTTTCCGTTGCAGGTATTGGATTAGTGATTAAAGAAGACATTCGCATACAGGAAATAAAACTGCAAACAGATAGTATTGCCATTAATCCCTTCAGCGCTCTTTTTGGTCAAATAGAACTCAATGAGGCTGTAAATGCCATTGCTCGGATTGTCCTCACAGAAGTGGATATGAACCGTACTTTGGCATCAGACTATGTTAGCAGCCAGATGCAAAACTTTGATTTTGATGTAGATGGCGAGATTGTGAGTTTTAAGCCGCAAAAAATTCAAGTATTTTTACCTGGTGAAGGCAAAATTGAATGTAGAGGAAGATTGTTATTAAAGGAAAAGGGAAATACTCGTCCTTTAGCTTACACTGCCCTGCTTCGCCCACGGACTAATTCACAACCCGCAATGCTGGAGAGTTTTAACTGCACTGAGGGAGACGGTGTTTCAATAGAATTAGTTACAGCATTAATGCAGAAAGTCAAAGAACTGATGAATCTACCATCTTTGAAATGGGAAGATATGGCGTTCAAGATTAAGGATATAAAAGTAGAAAAGGGTAGTTTGACACTTCTGGTAGAAACTCAAGTGAAGCAAATACCCTCATCAATAACTGAACTATCTCTTTAGTAGTATTGACACTAGTTAAGGACAATTTTTGTAACTAGGGAATGATGTAAATTTTTGAAAAGTTTTGTAAGCTTTTAAAAGCTACTTAAATTAAAAGTGACAACTATGCAAGAGTATGATGTTGTGCTGATCGGTGCTGGGCACAATGGGCTAGTTTGTGCAGCTTATTTGCTGAAAGCTGGTTATAGCGTCCTGTTACTAGAAAAGCGTTCTGTTATCGGTGGTGCAGCAACAACTGAAGAATGTTTACCCCAAGAAGCTCCGGGATTTAAATTTAACTTGTGTGCTATTGACCATGAATTTATTCACTTGGGGCCAGTTGTTGAAGAATTAGAACTAGAAAAATACGGCTTGCATTATCTGGATTGCGATCCAGTTGTTTTCTGTCCTCATCCTGATGGCAAGTATTTCTTAGCACATAAGTCAGTGGAAAAGACTTGTGCAGAAATTGCTCGTTACAGTGAACGTGATGCCAAAAAATACGCTGAATTTGTAGACTTTTGGCAGCGATCGCTCGGTGCGATGATTCCCATGTTTAATGCACCGCCAAAGTCAGTTATAGATATCCTTGGTAACTACGACATCACCAAACTGAAAGATTTATTTTCTGTGATTGGTTCCCCTAACAAAACGCTGGACTTTATTCGCACAATGTTGACCAGCGCTGAGGATTTACTTAACGAGTGGTTTGATGAGGAATTTCTGAAAGCGCCACTAGCCAGATTAGCAGCAGAACTTGGTGCGCCACCATCACAAAAAACCCTTGCTATTGGTGCAATTATGATGGCAATGCGTCACAATCCTGGAATGGCAAGACCTCGCGGCGGAACTGGCGCACTTGTGCAAGCTTTGGTGAATTTAGTCACAAGTAAAGGTGGCGTTATTCTCACAGATCAGCATGTTGAAAAAGTTTTAATTGATGATGGAAAAGCTGTAGGTGTGCGGGTTGCTGGTGGTAAAGAATATCGCGCGAAACACGGGGTTATTTCTAATATTGATGCCAAGCGGTTATTTTTGCAAATGACTGATAAAAGCGAAGTTGATGGAGCCGACCCAAATTTATGGGAAAGATTAGAACGCCGCATCGTTAACAACAACGAAACTATCCTCAAGATAGATTTGGCTCTAGACGAACCACTCCACTTTCCATACCACGCCCACAAAGATGAATATCTCGTCGGTTCTATCTTGATTGCAGATTCTGTGGCTCATGTAGAACAGGCTCATAGCAAATGTACCTTGGGAGAAATTCCTGATGCTGACCCATCAATGTATTTGGTAATGCCTAGCTATTTAGACCCTACATTAGCACCACCAGGTAAGCACACCGTATGGATTGAGTTTTTTGCCCCTTATCAAATTGCGGGTGCAGAAGGCACTGGTTTGAAAGGTACAGGTTGGACAGATGAATTGAAAAACAAAGTTGCAGATAGGGTGATTGATAAGTTGGCAGACTATGCACCAAATGTCAAGAATGCAACTATCGCCCGTCGTGTAGAAAGTCCAGCAGAACTAGGAGAAAGATTAGGTGCGTACAAAGGGAATTATTACCATGTTGACATGACCCTAGATCAGATGGTATTTTTCCGTCCGTTGCCAGAAATAGCGAACTACAAAACGCCAATTGATAATCTATTTTTGACTGGTGCAGGAACTCATCCAGGCGGTTCGATTTCGGGAATGCCGGGACGCAATTGTGCCCGCGCATTTTTACAGGCAAAGCATCCTATTAGTCAAACTTTGAAGGATGCAAGAGATTCGATTAAGTCAACTGTCGAGTCAGTCTTTGGGATTAGTTAGGCATTGCAAAAATAAAGCCCATTATCTATTTTTGTCTTTGTATCTTTGTGCTGAAAATATTATTTTGGGTTCACAAAGATCCGAAAGGATTATATCAATTCCGCTTGAACACTTATCATTAGGACTGACGCGGGGACACGGAGAGTTTTTTTGATAATTAATTAGACGGAGATGATATTAGGGTATAACGCCCAATACTTTTCAAATAAAATCCCCCCGCCTACGGCAACCCCCTTTTTAAGGGGGTAAATAGGGGAAACTAGCACCACTTTTTAAGAGGGGGATGAGGGAATCTTTAACCATTAATTTTACTGAATTTATTTGGTCAGTTTTAAAACAACATAGCTACAAAAGCTTTCTCATAACATTCAACATTCATTATTCTGTAATTTGCATTCCAAAATGTAAATCGACCAAGAGCGATAATGCTTAATGGTACGATAACAGAAGCATGAAAGCGTGAATATAAAACTCCTCATTTCTCCTCAAGAACTCACGTCTCTGTTAGCAGAAAAATCCTCACAGTCTGTCATCATCGATACGCGAAGTCAAGAAGATTATGGTATTTCTCATATTCCTCAATCCATAAATATTAGAGATTTTTTCACCTATCTTTTAGAGAATTCTTACCCAGCAGGATTAAAGAAATTACAAGAGTATTTTGCAGAAATTATGAGCAGGGTAGGAATATCTGGTGCAGAATGGTTAATTGTTTATGAAGATACTTTAAATAAAGGTTATGGGCAATCTTGTCGAGCAGCTTTCTTACTGAAGTATTTGGGTTGCGCTCAGGTATCTATCTTACACGGAGGATATAGAGCATGGGTGACAGAGGGATTACCTACTACCGATGAAGTACCATTACGTGAAAGCAGCATATTTAGATTGCATTCCAACGCTGACATGATGGTTACTACCGCCGAGATGTTGCAAGCAATTGACAATCCAGCAATTATTAAATTAGATGTGCGCGATCGCAACGAATGGCTTGGGCTGAGTTCTTCTCCCTATGCTGCTGATTTTTGTCCTCGCAAAGGTAGAATCCCTAACGCTGTATGGTTAGAATGGCATCGGATGATGACATCTGAATCGGAAATCTCCATGTTCCGCTCAAAAGCGGAAATCTTAGAAATTTGTCAATCTGTAGGTATTACTTCCGATTCTATTGTATACGTTTACTGTTTTAAAGGTTCTAGGGCGGCGAATACTCTGATTGCTCTGCAAATGGCAGGAATTTCCGCCAGAAATTATTTTGGGTCTTGGAATGAATGGTCTCGCGACTTTTCATTACCCATTGATAGCAGAGTAATGTGAATAAGGCAGGAGGTTGCTATCAGCGTGTAAGCTTCAGATAGTTAACGATCGCACCTTTGTTCATTAAAAGGGAAATCTAAGCAATTGCTTTATGTCTATTTAATATAATAATGTAACATCCGCTTGATTTTAAGAAGCTTTTATGCAGTGTCAACAAAGTTATTTCTCAAAATATAAGTAAATTAATGTGTAAAAACTAGTGTATTTTGATAATACTCAAAAAACGCACAAATTTTCACATCATCTGATAAGTTTTGTAGGTACAGCATGGTTTTTCGGCGCTGCTTAGTTGCATCTGGCTTGATAGCTTTCTGTGCATTTGGCTGTAGGGGTGGGGCAAACTCATCGACAGAAAATACTACACAAGTTGTGCAAGAAAGTAATGTAACCCAACTTTTGATAGAAGCGAAGGCTACGCAAAAAGCTGAAGATTTCTTTCATCAAGGTAATAATTTATTAGATGGACAACGTTACGAAGATGCAATAAAAGCATACGACAAAGCGATCGCTATCAAAGTTGAGAATCCTGAAGCTTGGATTAACCGTGGCATAGGCTTAACATCGTTGCAACGCGACAAAGAGGCTCTTGCATCTTATGATAGAGCGATCGCTATTAAGCCCGACAAATATGAAGCTTGGTATAATCGTGGCATAGCCCTAACATCGTTGCAACGCTACAAAGAGGCTATTGCATCTTACGACAAAGCGATCGCTATCCAACCCGATAAATATGAAGCTTTAATTAACCGAGGCATTGCTCTGACAAAGCTGCACCGCTACCACGATGCTATTACATCTTATGATAGAGCGATCACCATCAAGCCAGATTTGCACCAAGCATATTACAACAAAGCTTGCTGTTATGCTTTACAAAGCAATCTCGAATTAGCAATTGAGAATTTAGATAAAGCAATCGAGCTTGTTCCTGATAAATACAAGAAGTTAGCAAAAACTGACTCAGACTTTAGCAAAGTGCGTAGTGAAAAGCAGTTTCAGGAATTACTTCAATAGGATTTTTTCACCACCACTCAGTGTAAAATATAAGCTTGCTATAACAAAGACTTTTTTATTGAGCAGTTTCCGATTAGACATGAAAAAATTGTTAATTACCGGAATAAGTGGTTTTTTGGGATGGCATCTTTACCAGCTTGCAAAAAAAGAATGGGAAGTTTATGGCACTTATTTTTCCCATCCTTTAGAGATTCCTGGCATCAAAATCTTAAAAGCGAACTTAACAGATTTTCAGGAATTGCAGCGCATATTTAGTGATGTCAAACCAGCAGCAGTAATTCATACTGCTGCACATTCGCAACCAAATTTTTGTCAAACTCATCCGGAAGAATCGCACGCAATTAACGTCACAGCATCCTGTAATCTTGCCGGACTTTGTGCAGATAATTTTATTCCTTGTGCTTTTACCTCAAGCGACTTAGTTTTTGATGGTTTAAATGCCCCCTATCGAGAAACAGATAGCGTGTGTCCTGTCAATCTTTACGGTGAGCAAAAAGCGATCGCCGAAGCAGGTATGCTAGAAAGATATCCCCTGACAGCAGTGTGTCGAATGCCATTGATGTTTGGTACAGCAACACCCACAGCTAAAAGCTTTATTCAGCCATTTATTCAAACTTTAAAAGCCGAAAAAGAACTAAGTTTATTTATCGATGAATTCCGTACACCAGTAAGTGGAACAACTGCTGCCAAAGGACTTTTATTAGCATTGGAAAAAGTTAACGGCATCATTCACTTAGGTGGCAAAGAGCGAATTTCTCGCTATGATTTTGGACAGCTACTAGTGGAAGTATTTCAACTTCCCGCTACTGGACTAAAAGCCTGCCGACAACAAGATGTGAAAATGGCAGCACCTAGACCAGCAGATGTTTCTTTAGATAGTTCCAAAGCTTTTGCATTGGGGTATCAGCCTTTATCTTTACGAAAAGAATTGGAATTAGGAGTTTTAATTCCTAACTCCTAACTCTGTCAATTTTAGATTTTGAATTTTGGATTTTGGTGAAGCAGCGCGGTCTTCTCTACGAGACGCTACGCGTTCGCCCTTGGCGTCTCGTAGAGAAGGGGGTTTCCCCCATGAGTGACTGCACCAAGCCGAAGGGATTGAAGAAAAAATCTAAAATCTAAAATCCAAAATTGAATGACTCCTAACTCTTCACTTCAGTTTAATAAGCATCCATTGGCAGACAAGAACAAACAAAATTCCTGTCGCCAAAGGTTGCATCAATGCGACCAACAGCCGGCCAGAATTTATACTCACGAGTCCAAGGCGCAGGATAGGCAGCTTGTTCGCGAGAATAAAGATGATGCCATTCTCCGGTGATGAGACTTTCGGCAGTGTGGGGTGCATTCTTCAAAACATTATCTTGGGCATCCACCTTGCCTAATTCAATCTCAGCAATTTCTTGGCGAATAGAAATCAACGCATCGCAAAAACGATCTAACTCTTGTTTAGATTCACTTTCTGTAGGTTCTACCATGATTGTACCTGCTACGGGCCAAGAGACAGTCGGCGCATGGAAACCATAATCCATCAGACGCTTGGCAACATCATCGATTTCGATCGCAGCCGATTTTTTGAGCGATCGCAAATCTAAAATACATTCATGGGCAACTAGACCATTTTTGCCCTGATACAAAACCGGATAGTAAGATTCCAGTCTCTTAGCGATGTAGTTAGCGTTGAGAATCGCCACCTTAGTTGCTTGAGTTAAACCAGCTGTACCCATCATGGCGATGTACATCCAAGAAATCACCAAGATACTAGCGCTACCCCAAGGCGCAGCAGCAACCGCACCAATATGCTGGTTACTGGGGATTGGGGATTCGGGATTGGGAATTTCTTCTTTCCTAGTCCCCAGTCCCAAGTCCCCAGTCCCTACTACAGTATGTCCAGGCAAAAATGGCACAAGATGAGAAGCGACGCCAATGGGCCCGATACCTGGGCCACCGCCACCGTGAGGAATACAGAAAGTTTTATGTAGATTCAAGTGACAGACATCCGCGCCAATATCTCCAGGACGGCAAATCCCTACTTGGGCGTTCATATTTGCCCCATCCATGTAAACTTGTCCACCGTGACTATGGACAACAGCACAGATTTCCTGAATTGACTCCTCAAAGACACCGTGAGTAGAGGGATATGTCACCATTAAAGCGGCTAGTTCATTGCTGTGTTTTTCTGCCTTCGCTTTCAGGTCATCAACGTCAATATTACCTTGTAAGTCACAGGCAACTGCCACCACCTTCATCCCGCACATCACCGCACTAGCTGGGTTTGTCCCGTGTGCTGAGGTGGGAATCAAACAGACATTGCGGTGTTTTTGCCCACGGCTTTCGTGATACTGACGAATTACTAAAAGTCCAGCATACTCGCCCTGAGAACCAGCATTTGGTTGCAGAGAAATTCCGGCAAACCCGGTAATTTCAGCTAGCCATGTCTCAAGTTGCTCAAACAGAATTTGATAACCTTGCGTTTGCGACGCAGGGGCAAATGGATGAATCTTGCCAAATTCCTCCCAAGTTACTGGAATCATCTCAGCTGTCGCATTCAACTTCATTGTGCAAGAACCCAAGGGAATCATTGATGTCGTTAGTGACAAGTCCTTGCTTTCTAGCTTGTGCAGATAGCGCAACAACTCAGTTTCTGAGTGATAGCGGTTAAATACAGGATGGGTGAGATAAGTGCTTTGACGGCTAAATGGTTCACCGCTTAAACCTGATTGGTGAATTATCCATTCCATCTCTTGGACATTCAAAACAAACCTTAGCTCATCTGTCCCTGCAAAAATCTGGCATATATCTCGCACATCATCCAATGTGGTAGTCTCGTCCAGCGAGATACCAACAGTAGATGTATCAAAAATACGCAGATTAATTTGACGGGCTTCAGCAGCTTGTAGAATTTCTTGCAGAGGTTTAGTTCCTAACTCCACCCGCAGCGTATCAAAGAAAGGTTTGGAACTGATGCTGTAATCTAGTCGCTGCAACCACTCTGCCAAAATCAAAGTCAGGGAATGTATCCTCTGAGCTATTGTCTTAAGTCCATCTGGGCCATGATAGACGGCGTACATACTCGCCATTACGGCCAGTAGCACCTGTGCTGTACAAATATTACTAGTAGCTTTTTCGCGGCGGATGTGCTGTTCACGGGTTTGCAAGGCGAGACGCAATGCCGGCTTACCTTGGGCATCTTTTGATACTCCCACAATTCGCCCTGGAACCAGCCGTTTATAGTCTTCCTTCGTAGCAAAGTATGCCGCATGAGGTCCCCCAAACCCCAAGGGAATACCGAACCGCTGAGTGCTGCCTACTGCAATATCAGCGCCAAATTCCCCAGGAGGGGTCAGCAAAGTTAAACTTAAAGGATCTGCTGCTACCGTCACCAATGCACCCTTAGCATGGGCTTTTTCTATAAAAGCGCGGTAGTAGTAAATGGTGCCATCACTTGCAGGGTATTGCAGAACAGCCCCAAAAATTGGTTGATCAAAATCAAATGTTTGATGATCGCCGATAATAATCTTAATCCCCAATGGTTTAGCACGTGTTTGCAACACGTTAATAGTTTGGGGATGGCAGTCACCAGAGACAAAATAGGCATTTGCCTGATTTTTACAAACACCATAGCTTAGGCTCATCGCTTCAGCTGCGGCTGTGGCTTCATCAAGTAACGAGGCATTAGCGATTTCCAAACCTGTTAAGTCGATAATCAGGGTTTGAAAATTCAGCAGCGCTTCCAATCGCCCTTGGGCAATTTCTGGCTGATAAGGAGTATAGGCAGTATACCAACCGGGGTTTTCTAGGATGTTACGCCCAATCACAGGTGGGGTAATACTGTCGTAATATCCCATACCAATGTATGAGCGGAAAACCTGATTTTTGGCAGCAACTTTTTTTAACCATGCCAGTGCTGCGTACTCACTTTCTGCTTCTAATAACTTTAGCGGTTCGTTCAGCCGAATTGCCTGTGGGACTGTTTGGTCGATTAGGGCATCCAGGCTGGGAAACCCCAAAACTTTAAGCATTTGCTGGATGTCATCGGAGTTAGGGCCAATGTGTCTTGGCGCAAAACTACTTAACTTTTGACCTCTTTGGTCCAGCACTTGCTGCTCATTAGATTTGAGAATAGGGGCGTGTGATACCACAAATTACTCTCCAGATGGTACTATTTAATATTTTGCAACAAATACTCATGAGAAGTAAGTGTAATTTTTCTGATCATCTAAATTTCATGACTTATCTTTAGGTGGAATAGGAGATGGGGGAGACAAGGGAGAAAATTTTACCTTGTCCCCCTTGTCCCCCTCATCCTCCATTCCCTAGTCCCCTTCTACCTGGGCGCGATACTCATCCGCTGTTAAGGCATCCTCAACTTCGCCAGGGTCATTGACGCGCACTTTCAAAAACCACCCTTCCCCGTAGGGGTCTTCTGTTACTTGTTCGGGAGAATTAATTAAGGCTTCATTGCGTTCTATAACTGTGCCTGTTACTGGTGAATTCAGTTCTTCAACTGCTTTCACTGATTCAATTGTGCCAAAGTTTTCTCCTCTGCTAAGAGCATCGCCAATTTCTGGCAGTTCCAAAAAGACGATATCACCCAATTCATGCACGGCAAATTCAGTAATGCCAATGGTGGCAATTTCACCATCTATTCGCACGTATTCATGAGAATCCAGGTATCTGAAATCTTGAGGATATTCAAAAGACATATCACTTCCTCTCCCTTATCAAAAAAATTATTGCCCCAATAGTCATCCAAGCTATATCTGGTAATGAACCTTACTGTAGATTGAGTAACTCACAACACATTATTCCTCAAAAACCTCGCCCTTATCAGTTGGCGACACGATTTTTTGACCGATAAAAGGGACGTTTAACTACAACTGCTGGATAAGCTTTGCCACGAATTTCGACTTCTAGTTGCTGAGTGACAGTTGCTAACTGGGTGGGAACGTAAGCTAAGGCAATGGGATAACCAAGTGTGGGTGATAGAGTGCCACTGGTAACTTCTCCCACAATTTTACCTGTGGATAATACTTGGTAACCGTGACGGGCAATGTTCCGTCCCTGAGTTTGCAAACCTACCAATCGGCGTTGCACTCCCGCAGCTTTTTGCTGTGCTAAAACTTCCCGACCAATAAAATCGCCTTTGGTATCTAAGTGAACTAGCCACCCCAATCCTGCTTCTAATGGTGTGGTGGTGTCATCGATATCTTGACCATAAAGTGCCATCGCCGCTTCTAGCCGCAGGGTATCTCTTGCACCGAGTCCACAGGGGATAACACCAGCATTATGGAGACTTCGCCACAATTCTACTCCCACATCCGGATCTACCATCACCTCAAAGCCATCTTCTCCGGTGTAACCTGTGCGGGCCAGGAAGGCAGGTTTACCTAGTAGCGTGGCTTCTAGATGTCCGAAGGCTTTGATTGTTTGTAAATCTTCTTGCACTAATGGCTGGAGATATTTAATCGCTTTTGGCCCTTGCACGGCGATTAAGGCTTTTTCTGGTGAAAGGTCTTGGAATTGCACTTTATCCAGGTCAAGGTGTTGCAATAGCCATGCTTTATCTTTACTGGAGGTTGCCGCATTGACTATGATAAATGCCCTCTGTATAGCAGTGGCATCTTCACCTTGATAATAGACAATGATGTCGTCAATAATTCCGGCTTGGGGATTTAACAATACGGTGTATTGTGCTTGACCAGCTTGCAAACGACTCAAGTCTGAAGGCACTAGAGGCTGGAGTTGGGAAATCAGGTTTTTACCTTGGAGGGTAAATTTGCCCATGTGGGAAATATCGAACATTCCGGCTGTATTTCTTACAGCCTCGTGTTCGCGGCTAATGCCACTAAATTGCACAGGCATTTCCCAGCCGCCAAAGCTGGTAAGGCGGGCTTTGAGTTCTACACCCAGTTGATATAAAGGGGTTCGCGCCAGAGATTGGGCGTTGTCTTCTTGATTAGCCACAGGTAATTTTGCGATCGCACCTCAACATCTATCATCCTACGAGATGCTTTCTGGTTTTACAGTCTTGTGTATTGAATTGGGGCATTAGGCACTTGTATTGAGCGAAGCCGTAAAGCCTGCGGCATAGCTACGCTTAGGGCGCAGCCTCTCGTAGAGAAGTATTGGCCAAACAGGGCATGGTTATTTTCCTTGTCCCCTTGTCCCCTTGTCCTCTTGTCCCCCTTGTTCTCTTCAGTGAGGTTTAATAGTTAATGGTGGAAGTGTTGAGATTTATTAAGAAGAGATTATGAAATATTGGCGACTACTAGCTAGCTTTGTCTTAGCTATGGTTCTTTTTTTGTTTCCCCTATCGGCGCAAGCTGCAAGTTCTTCCAGTATTACCCGTTCTGTGGGTAATGATGAACTTAAGGGCAAGGATTACTCTGGTCAAAGTTTAATTGGCACTGAGTTTACCAATCTAAAATTAGAGAATGCTAATTTTAGCAATGCTGACTTACGTGGTGGCGTGTTTAACGGTACCCTATTGGAGGGAGTAAATCTGCATGGTGCTGATTTTAGTGAAGGCATAGCCTATCTAACAAGGTTTAAGGATGCTGATTTAAGTGATGCTGTATTGACCGATGCAATGATGCTGCGTTCTACTTTTGATGGCGTAGATATCACTGGTGCTGATTTTACGAATGCAATTTTAGATGGGACGCAAGTGAAAAAACTTTGTGTTAAGGCAAGTGGTGTGAATTCTAAAACTGCTGTGGATACTCGCAAGTCTTTAGGATGTAAGTAGACTTTCACCCCTTCTTCGCTGCTGGAGAGGGGGATATTATTTTAACTAATTACGAATTACGTAGCTTGCTTCTCGCGCCTTGGCGAGTATTACTAATTACGAATCAAGTGCAGCGATCGCTAGTGATATGCTTCTCTTAAAAAGTTTGCATAATTTGCCCGAACCGTCATAGTAGTTGGATGACTTACACCTAAAGTCCGTTCACAAATTGTTAAAGCTTGCTCAAACAAGGGTTTGGCTTTCCTGTGGCGTCCTCTATGACGGTAGAGTGCTGCTAGATTGTTCAGACTAATAGCAACATCGGGATGGTTGTCTCCCAGCAGGCGTTTACTCAGTTCTAAAGCTTGCTTATACAAGGGTTCGGCTTCGCTGTATCGTCCTGTAGATTCGTAGAGTTGTGCTAAATTGTTCAGGCTAGTGGCAACATCAATATGTTCTTCTCCCAGCAGGCGTTTTCTCAGTTCTAAAGCTTGCTTAAACAAGGGTTCGGCTTCGCTGTAGCGTCCTGTATAACAGTACAATGCTGCTAAATTGTTCAGGCTAGTGGCGACATGGGGATGTTCTTTTCCCACTAGGCGTTTCCACAGTTCTAAAGCTTGCTGATATAAAGGTTCGGCTTCGCTATAGCGTCCTGTAGATTCGTAGAGTAATCCTAAATAGCTCAGGCTAGTGGCAACATCGGTATGTTCTTCTCCCAGCAAGCGTTTTCTCAGTTTTAAAGCTTGCTCAAGCAAGGGTTCGGCTTCCTTGTAGCGTCCTGTAGATTCGTAGAGTAATCCTAAATTGTTTAGGCTAGTGGCGACATCGAGATGGTTGCCTCCCAGCAGGCGTTTTCTGAGTTCTAAAACTTGCTGATATAAGGCTTGGGCTTCGCTGTAGCGTCCTGTAGATTCATAGAGTCCTGCTAATTTGTTCAGACTAGTAACGACATAGGAATGTTCTAAACCAAGACGATTTTGAGTCAGTTCTATACACTGTTGCAACCAAGTTTCTGCTTGCTGATAAAGTCCTTGACTTTGATAAAACCAGGCTAATTTGGTAAACAGAGTGATTAGATTTTCATTGCCTAGATACTGGGATAGATGGGTTGCAACTTCTATAATGTGCGGGATATGTGGAGTAAGGTTAAGAATATCTTCAGGGTTAGGCTGTTGCGGAATTAGCTTTGCTACCTCTAACATCATCGCTGCAAATTTAGTTTTTACTTCATCCGCCTCACTTGACTTATCCAACTTAATTTGGATAAGTTGCCTAATCAGTGGATTTAGCTGATAAATTCCTTTACTTTTCTGTTGTAGCAAATGCAATTCCAGTAAATCGGCTATGGCTTTTTCATTGAGTTGTTGTTTTTTCTTATCTTCTGTCGTCTCAACAGATAAGGGAATATCAGCTAAGGCACACAAACTTAGTAAACAGCCAAAGCTTTGTGCATTCTCATCGAGCTGTTCCCAACTCAATTCAAAAGCTTCAGCTACACCATATTCATAAGGCATCAATGAGTTAGCATTGACTACTGCTTCATGTTCCAGTCGCTTTTTCTCTAGCTTCTTCAACAGTGTTTCCAAAGACAAATCTGGCATTTTATCCAGATATTGCCCCACTAACTCTAACGCTAAAGGTAAATATCCCAAAAATTTACAAATTCTTCTGGCAACCCAAGCTTCTTGTCGCAGTCGTTCCCGAACCACTAGCGATTTTAATAATTTCATCGCCGCTAATGGTTTGAGAACATCCAATTCGCTATTATATTTAGCGCTCAGGTAAACTTGTAACTTTTCTAGTTTGCCCCGACTGTTGGAAATAGTTAATTCAGGATAATTCTGGGCGAACTTGCCATATACCTCACGCATTAACTTTCTGAAAGCAGTAACATCAACGTTTAATTTCTTGGCAAGTTTAGCTTCACTTTTATCTAAGTTTTCAGTATTAAAATATTTTACAAAAGCTGCCGTTTGCTTTAGAGATAAGCTATGAGTAGCAGCTTCTTTGGCTAAAAAATTAACCCATTGCATAAATGGCTTATGATACTTATTTTTAATTCTACTTTGTCTCCATTTGGAAAGCTTCTGTCTTCGGGTAAAAATACCATTTGCATAGAAACATTTAAAAGCAGTGGTTGCGGTTAGACATCGCCACTTGAGCCTTTGAACCTCGACGTTGAGCCTTTGAACCTCAAGTTTCGAGTTTTAGTACTCAAAATGGCTATGCGATGCCTAACGGCAAGCCGCTGCGCGTCTACGCTCCTAAACTTTAAATCACAACTGTTGTGTGGCATCAATTATTGCTTGCAGTTGGGTAAAGATTTTCACAAGCGAAGCGTTATGGTGTAGTCTTGGTAGAAAGGTGCAGCAGCTACGCCCGTCGTAGACATCGCGTAGTGTGCTGGAGGCGATCGCTAGCGATATGTTTCTCTTAAAAAGATTGCATAATTTCCCCTTACTGTCATTGTATTGGGATGAGCTACACCTAAAGTATGTTCAGAAATTGTCAAAGCTTGCTCAAACAAGGGTTTGGCTTCGCTGTATCGTCCTGTAAATTTGTAGAGTAATGCCAGATTGTTCAGGCTATTGGCGACATGGTGATGATTGTCTCCTAGTAAGCGTTTTCTCAATTCTAAAGCTTGCTGATACAGGGGTTCGGCTTCGCTGTAACGTTCTGTAGAACCGTAGACTAATGCAAGATTGTTTAGGCTAGTGGCGACATCGGGATGGTTGTCTCCCAGTAAACGTTTTCTCAATTCTAAAGCTTGCTGATATAGGGGTTCGGCTTCGCTGTAACGTTCTGTATAACGGTAAAGTTCTGCGAGATTGTTCAAGCTAGTGGCGACATCGGGATGGTTGTCTCCCAGTAAACGTTTTCTCAATTCTAAAGCTTGCTGATATAGGGGTTCGGCTTCGCTGTAGCGTTCTGTATAACGGTAGACTTCTCCGAGATTGTTCAGGCTAGTTGCAACATCGGGATGGTTGTCTCCCAGTAAGCATTTTCTCAGTGACAAAGCTTGCTGATATAGGGGTTCAGCTTTGCTGTAACGTCCTGTAGATTCGTAGAGTATTGCGAGATTGTTCAGGCTAATAGCGACATCGAGATGGTTGTCTCCCAGTAAGCGTTTTCTCAGTGACAAAGCTTGCTGATATAGGGGTTCGGCTTCGCTGTAGCGTCCTATAGAATGATAGAGTGCTGCGAGATTATTCAGGCTAGTGACGACATCGGGATGGTTGTCTCCCAATAAGCGTTTGCTCAATTCCAAAGCTTGCTCAAACAAGGGTTTGGCTTCGCTGTAGCGTCTTGTAGATTTGTAGAGTCCTGCGAGATTATTCAGGCTAGTGAGAACATCGGGATGGTTGTCTGGCAGTAAACGTTTAGTCAGTTCCAAAGCTTGCTGATACAAGGGTTCGGCTTCGCTGTCCCGTGCTGTAGATATGTAGAGTCCTGCGAGATTGTTCAGGCTAGTGACGACATCGGGATGTTCTAAACCAAAACGATTTTCAGCTACCTCAATACATAGTTTGTACCAAGGTTCTGCTTGCTGATAAAGTCCTTGACCGTTATAAAACCAGCCTAAGCCTGTGAAAGGCCAACTTAAATCCTCATCACTGAGATACTGGGAAAGATGGGTTGCAATTTCTGCAATGTGGGGGATAGCGAGAGTGAAGTTGAGAATATCTTCAGGGTTAGGCTGTTGAGGAATTTGCTTTGCCACCTCTAACATCATGGCTGCAAAGGCAGTTTTTACCTTATCTGCCTCACTTGACTCATCCAACTTTATTTGGAAAAATTGTCGAATCAGTGGATGTAACCGATAAATTCCCTGACTTTGCGATTGTATTAGATGCAGTTTCTGCAACTGGGCTATAGCTTTTTCCCAGAATTCTTGTTCATCGTCATTTTCTATCGCCTCAACAAATAACGGAATGTCAGCCAAGGCATACAAACTCAGCCAACAGCCAAAGCTTTGTGCATTCTCATCCAATTGTTCCCAACTCAATGCAAAAGCTTCAGTAACGCCATATTCATAACACATCAATGGGTTAGCCTTGGCTACTGCTTCGTGTTCCAGTCGCTTTTTCTCTAGCTGCTTCAGCAGTGTTTCCAGAGACAAATCTGGCATTGTATCCACATATCGCCCCACTAACTCTAATGCCAAAGGCAAATATCCCAAGAATTTACAAATTCTTCTGGCAACCCAAGCCTCGCTTTTAAGTCCTTCCCTATCAACTAGCGATTTTAATAATTTCATCGCCGCCAATGGTTTGAGAACACCCAAACGTAATTGCGGCAGGATAATATCAAATTCCTGACGCGTTGTCAGCAATACTTTAAACCGGGGTGATTCTGGGGGGAGATAAGGCTGAACCTGTTTTTTGTAGTCGCTGACATCATCAAACACCAGCAGTACTTCACCTTCTTGCCAATTATCCCAGCAGTATCGAAGCCTATCTGCTAATTCCCAATCGTCCGGTGCAATGATGTTGAATTTTAATTCAAAAAATCTGAGAATCTGAATTCCGACATCAATACCCTGTGCAGATAACCAGCAAACCCCACCCTGATAATTCTGCAAATACTGTTTGGCGTATTGGGTAGCGAGTTCAGTTTTACCTACACCACCCATACCCGCCCCAGCGACAATGGCAACTTGCCCAGATATTTGTAATGAGGAGTGCAGGTTTTGTAGTTCCGCCTCACGTCCCACAAATTTTTCCAATGGGACACCAGGGGGAATATTTTGATGAATTTCTTTTATTGTGGTGTGGGCAGCGTTCGACTGACTTGTACTGAGCATCTCGACTTCTCTACGAGACGCTACGCGTAGCTTGCTTCCCCGTAGGGGTACGCTCGATGGAGCCGTTGCCGTTGGCGCAGCCTCTTGTAGAGAAGTAGCGCTCACGCCGAAGTCTTGCCTGCGATTATATTTTGCGCTCAGGTAAGCCCGTAACTTTTCTAGTTTGCCCCGACTCTTAGAAGTCCCTAACTCAGGACAACTCTGGGCAAACTTGTCATACACCTTAGTCATCAGCTTTTTGAAAACACCAATACTGATATTCAATTCGCTGGCAAGTTTCACCTGACTCTTACCTAAGTTTTCATTCTTCAAACGCTCTACAAAAGCTGCCGTTTGCTCTGGAGATAAGTTATGAGTAGCAGCTTCGTTGGCTAGAAAATCAACCCATTGCATAGACAGCTTGTGAGATTTCTTCTCGATTCTACTTAATTTCTACCCATTTCTAGGGAATCTCCTCTTCTTCTGGCAGAAATACCATTTCCATAGAAAGATTTAGAAGAGGTTCCAGCCGTGAAAACTGCCTTAAAAACTCCAGTCAACTCCAATTAAACCACCCAAACTTCGCAATTAATCCCCGCCTCGCCAACATCGGTAGAGAATCCATCTACTTGGATGCGAGATGGATACAGTCTCACTAAAATCATCCTCGCGGCTGCAATTTTAACTTCATTGTCGATTGGGGGAATTGCCAGTATGATTGTGGCGATTACGGAACCTCAATGTTGAACCTTTGAGGTTGACAGTTGAGCGTTTGAACCTCAACGTTGAGCCTTTGAGGCTGACAGTTGAGCGTTTGAGGCTGACGATTGAGCCTTTGAGGCTGATAGTTGAGCCTTTGAACCTCAAGTTTCGAGTTTTGTACTCAAAATGGCTATGCGATCGCTCTATTTTTCACTGTACTTTAGATATAAGAGGGTAATTGCACGTTGTCAATTAGTATAAAAATCGAACCGCAGAGGCGCAGAGGACACGGAGAAAGAGATTAAGAGGGAGCGATCGCTGTTTGAGGTTACAATTTGGAGGCGATCGCTGTTAAAATTTGAACTACAACTGTTGTGTGGCATCAATTATTGCTTGCAGTTAGGTAAAGATTTGTATAAGTGAAGGGTTATGGTGTGATTTTGGGAGAAGGGGTGCGATCGTTAGCGATATGCTTCTTTTAAAAAGCTTGCATAATTTCCCCGAATCCTCATAGTAGTAGGATGACCTATACCTAAAGTCTGCTCAGAAATTGCCAAAGCTTGCTGAAACAGGGGTTCGGCTTCGCTGTAGCGTCCTGTAGAACCGTAAAGTAATGCGAGATTGTTCAGGCTATTGGCGACATGGGGATGGTTTTCTCCCAATAAGCGTTTTCTCAGTTCCAAAGCTTGCTGAAACATGGGTTCGGCTTCGCTGTAGCGTTCTGTAGAACGGTAGAGTAATGCGAGATTGTTTAGGCTAGTGGCGACATCGGGATGGTTGTCTCCCAGTAAGTGTTTTCTCAGTTCCAAAGCTTGTTGAAACAAAGGTTCAGCCTCGTCGTAGCGTTCTGTAGAAAAGTAGAGTTCTGCCAGATTGTTCAGACTAGTGGCGACATCAGGATGATTGTCCCCCAGCAGGCGTTTTGTCAGTTCTAAAGCTTGCTTATACAAAGGTTCGGCTTCACTGTAGCGTCCTGTAAAACGGTAGAGTGCTGCCAGATTGTTCAGGCTAGTGGCAACATCAGGATGGTTGTCTGCGTGTAAGCGTTTTGTCAGTTCTAAAGCTTGTTGAAACAGTGGTTCAGCTTCGTTGTAGCATCCTGTACAACGGTAGAGTTCTGCCAGATTGTTTAGGATAGTAGCGATACGGGGATGGTTTTCTCCCAGTAGGTGTTTTTTCAGTTCCAAAGCTTGTTGAAACAGTGGTTCAGCTTCATTGTAGCGTCCTGTACAACGGTAGAGTTCTGCCAGATTGTTCAGGCTAGTGGCGACACGGGGATGGTTTTCTCCCAGTAGGCGTTTGACCAGTGCCAAAACTTGCTGCATCAGGGGTTCAGCTTCGTTGTAGCGTCCTGTAGAACGGTAAAATGTTGCCAGATTGTTCACGCTAGCCGCGACATTGAGATGTTCTAAACCAAGACGATTTTTAGTGACTTTTTCACACTGCTGCAACCAAGGTTCTGCTTGCTGATAAAGCCCTTGACTCGACGTTGAGCCTTTTTGCTCGAACGTTGAGCCTTTTTACTCGAACGTTGAGCCTTTTTGCTCGAACGTTGCACCTTTTTGCTCGAACGTTGCACCTTTTTGCTCGAACGTTGAGCCTTTTTACTCAAACGTTGCACCTTTTTACTCGAACGTTGAGCCTTTGAATCTTAAATTTGGAATTTGGTACTCAAAACAGCTAGTTAAATACTAGACCTCTTGCAAAAGTCCCTAACACCCCACCCCCAACCCCTCCCCGCAAGCGGGGAGGGGAGACAAAGCGTAGCTTTGGCGGGGTGGGGTTCTTATTTTTGATTTATGCAAGAGGTCTACTGTATTCCTCCTGCCTCCTGTCTCCTCACACTAAGGTGACCGATTTAACACCCACTTCAACCACTGCCCAAAGGAACTTACAAGATTCAACTTTTGAACTTCAGGCGCACGGGCGACGGCGAGTCCATCAATGGCGACTAATGCGGCATACTGCAAGCCCAAGAAACTATCAACTGCTGCATAAGGGCCACCTAAAGTAATAGCCCCAGCACCATACATTTGACCTTTATCACTACGCATTTCTACTAATTCAAAATTGTTCGCTACAGCCAATCGCCCAAGATGATTCACTGGCAGGTTGTAATGTTTCACTAAATCTGCTAAGAGGGGATTAGTATCTACCTTGGCATCCAGTCCAGTAGCATCAACAATAAAGTCAGCTAGCAACTTCATTTCCCCAAAGCTTTGCTCTCGGATACGGGTAACAGTCCGGTTTTGGGCATCTCGTTCTACATCCAAAACCTCTCCGAAGGTAATTTGATACCAACCTTCGCTGATGCCTTGGGCAGTAATTTGCTGCCAGTCGTGGCGGTCGGCGGTGGTAGTTCCACCCCAGTCTGCTAGTAAACGCTTGCGTTCATCAGGACTTGCTTTTTCTAACATTGCCCGGAGTTCGCCGCCCCAACAAGCTTTTGGCCAGTTAAAGGGTTGAAATTCGTAATGATTTTTGACTAGGCGCTGGGTATTTTGAAATTTGTTGCCTTGGGGTTTAGGCGATCGCATTAAATGCAAAACTGCAATATTCCGATTTCGTTTTCTCGCTTCATAAATCCGCTGCACAATTCGCGAAGCCACAATTCCCCGTCCACGAATCAATACCGTACCACCTTGTTGCTCTAGTTGTTCATAAACATGATCGTGGGCTTCATAAGCATTGACGACAGATTTAAAATCTTGATATTTTTCCCTATAAGCTTGCAAATCTGGGAGAAACTGAATTGCTGGATACCCAGTAGCTAAATGTAAATAACGAGTAACTAAAAAAGCATAATTTCCTGGGCCGCGAGAATAGGCTACGCAATATCTGCCGTCATCAGTTTTGCGAATTACCCTAACTCGCCCATAGCGATAAATTTGATTCCAGCCAATGCGCTTCGCCTCCCGGTCTATGGAATCAAAGACATTACCCGCACGGGGAGTATAAGTTTCTGCAAATGTTGGTTCAGCAAACACTTGCCACAAATACTTGAATGCTGATTTCATCTGTCCCTTGGTGAAATCGTGCCAAGCCTCACGCAAGGCATAACTTGGCCAGCCCCAAATATTATCAGGACAAGAGTCAGAATTAGAACGCAGTCTTTCATGTAAGGGAATTTGCGAATTTAGACACAGGCGCTTGTAACGAGCATAAGGCTGCGCCTCTAATCCCAAAGCCACAATCTTCTCAGCATGCACACCACTAATTCGCAGCAAATCAGCCCAAAAAAAGCTACCCAGTCCCGCCCCGATCGCTAGATAATCGGATTCATCTACTGGCAATCCCGTAGCATGAAGTGCTTGCACAGCGACTTTTTGTGCCCCAAACGCTAATGGCGGGAAATTACTTGCCAAGGGCGTTAGCGGCTGAACTACAGGCAATCTGGGGTCTGGGAGATTGGTATTTGCGTTAAAGTGAATCGTTGAAGGGGGGCTGGTATCTGGTTCAGAGGCGCTAGCAGCAAATGTCACCATTATCACATAGGGGCCCATTTGCAACGTATCGCCATTAGCTAGAACACTGCGCGTTTGTGGTTGACCATTGACATACACACCGTTAACGCTACCTTGGTCAATCACCACCAGATGGTCTTGTTCCCAGTCAATTAGGGCATGGTAGCGAGAAACTTCGTTACTGTTAAGCAGCATCCTAGAAACCCGCACTTCCCTGAGTTCAGCAGGTAAGCGAGCGAATTCTCGACCAAAAGCGATCGGCATACTCAACATTGGTTCTCGCCGTTCTCCCGTCGCTGGATCTTCCCAACTCAATTTAATTTGTAAGTCATTAGTCATTAGTCATTAGTCATTAGGCACTTGTACTGAGCGTAGTCGTAAAGCCTGCGGCATAGCTACGCTTAGGGCGCAGCTTCTCGTAGAGAAGTATTGGGTATTGGGCAAACAGGGCATGGTTATTCTCCTTGTCCCCTTGTCCCCCCCTGCTCCCCCTGCTTCATCAACTACTCGGTGCTACTAACACACTCACAGCCGCCGCCAAAGATGTCCCACACCAACGACAGCCAATTTGTAGATTTTCTCCTGGGGAAACTTTATGACATTTGGGGCATTCTAAGCCATAAACTCCTGGGGGTGTTGGTGGATGCGGTGGCAGCAAAATTGTTGCTGGAATGCTACCCGTGGAAATACTAGTAACCTTGAGTTTTATTTGTCCCAAACAGATACTAGCACCCTCAGTTAAAGGCATTTCACCTTGGACTAATTGCTGTCCATTGACAATGGGGGGATTTTGCGATCGCAAATTCCTGATATAAAAGCGCTGTTGCTGGTGATGAAAAAAGATTTCAACGTGCAGACCAGAGACAGTGGGGTGACTCAGAACAATATCGCACCGGAGTGGATCGCGACCGATGCGGACAGTGCCAGGATTTTGACTTGGCTGTTGTTCGTAAATGTTCTGAGTTCTATCTTGACCTGCATCGTGCCACTGTAAAGTCAGTGCGTTCATTGTTCTAACTTCGTAACTCGTATTTAGCTACTTCAACTTCTTTCTGTGCGATTCCTAACACGATTGAGTAAGTGCAAGCAAGTATTTAGAAAAAATTTCCATAAGCTTTATTTCGCTGACGCTAATTTATCAGCAATGCGTGTAGTCTCTGGCAGCCGATATTTTGGCGTGCAGCGTAATACATAGTCAATTGCTGTAGGTAAACTAATTCGATGGCCACTGGAGATGTACAGAGGTTTTACTCCGGTGCGTGTGCGTAAAACTGCCCCAATGGTTTCACCCTTATATA
Organism: Nostoc sp.; assembly: GCF_036917615.1. GTDB lineage: Bacteria > Cyanobacteriota > Cyanobacteriia > Cyanobacteriales > Nostocaceae > Nostoc. The sequence continues at coordinate 53,568 of NZ_JBALCZ010000045.1, forward strand.
TCAGTGGTTGCGTGCTGCCTTTGGTTTGGGGCAATTCTTCATACTTGCCTACCAACAACGACTTAGCTACACCAATTGTTGGCATATCTATAAGTAACCCTAGATGGCTAGCTATACCTAATCTGCGGGGATGGGCAATTCCTTGACCATCACACAGGATGATATCTGGTGTTATTTTAATTTTCTCCAAAGCATCAAGAACAGCTGGGATTTCCCGAAATGAGAGGAAACCAGGAATGTAGGGAAAGGAAGTAGGACGGTGTGCTAGGCTCGTCTCAATTACTTGCAAATCAGGAAAACTCAGGACTGCGACAGCTGCACGGCTAATTGTTCCATCGGCTTCAAAACCCATATCTACTCCAGCAACATACTGGATAGGTTCTTGCAGTTGATCCTCAGTAATTACCTGATCTCGGAACTTTTCTTGGATAACTATGGCTTCCTCCAGCGTTGAGGGCCAAGCATAATCTTGATAAATCTTCATGTTTTAATGGGGAATTAAATTGATTGATATCAATCTTGGGAATTTTTGATATTGATGCAGTCAAAATATATTTTTTGCAAAACTCTATGAAAGACTATCTTTATACTAGATATTTTAACCCTGGTTAGTTGATATCTTGCATGAGAATGTTACTTAAGGCTGTCGAGAGGGAACCCTGAGAATATAAGTTTATTTTCCCAGATTTTCTCTTTTACTGGTTATGACACAGCCGAATATTCTGGAACTTGCAAAACAGGGAGATACCCAGGCGATCGCATCTCTGATGAACCGCCATCTATACCCCAAAGGGATCACTGCAAAAGTTGCCTTCCAAGATGCTTGCTTAGAGGTAATCCTAGAATCTGCTGAAGTACCAAATCAGCAAATTTTAGTTGCATTTATCCGTAAAGGGTTAACGGCTTTAGGGGCTGTATCTGTTGAAATAGTGAAAGTTTATGGACAACAAATAGGTAAAGAGTTTCCAGCTTGGAGTAAAGAGTTTGATTTGGGCATAGCAGAAGCTCAAATAGAAGGAGTAGATGATGAACAGTCTTCTAGTAATCCTCAAATTCTAACTATTTCTATTAACTTCAGTGGCGATACTGCACAGGAATTAACAAACCAAGATTTTGAATTTATTGCTAATCAAATAAGTACTGATATTTTATCATCTTGTACTGACGTTTTTATTCAAAAAGTAAGTATTAGTAATGGTAGTTCTGTTATTACAAAGGAACGTTAGGATTGAATTTCCTTTACACAGAGATGCAGAGAAAGAGTCTAAATTCGGTATTTTTGTAATAAATGTAACAGATTTAATCTAAATTTTAAATATATAACTTTAAAATTTTTGAAAATGTTGCTTTATCGTGTAAATGGGGAATCCTAAGATAGACGATAGTTTATCAGTTTTTTACATTTATTGATTATGACACAGCCGAATATTCTGAATGTTACTAAGCAAAAGCTACAAAAATTTTACTGGACTTTATGGTTTCCTTATCCTAGTTCTTGGTTAAAAGTATTGATTTTGGCTCTATTTTTGAGAGTTATTATATTTGTAGTTAATAATACTGGAAAGGTAGGCTACCGTATCGCCTATTTTGTCAACAGTCCGGAATTATTTTTTATATTTACAATACTGTTACTCCTATCTCCAATTCCTATAATTTCTTTTACTCATCACTGCTTACACTTGCTCATTAGTAGGTTTCTATCAGAAATTCAAGCACCTGAAATAGGTAAAACACAAGGATTATTACCAGGAATAATGAGTTGGTGGGAAGGATTGTATGCTTGGCTTGTAATTGCAATTTCTACACTGATAACAGCTTTGTTTTCTATAATACTCCTATCCTTATTTAATCCTATTTACGCCAGACCAATTGAATACTATACACAAATGCAAAATATTAGTAATAATTTAATATTAATATTGGGACTGTTCTATATTTCTAGTGGGGCATTAACTTATCAAATTGAATATTTGGTAAGACACCGAATTATATCTGCTTATTCTGAGAATAAAAAAATAGATACAAGTAAATCTAACACTGATTTAAAGGTAGATAAACAACTCAATAGATTGCGTGGGAAAATGGGTGTACACAAAATGAAATCAAATATCTTATCAAATGATGAAAAAACTATAATTATCAATAATCAATATAAATCTCGCAATTTAAATAAAAATTGGCTGTTTATCTTTTTGATATTTTCAATTGCTGTAGGAATATACTTTTATTCAAAATCCGTGGAAATATTTCCCATAACCTCTAAAATTTCAATACAAATCCCATCAAAGTCTGTATTAGTTACACCCTCACCAGTGACTTCAGAATCGCCGGCTGTGTTACTGAAAACCGATACATTCCGAGAAGCAGTAAGGAAAGCAATTAATGCAGCTAACCTTACTCAATTAGCAAAATCTTCAGATGATTGGAAGATAGTTATGAGTCAGTGGGAAGGTGCGATCGCACTTATGAAAACTGTGCCATCTTCCAGCCAAAATTATGTAGTAGCTCAACAAAAAATTAGAGAATATCAGAAAAATCTCAACTACGCTGAGAAAAATTCCATTAGTAATAAAAAAAGCGATCGCCCCTGAAAGCTAAACTAGAAAAAGCAGCGCGTAGGCGTAGCCCGTCGTAGACATCGCTCTGATTTTCACCTATCCTGATGAAATGCGATATTTCAACAGTTTCGATTTGTACACAATGCTCAAGAGCAAAATCCTGTAGAAGATTTTTGTTTACAGAGCAAAAACTTCTTGAGAAAATTTTGGATGATATGCAAATCTTTTACTGTTGTCAAATGGCTATTTAAGTTTTTTATCAATCATCAAGAATTTGATTTTCCGAAGTTGCATCAGTATGTACCCTGTTCGGATCTCAAATAGGATTCCTATATCCCTAATCTATCAAATAATCTGTCGTTCTACACAAGAGGAGATTTTAAAGCTCTATCGAGGTAATGGCCTAGCGCCGATGTATTAAAAGTCTTTCAAGTGCAGGTGATTTTCAAGGTAGGAGTCCGTCAGATCAAACTCAGGAATTAAGCTATCTTCTGGCTCATCGTAAATGATCTTATCCAGAGAATTTTCAGCTTGATGCAGTTCAAAGAAGATATCATCCAATATCTCGTTGTTTTGCTGGAATCAGATGCGATATCCTCTAAATTAGAAGACAGTAAATAGACTGTTGAGGCTGTTATCTATCACGCAAAAGCACAATAACATGGCTTTTTCTCAGGAATTTCAGCGCTATCGGAGCGTGCGCTCCCTGGATATGCTCCCAGCTTTAGTTAGTTCCATCCTCCTACACTGTATTTTACTGATAGGGAGCAAATATTGGCTCACAGCATTTACGCCTGAGCCTAAGCAAGAGATTCCAATTGAGGTAGTTGAAGTTTATCCCAATGAAACACACATACCCCAAAAAAGCTCATTCCGGGCTACTAAAGATTCAATTGCAGGTGGTAAAGCTTTACCGAAAAAACCTGTTTCTGCTGTGAAGTCAGCTAATTCAGATACACATAAGTCCTCTAACAAGAGTCCTTTTGACTCAACAGCCTTATCTTCAGCAGAGGTATTCCGGCCAGAACCAAGGCAGCAGAAAGCAGAATCACCAAATCTATCTCCTCAACAACCCAAAGTTGAGCCAACAGCGATCGCAAAAGCAACTATACCACCTATACCACCAGCACTCAAACCACAGCCAACAGCGATCGCAAGAGCAACTATACCACCAGTACCCAAAGTTAAGCCAACTGCGATCGCAAGAGCAACTATACCACCAGCACCGAAAGTTGAGCCAACAGCGATTGCAAAAGCTATACCATTAGCACCGAAAGTTGAGCCAACAGCGATCGCAAGAGCAACTATACCACCAGCACCGAAAGTTGAGCCAACAGCGATCGCAAGAGCTATACCATTAGCACCCAAAGTTGAGCCAACAGCGATTGCAAGAGCAACTATACCACCAGTACCCAAAGTTGAGCCAACTGCGATCGCAAGAGCAACTATACCACCAGCACCGAAAGTTGAGCCAACAGCGATCGCAAGAGCTATACCATTAGCACCCAAAGTTGAGCCAACAGC
>NZ_JBALCZ010000046.1:0-114270 GCF_036917615.1 Nostoc sp.
AGGATGCTTTAAGGCTGACAAGATAATATTTTTAACCTCTAATTCCTTTTGATTTGCGTTCTCTCATATCGCTTTTAGTCTAAACTCCAGTGAGATTGAAAGTTACTAAATTTACCTGCGCTGCATCAGTGTCATTCACCAAATTACAAACTGCTGTATTTATCCAGATATAAAACTACAGCCAATTACCTAGCAGAACGTAGGGTGCCCAATACCTGGGATGTATGTACTTAGGATTTTTTAAAAGAGCCAGTTGAGCGCGACGCAGTGCTTCAGCTTTAGTCAACTTTTTGTTAGCTAACTCTTGGTAAAATTGACTCATTAACACAGCCGTAGATTCATCATCTAAGTTCCACAGAGAAGCGATGGTACTCCGCGCTCCCGCTTGAAAAACGACACCAGCGATTCCCAACCCAGCCTGTGCGTCTCCAGTAGCTGTTTGACAGGCACTCAGCACAAGCAATTCAATAGCTTCAGGTCGGTTTTGCTCGATAGTTCGCACTAACTGATTAAACTGCTTGACATAAATACGGTCTTTCCAAGCAACAATAAATGTCTCCTCAGCTTTGGAGCTAAACTGACCATGAGTTGCCAGATGAACGACTGGAAAAGGCAGAGAATTAATTCGATTCTGCAAAGCCGATCTGGTAAATTCTTGATTGAGAAGTATATTACTAGGGATCTCAGCCCGGATTTGCTCTAATTCCCGCTTCACGTTGGGTAGTGCCGAAAATCCAGAACTTGGTTCACTCAATCCTGCGGCTATTACCTTTAATTCTTTTTGCAATGGTTTGGGTTCAATCAGTCGCATACCTGGAGTCAATGCAATGCTATACTTCTCAATCAGATATTGTTTGCCGTCATAAAGAGCTGCCATCGGGATATTTCGCAACCACCTATCCAGCACAAATACCAAAGTAGGAGTTTTACTTTCAGCTAAAGCACCTTCAGCGGGTTTAATCAACCAGTTATATACCTTTTGCGACAAAGACTGAATTTTTCGTAATGTATGGGGTTTGGTTAAATTTTGCTGTAGTTGTTTTAAAGTAGTTTGCACTTCATCTTTACTTACAGCAGTAGCATAGTGCAGCCAACGTTTTTGCGGTAATTGGAGAATCACCTCTAGTCGGTCTGGCAAAATAAATGGATAGATAACTGTTACGGCTGTTTGGTCTTGTTTTTTGCTTTGAATTTGAGCATTCAAACAGGTGTTGCGAAAAAAGTTATCAAGTTCTGCGACTTGCAACAATTCTATTGTTTCGCTGGCTTTTTCAATATTTGCTAGATTTGGTTGGGAATTTTCCCCAGGTTGCAAAAGTAAATCTACTAATTCCCGGTATACAGGTTCGACTTCATCCCGAAAGGAAAACTTCACTTCTGGATTGACGGCAGCTAAATCGTTGCGGAGTGACTGGAGACTATTAATTGCTTCATTGTAAGCTGCGATCGCACCTTGCGTATCTCCCTTCACTTTCAACAAACGTCCTAGCTGCCATTGCCATCGATAGCCAATATCTTTAGCATCAATAGCTTGAGCCATCAGCAAGGCTTGCTGGGTAAGGTTTTGGGCATCAGACCATTGTTGAGTTTGTTCGTACACTTCTGCCAAAACACCAAGAGCATAAGATTCTGTGCGTTGGTCTTGCAAGCTTCTGGCTTGCTCAATAGCAGATGATAAAAGTTGGGCAATATTCAACCATGAGGGCGTGTCTGTGCTAGTTTTTTTTCTAAATTTCGTTAGACTTTGGGCAAAGTTGATGCGGGCAGAAATTGCTGTACGACTGGGTGGTAATTCACTAAGTTGAGTTTGGATTTGGGACGATAACGCTGGGAACGCATCAAATTTCTCGGTTTCCACTAGTAGCCTGAGTTGATTAACTTCAGCTTGAATGCGGGTAGTTGGTGAAGTGGCAGCATTGGTAGCTTTTCGGTAAAATTCCATAGCTGCTGGGACATCTTGTTGAGCGCGGGCTGTGTTGCCTAAACTGAGTAGAATATCTCCTACTGCTTGCTTATCTGGCAACGATGAAGCTGCTGCTAAACTTTGTTGCAATATTTGCCGAGATGTTTCTAAATCACCAGTGACTTGTACAACATTGCCGAGACTACGCAACCCTGCGACTTTCAAAGGCGAGTTAGGTTGGCTTTGCAGTATTTTAATAGTTTCTTTTAAGGTTTTTTCAGCTTGATGATAAAACCCCAAAACTTGTAAAGCTTGCGCTTGGTTAATCCGGTTACGAATAACCGCTTTGTCGTCTCCTACTTTTTTGTAAATGTCAATTGAGAGTTGCCAACTATTTAAAGCATCTTCAGCCTTGTTTTGAGCTAATTGCAGGCGACCTTTGATATCTAAAACTTGGGCAAGGATTTGGGAGCGTTCTTTGGCGTTGATGTTTTGCGTGGTTTCTAATAAGTTTAGACTTTGAGCGATCGCACTTTCTGCTTCACTCCACTGTCCAAGTTGCTGAGAGGCTAATGATAAATCGCCCAGTGTCATCGCTTGTCGCAGTTGATCTCCATTGCCTTTGAATGCAGAGATAGCCTGCTGCCATACTTTAACAGCCTCAGCAAACTGTTCGACTTCATAGAATTTTCTCCCCTGTTCATACAAGTTTTGGGCATCGGACAATCTTTGAACACTAGAGTTTGCCGATGTTATATGTGCAAAGGTGGGCGGCAATAAAAGAGCGCCTAAGAATATAGCCAAAAACAGCAGTACACTTAAAAAGCGTTTGATTTTTCGTAATCTAGATTTTTTTATTACCATATTTTTGCCTCACTCGCACTGCGTCTTTACTAAAAATAGAGAGTGTAAGTTGCTATAGCGATCCTAAATCATTTGTGAAGATTACATATCTCTTTCTTCTTTCTTCTCTTTGCGTCCTTTGCGTTCTTCTCTACGAGACGCTGCGCGTACCCCTACGGGGAAGCAAGCTATACGTAGTGTCTCGTAGAGAAGGCGGTTCGTTTCCTTATCTATATTTTTCACGACTCATTTAGGACTGCTATAATCAACTTCCCTACTGTTGTTGCATCTGGGTATAAAATTGCTCAGAAAGCTCTCAATCGGTTCAGTTTAGCTGTTTGGGGAATTCGGCAACGGTATCCGTATCCCGGCTCAAACTAGAGTACTAGCTCTTACCGCTACTTTTGTCAACGAAATCAAAAGTTTGTGGTTGATTGACTTTTTTGGTTGATTACTTTGTCCTGGTGTCACATAAAAGATTGCGAGATTGATGGTATTTTATTTTTGCACAAACATCCTTTATCCCAATCGCGATACAAGCTATGACACTCAATTTATATTTACTGCGACATGGAGAAACTACTTTTAGTCAAAGTGGTAATTTCTGCGGTGAAACTGATGCGGAGTTGACTTCTGAAGGGATGCAGATGGCAAAGAGTTTTGCCGATGTTTATCAAAAACTGAAGTGGGAGGCTGTTTATGTTAGCCCGATGAAGCGCACAATCGCAACTGCCAAGCCATTTTGTGATGCTATCGGTATGGATATGCAGTTGCGTGACGGACTTAGAGAAGGTAGTTACGGCAAATGGGAAACTAAGAGTAAATCGTTTGCCCAAGAGAATTACACAGAAAACTATGTAAAATGGTTAACAGAACCCGCTTGGAATGCACCACTAGGTGGAGAAACTGCGGTAGATATTGCTAACCGTTCTATGCCTGTAATTGCTGAAATTCAAGAAAAACATTCCCAAGGTAATGTTTTAGTAGTTTCGCATAAAGCCACGATTCGGATTATGCTTTGCAGTTTACTGGGAATTGATTTGGGACGCTATCGCTATCGGGTGAATATTTTGGTCGCGTCCGTAAGTATGGTTAAATTTGACGTTAATGGCCCTTTGATAGAAATATTAGGCGATCGCCATCATATACCCGATCGTATTCGCTTTCGTCCGGGAACATAATGTCTAAACTCCAGAACTTAGGTTATTAGAAGAAAGCGAACTGTATTGACTCTAAAGCTTCAAAATTTAAAGTCGTGGATCGACGGGTTCGCTTTCCAATGTCAGAATACCGAAAACACATTCATGCACGCGGCGTAGAGGGGTATGGGCGACAAATCGCTCCAATGCTTCAACACCCAAAGCAAACTCGCGCATAGCCAGAGAACGTTTGTGAGATAACCCACGTTGGCGTAGACGTTGCAGATTCTCTGGGGTTGAATATTCAGGGCCATAGATAATCCGCAGATATTCTTGTCCGCGACATTTGACTGCGGGCTGGACAATGCCGCGACTACCTCGAACGATAAAGTCCATAGGCTTGACAACCATACCTTCACCCCCCATTTTAGTGAGATTTTCCCACCAATAAACCCCCTCTGTCTGACTGCTGGGGTCAGTCAAATCTATCACTTTATAGGCAGTAGCTAGGAGCAAAACAGGGTCTTTTTGGCAGATTCTAGCAATTTGCTCCATATGCCAGCGATGGTCTTTATCGATATGGACGGCTCCTTCTGTTGCTAAGATGTGAAAAGGAGCTAACCTTAATCCAGAAATATCAGTTACAGACCAACAGTATTGGCGGTAGGCACTGACGTACTGATGTGCCATATCTGTACGCTGTTGGTAATGACTCAGTTGGGTGCTAATATCTACACCGCGATCGCTTGCTTGTTGTAAACAGTTAACAGCGTCACTGAGGGCAAGGCGTGATGCCACTCCAACGGGTGCATACTGTTCTCGTAGTAGCCCCTGTGCTTTGGCTGACCACGGCATTAATTCACAGTCTAGACACACCCAGTCGGTTTGAAATTCTGACCAAAACCCGCTCTGGGAGAGGGCAAGATTTACCCGCCTCAAAAATTCTGTCTCTAATGCTGAATCATCAAAAAACCTCCGTCCCGTGCGCGTATAGCAGATGCCGATTCCCTCATTTACGACACCAAATCGTTTCTCGGCAGCTGCTAAATCTCGACAAATAATCACAACCGCCCGCGAACCCATGTGTTTTTCCTCACATATTACTTGTGTAATTCCCGGATTTTGGTAATAGGTAAAGGCTTGGGCTGGATGTTCTAAAAATCCTGGCAATAGGGATGTTTCTACCGGAGACATAGTAGGGGGTAAATAAATCAGCCATTTGGGATTGGTGGCAAAACGGCTCATCACTTCTAAAGCCGCGATCGCATTTTCTTCCCGAATAGTAATATTAGATTTCAGTCGGGTGTTGATAATCCGCTTACCTACAACGTCCTCAATATACAAGACATCATCCAATTCTTGTTGAGATGTGCGTGTTGCTGTGTTCTGTTCCAAAGGTTTCACAGGTTCACAATATATACGGGCAGCATGAATGCTCACCAGTTCCTTTTCTGGATAGCGGAGGGCAGTAAGTTTCCCGCCAAAGACGCAGCCTGTATCTATATCAATAGTGTTATTCAACCATTCTGCTTCTGGCACAGGGGTATGTCCGTAAACTACCATTGCTTCACCGCGATACTCTCCCGCCCAGTTGTAGCGGACGGGTAAGCCAAATTCATCAATCTCACCAGTGCTTTCGCCATAAAGAGCAAACTCGCGCACAGCACCAGACCCCCGTCCTTGCATTTCCTGTTTCATCCCCGCGTGAGCCACTACTAACCGCCCATCATCTAAAAGGTAGTGACTTATCAAGGAATCCAGAAACTTTTGCAGTTCTTTGCTGAAAGGTTCGCGCACCTGATCGGGTAAAGCCTCAATCTCAGCCAGGGTTTGCTCTAACCCATGATTAACCCGGACATTTTTACCGCGTAGTTTACGCAATAGTTTGTTTTCATGATTACCAGGAATGCAGAAAGCCGTACCTGCGTCAACCATGTTTCGCACTAGTTTAACTGTATCTAAGATCCGCGTCCCCCGGTCTACCAAATCTCCTAGAAATACGGCTTTGCGTCCCTCTGGGTGGTAGTAAATAGGGGCATTCCAGAGTGAAACAGAGGAAAAAATAGACAATTCTTCTTCTGTGCTTTTTTGCTCCTTTGCCTCTCCACCTTTTTGATAGCCTAGCTGTTGAAGTAATATTTCGAGTTCATCACAACAGCCATGAATATCCCCAATGATGTCAAAGGGGCCATGTTCGTGCTTCAGGTTATTCCAAAGGGGTTGGCGTTCGATTTCAATGGATTCAATTGCTTCTAAAGAGTTGAGAGTGTAGACATAGCGAAAGCCTTCCTTTTCTAAACCTCGCAAAGAACGCCGTAACATTTGGGTATGACGACGCACTACATGGGGGCCAAACTGGCGATCGCTACGGAGTTGATTACGTTCGTGGCACAATTCTTCTGGGAGATCGAGGACGATGGCGATCGCAAAACTGTGATACTGCCGTGCCATTTGCAGTAAGGGCTTGCGGTCTTCCATCTGGACGTTAGTAGCATCAATTACTGTTAGTTTACCTGCTGCTAGCCGCTTGTCAGCAATGAAGCGCAGCACCTCAAAAGCATCTTTGGTAGCAGACTGGCTATTTTCTTTATTTGACACCAACCCGCGACAAAAGTCGGAAGACAGCACCTCAAAAGGTTGAAAGTGCTTACGCGCAAAAGTTGATTTACCGGAACCAGAAGCACCGATGAGGACAATTAGGGATAGTTCAGGAATAGTGATTTTCATAGTAATTAATCTGCACTCAAAAGTTTTGCAATAAATTTGCTATACTCATCCTTCATTGGCAAGTCCAAATCTCGCGTGACGCGTCGCCGTAGTGCTGAGACAGTTTCACCGATGATCGGGTTAAATCCCTGCTTTTGGTATTCTTCCCAATACAGCCCTACACCTCGTTTTTGCCAATTAGGGAGATGATTAAAATTAATCCCATGCTGGAATAATAGTTCGTTTTTATCGGCAACAGACAACCCTTTCATCATACTGGTTGCTTCAGTTACACTTTTGCCATCTCGACGCAGACACCAGTAACAATGAGCATTGAGAGCATTTCTGTGGGCATCCTCACTGCGCCAACGAAAATAATTTACTACTTCTTCTATATTAGGAAGCTGCGAAATACGACAGTCAAAGCAGCCTATAGCACCTAATAGTAAAGAAAATTTGGCGCTGGCTTCACCTGCTAAAACCGAATTGAGTTTTCTTAATTTGCGGTTGAAAGTGTTTTCTTGTTGAGCAAATAGTAGAGAGATTTCATCACTTTGGGTATAACCATAAGTGAGATCTAATCCGCAATTGAGCAAATGTTCGACAGTTGCAAGCATCAAGTCTCGAAAGCGAGTATCGTAGGGAGCCTCAAATTGATGCACTTCTTTTGTCAGGCGAGTAAAGCTGCGTCCATCTAATCTTGCAACTATGTAAAGTCCAGGTAGCACACAATAATCGTGTGCTGTCTCAAACACCCGCATTTTACTATCAAGTTCATCAAATTTCACGGTTCCATTCCTCAACAAAAAATGAATTATTTAAATCATTTTTAACCGAATAAAGTGCATAAAATTCTTCGCTCCACCTCGGTAAATCAAGCTTTTTATACGTTGCTAACAGTCCAACCAAAGGCACGATTTCTTCAGGAAGTCTCTGGCTATTTCGTTGCTTGCAGTCTTCTAGTTGAGACTGAAAGTAGTAACCCACAACCCAGAAACCTTTCGCCTTAGCTGGAGTAATGTAGCGTTTTCTTTCCTCTACAGTTGGGTTAGTATTGTCCACAACGAAGCGTTGTTTACTTTCCAAACAAGCTTGAAGAAAAATTTGCTCTCGATGACGAGTTTTAAGCATATCAAGGTTAATGCGGATGTGAGTATTAAAGAAGCGATCGCGATAAAAAGTAGATTTACCTGCTCCCTGGATTCCTACAAAAATAATTGCTTCCATGATCAATGATGAAATTAGAAGTTATGGCTAAACACTGCCATTTGTGTGGGTGAACCGACTTCTGGATCTTCCGTCCCTATAGGTTGAAATTCCACAGTGTAGCCAAAGCCTTTTGCTACTTGGTTTGCCCAGTTTTGAAACTGCGATCGCGTCCATTCAAAGCGGTGGTCTTGATGTCGCAGTTTTCCCGCCGGGAGATTCTCAAATTTGATGTTGTATTCAATATTCGGCGTTGTCACCACCACCGTTTTGGGTTGGGCAAACTCGAACAAAACTCGCTCAAATGCTCCCAACCGAGGCAAATCAAGATGCTCAATCACCTCAATCACCGTCGCAGCATCATAGCTACTAAAGCGTTTATCCTGGTAAGTGAGTGCGCCTTGGATCAGTTGTACCCGTTCCCACTGGTTACGCGTCAGGCGCAGACGATCCAATCGTTCTTGGGCAACTTCTAGCGCCCTGTAGGAAACATCCACACCTGTAATCTGTTCAAAAAACCCGTCTTTGATGAGTATTTTCAACAGATTGCCTTGACCGCACCCTAAATCAATCACCCGCTTTGCATTGCTTTGTTTTAGAACTGCAATCACAGCATCCAAGCGCTGCTGATTCAGGCTAATCGGCTTTTCTACCTCCGCCTCTTCTTGAGCATAGTTTTCTTCAGCACTATCAACATCGGAATTGTCTGACTCTATTAGTTGAGCTAATGCTAGACGAGTTAAGCGTTGCTGTCGTTTCAGGTAACGCCTGGTAATTTGCTCTCGCGCTGGATGGGTAGTTAACCAGCCTTCACCATGACGTAGTAATTTTTCTATTTCTTCATCGCCTACCCAGTAATGCTTATCGTCATCCAACACTGGAATTAGAACGTAGAGATGACTTAACAAATCACTAAGCGGCAAGGTGTGCTGAAGTTCGACGGTAAAGTATTGGCTCTGCCCCCAATCAGGGAATTTCTCATCTAAAGCATGACCTTCGGCACTGACACCATAGCCCAACGGCTCAAACAATTGCCGCAGAAACTCTTCACCACCGCGACAAGGTAAGACCGATAGTTTTGCTACCAAAGGAATAGGGGTTTGCGCTAATTTTGGTAAGTCTTTGCAGCGACCTCCTAAAGCCGTACTAAACACCTGAGCGATCGCTACACTTAAAAATGAAGAAGCAACATAAGGGCGATCGGTTACATATTGTTCTAGCCTTGCACCGCGTCCCCGCACCAACTTCACAGGATCAACATCCAACAACAACGCCGCCGTACATCGCTCTCTACTAGCTTCTGGGTAGAAAATGTGCGCCTTTCCAAAACTTAGGGCAAAGGACTGACAACGGTCTGGGTGTTTATGCAACAGGTAGCCTAACTCCGTTGCTGGAGAATGTGTTGTTGTGATTGTCAGCAGCATTTATTTACTTGTACAAAGGTTTAGGGTAAGGAAATAATTTATGAATTCTGCTCAAGGATAAGCGATAATATATCGAATTTACTTCTTGTACTCAAATTATCTTCGCTCATATCTGACGTTATTTAAATATAGTTGTATTGATTGCTAAATCATTACAAATGAGTTAGCAAACATGATCGAACTCACCTCCATATACCTAATTTCTTAAGGTTCTAGACACAGAAAATTGAAATTATTGGTATCCCGCACAAATTGATAGAACAATTTTTTTGGATCACAGCTTTTAATTTTGCTTTTTAAAAAAGGTTTTATCTTAACACTATATTTGTAATATGGATACTACATATTGTCAAGGGATAGTACGATTTTTTGATCAGCTAGAGAATGGAGGATACCATTTTAATCCGAGCTTTGCAGGAGCAATGAAAGCCCTCCGCGTGGCGCGACGAGTACATGGAACTATCACTGCTGCAATCCGCATCGGTATTGGTGGAATGCCGCAGCTTCCGAATGGGAGTATATGTGCGTAATCTGCTAGTTGCTGATTGTTCATACTGCTTGGCACTACCAACCTGACAACTGCGTCAACTATCTTGCAGCTAAATTACTGTATCAGTTCTCCTGGTGTAGCAATTTAACGTTTATATGGAATGAAATATAACCAATTAAGCTCATTTAGAAGCAGAAGTAATGACAACTCAGTTTTGGGAAAAAAACAGAGAAATTAATGCGACTCTAACTTACTTACTATTTAACCCTGTGCGTAGACGCTTACTCCTATGTCGAAGCAAGCTACGCGTAGCCTCTGGTAGAGAAGCAGCGATTCAAGATATATCACCTTTGATTCATCATGGTTGGTTGCTTTTTAGGAAGCATCTGCTGCCATTATTATGTCTGATATCATTCTTTGTAGTATTGCAACTTAACAGCTTTGCCCCTGCCGTTGCCCAACTACCTCCTCAACCTCGTCAGGAAATTCGGGGAGTGTGGCTAAGTGGTAACGATTTTAGCATTTTCAGAAATCGCTCAAAGGTGCAAGCAGCCATGAGCCAACTGCAACAGTTAAACTTTAACACTGTTTATCCAGTAGTGTGGAACGATGGTTATACACAATACCCCAGTGCTATCATGCAAAAAATGGGTGTCCCCTTTTTCTTCAAGGGAGCAGATGGACAAGATGTGATTGCAGACATTATCAACCAAGCCCACAAACAAGGACTACTAGCAATACCTTGGTTTGAATTTGGTTTCATGGTTCCCCTAACTTCGGAACTCGCATCCCAGCATCCAGATTGGCTGACACAAAAGCTAGATGGGACTCAAACTTCAATTAGTGCTGCGGGTGAAGTGGCGTGGTTAAATCCCTTCTACCCCGAAGTGCAAAAGTTTATCACCGAACTCGTCATGGAAGTCATTACTCAATACGATGCTGATGGCGTTCAATTTGATGATAATACGAGTTTACCTGTGGATTTTGGTTACGATAAGTACACAATTAGTCTATATACTCAAGAAACTGGCAATCCTCCCCCACCTAATCCCCAAGCCCAAGCATGGATAAAATGGCGGGCAGATAAAATCACGGCATTCATGGTAGACCTCCACCAAACTGTGAAAGCCCGAAAACCGAATGCTATCTTCTCAGTTGCTCCTAATTATTATGATTTCGCCTACAAACTGCAACTGCAAGACTGGCTCAACTGGGTACGGTTGGGTATTGTCGATGAGTTAGTCATGCAAGTGTACCGTAATGATTTGGAAAGTTTTATTGCTCAAATTAGCCGCCCAGAAATTTTAGAAACAAAACAAGTCATCCCAACTGGTATCGGTATTATGGCGGGGTTACGAAATCGTCCCGTTTCCATATCACAAATTCAATCCCAGGTAGAAGCAGTGCAACAACGCGGTTTAGGTATCGGCTTTTTCTACTACGAAAGCCTTTGGGATATTGCATCTGAACCAGTAGCGCAACGTCAGTCAGCATTTGCGGAGCTTTTCCCAAACCCAGCGTTGCGCGACATCTCTCAAAATACACCCCGCAAGCCAACTTTTGATACCATATCCCTACCTTTATATCCAAAACCTTCCCTCGGTCAACGTATTCGCGGCTATTTTCTGGAAGTAGCGATCGCAGGTGGTCAGCCAAGGCGTATCTTATTAGATACAGGGTCAGCAGGGCTAAGAGTTCCCAAAGAATTTTTGGGTAATACTCCTATCCGCAGAACAGGTCAAAATATCAGGGAGGTATTAAGTGATGGTACTATCCTGGAGGGAGAATTAGTTTATACTAGTGTCAGGTTTGGTTTGCTTCCCACCGCAGAACCCGTTCCGGTACAGGTTGTTACTAATCGCCAATGTACTGCCCAAAAGCCTAATTGTTCAGCAAAGAGTGGTGTGCCATTTTCTGGTATTGTCGGTGTCAACTATTTTGAAAAATCACTTCCCTATAATCCGTTGAGAAAATTACCAGGCAATCTGAGTAACGGATTTATTGTGATTGGAAATGGTGGTAGTAATAACAATGGCAGTTTAATTCTCGGTTTGAGTGCCAATAATCAAGCAGGTTTCAAAATGGCTGTTTGGAGTAAACAAAGCGAAATTAATGATGTACCCGGTAACAGATGGGACTCTCAACTGAGCAAAGTTTGTTTAACAATTGCTGGAAGTTCTGCTAAAAATCCTTGTAATGGTAAAATGATCACTGATACTGGAACTATTAATGGTTTGACTGAATTCAAGTCAGCTTCTACAGCAGGTAAACTCAAACCAGGAGTATTAGGTTCAGCAAATGCCGTGAAGGTCGCAATTAATGGCATTTTTGATTACAGCCTGATTCCAGGAACCCGCGACGGATTTAATCGCTGCAATTTGAGTATCTCGCCACAGGCAGAACTGACTATATTTGTAAATCCCGGAATCGCATTTTTTGATAAATACGATGTCCTCTTTGACCAAGTTAATGGAAGACAGGGTTTTCGCAGTCGGCGGTAAGAGGAAAGCTTATCCTCCAAGCAGTTGAGCCATTTTAATTTAAACCGCCCTGCTCGCGTCTGCTAACTTTTGCTCACCAGACTCATCGTTTGTGCGATGGCTGCGGTTTTTGCTAGCCGACGCTAAAATCTTGTACAAAAACGCTCCCATCGAGGAACTAACAAGTTTAGGGAAGATCGAAGAAGTAGTACGCAGTCAAATGCAGGAAGATGTCATGCCAGAAGTAGGGGTTTTTTTACCCTTAATCAATGCTAATATCATGTGACTTTATTTGTCTTAAAATTGCCGTGCACAGTGGACTCTCAGTGTCTAAAAAACCATTGATGATTGTAAAGTGGTTTTTATTAGGCTGTGGTAAGTATTCACCAGGCAATTCTTTTTCTTTCCATGCAGCCAGAAAATCTAACGATTGTCGTTGAAACTCTGAAGTTTCTTCGCCGCCACAAGTTACAAGTAGAGAGCCAGCTTTTTCAGGAAGGTGACGGATAGGACTATTGCGAAGAACTTCAGCCCAACTAAGTTGTATTTTGGGTTGTAGCCAGGTATAGGGAAATGGCATCAAATCAAACAAACCGCTAATAGCACAACCACCTTTAATGATGTCATCTGGTAGTCCATAGTCGTTTTTCCAGTCTGTAGTCATGAGCATCGCAGTTAAGTGACCACCGGCTGAGTGACCGGCTACATAGATGCGATTGGGGTCTGCACCTGCACCAAAGCTTTCGGCATGATGATAAACCCAGGCGATCGCTGAACGATTTTGGCGGACAATTTCATCAATGGTTACTTTGGGACACAACGCATAGTTGACCAGCACCACTGTAACATTGGCAGCTACAAGACCTTGGGCGACAAAGCTAAAGTCTTTACTGCTGGACATTATCCAATAGCCACCGTGGATAAATATCAAAATTGGTGCTTGTGGTTGCGTTGCGGGAAAAATATCTAGGTGTTCGACTAAGGTAGAGCCGAAAAGAACATTTAGATCACAGCGTAGTTTTTCACGCACCTTAACACTGTTTGTGGCATAAAAATTCATGTATTGAGGTATATCAAGACCTAGTTCACTGGGATTATACTGGTAATCTAGCTGGGCCTGAGTTTGAAAATTGCGGTACAGCATTGAGTTTTCTGGATCAGCGCAAGTGATTTTAATTGATACTAACCCAAGTTGCGGTTTATCAAATTCGGGGCGTATCTTCATCATTGATTCAGGCGAGCGCGCAACCCCCCTCACGCTAATTTCAACACCAAACCATCGTCAAATTTCTCAACCGCCAAGAGATCCTCCTACTCATACCTACAGGTTCAGACAAAACAGAAAGTGCGATCGCACCCTTCACTCTTTACTAAAACTCTCAATATCGACAAGGGGATAAGGGTAAAAAAGAACTCATACCCCTTGTCCAGATGGTTTCAAAAAGACTATTTTGAAAGCTAGTAGTTTATGGGGACATTAAGGAAAAACTCCGCTCCTTTTCCTAGTTACGATATTACACTTTTCCCAATTTTCAGCACCTAGCTTGGACATATTCACGATGATAAGTTTTTGCACTCAACGCCCTCAATAAGTTACTTCACTTCGCTGGGTTCAAACTTAGTCACCTTACCTTTTTTAATCGCTACAATTACATCGTAGTACGAACAGTAAGCGAATGTGACATCATTAGCTTTGTTATAAAGGTTAACTACGTGACCTGCACCACCTACCTGGATACCAATTGGCTCCAAGTCACCATAAAAGAAACGACGCAGTTGATCACCACTACCAATCTGACCCTTACTCTTAGTTAGCAAGTCTATTTTCTGTGTTAGAGTCATCTCTTGGGCTGCTGATGCCTGCACTAATAACGGATTGATCACCTTTAATGGTGCGTCCCAAACTGTGAGAAAACCAACCAAAGCGACACTTGTAAGTATGGGTGCAAGTTTCATGTTTTACTCTCTTCTTTGTTTTATCCTGAACATCCCAAGCATCTCAGGTGGCAGTGAGAGCTGATTGAAACTAAGCAACTATTTTCATGAATTTATCCCTTAAGAAAATTTAGTTAATTCTCAGCATTTTCTCAGGCAATCATGGTTGCTCAAAGTCACAGCATAATTTAAGTATTTTCTCAACAAAACCTCATTCAGAACTGGATGACGGCAACTTAATATAATGAGCAATGCTTTCATTGCAGTAGTATTATTGTGACTAGACCCAAAAGCCCACATCGTCTAATCCATAGAATTTCCGGACAAACATATCTTTGGCTAGCAATGCTAATTTTTGCAGCATCTGGCGCAGTTACCCGGAAGCTAACAGAAATTGGTGCTGAACACTTCATAGGCGCTCGCAATCCAATTTCTTTTTGTAATGTTTTATTCGTGGGAAACCTTTGCGCCTTGATACTTCTGATCCTAATCTATGGGCGACAGTGGAATAAGGCGACTTTGAAGCAACTCTCAAGTCAGGATTGGGTCAGTTTAACAGCAGTAGCTATTTTATCGGGAGCATTGGCCCCTGGCTTATTTTTCCAGGCACTCGCACTCACAGGGGTGAACAATGTCATCTTGGTGGGACGCTTGGAACCGCCTCTAACTCTGGCTTTATCAGTCTGGTTATTGAGGGAACGGGTAAATATTTGGGAATTTATCGGAGCGATCGCTGCTTTTGTTGGCGTTATCTTAACTATTATCCTTCAGCCCCCAACAGAAGCGATGATGAACATGGGAGGTTTCAGTTTAGGTATAGGGGAACTTTTGGCAGCAGTAGGATCTGTGGCCGTAGCCGCTTCCACGATTATTGGTAAGAAATACCTTTCGCAGATACCTTTGGGAATCTATAGCATCTTTCGGACTGCACTAGGAACCGTAATCTTTTTCCTCATTGCTTTAGTTGTCTATGGCAGCGATCATTTTGCTGATGTCCTCTCACCGTTCTTGTGGCAATGGATGTTTTTGTATGGTGGGTTGATTGTAGTAGTAGGTCAGTCTTTTTGGATTAAAGGCTTGAAAACTTCCACTGTATCTATGGCTTCCTTAGTTAACTCATTTAGCCCAATTGTGGGCATCCTAGCAGCTTATTTAATTTTGGGTGAAGCCCCTACCCTACCTCAATATATTGGTGGTAGCTTGATTTTAGTAGGTCTATTCTTGAGCCAAGTTGGTATTTGGCGTCAGACTTCTAGGATTGCGTCTGGCAAGGTGAATTCTACTCAAGCGCAGCAACAGGTAGAAACTGGTATGGGATTCAAGGGGATTTGAAGGAGGCGGAAAAATTTTAGATTTTGGACTTCGGCTTCTCTACGAGACGCTCTTGCGTTCGCTCAGTCGAACGATTTTAGATTGAACAATCTAAAATTGCAAATCCAAAATTGCAGGGGCAGGGGACAGAAGGGAAGAAAGCTTATGTCCTAAGCCTTTGCGTTATTTCTAACTGTGCAGTTATTATTGCCTTGCGGTACTATTATGTCAAAATGAAAATACCCGATACCTCAAGGTGAGCGATCGCTCCCAAAGCTAGATTAAAGGATTGACCTGAGCAATGGCAGACGAAACCAATCACAATCAAGCGGGAGAGATAGCTCCCAGCACTGTTGACAAGCAAGCTCCCAGTGTGGCTGAAGAACACGCTCCTAGTACAGATTCACCCGAAGCCACAGATATTCCTACTGCCAACGCGCCAGATCCTAAAGCCGCAAACCCCGAAGATAATCCCAATGCTGCTAAACCAGCTGCTGTACCACCCAAGCGAGAAAAACCCGCAGCCGCAGCTAAAGCCGCAGCAGGCGAAAAACCCGCAGCCGCCGCAGCAACAGGAGAAAAACCAGCCGCCGCAGCTAAAGCCGCAGCAGACGAAAAACCCGCAGCAACAGGAGAAAAACCAGCCGCCGCAGCTAAAGCCGCCAAAAAGGAAAAAGTCCCCGCTGTTGAAGATAAGCCATTTGTAGAGTTCATCGAGCAAAACTACTTGCCAGCTTTACAAAAAGCGATCGCTCAAAAAGGCGTGCAAGATTTACAGGTGTCTTTTGCCAAGCAGAAGGTGCCAATCACTGGCTTTGAATCCGCCGAAGAATGCTGGCAAATTATCGGCAGTTGGAAAGAAACTGGTCGGCGTCAGTTTAACCTGTATTTCCCTGAAGAAGATATTCAAGGGAAAAAGGGATTTTCCTGTAATGAAGGCAAAAAACCTAGCACTCTTGAGTCATTCTTAATCGATGAGCGTAGAGTTACACTCGATTTGTTGGTATTTGGCTTAGTTCAGCGCTTGGACGGTCAAAAGTGGTTAGGTATAAATTAGTTATTGGTTATTAGTCATTAGTCTTTGGTTTTTGATAAAGAAAGAAGTCTAAGCGGAGGCTTCCGACTATCAGAACTTTGGGGACAAATGACTAATGACAGTTGTTTAAAGTTCGTGGAAATGGTAGATAACGGCTCCAGTATTGGGGTCGTTATCAATTTTCACATAACCTGATTTATACATTTCATTGAGAGTAGCTTCCACTTCAGCAAAGCTAGCTCCTGTGTACTTCACGCCTTGAGTGACAGTTAAAATACCACCTTTGCTTTCCGCGGCTTCGATTAGTTTAATCATGAGTTGGTTACCAGTTGGCCGATGGACTTGAGAGGCAACCACTGCTTGATTTAACGGTACACCCAAGGGAGATACACCCGCTTTTAGTCTCAGCTTGTGTTCGTATTCGTCAACCATACCGGGCATGATGAACAAATCCACGAACTGCCCTATACCAAACACACCACCGGTCAACAGCCACAACAACCCAGTCCCGATCTTGCCATTATAGAAACGGTGCAGTCCTCCTAATCCGAAAAAGACTGCTGCACATAAAATGTAAGAGACAAGAAGTCGGTCTTTATGCTTATTGTTTTCAAGATTCATCTTGTTTTCAACTCTTTAGATTTGCTCTTGTTATTTAAAATAGCTTTTATACCAAGTATAAACAGTTAGACTTACATTTTGTACCTGGCAATTTTTGTAGGTAGGCACTGCTGTTTGCTCCAACTCTGATTTTAGGTTGTGGGCAGCGTCCAACCTAAAGTTATCGATAAGGGTGCAATATATCACTATATTAATTGGTATTTTTAAGTAATTATGCCAGTCATAGATTGTTAATTTTAAGATGAGCAACGTATTGAGAAAACCGCATGAATTTATTGTAGTAAAAACTACAGAAAATTCCTGAGATAGCAGTGCTTTAACAAGACAAGAGGAGCGTACTACTCCACTGGATCAAAACAATACTGATCACTGAATTACGTTTATTTGACTACTAATCTGCGATTTTGGATTCCGCAAACATTGAATTATTGTTGCAACTCTTAATGTTTTGCTTACTAGTTTCTAACCCGCACCTTGGTAAACTGAACTTTATACAATTGGATTATTGTGGGCTGTTACGCCTTGCCAGAGCTTTACCCTTGGCTTTTTGGTGAGGCAGTCGCTCAAAGGGGGTTTCCCCATGAGGAACTGCCGTTAGCGTAGCGGTAGCGACTATGTGTAGCATCACCCGAAAGGTCTACTTAAGATAATAAAGACGAAAGAGCAATCAAGACATGGTAGATTCCCTCAAAAAACCAGGCTTTGAAGAAATCCGTCCAGGGATTAAAGTCCCGGCAAAAGAAACCCTGTTAACACCTCGGTTTTACACTACCGATTTTGATGAAATGGCGCGGATGGACATTTCCGTCAACGAAGACGAGTTAAGAGCCATTCTCGAAGAGTTTCGCACTGACTACAACCGCCATCACTTTGTTCGGGATGCCGAGTTTGAACAATCCTGGGATCATATTGATGGGGAAACTCGCCGATTGTTCGTTGAGTTTCTAGAACGTTCCTGTACGGCAGAGTTTTCCGGCTTTTTACTGTACAAAGAACTTGGTCGTCGCTTGAAAGGAAAAAGCCCCGTCTTGGCAGAGTGCTTTAACCTGATGTCACGGGATGAAGCGCGTCACGCTGGCTTTTTGAACAAAGCTATGTCGGACTTTAATCTTTCCCTAGATTTAGGGTTTTTGACTAAGAGCCGCAATTATACTTTCTTTAAGCCGAAATTTATCTTCTACGCCACTTATCTATCTGAAAAGATTGGTTACTGGCGCTATATCACCATTTATCGCCACTTAGAAGCACATCCCGAAGACCGGATTTATCCAATCTTCCGGTTCTTTGAGAACTGGTGTCAAGATGAAAACCGTCACGGCGATTTCTTCGATGCGATCATGAAATCCCAGCCGCAAATATTGAATGATTGGAAAGCACGGCTGTGGAGTCGGTTCTTCCTGTTATCTGTGTTTGCGACAATGTATCTCAATGACATCCAACGCAAGGACTTTTATGCCACCCTTGGACTGGATGCGCGAGAATACGACATCCATGTTATTCAGAAGACTAACGAAAACGCAGGTAGGGTGTTCCCGCTGATGTTGGATGTAGAGAATCCAGAGTTTTATCAGCGGTTGGATACTTGTATAAGCAATAATCAGAAGCTGAGTGCGATCGTTAACTCCAACACTCCCAAATTCCTGCAATTCTTCCAAAAACTGCCGCTTTACATCTCCAATGGCTGGCAGTTATTGCGGCTGTACCTGATGAAGCCAATTGATACTATTTCTGCTCAAGGGGCAGTTCGTTAAGTTATAACAGGTTTGCGAAAGCTTTAGTGGTTCTGCTGATTGCAGAGCCACTTTTTTTATCAAAAATATTACCATAAGGGATATTAGTACCGCAAGGCGGAAGTCAAAAGTCAAAAGTCAAAAGTCAAAAGTCAAAAGTCAAAAGTCAAAAGTCAAAAGTCAAAAGTCAAAAATAAAGTAGGTAGTCAAGGTACGCAAATCATTGAAAAATCGTTTGCGACTACCCATTTAGAATATGACCTCTTGGTTACAAGTAATAGTGATAGGACTTACGCAATAACCCTCTAAAAGTCTTATTCCTTTGTGTCCTTCTCTACGAGACGCTATATGCGAATGCGTTCTTTGCGGTTCGTTTTTTTATGATTTTGCGTAAGTCCTGAGTGAGTTCAAGCCAGTTAGTTAAATATTGCAGGTTGGATATCTCGCAAGGGAATTTGATTAACCCATCGGTAATTATAAAAATGCCAGTCCAGTTCATGACGTTTCCTGACCCCGATATGGCTAATTTCTCCGTTAGCATCAAGGTATTCTAACCAATCAGACAAAGCTGTACCTCTACCGCTCAACCTCTTGTCAATTCTTAAATTTAGAATTGCTGACTGGGAACGACAAATTGCGAAATTATCTCACCAGATTATTGCAGGCGCACAGATACACTACCTGCATGGGCAGGTAAACCTTCTGCTTCTGCTAAGGTCACAGCTGCTTTGCCTATTGTCTGTAATGCTTGTTGATTGCATTCCAAATAAGTAATCCGCTTGAGAAAGTCGTATACACTCAAGCCAGAGGCAAATCGCGCAGAACGTGCAGTCGGCAGTACATGGTTGGGACCTCCTAGATAATCGCCAACTGCTTCTGGGGTATAACGTCCTAGAAACACGCTACCAGCACACTTAATTTGATTGGCAAACAATTGTGGGTTGTCTGTGCACAATTCCACATGTTCTGGAGCTAGTTGATTTAGCAGTGGTATACTTTCTGCCAAATCGCTGACAATAATCACGGCTGCATGATTTTGCCAACTGGCATTGGCGACTTCTTTGGTGGGCAGGTTGGCGAGAATTTGCTCAACCGCCGCTATTACTTGCCCCGCAAAAATTTCCGAATCAGTAATCAAAATTGACTGGGCGCTAGGATCGTGTTCTGCTTGCGATAGCAAATCCCAGGCAATCCAGTCTGGGTTATTATGTTGGTCGGCTACTACCAGAATTTCTGAAGGCCCGGCGATGCTGTCAATGCCAACCGTGCCAAATACTTGACGTTTAGCTTCAGCAACATAAGCATTACCGGGCCCGACAATTTTATTTACGGGGGCAATGCTTTCTGTACCATAGGCTAATGCTGCGATCGCTTGCGCCCCACCAATGCCGTAAATTTCCGTGACACCAGCAACTTGGGCAGCTGCGAGTACGGCGGAATTAATCTCACCGCCAGGCATCGGTACTGTCATAACGATTCGTTCCACGCCGACAATTTTGGCAGGTAGGGCGTTCATCAGTAAAGAACTAGGATAGCTGGCACGTCCTCCAGGTACATAAATTCCCACTTGAGATAGCGATATCCAATTTAATCCCAGTTTTACCCCGGCTGTATCCGTGTAGCCAATATCTTGCGGTAGTTGTTTTTCATGGAAAGCCACAATCCTCTGGGCAGCAAATTCCAGCGCCGCCTTGACATCAGCAGGACATTGTGCAGCGTGTTCGGCAATAAAGGTTTCGCTCAGATGCAAAGACTGGGGATTGTAGCGATCAAAGCGGCTAGTATAGTCCTTGACTGCGGCATCACCACGCACTTTGACATCAGCTAGAATCTCACGTACTGTCCCACTAACATCAACTGTAACTTCCCGGCGATCGCTGACAAGGGTTTTGAATTTACTAGAAAAATCTTTGTCGGTAGTTTGAAGCAGTTGCATAGATAGTATCTTGCAAGCGGTGATTTCTCTAAGTAGTTTAACATGAGTTCGACAGGTTGAAAAAATTCAGAACTTACGCAAAATACCTCTCAAATTCTCATTACTCCGTGTCCTTTGCATCTGGAGCAGTAGCCTGCGGCAAGCCCTCCGGGTGACGCTCGTTCCTCACTAACGCTGCGCTAACAGCAGTCGCTTATGGGGGAAACCCCTTTCTCTACGAGACGCTCCGCGAAGGCGCTAGCCTCTCCCTTTGGGAGAAGACCGCGCTGCTTCACCGCTTTGCGTCTACGTTAACAAATTGACTACAAAGAGTTTTAACCTTAACCAAGCGTATTGGTATATGTAGTTTTGCTGTAAACAAACAGATGACAGACTGATCAAACGGAATTGGAATCATCAGACAAAAACCAACTCTAGTTTCAACCTTTGAACTGCTAGTAAAAGCAATTACACCGAGTTAAGCTGATTTTTCCATTCTGATTACATCTGGGATGAATGTTTGATGCTTGGCTGCTTCTGCCTCGTAACATTTGAGAATCAGTGATGTCATCTGAGCAAAATCACTGACAGAGGAAATAATTACTTTTGACGTGGCATCCCCCACAGAAGCTGTTACTTCCTGCACTTCAAAATTTGAAGCTAGAGACTTTACTTCATCTACACTTAACCGAGTAATAAAACTTTTTTTCTGCGAAGATAGATACAGCCGCAGAAACCACCAGGTAGTTTTACCAAGATTGATGCCAAAGTAGGAGGTAGTATCTTTGTATTTGAGTTCAAAACTGTAGCTCTTTGAAGTTTGCGTAATTGCTTTAATTGTTTCAAAAGCTGCGATTTCTTCAGCAGTTGTTACTACTTTTGATTCTTGAGGGTCTTGGGGTTGTTCCTCTTCTTCAATTTCTGGTTCTACTTCGACTTTGACAGGTTGAGACATTTCTCGGCTAAGTGAGCTTGTCATTAAGTCTAGTAAACTTCCCTGAATCGACTTTTTAACAATTGCCTTGAATTTCTCAATTACTCTAGCATTAATATTACCTTGAAATTCATATCTGTGGTCAGAGGAACGCAGTTCAGATACCAAGAAACGAACAAATTCTTCAGAGGGAGAACGTAAAATATTTCCTACAAGCTGAGTCATACCTTTTACATAAACCATTTCTTCAGCATGGCTCGTAATAGGTGTAATATCAAAATTATCACGATGAAAAAATTTGAGATTATCAATATCTTTGGTATCATATTCCAGGATATTAAAAGTAAAAAATGGCTCCTTATCCATGACATTTTTATCACGCAAGTCTGTAAAGAAACGGTACTCAATACCATTTGTGACAATCGCTACTTTTGTTGTCAAAAGTGCATTAAAATATTTGCTCAATTGTCCATCATGTGCTTCCGCTTTTTGACCACGGGCTTTTGCCTCTACGAGCATAACTTTAGTACCGTTAATAGCTAAGGCGTAATCTACCTTTTCAAACTGTCCTGCTCTTCTAATAGCAAAGTCTGCCACGTATTCCGGCATTACTTCACTAGGATCATAGACATCGTAGCCAAGAGCACTCAAAAAAGGAACAATCAGTGCCATTTTAGTAGCTTCTTCGCCCACAACTTGGTCAAATCGCTTACGCACTTGTTCAGACAGTTTGGTAATATCTTCAATGAATCCCATTTTGCTTACTCCTGGTAAGTTAATGATTTTTGATACATTTTTTTTGTAAAATAGGAGCGATCGCAAGGTGATATGGTAGATTTGAATTGAAAGTGTTAGCGCGATCGGCTTCTTTATCACTCCTATAAAAGTATTCCCAAATAAGTACTAGCCTGTAACACTCATAACCTGTTTATAAGTGCAATGGCATTGGTAATGAATAAGAATAAATTAGAATGATTTTTGATAAAGCCTTAGTCTATAGTGGTTCTCAAAAGAAAAATGCTCAAGCTAATTATTCAAGCCCCCGGATAAATCCGTGGGGCCTTTAATGCAAGCTAACTTGTCGCTGCTTTGTTTTGATTCTGGTTGCCATTTTTGCTGTCGTTGTCGTTCACACTGGCAATGAATGACGGTTGCTGTGAACTGGGAACTGGTGACTCGCCTCGCAGTCCCTTGTGGCGCTGGTTCTTAGGAACACCTCCTGCCATGCCATACTCCACACTGCTTTTACCATATTGAGTAGCAACTCCCAACAGCATATGCTCTGCCATATCTGCCAACTCGCGCTCTGTTTGGAGCATTTCATAGTACAACTTATCGAGGTTGGAAAGGGCAGTATTGTATAAATTCTCTCTAGTTCGCATCGTCTCGATTAGGGTAGAAAAGGCAGGTAGCGTCAGTCCATTGCCTACATTTAAATTCGGATCAATTGAGTTAATGCCAGCAGCACGACGCGCTGCTTTTTCTAACACCTGAGAGGTTCTTTTTCTCCGAGCCATGATTTGAACCTTGTAATCCAGTACGGTTAATATTCTTGACTTTAAAAAACTTTCGTATTGATCAGCTTGAGAGAACTCCGGCAATTCTCCAATGATTTTGTTACATAGCGATTGTTGTCATGAATGCGCGATATACCGAAATCAGAAAACAATCAAGCTTTTGAATAAGCAATATGTCTTTTTGCTTGCTGAATCTACCGAAATCAGCAAGCAATCAAGCATTTTGAATAAACAATATACCTTTTTACTTGCTGAATCTACCGAAATGAATACGCGATATACCGAAATCAGAAAGCAATTAAGCTTTTGAGAAAGCAATATGCCTTTTTGCTTGCTAAATCTACCGAAATCAGAAAGCAATCGAGCATTTTCAGAAAGCAATATGCCTTTTTGCTTGCTAAATCTACCGAAATCAGAAAGCAATCAAGCATTTTGAGAAAGCAATATGCTTGATTGCTTATTAAAATTGACTGATCAGGTAAACTGTTCCACTTTTAACTTGCATAATTAGGGCGCTCATGTTGCCCACCCTACAAGACTTTGATTAAATTTAGATATGCAAACTAGATGTGGAACAGCTTATTAAAAGCTTGACAAGCTTAGGTAAGATATTTTACTTTGAGATGAGTATGTTGAAACTGATCAACGCATCTCAGCCGAACCTTAAAAACTGGATAATTCCGTTGAAATGCGTCGAGTTTTTGAGCTAATTGAAAGTTGTTGAGCGCGAATTGTCTTTCTGCAATTGCGAATTATCTTGGTCAGCGAAGGTTTTGAACTCGATCGCATCATGGCTACAAAAGAGGCGCACGTCACTACTGTGGTCGAGCGATAACGCACGTAACTTTTCTTGATTAGAAAGTCGAGCCTTGCGGTCTACCTCCATCATCCACTGGTAGGCACGCAGACCAGGTGTGCAAACTCGTTTATCAGAGCCGATCTCATGTCGGTAAAAGTAAGCATCGCCTACATGTAAGAGCCAGCCTTCGGATGTCTCAATGGCGATGCCTGCATGACCCCGTGTGTGACCGACGAGCGGTATAAGGAGAATTTCGGGCGGTAGTCCTTCGAGGTTACGTACTGCCTCAAAGCCGAACCAAGGTTCACCACCAGCCGAATAATATTTCCAATTTTTTACTTCGTCCCACTGGCCAGGACGGTAACGTTGCGATGAGATAAAGCCGTGCCGTTCCTGCGCTGCTTCAATCTCACTGAGCATTACATGCACGGTTGCTTGTGGGAAATCTTCTAACCCGCCTGCATGGTCAAAATCGAGGTGAGTAAGCACTATATGGCGGACATCACGCGGGTTCAAGCCAAGCTGCTCAATAGCCGCAACCGCCGTGTATTTTTGTTCAAATTTGATTCGATTCAAATTCATGAAGAAGGGGCTAAGTCTTGATAATGGCGCTTTGATATCGCGCTGGCCGAAGCCTGTATCGATGAGAACGAGTCCCTGATTTGTCTCGATGAGCAGACAGTGACAGACCAGACAGGCTGTCAGCCCACGACTAAAACCGTCGAAGAGTGCCCCACCAATCGGGCACATACAACCGCAATTAAGATGATGAATACGCATAAATTATTCTACCGAGCATCAATCTCTTTTAAAGACGAAAAAATATGGATCATCAACATACCTAGGAGTGAACAAATTTATGTTTTTACAGGATTTGATTGCTGAGTTACTTTTGCTGTGTATGTCTAAAGTCTAGTGAAATCGATTTGCGGGTTTGACTTGTTTGGGTTGGGATTGTGAAAAAGAGCCTGACTCGCTACGATCGCATTAGAAACTTATCGCATCTGAGTATGGCAAAGCAGGACGCTCCACTCACCGGAGTTGCGCTGATTAAAGAAGTCTGTCGGCGGATTCGGGTAGCCCGTAGCTATTGGGATGCTCACAATAACGCTGCCTGTCGGGGTGAGCGCGATCGCGCAATCTTCCTTTACAATACACTCAGCAAGGAACAAAAAGAGCAGATTCCGCAAGTGTTGCGGGTGTGGCTGCGCTATCGCAGTGAGAAGTATTTTGGCGCACACCGAACACCGCCCAAATCGGCACGAAAATCAAAATAGTCCTTACCAGGGCAACACCTTGCCGTTGATATGCCAAAAGATACCTGTGTTGTTGATTTATCTAGATATTTTTTACTGTATACAGCAGATTGCAGGTAAATTAAGTACACAGGTAGGGGCACAGCACTGCTGTGCCCTTAAAATCATCTGTACCTCACCGGCGTTGCAATCTGCTGTATGTATATTTCTGAAGATTTTTGCCCATTCACTCTAGTTTATTAATTAATTTGCCAAATATGGATAGTGCTATCCTCATTGCTACTAGCGAGGGTTTTACCATCTGGGCTAAGAGCAAGTCCTAAAACGGAACTGGAACCATCCTGAAAGGTGTGCAACAATTTCAAAGTCTCTAAGCTCCACAGTTTAATACTGCCATCAAAATTGCCGCAGATCAGAATTTTTCCATCCGGGCTAATGGTAAGAGATTCAACTGAACTAAAATTGTCAAGAAACTCATGCAGCAGTTTTCCAGTTTGAAGATTCCATAACTTCAGGGTGCTAATTGCACGATTTCGAGAAACTAGTTGACCAAAACTGCCAGTGACCAGCTTTTTGCTATCTGGAGTAATAGCAATAGCATCAACTCCGGTTTTGTGTCCTTTGAGAATATAGCGTGTTTTTTTAGTTTGCAGATCAATGAGCCTAATTGTATTGTCATCGCCACCCCCAGTACTCACAAGGGTTTGCATATCAGGGCTAATTGCAACCTTACTCACAAAGTCTGAGTGTGCAGCAATGGTATTAAGCAGCTTTAGCGTGTGTAAATCCCAAAGCTTAATTGTATGATCATCACTGCCACTAGCAATCAATCTACCATCTGAACTAATAGCAACGGTTTCTACTGGCTGGGTATGTCCACTTTCGATGTTAAGCATAAGGAAAGTGCGTAAATCCCAAACCTTCATTGTTGGGGTGGTTATCCCACCACTTACAATCCGCTTGCCATCTGGACTAATAGCAATTGAAGTAATACCATCTGAGTGAGCATCTAAACTACGCAGCAATTTTCCAGTCCGGAGATTCCAGAATTTAATAGTATCATCTCTACCTCCGCTAATCAGGGTTTGCCCATCCGGGCTAATGACAACTGCTCGAACACCAAAAACCACTTTTTGATGTCCAGTCAGTGTGTGAACAAGTTGAATATGTGATTGAGACTGAGTAATTGTACTCCTGTCAATGGGAGGATTGGAACTGGAAGAATGTACATCAATGACAATCACAGTGATGTTTACTGCAATCGCTAAGGCTGTAATAGCTGGTTTGGATTTGAGGAAATTTAATAATTTCATGGCAGTGAGGAACGCAGTTATTATATAACAGGGTTCCCATTTGATGGGGTGCATAGTTTACCGCCGTAGGCATCGCCCTTCATCCTCTTCATTAAAGTGTTCGCGTAGCGTCTCGTAAAGCCTGTGGCATAGCTACGCTTAGGGCGCAGCCTCTCGTAGAGAAGAGAGGAAATATGCCAGCAGGAATGTCTGCCAAATCTAACCAGTAAATAGACTTATCAATTGCTATGTGTTTTCTAGTAGATTACTAGCCAGTTGTAGCGTTCGCGCAGCGTCTCGTAGAGAAGCGATGACTGAGCGCTGTAAGTTGCCTGAGAAGTGATTCTACAGCGTTGAGCCAACAACTGGCGATTTGTGGAGCTACTGAGGCATAGGGTAAACCATTCCTCATGTAACCTTTGGGCTATCCGGTTCTCTTGATATCTCATTTAAACTGCAAAACAAAGACTTGTAATGCCAAATTGGCAGAATCTTTCTGTCTTCATTTTAAGTGTCACCGTCACTTCACCTTTTTCTTAACGCAGGAATGCAAAGAGTTGATGCAGTCTGGTCAAATACCTCTACTAGTTCAATAGATAACTTTTAGCAAAGTTCGTTAAGCACGTCCAATTTAGGTCGGTTGTTACACACACCAGTCTGATTGTGATTAGTCATAATGTAGTGTAGTAGTGCAATATCTTGCACTGTTACAAAAGCTAAATACAGAGGTAAACTATGTTTCCTTTTTGGGGTAATCCCTGTTATGGAAGCGAACCCATTTCGCGCAAAGCTGGCTTAGAACGGAAATTAAAATTCTTGATTTGGATGCGAGATGATTTAGAGTCCAAACTGGCTGGCCTTAATGCTTCTATTGATACCATTCGGCAGCAAATAGAACGCTCAGACTCAACTGTTTAGAACTTAGTTCTTGCATTTGTACTTGAGCCGATTGTAACTCCTTTGTGACAGAGCGCTGTATAATGGGCTGCATCAATGTTGTAGGTCTTTGTGCAGCGCCCTGTCATAAACTGGCGGACAAAAGAGGCAGTCTTGAAAAACGAAGCCCAGTCTTTTGTGTTGCTGCAACTAACCTTGAATAAACAGAGTTTATTAATATCTGGAAATTAGAGCCGTAATCGTCACTTAACGTGCCAAAACTTATAAAAATGAAAAATATTATCTCGATTGTTTGGAATAGCTGGTTCAAACGGCACAAAGAATCTATTTTACTATTTGACTCAATTGCTGCCGCTAATGAGATTGCCTTTATGCTTAACGGTCAGTGGGATGGCTGCAATGGTGTGATCATCGCTAAATGTGATGAGGTAGCTGTTAACACTGCTACTAAACTATTAGAAGCTACATGGTCTTATCAAGGCGCATCAAAAGCTGTTTTAGACAGAGTAACAACTGATGAAATTTTACGCCGTTATGCAATGGGAGAAAAAAATTTTATTAATGCTAATTTGAGGGGTGCAATACTTGCATCAGTGAAGCTGAGTGAAATTAACCTAAGTTATGCAAAGTTGAGTTTAATAGACCTAAGTCAAGCCAATCTAAGTAAAGCTGATTTAACAGCGGCAGACCTAAGTGAGGCTAATTTAAGTGGAGCCAACCTGAGTCAGGCATACCTAATGAGGACAAACCTGAAGGGGGCAGACCTGCAACAAGCTTCACTGAGGGGGGCTAACCTAAGTAGCGCTAACTTAAGTGAAGTTAACCTCACTGATGCAGATTTAACAGGAGCGAATCTATCACTAGCAGACCTAAGAGGGGCAAATTTTAACTTCTGCAATTTGAGTGGGGCTAACCTAACAGGTGCCAAGATAATTGAAAGTGACTTGGCTTTTGCTAAACAATGAGTACGCTTGGAAGCGATTGGACTTAGGTGCGGTTTGCTTAAGTAATCAACAATAATAATGTGCGATGGCGTAGCCGCCCGCCGTAGCCATCGCGCAGTATTCAGGGTAACGATTTTCAGCACTTTAATGCTTACTACAAAGTATTGTTTATCTATGCCTATCCACTTAACAAAGTATTGCCAAATTTAATTCGCAATAAATTCATGAAATGGTGTGCTTAGGTAATTTCTTACTTTAATCTGGAACCACAATATTTTCTAAACCCTTTTCTGCTGGTGGAAATTGTGGGTTGATTGCCTCTAGAGTGTCTGCGAGCGTTCGAGCTACTACCAAGTTACGATACCACTTATTGTTTGCAGGTATGACATACCAGGGAGCATGAGCAGTCGAGCAATTGTTAATCATCTCCTCAAATGCCGCTTGGTAGTCATCCCACAGCACCCGCTCTTTTAAATCGTTGCTCGAAAACTTCCAATGCTTATCTGGATCTTCTAACCGACTTTCCAAGCGCCGTTTTTGTTCGTCTTTAGAAATGTGAAGAAAAAACTTGATAACAGCAATGTTATTGAGTGTTAGCATATGCTCAAACTCGTTAATCAACTGATAGCGATCGCGCCAAATATCCTCCGGTACTAGCTGTTTGACTCGCACAATTAACACATCTTCGTAATGAGAGCGATTGAAGATGCTAATCATCCCCCGTTGTGGTGCCCGCTGGTGGTAGCGCCAAAGAAAATCATGGCTTAATTCTTCATCGCTGGGCTTTTTGAATGGCCAAACCTGACAGCCTTGTGGGTTAAGACCACCGAATACATGTTTGATGGTACCATCTTTACCCCCGGTGTCCATCGCTTGCAGCACGATTAGCAAACTGCGTTGGTGTTCAGCATATAACCGTTCTTGCAAATTTTGCAACCGTTGACGCTGCTTTTCCAATTCTTCCTCAACATGCTTCTTTTTCTTGTAGTCCTCGCAGGCATTTGGATCGAAATTAGCCAAAGTGCTGGGCTGTCCTGGGTGAACTCGGTAGCGAGGATAGTCTGGTTTAGGCGGTGGCTCGTCAACAACGATTTTTTCAGGTGCCATTTCCTCGGCATATTTGGTTGTAATCTTTGCTGCCGCTTTTTTTGTCTTACGAGATTCTGCTGGTGTTGCGTTGCTGTTGGCAGTTGAAGTATTATCGGTTGAACTATTTGACTGGTTCATAAGTTCTTTTAACTTTTAACTTAGATAGAGTTTACAGTGAAATATCCTTAATTTGCTTAATTTATTCAAGGCTATCTGGTCACCTCAATTTGATGCCAAGAGTTATTCATATATCCCTTGAAATTCCAAATCTCTGATATTTTCTGGTTGAGTGTTACCAGCAGAATCCCAGGCACGCACAATAACTCGGTTGTTGGCATTTTTTAGATACAGCAGATTGTAACTTGACT
Source organism: Nostoc sp. (assembly GCF_036917615.1). Taxonomy (GTDB): domain Bacteria; phylum Cyanobacteriota; class Cyanobacteriia; order Cyanobacteriales; family Nostocaceae; genus Nostoc. Next base: position 29,836 of record NZ_JBALCZ010000046.1, read on the forward strand.
TGGTGAGGTACAGATAATCGTAGGGGCACAACATGTTGTGCCCCTACCCGTGTACTTCATTTACCTGAAATACGCTGTATATCTGGCTGCGCCAAAATTGCCAAGCCCAGGGATGCTGTGATTCTTGAAGCTCTGCTTGTATCCAAGTTTCTCCTCCATCGGTGGATAGCTCTACGCATTTAATGGTGCAATCTCCAGTGGCGATCGCATACCTCTCAATTAAAATAGAGTTTGTCAGTATTTTCTCTCCATCTAATGGATGACAGATTACAGAATTCACGGTTAGCTCCCCTAGCATCTGTCCTTTAGTCCAATCGACCGTCTCAGATTGAACCTCTGGCGCAAAGAGTTTATAAGCATGTTGCTGAAACTAGTTACTAGAAGCGCTAGTTTAAAGTGTGATGCTCGATAACCATTTAACGTGTACTAACGATATAAAGTAACGTGAGTTCGACGGTCTTGCATAAATCTCACATTACCAGATCAGGAGTCGTTCTATTTGACGATCGCCCTTCTCCCCCCTGAAAGGTTACGATAAAAGCTATTCTTGACAAGATACTTGCTAAAATAGCACTATATTTTAATCGAAAACTAGTAATTTATATTACTAGTTAATCAGACATAATTAAGAGATTTATGTCTGGATTTTTGTAAAATATAAATATTTTTATTCTCAGACTTAAACCAGGTTTTTCCAATTATTCATATTCATATTCAGCAATGTTGAAATTTCACTTAGTTTGAAAAATATTTTGTACCATTTTTTTGTCTGCATTCGCCGCCGCCCTATCCAACTCTGCAATCTCACTAGCGTCTAATTGCCAACCCAATGCACCAATATTCTCCCTGGCTTGTTCGACGCTCTTTGCTCCAGGGATGGGAATGGTTCCTTTACAAATGCACCAATTAATTGCTACATGTGACATGGTTTTGTTTCTAGACTGTGCCACCTCTTGTAAACATGCCAAAAGCGATCGCATTCCTGGTAATATCTGCCTAAACAGCAGACCTCGGATGCCTTTGGGCAAAGGGCCTTGCTCAGAGTATTTTCCTGTCAGTAGCCCCAAAGCTAGAGGGCTGTAGGCAATCAGTTTAATTCCCAACTCATCACAAAGGTCTTTTAGCTTTAGTTGGGTGACAGGATATGTAGACAACAAAGAGTATTGAACTTGCAGAGTAGTAATCGGAACGCCTCGTTCAGCAAACTTTTTCTGCACTTGCTTAAGCCGCTTAGGCCCATAATTAGATAGTCCCACTCCCTTAACCAGTCCTTGCTCATACAAATCGGCAAGACCATCTAACAGCCCTCCCTCTTGCCAAGGAGCATAATTCGCTGTAGACCAGTGCATTTGCACCAAATCTACATTTCTTCCCAGGCGTTGGGCAGATGATTTGCAAGCTTTTACCATTGACTGACGTGTCCATCTCCACGGGTAAGCAGCAAGCTTAGTAGCAATACAAATATTTTCTTTGCCTAAACCGACATATTCTCGGTTGAATCGTCCCAGGAGTAACTCACTCCGACCATTCAATCTCCCAGTTCCGTAAGAATCACCTGTATCAAATAAAGTTACACCGTTGCTTACACAAAGGTTAAAGACGGCTTGCAACTGGTCATCCATACTTTCGTTATATCCCCAAAGCAGTTGGTTGCCCCAGGCCCAAGTCCCGCAGCCCATGCTTGGGAGGGAGAGTTTTTGGAGAGTCTGCATCTTTGCTCTCTGTAGATTGCCTTATTAATTATCAGACATATATAGGACTAATATTTGATTTTTGAAAAAGTTCCGTACATCTGAAGAGTGGGAAAATCACTCGTTTGTGTGCCGAATAAACCATTCAAACATCCATTTTAAATGAGAGAATGAAGGTATCAAAGCGCAGAAAAAAATATTTAAAACTGCCAGTGACCTCAAACGTGGTTATGAATTTTTCTTCTTACCCAAAACCAGTTTTGAAAAGTGTTGGGTAACGCAAAGCCTTAACCCAACCAACAAAATTCGGTATTGTTTAATCCTCATTTATTACGAACTAATCGTTGGAGAAATTCTGGTGGTAGCGACCTGACTAAATATACTTTGATTGGCTCATTGTGATTCAAATTCTTCACATAAGATTCAGTTAGCAAAGGACGATATTCAGTCTGGTAAACAAGATATAATTTCATAAAAGCTGTACTAAAAGTCATAAGTGCGCCCTAATTCTAGATCAACCCCAGAGTAACCAGAGAAACGCTTAAAAGAGGGCAAAGCTACAGTACTCACACCTGCAATCAAATCAGTATGAGTTCCTTTGTCACCAATCCCCAAATACTTTTCTTGAGTAGTCAACCAGGAAAATGCTTGTATTTGTTCCGGCAAGAGGGGAGCAACCGTATCTGCCGAGCCAGCACCAATAGCTACAGGAATTTTGATTCTGCTCAGGCCCGCTTGTCCAAGAATACTGCTCGTGACTGGATTCAGAGCAAGCACAGCTTTAACTCGGCGATCGCGTAAATCCAGGTTGCTTAAGTTTTGTTGGATCTGTTCATAATCAGGAGAATTTTTCCCTAGTGCTAAAGCACGACACTGCAACAACAATGAAATATTGATTAGATCGGATTCAGGTTTACAATCTTTGTGCAACTGATTAATATTGATGCGCGCACCAGCTAAAATTAAAGCTGTGTAACCACCAAAAGATTGTCCAATCACACCGATTTCTTGTCCGTTAATTTTTCCTTGTAGCCAGGGGTCAGATTTTGAACGCTGTTCTAATTGATCGAGTACAAAAGTTACATCTAAGGGTCGATCAATCAATTCGGTGTCTGCAAATACTTGTTGGCTTTTCCCTGTTAGTAGTGCTTGCATTTGGAGAGAATCACTACCAGGATGCTCAGGAACAACCACAGCAAACCCGTATGATGCTAAATTTTCTGCTAAGTAAGCAAAGCTATCGCGATCAGAACCTAGTCCATGAGAAATGACGACAACTGGTGCAGGTGTTTGACTTTGAGGTAAATAGATATCTGTTTGAATGATTCTAGTTTTAATGCTTCCAGTTAGGGATCTACGATTAGTATCTACAAAAGCGATCGCTCTTTTCTGCCAAGAAAACGGCCCTGACTTGTTGTATAACTCTGGTAATTTCGATATATCTACAGGTGGTTCAGTCAATGCTTCTGTAGTAGACTGCTGTGCAATTACAGCGATCGCTTGATTTGTCTCCTTGTTCAGAGTGGAGAGTTGATTCATCATGTTAAGCCGCAACTTAAAACAGATTTAATAATAAAAAAGTTGTGCAACGTCGGTTTAAGCTAGCTTAAAAAGTGAGATGCTCCGGTTTGTGATTGAGCTTCCACGATAAATATTTTGGCTTTTGAACTCAATTTATTCGCACATCTGGGAATACTAGGAATCAAAGTCTCCAGTATTAACGCAGTATGATTAGCAATCAAGTCGGTATTCCCGGATACATAGTTAACGAACAACTCTATGATGGTTCCAGAACTCTAGTTTACCGAGCAGTTAGAAAAATCAACGACCTACCTGTAGTCATCGTCTCTACAGGAGTTTTTAGTTCTAGCGATCGCACGATATCACCGCACGACCCAATCCAACCGGGTAAGTTCCACTCTTTCGCCTCTCTCCCCAGCTTGATTCCCTTAAATTGGAGCATTTTTTCATCAAAGTAAGTACAGGCATCAATGTAGCGGAGTGCTTTGAGTCCGTGCCCCGTGATGTCTATGGCGTAGGAGCGATCCGGATTGAAACGGGTGCGACCTCTGGATGAGCATCTCGCTCGAAAAACGTCGTCCGAATGCCGCGACGGGCGAGGGTGATCGCGGCAACCAGTGCGGCAGGACCGCTACCAACGAGGGCAATCTTTGCTGTTGCTTCTATTTGTGTCATTTCGGTCTTCCGTATCAGTGCAATGATAAATTTCTGCCCTCAGTTTTACTGATTGCTGTCAGTCCTATTGCTATGTTTGACTTGTTAAGCCGCAACTTAACGAATACAAATCAATCAATTTTGGATTTTGGATTGCCGATAGCGTAGCGTTAGCCATTGGTGTCAACTTAAGCAAAAAGGAACCATAGGATGTAATCTAAGAACATCAATCAAGATGTTCTTAGATTACATCAATCGCCGATGGTTCAACTCTAGAAGCACTCAGAAGGAAATTAAAGGCACTCAAAGACACAGACAAAACTGTGGCAGGAAAAATCATGATGGTGGTGGCGGCATGGTTCGCTAGTTTCTGATTGGACAAACAAAGCCCAAACACATATATTTTTAATCGGTTGCTAAAAGCAGCTTAAGCTCCAACCATTAGGATATTGTCGGATTTGCAAGCAGCCAAGCTTTCTGAGTCCATGCGTTATTAAAGAATCCAACCTCTGGCGCTTTTAATTCAAATGAATGAGGTGGTGATTCTAGCAATAAGAGCGAACCTTTGTCATGAGCCTCAACTAAATTAACTATCCAGGGAAGAAAGTCTAAGATTTCTTTTGGTAGTACAGTTAACTCAAAGTCCCACACCAAATTAAGACCTCGGCATACTTGTCCTTTTTTTAACATCGTCACTCTACCAGCACTCTTGTTAATAGCCAGTCGAAGAATGAACGGGCGGAATGGGACAAATTCATCAGGAGCTGTATAAGCGTATACATTTAGATAGTTCAATCTCTGCCTATGATCCATCCAAGATGCGATCGGTGAATTACTACTATAAGATGTACCAGTTATGAGCACCGGCATATTCATAGTAGCAGCAAAGTTAGAGTAGAACTTATGCCTTAGTTCGCTAACAATATGTTTAACTTCTGGGTTCATGGTTGCTACACCTGTTACAAAAACGATACCTACGGTAAGCTACTCTAACGCATGACATCATAAGAGATAGTTATTATCAATTGCGGAAACTTCTCTTACGCTGTTTGTGCTTGGCAATTGCTTTGCGTTTGCACTTTTAGAGAGGCGTTTCAAAGTGACGGTGCTTGTTGATATCTGGAAAAATCCCCGCTTTGGATAGTTCTGGCTTAAATCTACGTAAGGCTGATTCAATCCCATCCCTTCATTTTCGCCTACGATTATTTGGGTCATACTATATTTCTACTCAATTCACTTAATTTGTGGTTGGATTGTAGTAAATACTCCAGTCAAACAATTTTGGATTTTGGATTTGTTCCGCCCACACTCGCTTTGCTCAAAGTCAAAAGTAAAAAGTCAAAAGTAATTAATTAATTTTGACTTTTGACCTTTGACCTTTGACCTTTGACTTGCCCCTTGGGGGCGGTGAACCAAATAATTCTTTAATTTCAAAATCTAAAATCTAAAATGGCGGTCAACCGAAGCATAAAAAAAAGGCAGACCTCTTGTCTGCCCTCAAGACCTTAGAGTGAAATTCTTAGTTTTACACCTTAATAGCGGCGAGAGGAGCCACCACCACTATAGTTTCCTCGTCTACCACCAGAGGAACTTGCGTCTGTCTTCGGCTTCGCTTTATTAACTTTTAAGCTCCGACCCATCCACTCAGCATTATCAAGGCCCTCAATTGCTGCTGTTTCTTCAACGTCTGATTCCATTTCTACAAAGCCGAAACCTCTCATCCGACCTGTTTCTCGGTCGATAGGCAATTGAACATTTTTTACAGTTCCGTATTCTGCAAAGACGTGCCGGAGGTCATCTTCTTTAACCTCATAAGATAGGTTACCGACGTAAATTGACATAAAATGTCTCCAGAATCAGGGGGTGTAGAGATTTATATCCGCAGAGGTCTGTAATACAAGTATATATAAAAATAAACTATACAGCCGAATTGAATCTTCCATGCAATACTTTAACATAAATTGAGAAGTTATGTTCATAAGCAACACTAGACTTATCTGTTGATCTAAATACTTGGACAGTTGGCAAAACTCGTTTAAAATCAACCTACCAGCGATCGCATTAAATTTGAAGTCACCAAAAAAATTCAATCACTGAATTTATTTATCTTCAAACAGTATTAGTAACTTTTAGATTTTATTCACTCCAAATTTCCAGAGAGTGCAATTAAATGAAACCAGTGCGATCGCTTGTAACGTAAAATTAATTTCCATCCGGCATTTGCTAACACTTTGACGCCCATGTATTGCGACTACCTCATCCAAATCCTAACTGCCCGTGTGTACGATGTTGCCCAAGAAACACCACTGGAGTATGCCCCAAATTTGTCTGCGCGGCTAAATAATCAACTCCTGCTGAAACGTGAGGATATGCAGTCAGTATTTTCCTTTAAACTGCGGGGTGCTTATAATAAAATGGTGCAACTGCCACCAGATATATTGGCGCAAGGTGTAATTGCAGCGTCTGCGGGGAACCATGCTCAGGGAGTCGCCCTTGCAGCCCATCGCTTGGGAACCAAAGCGATTATCGTCATGCCAATAACCACACCCCAAGTCAAGGTAGATGCGGTTAGAAGCAGGGGCGGAGCAGTCGTATTACATGGAAATACTTATGACGATGCTTATAGCTATGCTCGTGAATTAGAAGTAGAAAAAGGGTTGACCTTTATTCATCCTTTCGATGATCCCCATGTAATTGCTGGACAGGGAACAATCGGGATGGAAATTTTACGGCAATATCAGCAACCCATCCATGCGATTTTTGTCGCAATTGGAGGGGGCGGATTAATTTCTGGGATTGGGGCTTATGTGAAACGGTTGCGTCCGGAAATCAAGATTATTGGCGTTGAACCAGTAGATGCTGATGCGATGTCTCAATCGCTCAAAGCCGGACATCGGGTGCGCTTGTCCCAAGTCGGGTTATTTGCTGATGGCGTGGCGGTGCGAGAAGTAGGTGAAGAAACCTTCCGTTTATGTCAGCAGTATGTAGATGAAATTATTCTGGTGGATACAGACAAAACTTGTGCTGCTATTAAAGACGTGTTTGAGGATACGCGATCCATTTTAGAACCAGCCGGTGCATTAGCGATCGCAGCTGCCAAAGCCTACACAGAACGAGAACAAATCGAGGGACAAACCTTAATTGCTGTAGCCTGCGGTGCAAACATGAATTTTAATCGGCTCCGCTTTGTGGCAGAACGAGCAGAGTTGGGCGAACGCCGCGAAGCTATCTTTGCAGTCACAATTCCTGAGAAACGGGGAAGTATTCGCCAGTTTTGTGAATGTATTGGCAACCGTAATCTTACCGAGTTTAATTATCGAATTGCTGATGAAAAAACAGCCCATATTTTTGTCGGTGTGCAAATTCAAAATCGTGCCGATGCTGCAAAAATGGTAGAAACCTTTGAAGCTCATGGATTTGAAACTCTTGATTTAACGGACGACGAATTAACTAAATTACATCTGCGGCACATGGTGGGTGGGCACTCTCCCCTTGCTGACAATGAATTGCTCTATCGTTTTGAGTTTCCCGAACGTCCTGGCGCATTGATGAAGTTTGTTACCTCCATGAGTCCCGCCTGGAATATTAGTCTTTTTCACTACCGCGACAACGGCGCAGACTACGGACGAATCGTTGTTGGTATCCAGGTTCCCCCCCACGAGATGGAAGAGTGGCAAGCATTTCTCGATAACCTGGGCTATCGCTATTGGGATGAAAACAAGAATCCGGCATACAAGCTGTTTTTGGGATAGGCGAGGAGGGGGCAGTAAGAATTTTAGATTTTAGATTTTGGATTAAAGAATTGAAATTTAATCCAAAAGACGCTCTCTACGAGACGCTGCGCGTAGCTTGCTTCCCCGCAGGGGTACGCTGACTCGCTCTAAGCGTTCGCGCAGCTCAAGGTAGAGAAGGCTTTACGCTGCGCTATCGTCAATCCAAAATCCAAAATTAAATTGCCCAATGCCCCATGCCAATTTAGCGAGAACTACCCTCCAATATCAGATTGGAGTCCAAAGTATAGAAGCCAATTTGGTTAGGAACCCTAGAGAATCTACCTGTCCGATAGCCTCTAGATAATTCATTCAGCACCTTATTTTTGATCTCTCTAAGTTGCTGAGAATTTAGTTCTCCATAAATTCCGGCGATGACTTCAGCAACGCTGAAAACTTTACCTGGATTTTGTTCTAACAGAGAGGTGAGGGCATCAATTAAGAATTGACCCTCAAAGGCTTTGAGCATTGGTACTGTTATTGTCGGAGGTACGAAAGGTTTCTTCTTTTTGTTTTTGATGCTTTTAAAAGCACCATTGTCATTACTTGGGACTACCAAACTTAAATCCAGAGTATAACAACCTGGCTCATCGGGAATAGTTACCCAGTAATTCCTTTCTCTGCCTTGGGTGAGAGATGATTGAACCCTACCTTTAACTACTTTGAATAGATTGGAATCTAACTCTCCATAAAGCGATCGCACAATAAAATCAATATGACAGACAGTGCCTATCTGCTCTTGCAATAGCTGTTTTATGGCTTCCATTCGCGAAAGAGCGTGATGATACTGGGGTAGCATGGGGATTTCCGCCACCTTCGTTGAACTATCGATGTTCTCTGTAGGTATCTTTGGATCTGGCGATGTAGTTGGAGGTAGACTTTCTTTTGTATCAACAGCAACAGAAAAGGAATTATCTATCTCAACCAAGTCTTTGTCTTTTTGTTCTGACTCTACAGACTCCACCAAGTTGATTTCGTCGATGTCATCAAGGGGTGATAAAAACCCCAAAGAGCCTTCTTGAGAAAGATTTGTGGTTTCATCAGCCGCCGTCAATCTTGATATCTGTTTGTTGGGATCAGAAAAAGACCAGTTAGACAACAACGCTTCTACATGATCGAGCTGCGATCGCGCCTGCACAAAGAGGCGTTCATACTCTGCTGTCAGGTGAGCATAATAGTCTCGTAATTCCAACAGTGGTGAAACAAAGGTGCCCGGAGGTGGTTCTAATTGTCCATTTTGAGTCATAACGCTTTAATCAATTTAAATTGATGTCACTTTTGTAAGACATTGGTCTGGGTTTTGCTTTGTGAGATGTTGGCTGGGATTTCTTAGGCGATTGGGGAGGGCGACATCTCTCACAATATAAGGGTCGAGGTCCAAAAGTCTCGCGCTTTGTCAGATCGTTACACTCTTTACAGACAAACTGGAAAACACGAGTATGAATCTGTCTTTTGTGTGCCCTGACAGTATATTCCCTAACATCAATGAATTTACTTGCCATAATCAGGAATTGTGAATTGTCGGCGGATCAATGTCTTATCAATATAGCTATTCAAGCAAATCAAACTGCATCAGTGTGTGTTTATGTAGAAGTTTTATTCAAATCAGTGGATTTGACGCCTAGCATAAAGAGCAGATGAGCAACTTGAGAGTTAGCCATTGACTATCTTCTCAGCATATAATTGCTAGTGAACAAACACTACTACCAGTCCCTAGCCGCAGGCATTTTCATCGTTCTCATCAGATAAATGGGTAGGGGGAAGTGCAGGATTATTCACTTCCACTTCCATTCATTGGCAAATCAAGCGATCGCCAGTGTGTTTAATTGCCCATCATAAAATTACCGCACTCCTAATCCCTCTTCTTCATGGTAGAGGGGTGATGCTTTAGGTCGCCATTCCTGTCTAAAGAAAAACCGCCTCCTTGAAGCAAGGAGGCGGCGATCATCGCTAATCAAAGTATGATTCCAGTAAATTTTGTCACTCTACTAGTAGTTTATATGATTAATTTTGATGGGTTGTGAAAGTTCATAGCCGCTCTAGCCTTTAAAATTGAGCAATAAATCATTCACTACGAACCCATCAATTTCAATTTGACAGACTACTGCTGACTGGGAGCAGCAGGTTGCGATTGAGGTTGTGGGCGTAAACGGCGCAAAGACTCCCGCAACTTATCCTGGCTGGTGTTTTCTGCTCGCCGCCGCCGAGGGGTTGCTTGTGGCTGTTGTGATGAATTGGTAGCCGCTCGTTCACGCTGGATACGGCGTAAGGACTCTCTTGCACTTCCCTGAGTACGAGTTATACTCGCTTCAGATGATGAGCTTGTAGCAGTACTTTCCCGTCTTTGAGGTTCCAACCGTCTACTCAATCCAGATATTGCTGGTCTTGTGGCTGTAGCTTCATTAGATGAGGGTGTCAAATCTCTACGTCTACGTCCTGGATGTTCTTGTGTGGAGTTAGCAGCAGCTGCTGCCTGCTGGGTTCTTTCTTCTGCTTCTCTTTGTGCTCGCCGTTCGTTAGCTTCTCGGTTTCGGCGTGAACCTTCAATAGTATAATTAGGCCTGAGTGTCACTTGTTTTCTGCCACCACTTAGTTGGATTGTACGTGCCTGTCTGATGGCGTCTTCATCCACGGTGGAGTTCCCACTGGAGCGAACAAGACGCACATTAGTGACATTACCTTTTTCATCTAAATCAAGATGTAAGTCTGGGCTGCCTTCAACGTGTTGCCCTTTTAATGAAGTTGGATACTGGAATTTGCAATTGCGACTGCAAGCTACCCTACCATTACCATTACCTGAACTGTTAACTTTTGGAGGTGCCGGAGGTATTGGTGCTGTTGCTACTGTCGGAGGGCTTTCTACTCGATTACCTATACCACTGCCAGAGCCTGAGCCAATTCCTGAACCTCTACCACTGCCAATTCCTGAGCCAATTCCTGAACCTCTACCACTGCCAATTCCTGAGCCAATTCCCGAACCTGAACCTGTACCTGAACCTGTACCTGAACCTGTATTTAAAGCAACGCCTGAGCCAGAGCTACCAGAGTTATCTGTCAGGACTGGACTACCACCGCCGCCACCACCGCCGCCGCTCACAGGTGCAACAGTTGTCACAGGGACTTGTGGCTTGGGAGCAATTTCCCTATTTGTAGGTTGTGGGTTTTGAGTAGTTTGTTTTGGTTGTTGTTCAACTGGCTGAATTCGAGTAGTTTGTTTTGGTTGTTGTTCAACTGGCTGAATTTTTGGTCTTTCAATCAATTCTTGTACTGTTTTTTGTACTACTGGAGTTTCTCTAGGCTGTTTTTGAACAATTTCCGGTTGTTTTTTAGGTTCTTCTGGAATTTTTTCAAGTGGTTTTTCTGGCTCCGGAGTCGGAGTATCTAGTTTCACCAACTCTATTGGTTCATCTTCGTTTGTGGGTTCTCTCGTCAAATAATTACCTATGCCTGAGGACAGTACGCCGATATGCAGCGCCAGTGAACCTATCAGACTGTAAGTCAGAAAAGACTTGAGAGCCTCAACTTCTTTGGAACGTTGCTCGACAGTAATGCCAGAAAAGCTCATAGCTATTGCTACCTATTCTCACTAATTTAGTCATCTTAGAATGCATGGTTGCAAATATCAAGTAAAAAATTAAAATTATTTTGGGCAGTGTTACGGAACAGCATACTACTCAAAAAAAATATCTTTGAAAAATACTGTTCTTTATCACGATTTCTAGATAAAATTAATTTTTATATTAATTAAATTAATTTATATAAAACCAAAAAAAAGTAAAAAAAAATAATGATAATTAAATTAGATTTGAAAAAATTCTAATTATATCTTAAACTCTATTGAGAAAAACTTTCATTTTTTTGCTTGATTCTGGTAGTCTGATTTTGTATTGTTGATGACATTTAGAGGCACTACATGGGAATTCAGAATTTGTTTGAAGCAGGTGGTGTGGTTATGTGGCCCCTGTTGCTGTTTTCGGTGTTGGCAGGGGCACTAATGATTGAGCGGGCGAAGTTTTGGCTACAAATTGGTAAGCGTCAAAACCGGCTGGTGCGAGAGGTTTTAAATCTTTATCGACTTGATAATCTCGTTAGTGCTGTTGATAAGCTGCAAAAAAATGTAGATTTACCTATAGCACGCATTTTTCTGGCTGGACTACAGCTAGAAAGACCGACTCCAGAAAAATTTCGTTTGGCTTTGAAAAGCGAGGCGCAAGCAGAAATCCCTATACTCAAGCGGTTTCAACCTGTATTTGACACTATTATCGGTTTAGCGCCTCTGTTGGGACTTCTCGGCACAATTTTAGGATTAATTCGTTCATTTGCTGGACTGAATATTGGTGATGTCGGAGGTACTAAAACTGGTGTAGTTACTGCTGGTATTAGTGAAGCTTTAGTTGCTACCGCCAGTGGATTGATTGTGGCTATCTTTGTGCTTTTAGGAGCCAGCATCTTCCGAGGACTATATCAGCGGCAGATAACAATGATTCAAGAGTACGGCGGACAGCTAGAAATACTGTTCCTTGACCGCTATGAACAACATGATCGCTACGAACAACAGGAGAAGTCCTATGGATCTAGATGAGAATGAACCAGATTTACCTCCATTTATAAATGTAGTACCTCTGATTGATGTGATGTTTGCTCTTTTGACATTTTTTATTATGTCAACACTGTTTTTAACACGATCAGAAGGATTGCCAGTAAATCTACCGAAGGCAGCCACGGCGAAGGAACAGCAAATTCCCACTAAAGTTACCATCACAGTAGATGAAAAAGGTCAGATAAGCCTAAACCGCGATCCAATAGCAATTAATGATTTAGCAGCGCGAGTGCGGACTTTAGTTGGTTCTAACCCAGATGCATTGGTGATTATTAATGCTGATCAAAAAGTCTTGCATGGTGAGATAGTGGGGATAATGGATCAAGTACGTCAGGTGAAGGGAGCAAGGTTAGCGATCGCTACCCAAAAATAAAAAGTAGAAATATTGTGTACAAAAAGTTCAGAGAGTCAGGAAAATTCTATATTCTGACTCCTAACTCTTCTTATTTAATGTCTACTACCAGCTACGCTTACGCATCTGCAATTCCTGAGATATAAATTTAAATAATAATTCTTGGTGTGAATGGATAAAAAAGTGGTCACCGTTGAACTCATGTAATGAAAAAGCAGCGATTGTCTGCTCTTGCCATGCTTGCAGATACTCATGACTAACTTCTTGGTCTTGCAAACCACCAAAAACAGTAATAGGACACTCCAGTGGCTGTTTTTGAATGTAAATATAAGTTTCCAGAACTGCAAAATCTGCCCGCAAAATGGGGAGGAACATTTGCATCAGTTCCGGGCTTTCTAGTACTGCTTTGGGTGTACCGTTAAGACTGTGTAGCTCGTTGATCAAATCAGGGTCTGATAGGACGTGGAGAGGTGGTTTTGTCAACGGGATTTGCGGGGCGCGACGAGCAGATATGAAGAGATGAAAGGGAGTAAGACTATACTTAGAGCAAAGTAGACGGGTCAACTCGAAGCTAACTAATCCGCCCATACTGTGACCGAAGAAGGCGAATGGTTTGTCTAAATATGGTATCAGAATTGGAGCGATCGCTTCAACAAGAGGTTCTAATCGCGTCAACGGTGCTGACTGAATCTGTCTTCCCCGTCCCGGATATTCCACAGCACAGACTTCGACATTACTAGGTAGATTATTAGGCCATGTGCGAAAAATCGCTGAGTTCCCACCAGCGTAGGGGAAGCAGAATAAACGCAAGTTGGCTTGAGGATTTGGTTGGGGACAGATAACCCAGGAATTGAAGCTTGGTGTAGGTGTCATAATAGAGCTTAGAGTGGGATAATACAACTTTGCTTTAATTTTTAAATATATCCACTGATAATTTTATGACAGGAATGGAACCTTGGGCGATATCAGCCGTTAGCGGTGTCGCCGCTATATTTTTCCAAATCGGTAATCAGGTTTTAGCAGTATTAGGCAAAACCCTGGATGAAAAAACCAATCAGTTAATTTTTGATGCATCAAATCAATATCAAAAGAACTACGAAGAACGGCATGGCATTCTCAAAGTATTAGGAATGAGTGAACCTGTCAAGCTGGAATCGCTCTACACAGCAGTACAGTTTTTAGATGATGATGCTATCCGTAATCTTGAATCTATTGAAAATTTAGAAAATCGGTATCGTCAAGCTCATAGCCGCAGATTTCAATTTCAAAATGACAAAAAACAAAAAGCAATTGAAGTTGCTAATAATAAACAATATCTGATGGTACTCGGTGGCCCAGGTACAGGAAAGTCTACATTTCTCCGGAAGATGGGACTAGAAGCGCTGAAAAGTAAAAAAGAAGGATTTGAACACGACTGCATTCCAGTTTTTATCGAATTGAAAAGCTTTGCATCTAATAATATCGACATTGAAAACTTTATTGCTGAGGAGTTTGATATTTGTGGCTTTCCATCACCTGATAAATTTGCAGATCAAGCCTTAAAAGAAGGTAAGTTACTAATTTTGCTGGATGGTTTCGATGAAGTACCAACAAAAAACTTGACTGAGGCAATTAGGAAAATTCAAAATTTCGTTGACAAATATGATAAAAATCGCTTCATTGCCTCCTGTCGCACGGCGGCTTATCGCGGCGGTTTCCGCCGCTTTAGCGATGTATCAATGGCAGATTTTGATGATACCCAAATTAAGCCATTTATTTATAACTGGTTTAATTGTGAAGCAGACGAACAGGCGAAGACAGGTGATAAATGCTGGCAGTTACTGCAAAAATCAGAAAATAAAGGTACTAAAGAATTAACGCACACACCTTTATTGCTGGCATTTCTATGTTTAGTTTATGACCGTTCCCAAAGTTTTCCAGATAATCGCAGTGTTCTTTACTGCAAGGCACTGCGGATATTGCTAGAAGAGTGGGCATCAGAAAAGCGAATTCTCAGAGAAGAGATTTATCAAGGACTGCATACAGAATTAGAAGAGATATTACTATCAGAGATTGCTCATACAGGTTTTGAGTCTGACAGGCTGTTCTTTTCACAGCGCGATATAGTTGGGCAAATTAAAACATTTTTGGCGAGTAATCTGAATGCACCTCAGCATTTAGATGGGGAAACAGTGCTGAATGCGATCGCAATTCAACAAGGAATTTTGGTAGAACGAGCCGAGGATGTCTTTTCCTTCTCTCATCTAACGCTACAAGAATATTTAACAGCACAATATATTGATGACCATCGCCAAGTTGAGAAGTTAGTTACTGAACACCTGACAGATGAACGCTGGAAAGAGGTATTTTTGTTAGTAGCTGGGTTAATGCGTGGTGGTGCAGATGATTTGCTGTTGTTGATGGAAAAGGAAGCGCAAAAATATATTAATACCCCGAAGTTACAAGCTTTATTAAATTCGGCAGAACAGGTGACAGCCGGATCGCCAGGGGATTTTAAACCTGTGGGTAAACGTGCAGTTGCCATCGCCAATGCCATCGCCATCGCCAATGCCATCGCCAACGCCTACGACATCGCCATCGCCAACGCCAACGCTATCAGCAACGTCTACGATATCGCCAATGCCATCGCCAACGCCATCGTCATCACCAACGCCATCGCCCTCGCCATCGCCTACGCCAACGCCAACGCCTACGACTACGCTACCACCAATAGGTACGCCAACGCCTACGACTACGCCAACGACTGCGCCTACACCTATACTCGTCATCTTGAAGAATTAAAAATTTTCAATAACGTTAATTTTATCGAGCTGATTAAGCAATTAAAAGCACTGAAAGCTCAGGATGCTGATAATCAACCGCCAAGGAAAGTGCATCTGGCATTTGTTAAACACCTGCAACAAGCCTTACTCAATGCTTTCAATCTTACTTTAGAAATGATCGATTTATCTCAGGAAGAAATAAAAGCATTAGAAAATTATCTCTACGCCAATTATTTCATCATCCAGTGCAAACAAGCAGCAGTCCGGGTGTCACCTCAAACCTGGGAAGCTATTGAGGCGCGGATGTTGTTGGTTCCAGGTGATTAAGCAACAATAGAGAAATGAATACAGGACTTACGCAAAATACCTCTCTAAATCTTATTCCTCCGTGTCCTCTGTGCCTCTGCGGTTTGATTCTTCCGTGACTCGTGCGTAAGTCATAATACAAAAAATCTTACCCCGTCCTATCCAGATACTCCTATGCAGTTCGATGCAATTGAATTGTCAGTCGATACAATCGCATTGTCAGTCGATGCAATTGAATTGTTAGCCGAAACAATGGCATTGTCAGCCGAAACAATCGAATTGTTAGCCGACACAATGGCATTGTCAGGCGATACAATCGAATTGCAAGAGATTGCGTTTAGATGATACCGTAATGCAAATATTAAACCGCAAGACGCTTTAGACAAAAGCCGCTCAACAATTAACACTATAAGCAAAGCTGATTATCTTAATAACTGTCGAGTAAGGCGCTAGAGGTTAAATTTTTTTAGCATACTTCACACAATTGAGAATTGCTGTATATGTCATGTTCTCTGTTGATAAACACTTGAGACAATACTTGATAAGCTTCACTCCAAGCTGCCATCACTTCTTCTGTAGCTGCTTCCCCCAAAACATCTTTCATTGCTTGCAGTAAACTTTCTCCGACAATAGGATATTGTTCTGGTGTAACATGGGTCTGCACATGGCGATGAGCAATCTTTTCCACCATCGATTTTAAAGCAGGCAAATTATCAATCTGGTTAGCATAGCCATAAACTGCTATAGCCAACCTCGCAGGCTGAGAACCATTTGCTTGAGCAGACATATCAAATTGTTTTCTAATTTCTGGATGATTTTGAAACATAATTTCATACATCCGAGTTGTGATTTGCTGACCGTTCTTTTTTAAGATAGGTGCTGTAGATTTGACGATATCTATTGTTTGTTGGCTAATCATAGTTTTTTGAACCACTTGGAATGTTGATTGACTTCAATTTAGTGATTATTCCCATTCGTTACTATGAGCTAGCTCAGTTAACGAGTAATATCATGTCAAAGCCTCTATACATCCACAGCTAGAGGCATTGTTGAAAAATTGCAGCAAAGATGAAAATGTAAGAATGCAGTTATGTACATCGATAATTTTTCAAGCAACAATTTTATATGCATACCATTGAAAGAAAGTCAACAACAAAAGCCTGGGCAGGTGCGATACCTTCTCTACGAGAGGCTACGCCAACGGTGAACTTTCCTGCGGAACGCTGCGCGAACGCGATCGCAGAACCAGCAAAAGAATTTCCCTCTACGCAATTGCCAATTCTTTCTGGCAAAATCCCAGATGGCTTACGTGGCACACTTTACCGCAATGGCCCCGCACGGCTAGAACGCGGTGGCATTCAGATGGGACACTGGTTTGATGGAGATGGGGCAATTCTGGCTGTAAATTTTACCGATGCAGTCGTAACCGGGGTTTATCGCTACGTGCAAACCTCTGGCTATCAAGAAGAAGCCGCAGCAGGTAAACTACTCTATGGCAATTATGGCATGACTGCACCAGGCCCAATTTGGAATCAATGGCAAAAGCCGATCAAGAATGCTGCCAACACTTCGGTGCTAGCACTTCCAGATAAACTTTTGGCATTGTGGGAAGGTGGTAAACCCCACGCCCTTGATTTACAAACTTTAGAAACTTGGGGCGAAGATGATTTAGGGGGGTTAACTAAAGGATTAAGCTATTCCGCACATTGTAAGCGTGACGAGCAAACAGGGGAGATTTTTAACTTTGGCGTTAGCCCTGCACAAAATGCGACGCTTAATATTTACAAAAGCGATTCGACTAGGCGGATTATCCAACAAGCCGCATACCAACTAGATGGTGTACCATTGGTGCATGATTTTGTTTTAGCAGGACAGTATATTGTATTTTTCCTTCCGCCAGTGCGGTTGAATGTCTTACCCGTACTAATAGGGATAAAAAACTATAGTGATTCGCTAGAGTGGCAACCTAAATTAGGAACTCAGATTTTAGTTATTGATCGGGAAACCCTATCTGTAGTCAGTCGTGGAGAAACCGAACCTTGGTTTCAATGGCATTTTGCTAACGGTTATGTAGATGCTAGCGGTTCAGTGATTGTAGATATCGCCCGTTATGAAGATTTTCAAACTAACCAATATCTCAAGGAAGTAGCTACAGGTGAGACTCACACCCACGCTAAAAGTACACTAACACGAGTTCATCTGCATCCCCAAACTGGCAAAGTTACGTCAATTCAGCAACTATTAAACCGACATTGTGAATTTCCTAATGTACCACAGCAAAACGTGGGGCTAGCTTCTCGATACACATATATGTCAACATTCCGCTCAGAAACAGATATTAGCCAAGAAATATTAAATGCGATCGCTCGTTTTGATCACAATACCGAAACCCTCACTGAAGCAGACTTTGGAGAAAACCGTTATCCTTCAGAACCCATCCACGCCCAAGACAGCCAAAATCCTAAGCAAAGTTGGGTGTTAACCGTTGTTTACGATGGTAATTCTCATAGTAGTGAAGTTTGGGTATTTGATAGCGATCGCCTGGATGCAGAACCCGTTTGTAAATTAGGATTACCTAGCGTCATTTCCCACAGCTTCCACGGTACTTGGAACCCACGTTAATAACCCCTCTGCGTTAAAAAAACAACGCTACAGTAAAAACTAATAGCATTGATCAGACATAATTAATCGCATCTGGTCAATGCAAAATCAAAAATCCTAAAGAGCTTTGTCCTATGCAATTAAAAGAACAACGCAACTATTCTCCCACAGAATACCTAGAACTAGAAGTCATTTCCGAGTATCGTCATGAATATATAGATGGTCAAATTATACTCATGACAGGTGGAACCCCAAATCACAACCAAATAGCTGGTAATTTTTATCCAGCTCTCAATTTTGCTTTCAAGAGACAACCTTATCGAGTATTCGTCGCTGATCAACGTCTATGGATTTCCAAAAAGCGAATTCATACATATCCTGATATCATGGTTGTTGCAGGTTCATTAGAATTTTCTGAGGGATGTACAGATACAATTACTAATCCCTTAGTAATTTGTGAAGTGCTATCCAAATCTACCAGAAGCTATGACAGAGATGAAAAATTTGCGGCTTATCGCACCATCCCCAGTTTTAAGGAATATATTCTAATTGAGCAGTACAAAAATCATGTAGAACAATATTCTAAAACTGATGACAACAAATGGATTTTCTCCGAATATGAAGAAGATAGTAGTATCCTAATACTATCCTCTATTAAATTTCAAATCCCTCTATTAGATATTTATGATAAAGTTGACTTTGAGGCTAAAGAATAACCTTACTCTAATTAGTTAATTAAGCAATAACGTAAATATCAGCATTTATCACTGACCAGTCCATTATTATATATCTAAAATTGCAAAAAACTGCATTGTAATTTATATGATGTCTACCAAAATATCCATAATAAAAACTTTGGTTTGCAGAGAAGACTTTAGTCCTCTTTACGAAACCAGAGGCGAACAAAACCACGACTGAAGTCCTGATTACGAACATTTTTACTCAGGTTGATTAACCCTATATGATATTACAGTGATTTACAGATGAATGGACTACCGTTGAGACAGCGAGTAGAGAGGAGACACTACGTTACACGGGTTAGAATAGAAATAAACCTTACATACATTACGCTAATTAAGTAGAATTGCCCATGACCACTTCTAAACGCCACTACCACATCACTACCTTCGGTTGTCAGATGAATAAAGCTGACTCAGAGCGCATGGCTGGCGTTTTGGAAGACATGGGCTTAGAATGGTCAGAAGATCCGAATAATGCAGATGTGATTCTCTACAATACCTGCACAATTCGGGATAATGCCGAGCAAAAGGTATATTCCTACCTTGGCAGACAAGCGAAGCGCAAGCATGAGCAGCCTGATTTAACCCTGATCGTTGCTGGTTGTGTTGCCCAGCAAGAAGGTGAAGCGCTGTTGCGGCGAGTCCCAGAATTAGACTTGGTAATGGGGCCACAACACGCCAACCGCCTCAAAGATTTGCTGGAGTCGGTGTTTGACGGTAACCAAGTTGTGGCAACCGAGTCGGTTCATATTATTGAAGATATCACCCAGCCGCGACGGGATAGTAAAGTGACAGCTTGGGTAAATGTAATTTACGGCTGTAACGAACGCTGCACCTATTGTGTAGTTCCTAATGTGCGTGGTATCGAACAATCTCGCACACCGTCAGCTATCCGGGCTGAAATGGAAGAATTAGGACGCCAAGGTTACAAAGAAGTTACTCTACTTGGTCAAAATATTGACGCCTACGGCAGAGATTTGCCGGGAGTGACACCAGAAGGTCGGCATCTGCACAACTTCACAGATTTACTTTATTATGTACATGATCTGCCGGGAATTGAAAGGTTAAGATTTGCTACTAGCCACCCCCGTTATTTTACAGAGAGATTAATTAAGGCTTGTGCTGAGTTGCCCAAGGTGTGCAAACATTTCCACATTCCCTTTCAATCTGGGGATAATGAACTTTTAAAGGCGATGGCGCGGGGTTATACCCATGAGAAATATCGCCGGATCATCGATACCATTCGGCGGTATATGCCAGATGCTTCGATTAGTGCTGATGCGATTGTCGGTTTTCCTGGGGAGACAGAAGCACAGTTTGAAAATACTCTGAAACTGGTGGAAGATATTGGCTTTGACATGTTGAATACAGCAGCATATTCACCGCGTCCAGGGACACCCGCCGCTTTGTGGGACAATCAACTTAGTGAAGAAATTAAAAGCGATCGCCTGCAACGGCTCAATCATTTAGGAAACTTGAAAGTAGCAGAGCGATCGCAACGTTACTTTGGACGCATTGAATCCGTTTTAGTAGAAGACCAAAACCCCAAAGATAAAACTCAAGTTATGGGACGCACTGACGGTAATCGCCTGACATTCTTCAGTGGCGACATCAAAGAATTGAAAGGGCAGTTAGTGAAGGTAAAAATTACTGAAGTTCGCCCTTTTAGCTTGACGGGTGAACCAGTTGAAGTCAAACAAGCTTTGTTTGTCTAAAAAATGATATGAAACGTAATTAAGCCCTTCCTCTATTTCATCTTGACGCGGAAGCGAACAAAGCCATAAGAATTAGCTGGTGTGCCAGATCCACTTGCTGCGGGTAGATTTGACAAATCTGGACTGCGCGTGATATTCACCACCACGGCTCCATTGATGTTAATACCACAGGATGATGGTATGCCTGATTCGTTAGCTGTATAAAAACGTCCGCGATCGCCATCCTGTACATTAGTAAGATAAGCCGTAGGAGTGCTAGAACCAAGCGCAAGGGCAATACCTTGATCTGCTCCTGGTAAGCCACCATCATTAGGAGTCATACCATTAAAAGCAGTAGGAAGAAAAGTAGTATTGGTAGGTACTAAGTCACAGATTTGCACACTAGTTGCATCACCCTGACCCTCGGAAAGGAAATAGATGGTGTATTCTAACTCATCATTTGGCTTAACTGTCCCACCGTTGATCAATCCGCGTAAGTAACCACTAGGCCATGGGTTACTGCTATCATCATCAACGTCATTAGGAGATGCTACGTAATTGGTAGCATTACTAGAAACGTCGCTGCGACCATCCACAATGTTGGTTAAGTCCTGGTTATTGATGCGGGTGATGCGTTTAACTAAAATTAGCTTAGGTTGGCCTGTTAACGTCACTGGATAATCTTCCACCTCACCAGCATCCCCAGAACCAGTTGGGCTAGGTGTTGCAACTGTACTAGCTGTAAACCGGAAACGAGCAAAGGTACTACCAAGGGTTGCATTGCTGGGTACGGTAAACGTTAAAGTATTGTTTCCAGCATTGAGCGGAACATTATTAACCGTTGCAGCTGTGCCTTTAGTGACGTTGATCAAATTCAACTGTTCGCCACTATCAAAGACCCCATTTTTATTAAAATCAATCCAACTATTGAGAAACCCTGCGGTTGAAGCGTTAACGGTAATTGTTGCAGTTTTTCCGGGAGTTAGGCTTGAAGGCAACGTTACACCATCATCCCCAGCATCGCCATCCGCATTGGCACTGTAGGACTGATTATATTCTCCAGTCACAGTTGCGCCAAGATGGGGATTACTACAACTGGGTGCGTGGGAAACTTCACCAAAACTGTTTGGTGCATCGCCGAAGTCAGAGACAAATTCAGTAGTCACGTTAAAGCCACCAGTATTGTCATAGTTCGATAAGCGAATCTCAACAAGATCGCCAGCGTTTACCGAAACTGTAGATACTTTGTTTGCTGGTAGATTGGTGGTATAGGCTAGAATTGGATTCCCGACACGCACTCCATTAATATAAACCTCCATCGCATCATCAATGTAAGCTCCTGCTTGCCCCAAGGTAACTCGACCTTTGGCGATCGCCTGCCGCTTAAACACGATTACCCAGCTGGGTTGGCCAAAATTGGTCTGTGTTGAAATGTAGTCTCCGTTAATCGGAACGTAGCCCTGAGATGGAAAGCTGCCGTTGATAATTGTTTTCAATGGATGGGCAGTTTGGCTAATGGATTGATCGTTAAAAGTAAATGTCGAATTTCCCGCTCCAAATTTTGCAGTGCCACGCAGCGTTGGTAATCCACCTGTACCAAATAGACCAACAGATTGCGTATCTTTTGCAGAACTTGCGCCGGGAATAGGGTAATGACCACTGTAGATTTGGGCTTCCCATTCACAGGTTAAAGCCGGATAGAAGCCAAAATCTTGTCCGGTGATATTGGTAGTGTTTACTGTGACCGACAAATTATCAGCAGTACCCAGCGTGTACCCCACAGGCACATGTGTATCAGCAATGTCTACTTTAATTTTGTAAGTTCCAGGAGCGACGTTGGTAAATTGATAAGTTCCATCAGCGAGAGTTGTTACTTGCTGGATGATTTCACTAGGAGAAAGTTCACGATTATTGTCGGTATCTTGGTAGAGAATTACACGCACATTTCCAATCCCAGGCTCACCATTGTTCGTACTATTGTGATCGTTATCCCGGTAAAGCGTTCCACTCACAGTGTTAGAAGCCGTCGCAGTCTGGGTCGCACTGGCTTCCTGGCGGTGATTTGTCGCATCTCCATTAATCGGTGCGCCTGCCGATTCACCGGAAATGTTATCGGCGTTATCAACAGTGTATAAATCCTTGCTTCCAGTTCCATTTGCACCCAGAATATATGGAGTGTTGCTATTACTGGGTTGTCCACTGGTATTACCTAGTGTCACACTCACAGTTTGTCCACCACCTGCCGTTACTGTCACTGGAACCCGCACCACAATCGAACCGCCTACGGGAATCGAACCGTTATTAGCAGAGGCGATCGCACCTAACAATGTCCCCGTATTTTGACCACCACTCGGCACAGTAATGTTGTTGGAGGTCAGGTCAACTGGTGCTGCTGGGCCAGTACCGTCTGGATCATAAGCAACAATTTTCAGTGTGCCTGCTGTACCCCCGCTAATCGCTGAAGGTGCATCGGGAATAAAGAACTGTGTCGGGTCATTACCGACGTTAGTCACTGTAAAGTCAAAGTTGACAGCATTGCCAGTTGTTGCGCTGGGTGTATTCGCTGGTGTAATTGTAATCCCCGCAACTTCTGCCACAGTTACTTTAACTATATTTGATTCAACTTGTTTTTCAGTATTATCTGTAGAATCAGTAAAACTACCAGTTACTTGGTTATCAATTACAGTACCAGGTGTCGGACTAGCCGCTAATGTTGGTAAGACTTGTAGTAAAGTACCGCTTACAAATAAATATAACAGTACAATTACGCAGGAGTAGGATTTACCCTTTCGGTCTTTTTGGCGTTGATAATTAGACTTTTTCTGGATGAATTGATGTTTTAACATAAGTAGTTTTGCTTTTTCAATACTGAAAAATTTAAATCTATTTCCGGGATGGTAGAGACACGATATATCGTGTCTCTAGATAGAGGTTAATTAAAGTTAGGGCTTCACCTTCGTGACAAAGCGGAAGAAACCATAGGAATCATTAGGTGCACCCTGCCCTGTTGACCCTGGCATAGTAGTTAAATTTGGTACTCCAGTATTACCAGTCACATCAATAACTAAAGTGCCGTTGTCATTAGCCGCTTTGAGATAACAATTAGCGGGAACACTACCACCAGCGCTAATCAATTGAGCGCGATCGGCTGCGTCATTAGCACTAGTTAAATTAAGTACTGTACTCGTTCCTAGTTGCAATTGCACATCTTTGCTAGTACCATAACTATCGACTTTAAAATCTTGGTTGGCACTAATGCGATCGCAGACTCTGACAGTATTGGCATTACTACTACCCGCATTCAGGAAATAGATTGTATATTCAATATCGTCCCCTGGCTTAACTTTGCCAGCATCAATTGCCCCTAACAGATAATTAGACTTCCAATTGGGGCTGTTATCGTCGGCTTGACGAGTCGAGGTGGTATCGTCAACGAAGGCATTTAGTGGTGTGTTGTCATTAGGGTTTTTGGTGCGATCGCCATTAATCGCCGTAATCCGTTTGACTAATAAAACATTGGCAGGAGTGACAAAGGGTATCGTCACTGTCGCAGGAGTCGGATCTTCTTTGCTTGCAGCATCGATCGCCGCATAGGTAAAACTAACGGTAATCGCTCCATCTTGAGGGTCAAGCTTTAATAACGCTGGGTTATAGCTACTAATCACCTGCCCCGCAGTCACGGCTACGTTATTGTAAGTCAGCGTGCCATTGGTCGGCAAGGTGACAATTTTGAATTTATTACCACTGCCCAATGCACCATCTTCTGGGTCAGTTCCCGCTAAGGTTGGCACCTGCACCGTTGCTGTGCCACCGGGATTGGTTTGAGACGCTGGATTTAAGTTGGTCGTATCTGGGAGTTGCTCAATCCCAAAATCTTGATTAGTGATGTTGGTCTTCGCCGTAGTGATGGCAATATCACCGGGCGTAATGGTTTCAGTGGTGCCATTTTTGTTCTCACCAGTATTCACCCAGTTACTCGGCAAGCTAGGCGTTGTGGGAGCAGTTGCCCCAATTGCTACAGTAGAGTCGTTAGATAACCGCAGCGTCACATTGGAACTTACTGGGACGTTAGCCAGACTGTAGGTTCCATTAACGGCGACAGTGGCTTTATCGACTACTTTGCCAGCAGTATCGATCGCATAAATAGTGAGGTTAGTTGATCCGGCATTGGTTCCTATATCGCTGCCATTGATGGTAACACTACCATCAGCATCCCTAAACACAGTTCCACTCACCGTGACAACAGTATTGACTACCGTCACCGTCTGGATCGCACTGGCTTCTTGGCGATGATTTGTTGCATCGCCATTAATCGGTGCGCCTGCCGATTCACCAGAAACGCTATCGGCGTTATCAACAGTATATAAATCGTTGCTTCCAGTTCCATTCGCACCCACAATATATGGAGTGTTGCTATTACTGGGTTGTCCAGTCGTATTACCTAGTGTCACACTCACAGTCTGGGCATCCGCTGCTGTCACGGTCACTGGAACCCGCACCACAATCGTCGCACCGGCGGGAATCGAACCGTTGTTAGCAGAAGCGATCGCACCTAACAATGTCCCTGTACTGCGACCCCCACTCGGCACAGTAATGTTGTTGGAGGTTAGGTCAACTGGTGCTGCTGGACCAGTACCGTCTGGGTCATAAGCAACAATTTTCAGTGTGCCTGCTGTACCCCCGCTAATCGCCGATGGGGCGTCGGGAATAAAGAACTGAGTTGGGTCGTTACCGACGTTGGTTATTGTAAAGTCAAAGTTGGTAGTAGTACCCGTTGAAGCGCTAGGTGTATTCGCTGGTGTGATTGTAATCCCTGCAACTTCTGCCACAGTTACTTTAACTATATTTGATTCAATCTGCTTTTCAGTATTATCTGTAGAATCAATAAAACTACCAGTTGCTTGGTTATCAATTACAGTACCAGGTGTCGGACTAGCCGCTAATGCTGGTAATATTTGTAGTAAAGTACTGTTTAAAAATAGATATAACAGTATAATTACAGGGGAGTATGATTTACCCTTTTGGTCTTTTTGGCGTTGATTATTAGACTTTTTCTCGATGAATTGATGTTTGAACATAAGTAGTTTTGGTTTTGTAATAGTGGAAAAATTGAAATTCTTTTCTGGATTGGAGAGACCCGAAAAAGTTGCTGGACGTAAGCATAGCGGGGCAAAGCTCAGTCCAATTTTGCGTCTTAGGTGTTAGGGCTTCACCTTCGTGATAAAGCGCAAGAAACCATAGGAATCATTAGGTGAACCCTGCCCTGTTGAGCCTGGCATAGTAGTTAAATTTGGTACTCCAGTATTACCAGTAACATCAATAACTAAAGTGCCATTATCATTAGCCGCCTTGAGATAACAATTAGCGGGAACACTACCACCAGCGCTAATCAATTGAGCGCGATCGTTTGTATCCGACGCACTGGTTAAATCAAGTACTGTACTCGTTCCTAGCTGCAATTGGATATCTTTGCTAATACCATAAGCACTCGCCTTAAAATTTTGGTTAGCACTAATGCGATCGCACACTCTGACACTATTGGCATTAGTACTACCTGCATTCAGGAAATAGATTGTATATTCAATCTCGTCTCCTGGCTTAACTTTGCCAGCATCAATTGCCCCTAAAAGATAATTAGGCTTCCAATTGGGGCTGTTATCGTCGGCTTTACGAGTCGAGGTGGTATCATCAACGAAGACATTTAACGGTGTGTTGTCATTAGGGTTTTTGGTGTGATCGGCATTAATCGCTGTAATCCGTTTCACAAGCAAGACATTAGGTATTGTGGCGATCGTCACTGGATAATCTTCGACCTCACCAGCATCCCCAGAACCAGTTGGGCTGGGTGTTGCAACTGTACTAGTCGTAAACCGGAAACGAGCAAAGCTACTACCAACGGTTGCATTGCTGGGTACGGTAAACGTTAAAGTATTGTTTCCGGCATTGAGCGGAACATTATTAACCGTTGCAGCCGTGCCTTTAGTGACGTTGGTCAAACTCAGCTGTTCGCCACTATCAAAGACCCCATTTTTATTAAAATCAATCCAACTATTGAGAAACCCTGCTGTGGAAGCGTTAACAGTAATTGTTGCAGTTGTTCCGGGAGTTAAGCTTGAAGGTAAAGTTACACCATCATCCCCAGCATCGCCATCCGCATTTGCACTGTAGGACTGACTATATTCTCCAGTCACAGTCGCGCCAAGATGGGGATTACTACAACTGGGTGCGTGGGAAACTTCACCATAACTGTTTGGTGCATCGCCGAAGTCAGAGACAAAATCAGCAGTGACGACAAACCCACCAATATAACCAAAGTTAGTGAGGCGAACCTCCACGATATCGCCAGCATTCACCGAAACTGTCGATACTTGATTTGCTGCTAAACTAGTAGTATAAGTTAGAACTGGATTTCCAACCCGGACTCCATTAATATAAATTTCCATCGCATCGTCAATGTAAGCCCCTGTTTGCCCTAAGGTAACTCGACCTTTGGCTATAGCCTGCCGCTTAAACACAATTACCCAGTTAGGCTCGTCACCACTGCTTCCGTAAGTTCTAAGTGGATAGTCTCCGTTAATTGGAACGTAGCCCTGAGATGGAAAGCTGCCGTTGATAATTGTTCGTAGTGGATGAACAGGAGGACTGACGTTAATCGTTTGATCATTAAAGGTAAATTTGGCAATTCCCGTACCAAATTTTGCAGTCCCGCGCAGCGTTGGCAATCCAGTTGGACCATAGTAGCCATTTGCTACACTATCGTTACCACCTTGTCCTGCAACTGGAAAATGACCAGTGTAGAGTTGAGCGTCCCATTCACAGGTTAAAGCCGGATAGAAGCCAAAATCTTGTCCGGTGATATTGGTAGTGTTAACCGTAACTGGCAAATTATCAGTAGTACCCAGCGTGTACCCCAGAGGCACATGTGTATCAGCAATATCTACTTTGATTTTGTAAGTTCCAGGAGCGACGTTGGTAAATTGGTAAGTGCCATCAGCGAGAGTTGTTACTTGCTGGATGATTTCACTAGTAGTAAGTTCATCATTGTTGTCGGTGTCTTTGTAGAGAATCACACGAATACTACCAATCCCCGGCTCACCATTGTTCGTACCACTGTGATCGTTATCCCGGTAAAGCGTCCCGGAAATAGAAACCAGAGCAGCACTAAAGGGTATTGTTACTGTTGCAGGGGTGGGATCTTCCTTACCAGCAGCATCGATCGCAGCATAGGTAAAGCTAACTATAATGATTCCATCATTGGGGTCGATTGTTAGCTTGGTCGGATCATAGTTGGTAATTACTTGCCCTGCTGTCACCGCCGTGCCGTTGTAATACAGCGTACCATTTGTTGGCAGAGTGACAATTTTAAAGTTCTTGCCACTACCAAGTGTCCCATCTTCGGGATCAGTTCCAGATATCGCAGCAACTTGTACTTGATTCGTTCCGCCCGGATTCGGTTGCAAAGCCGCATTCACGTTATTTGTATCTGGGAATTGCTCAATCCCAAAGTCCTTATTAGAGATACTTGTACCAATATTAAAAGTAGCTGTTGTTAGTGGGCTAGTATTCACCCAGTTAGCAGGAAGAGATGACGTAGGGGCAGTATTACCTACCGTGCCAGCCGTCGTACTTAAGATAATTTTAACGTTGCTTTGATTCAGGGGAACATCAAGAAAAGTGTAAGTACCATCTGTAGCAACAGATGTTGTTTTCAATACCTTATTATTTGAATCCACCAGAATCGCATTTAATAGCCCACCTGCATTAGTACCCGTTTCCGAGCCAGTATTGATATTAGTAAAAGTATTGTTAGCGCTATTGTCGGCATCATCCCAAACCTTGCCACTGAGGAAATCATCATCATAGATTGTGTAGTTGGAAGCGATTATTGGGGAAGCACCACAAGTCGTTGTTGAACTCGCGAAAAAACTAGTTGAAGATTGTATGGTGAATACGATTGTCCTCGCACCTTGAGGAATATTGTTATTAATGACAGTAAAGGGAATGGTAAAGACACTAGTGGCATCGCTGCCGTCGTAGTTGCCCGCAGGAATAGTAATATTAAAAGTGGATGTGCCTGATGTCGTATTATAGTCTGCACCCAAAGCCGCTGTACCAGAGACCGAAATCGGAACAGAGATCCCCCCAGTTGGCACTAAACCAACAATCCTAAGTTTAGGTGGGTTGGTAGTAGGGTTAGTTTCCGATTCTGCTGCACCACCTGAACTCGCTGTAAATTCGAGTACAGGTTTACCAGCAAATTGTACGTCATCAAGGAAGTTACCTACAGTATTGTTCCCACCCGCCGTAGAAACAGCCGCAAACCCTACAGGTTGATTACCAGAAGCACCAGTGTAAGGCACTGTGCCAGTGTATCGAACCCAGCCATTTGCTGCATTATTGTTAGTTACATTAGGAATAGTTGCACCATTCTGTGCCACTGGTTGTGCCGTAACTGTTCCATTGCTAGTTGTTGAAAATTTGCCAAAAACAATTGGTGTTGGATCAGTATTTAGTCCAATTAAAAAATTGGCCACATCAGCAACAGTTGCACTAGAACGCCCACGGTGTAAAAGAGAGAATGTGATCGTCTCATTTTTAATTAGGCATATATTCTGATATAACTCTGAAGCTTGTTCAGCATTTAACTCAGCAAATTGATTCCCTGCATTGGTTGCCGTACTAACGCTACTAAATCCTGTTGTCCAAATCTCAATCAGGGGTACTTTTCCTGGAGATGTATAACCAGTACAGTTACCTGTTCCATTTGCTACTGAGCCATGAGTTGTTTCCCAACCAGGGATAATACCTGGCGACACTTGAACATAACATTTTTGACCAGCAGAACCAAAAACAGGTGACTCAAAGCTAGGATTTAAGAACGATCGCTGGATATATTGAGCTTGCGCTGACGTAGGTTGAAGTACTAATGTCGCACCGATCAGCCCCCAACCAAAAATATTAAAATTTTGCCATAAATTCTTCATTAGTAAATCACCATAAAATAACCTTTAAAAGATGCTGATTACCTTACCCATAATCATCAATAAGGGCTGATTCCCCTCAAACAAATCTTCAGTCTTTAGTTTGCCCAAAGTCATAGATAATCTACCATCTGTATTCAGATTTACTGTGGCGATCGCTTTTCAATAGTAGAGACGCGTTAGCGTAGCGGCACGAAGTGCAATTTTGCGTCTCTACATCTGTGGGTTTATCGATAATCACAATCCCGTGGATGTGATTGGGCATAATTATGTATGTATCAATTTGGATATGTTCAAAATGATTGGGAATTTCTACCCAACATTTTTGGGCAATTTCTCCTATTTCCGAAAGTTTGACCTGACTTGACACGACCTGACCAAAATAATGAAAGCGATCTTTAGTACAAATGGTGATGAAATACCAACCATTAGCAGCATAATTTCGATTTGGTAAACGGGTGGACTCTACGCGGTATTTGCCCTGAAATCTTGGTTTTATCATGGTGGAAATTACCCCATCCGTTGTTTACAACCCCAATGTAGAGACGCGAAATTTCGCGTCTCTACATGTGTGGTATTTCGCATCTCAAAAAATAACCGTTTTATATTTCACACCTTTATATCCCCCTCGTTGCAGCCTTGAGTTTACCCACCAAAGTTTTCATCGCAGATTCCTGTTGCTGGCGTGGAGCAATTTTTTGCTGTCCAAAGCCATCAAATAATTCGTTGAGTTTGACACTTATACCCAAATATGCGCCGCCTGCGGAACGTGTTCCTGAGAAATCCCGATCATCAACTTTACCAAACACATATCCAGCCGAAACGCGCAGGTTAGGCGTGAGGTAGTAGCCTGTTTCTAAAACAAACCCTGTTTCGCTGTAGCTAGACTGACTAATTACACGAGCCTCACCCACCAAGTCCCAGCTATATCCCAAACGATAGGTTGCCCGGAATTGGGCTAGATTTACTGTACTCGTACCAGCTAAATCGCTAGCTATGTAAGAGGTGCTGTTACGCAGAGCATATTTGCCATAGAATTCCCATTGCCAGTTAGGAGCATAAATAGCTTCTAAAGCAAAGGTATGGTCTTGGGAACCCGTACCACTCCCTAAGAGGATGGTGTCAGGGATAGTTGATGGATTTTGGCGATATTCATAACGCAATAAAGCATTAAATTTATCGCTATTGGGGTCGCGGTAGGCTAAACCTAGCTTCAGGTTAGCGGTATCTCCCAATCCTGAAAGTTTTTGATTGGAAGAACCAGCTTGTTGATAACGTACCAAGGCTGTGAGAGCCGGAGAAATTTTACCCGTAACACCTGCGGTAATTACTGTATTACTACCACCAGAAGAAGAGCGATGTTCGTAACGAGCGCTGGCTTGAAACTGCGGATTATCACTGTATTCCAGCCCCACACTGTAACTATCGCCACCATCAAATCCGATCGCAGATGCTGATTGACCAAAGGCGAAGGGTTGGGCATATTGTTGACCTGCCGCAGTCCGTCCGAAGAAGTTGCCAAATACGTGTTCGTAAGCGAGGTTCAGCCGCAATCCAGAAGCAATAGTCCAGTGATTATTTAGACCAATCGCCCCTTGGGTAGTCATTTCGTTAGCACCACCTAAAATTGAGTAACGACCAGTCAAGGTAGTATTTGGTCCGAGTTTGTGTTCACCGTTGACACTTAAGCTGGTGATGGAATTACCCGAATATTGACCGCTAGTGTAAAACTGTTGGGCCAGACTGATATTCACACCAGGAATTGCTGCCCAATTCAACCCTAAGATGGTACGGTCTGGGTAAACAGTATCTTTCTGGGAAGATAAACTCATTTCATTTTGGGCTTGGAAAGTCAGGTTCTTAGCGATGGGAACTGAAAAACGCGATCGCAATTGATCAGAATCACCACTTAGGGCGCTGTCGGGGATGCGGTCTTCCCGATGACGATGAATCCAATCCACATCCAGAGTGGCGCTACCCAAGCGTTGTTGAATCCCAGCGGAAATCGTTGTCAGCGAATTATCAACATTGCTCCCAGGTATGGCCTCAGAACGGGGTGTAAACAGTTCTTCAAAGGTGTCTAGGGGTTGGGGAGCAATCCCAAAGTTATCTTCGTGGTCATATTGCGCCCTGACGTTGGTACTTGAGGTGAGTTTAGCTGTAACCTGCGCTCCATAACGAGTTTGTCCTGGGACAAAGCTGATGGTGGCATCATTAGCAAAACCCGTATCAGCAAAGTGATAATAGGCACGACCTAGAATCCCATTGGCAATTTCTCCCTCAGCTTCCAAGCGGTAGGCGTCACCGCTGACCTTTCCCACAACATCAGAATCATTAGTGGAATGGGCATATTCTGCGATTAACTTCCCCTTTTCACCCAAAGCAATCAGTGCATCTGCGCCATAGATTTGAAAGTCACGCACCCCCTGATTTTCTTGAACGTAAGTTGCTCCAATCCAACTTTGCTGATTGAGCTTACGGGAAAGGTTATATTGCAGACGCCCAGCAAAGATATTGCCGTCAGAGTTTTGGCTGTCGTATTGGTAGGTAACAACAATCCGGCGTACTAACACTTGTCCAGTTTGATCAATATCGGTGCGAAGAATAGGTTCGCGGAATAATAAGATACCGCGATCGTAGTCGATTTCGTAGTCTGGTCCTCGGTTAAGCTGTTTGCGTTCTAGTACAGTCCCAGGACGATTGAGTTCTTCTAACTCGATAAAGATATTTTCACTACCTGGTTGTAGTAGTCTGCGAGAGAGGAAGTAATAGCCACTAGTGCCATCGGGAGCAATGGTATCCCGTTGAAACCCTTCTAAGTGGTTGCCATACAAACCTGTAATTTGTAAGTTTCCTAAGTTGTAGTTAGCTTTAAAGCCGTGGAGTTGACGGGTGATAGAAGTAAATTGCTGCGATTGCCGAGCAAATTCTTCTGTGTTGTAGTCACCCCACATGGCATAATCAGGATCAGATCCGGGGATACCAGTTGAACGCTCAAAACGCAGATATACGCTGTCAATGGAAGGAGCCACGGCATCAACTTTGGAGCTATCGCCGTAGACAGGATAATTTTGCTCGCTGAATTGGTAAGTTTTAAACAGGCGATTATCGCAGTTGCAATCTTCATTGAGGCTACGAGAACTATTGTATGCGCCTGTAAACAACCACTCCCCGATCGCACCAGTGGCAAATACTGCTGAGTGGAAATCTAATTGCGTTCCGTTGTTTTTGTCAGGAGGGAGGAAATCACGGAAACTGCCGTAATAATCTGTACCTCTAGCGCCCAAACGTAAATCTATTACCCCAGTTACCAAACTCGGACGCAGTGCCGTTTCAAATTGTAGTTGGGTAAAGGCTTCTAAATCATTAGCGATCGCACGAATTCTGACAGTTTGGGCATTCAGTTGCGATCGCAAAATCGCTGTAAATTGCCCCCCTTTTGCCTCCACTTGAAATCCGGGTTCATCGGGTTTGAAGTCTTTCCCAACTAATTCGCCAGCAGTGGGTATGAGGGTGACAACAGCATCACGGTTAGAACGATTGCCACTTGCATCAATGAGTTGACCCCGGATTGTAGCCGTGGAATGTCCATCCGCCGGAATACGAGACTCAACTGTTTCTAAGGTTAGTTTCTGTGGCGCTCCCCGGACTGCGACTTGCGTTGTTACAGGGGGTTCTGTTCTTCCTACAACTTGTGCAGAGATGGTGTTATTACCTTCTTTTAACGAGACACCATACCATGTCTGCGTTACCAAGTTGGTGGTGGCATCGCTTTCTGTTCGTCCAACTAAGGAAGGGTCTACCAAGACGCCATTTACCCGCAATTCCACTTTACTACCAGTGGGAAATTGCACAATCACCGTAGTAGCTGGTACATCTACAACACTATTAGGGGTTGGAGTCAAAATTTTAATTGCTGTGGAGATGGGGGACACGGGGAGATTTTCATTCACCCCTTGTCCCTTTGTTCTTGCGTCTACTCCGGCTATTTTGCTTAAGCCTCTAGGTAAATCAACAGAAGTTGCTGGTTGAAATGCTTGTATTTCCGTTGGAGAAGCTTGAAACTGGATCTCGGTGTCTTTGCGTCCGTCGTTCTTGATTCCTGCTATTTTGCGTAAGCCTGTGGGCAAATCAACAGAAGTTGCTGGTTGAAATGCTTGTATTTTCGTTTCAGTTGACTGGACATCTGGAATTGAAATATCAATAGCTGGTGCTGGAGAAGTTGAGGCAACTTCGAGGAGTGGAAATTGCTGCTCAGAACTTTGCAGGATCTCGGGAGAATTTGGGCGTTGCTCAATTCGACTATGAATCATTCTCCTGATCTCTGCGCCTTTGTCCAGCATTCGCTTGGCAGTTTGAACGGAGGTTCCCTGCTCAACGTACTGCTTCCCCAATGCGCTACCTTGTCTTTGCGTCAGTTTTTCATATCCTGAATCACCAATGCCAGAATTTAAACCTATACTTTTTTCAACCCCTTTGTCTTGATCCGCTTGATCTTTGATAGCCTCCTCTGCTTGCAAAAGGGAATCAGAAAAAACCTGGTTTTCATGGGTAATTTCTGCTTTGACTATGGCAGGATACAAAACAAGGCTAAGAGGTACTGACATCGCCCCCATCAATCTCAGGTTAAATGTCGTTGCACAGTGCAGTCTGGGTTTCATTTCTTCACTGGCTCCTGGAAGGTGGGGGTGACTGCGAAATTCATGCGTACCAAGCCACCAGGCTCTAAACGCACCAAGCGAGATTGGCTATTGCGTTCGCGGAATTTGTTGTTGGGAGCTAAAGTGTAACCAGGAAGACTGCTGAGGTCTAGTACACCCGTGTGGTTTCCTGGCAAGGCATTGGCTAAGGAGAACAAACCATTTGGATCTGTGGTGATGCGGTTTCCGTCCTCCAGAAAAATCACTGCATTGGGGACTCCAGGCTCACCTGGCTGTTGTTCTCCATCAAAGTTTTTATCAACAAACACACGACCGATGATTGTGCCACAATCAGAGAGGATTCCCGGATTAATTTTTAACTGGTGTGTTGCTGGCCCATCCTTGGTGCTAAAACCGTTGTCAGCGCGTTGGGCATTAGCGATCGCACTGTTAAGACCGTTACCACGCAGAGCATCGGCTGTTAGTTGAGCCGCGTAAGCAATATTTAGGATTTTATCTGTAGTAATTGTTACGTCTGTGCGGAACGTCACCGTGTTTCCATTTCGTTCTGAGGTGATAGTGATTGCTTGACCATCCAACTCTCCCCGCACAGATTTAGGCAAGAACTGGAATCCTAAAGGTAAGTTGTCGGTGACAACTATATTTTTCAAACCAGCATCAGCCAAATTTTTTACCGAGAGACGGTAAATTACCGTATCTCCAGGTTCAGCAGTAGCGCGATCGCCCGTTTTGATAATCTGCACCTGATTGGCTTGACACATATTGGTAGTGAATCCAAACGGTAATAAGTCCAGTCCTACTGTTTCTGCATCAGGAATCAAGACGGCTGTTTGCTCTATCTTGGTCTTGCCTGTAAGACTGATTGGTTGACCATCCAGAGAAGTTGCGACGTATTGAACGACCTTATTACCTTGTGTGCCAGTGTTGGCAGTGATTTCAATTTTGATGCGCCGTTGTTTGTAGATTGAGTTCGGCGGTGGATTGATTACAAAAATGTAGGTTCTACCTAGATCGGTTTGACCCTTGTTCGGATCAAGTAGGAAATTGTAAGCACCTGCAAGGCTATTTGTAAGAAAGTAGGGATTACTATTTTCAGTATTTGGCGATTTACCGCCAGGAACATTGTTATTAGGAATATCTGGGAACTCTGTTCGAGTCAAAGCAAGCAAGCTTCCCAACTCTGTCCCCGTTGGGTCGCTGGGGTTAGGTTCGTATATGCCAATTGAAAAACCTGTATAGTCAGGTATAAGTGCGCCAGCACAACCTAATATTCGCCCTAATGGGTCAACTAATGCTTTAAAGCTAACATTAAGCTGATTAGAACTTCCTTGATATTGATAATTACTAGTAGAGTCTGTATAAGTATAAGTAGCTTGATTGTTTAATGTTAAAGACATAACCTGATTTTGACTCTGTTGCGCTCTGGCTGGTATAGATATAGTAGTGTGCAAAAAACTTACCAAGATAACGGTTGCTGTTAACCTTTGACACCAGATATTGTTAGAATTAATTTGCTTTTGTTTTTGAGGACGGCTCACTGAATACATCTCTTCTATGATGCCAAGTTTATTATTAATAAAAGTAATTAGTTGTTTGGGTAAATCCATAACTGTTAAACGGTATTTCCCACATCAAATAATTAGTAATTCGTAATTAAAAGTTCCAATTACGAATTACTAATCTTTGGAGTTTTTATGTCTTATTAAATCAACGCACTTGGGTTTGATAAGTCGCTTTGACTGTTGTCTTTGCTGCAACTAATGGCACTTGTAAACGGATATGGGTATAAAGATTCGCTGGTGCTGGTTTGGTTTCCACTTTGCCGTCAGGAAGAGCAACTTTAACAGTGGGATTTTCCACAAAGCTGCGTCCGCCATCAATGCTGTAAATAACTTTGGCATTATTAGTAACATTTGCAGATTTAAGCACGTACACCATTCCTTTAGGAATAGGTTGATTTAGACTCAAATTCTTGACTGGGCGATCACTCTTATTTTCACCAATCAAAGTATATCGCAACACATCTCCTGGTTGTACCACGACTTGACCTTTCAAAGGTAGCCATGTCTTGCTTTGCTTACCTTGTTGATCCTGAGCCACCACTTGCTTCTCAGCCTCTAGGCGCAATTGGATTTGCCCTTGAGTTTTGACATTTTGAGCGATGGCACTTGTAGAATGCCATAGAGAAGCCACTCCCGGCACTTGACTGACAAATGGAACTGTAGCAATGAGTGCGAACGCTCCTAAACTTGCAAAAGAAAGACGCTTCATATCAATAACCTCAAAAAACTTTCAGAATGTTGATCGTTGATTTATCTTTCCCTGTTTTGGCTAGAAAATAATCAGTTTGTAGTTAGCGCTTTAGCCCTAAATCGTTAACTACAAACACGTAGGAGCTATTACACCCCTCTTTGCAAACAAAGAGGGGTGAGGTCAAACTACCTAGTTAACCTTGCGTTGGAAGGTAAATGTTCTTTGAACACCCGGTGCAACCTGTCCGGTAGGAGTGTTTATATACTTACTAACATCAGTGTTTACCGTGGTTCCAGTTTGGTCTATGCCAGAGGTAGTGGCTGGACTACCACTGAAGAATTGGATAGTTGAAGCCCCAGAATCCTTAGCTGAACCAACAATGTTGCTAGTATCAATTTGAGTGTTATTGTCGTTGTCTAGCGCCCAGTTGTTGCCCGCTGCCCCTACTGTACCGTCTTCAGTAATCACGACTTTGTTAGCATTCAAAATCACGTTACCGGTTCCAGCTTGAGCATCAGAAATATTTGTGTATTGAATTTGGTACTCAATAATGTTTCCTGGTGCAGGCTTCTTCGGAGTGATACTGAATGTGCCATCAGTCCCTTGTACTGCTGGCCCAGTTCCTAGTAGAACTCGTGACGTTTTCACCATTTTTAAGAAGCCAGTGTAGACGCGATCGATGGAGATGTTGTTGACTTCACCGTTATTAACTACACCATCAGTATTAGTGTCAATGAAGGCAGTAATGGGTACTGGGAAACCTTTGCCAGTATCAGTTGATAGTTCCGTACCAGTTGGTAGGTCAACTTCTAGACCATAATTAACACTGGCACCAGGGGCAACACCAGAGATTTTAATTGGTGTATTACCTGTTGCTATGGTAAAAGCACCAGTACCACTATTGTAGGTATAAACAGCAGATTGATTGTTATAGGTAACAGTCACCTTTGTACCAGTTGGCAAATCTGTAAATGTTGCTGGTGCGGTTGGCACTATTGTGATGTCGTTAGTGGCAGTACCGTTGTTCTTAATTGTGTTAGTGAAGCCAACTGATTGCGGGTCAAGTGTACTACCAGGCGCTGTGTTGGGAGGAACAAAGGCAGATTTGTTGGTGAAGTCATCGTTGTTCCCCGATGGGCCAGTAGCATCAGGTGCATTATTCGGTCCATTTAAAACTGAGTTTGCCGTGGCAACTGAAACAGTATAAACGTTGACATCTCCTGTTACAGAATTAGCACCTTGGTTGTTATTGCCTGTGTCAGTATTGGCGGGAGTAGTGGCATAATAGCCAGAGTCTACTGTAGTAGGAAAGGCTCCAGTAGTGCGGTTGATATTATCTGGGTTTTGATCACCTGAATCGTCGAAGAGTAGGGGGCTAGTTGGCTCACCAGCAGTTTTACCGAACACTTGAGCAATGTTGTTAACATTTGTCGCTGCCGTTCCTGTGATTCCAGTGGTCGTTACTTGTACTGTAAAGCCTGTAACGGTTGTCCCAGTGGCAACTGTAGAGATAGAGCTAGGATTGTTAATAAAACCAACTCGTCTTACTATACCGCCTGTTACTTGAGTTTTGTCAGTTTTCCACAGAGCCTGATCAGCATTTGTAGTTGCAGGATTTTCGCCAGCGTAAACCACTATCCACCCTGGAGGAGCGGTTGGAGTCCCATTAAGAGTTGTGAATGCCGGAAGTGCATCAGAAACTAAGATGCGAGTAACTGCACTACCATCTACATTGATACTTGTACCAGCTAAAGCTGCGGGTGTTAGCCCATTATTGGTTACGTCATTGCTCTCAACTCGCAAGCTTAAACCATAAGTCAGCACATCATCATTGAGTACAGAAGGATTACCAGCGTTATAGCCTGTTCGAGTTTTGAGTATTGTGGCTAGAGCAACGGTTTTAACAGTGTTGCCCACTTGAATTTGCTGGGTAATACTAGCTTCTCGTGTACCGTTAATTGGTGCGCCAGCAACTTCCCCAGTACTTCCATCAGCGTTATCTACAGTATAAACGTCACCACCATCGGGACTCCGCAGTTGGTTTTGAGCATCACCAGGAGTATTACCAAGGGTAACTTTGATTACGTCATTCGATTGAGCGCCAGTCTGTACAGTCACTGGCACACGCACCAACACAGTACCACTAACCGGAATTGAGGGTGTATCTACACCACCTGCTGTTACGTTTGTCCAAGTTGCACCACCATCAGTACTGTATTGCAGTGTGCCACTAGCTGGTGTTGCCCCATTTTTATCAGCAGGAAGTACACCAGAAACTGTACCAGGCCCAGTTGTTGTCGCTTGGTTAGGAATGTGGAATTTGGTGGGGTCGTTACCTACGTTCGTTAGGGTGTAGGTGTAGGTTAGTAAATCGTTAACTGCAACAGAGCCACCATTGTTATCTGTAACACCCGACGCGGTGACAGTGATACCAGCAACTTCTGCCACAGTTACAGTTACAGTGTTAGAGGTAGTATTTATAGTTGTCCCTGGCGCGTTAGGATCTTCGTAGGTCGCTGTCGCGGTGTTGCTGATGGATTGACCACCAGCTGTACCGTCAGCTAGTACAGGTGCAATAAATTGGAAAAGGCTACTAGTTAATAATGCTGTTGCTACTAGAGATTGATAACACTGGCGCTGCTTGTTGACAGATTTATTTCGGTTTACCATAGAAATAGTTTGTTTGTTTGCTGAACTTGTATCTTGGATTTTGAGACGGGATAAAGTTCGGCAATTCCTTAAAGAATTACCGACTGTAGCTGCCGAAAACTTCAACGTTTCGGGAATAGATATTTAAGGAGCTAAATTATTGACACTCCTTAAAAACTACATTGAGGCAACAACCAGAAATAACTTGTCTACTTGTTTTACGCTTACCCTTAAGACTCAAGGTAGGCAATCACAAATAAGTGTAATTTATTACCGATTGCTAAATTGTCCATGTAAAGATTAATGTAGCTTTTGCAGCAAAAAAATTCTTCCGTATAAACAAGTAATTTCTTTAACGGTGCATCAAAGCTGACAAATTAACTTTATTTTGACAACACACATAGCAATTTTAGTGGTTGAATCAGACGCTAAAACCACTAAAACTTATATCTGAAAATGCTTTTGAGTCTTTACTGTCAAAAATGCATACTACCCTGTGGAGTCATTGAGATAAAAAAGTTAACTAAGTGATCTAGATCACTTAAATGGGATAGTGATTTAAATAGATGCAAGTAGATGCAAATTAATTATAACTATAATACAATCTAATCATATTAATTCTATGTGTTAGTACTGAATAATTTTAACTATTTTATTGTTTTATAGCAGGGCAAGCAGACGTGTAAATACTAAAAATAGCAATTATTTATATTAAATAATACAAGAATTGTTGCTTTAAGTACTTAATATACCCGATAAAATTTATCGGGTATGTTTGACTGGTATTTTTGCTCGTGTTACTATCAGGCGACAGCGACAGACAAACAGGGAAAGCTAGTTTATGACTCAGGCAATCACAACCCAAACCAAAGCGAGCACTGCCTACTTTCAAGCCTTGAAATGTAAGGAATGTGGTGCTGAATATGAACTCAAAGCCAGTAACGTTTGTGAGTTATGCTTTGGGCCGTTAGAAGTAAAGTATGACTACAGCGCCCTACGTCTCACTGTCACTCGTGAAACAATTCAAGCCGGGCCCAATTCAATTTGGCGCTACCGTCCCTTTTTGCCTGTTGCAACTGATAATGTTATTGATGTGGGAACGGGGATGACTCCCTTGGTTCGTTCCCATCGTCTTGCCCGTCGCCTCGGTCTAAATAAGCTTTATATAAAAAATGATGCTGTTAATATGCCCACCCTGAGCTTTAAGGATCGGGTGGTGTCAGTTGCCCTCTCCAGGGCGCGGGAGTTGGGTTTTACTACTGTTTCTTGCGCTAGCACTGG
This sequence comes from Nostoc sp., assembly GCF_036917615.1. Taxonomy (GTDB): domain Bacteria; phylum Cyanobacteriota; class Cyanobacteriia; order Cyanobacteriales; family Nostocaceae; genus Nostoc. The sequence goes on from NZ_JBALCZ010000046.1 coordinate 70,352, forward strand.
TAATTTGGCAAATTCTACAGCTGCGATCGCAGCTCACGCAGGTTTAGACTGCTGTGTGTTCATCCCCGCAGATTTAGAAGCCGGTAAAATTATCGGTAGTTTGATCTATAGTCCCACCCTGATGGCCGTCAAGGGCAACTACGATCAAGTAAATCGTCTGTGTTCGGAAGTTGCTAATACACATGGCTGGGGTTTTGTGAATATTAATCTCCGCCCTTACTACTCTGAAGGTTCCAAGACGCTAGGCTTTGAAGTTGCCGAACAACTAGGCTGGGAACTACCCGACCATGTTGTTGCTCCCTTGGCATCTGGTTCGCTGTTTACAAAAATTTATAAAGGATTCCAAGAATTTGTAGAAGTTGGTTTGGTAGAAGGTAAGAATGTTCGTTTCAGTGGCGCTCAAGCTGAAGGTTGTTCACCCATCGCCCAAGCCTTCAAAGAAGGACGCGACTTTATTAAGCCAGTTAAACCGAATACAATTGCGAAATCGCTGGCGATCGGCAATCCAGCAGACGGCATTTATGCTGTGGAGTTAGCTCAGAAGACTGGTGGTAACATTGAATCAGTCAATGATGCAGAAATTATTGATGGCATCAAGCTGCTGGCGGAAACCGAAGGCATCTTCACAGAAACGGCTGGTGGTACAACCGTTGCCGTGCTGAAAAAACTGGTAGAAGCTGGCAAAATTGATCCAGATGAAACCACTGTGATTTACATCACCGGCAATGGTCTGAAAACCCAAGAAGCAATCCAAGGCTACGTTGGCGAACCCTTGACTATTGATGCCAAACTCGATAGTTTTGAACGCGCCCTAGAGCGATCGCGTACTCTTGATCGCTTGGAATGGCAACAAGTCCTCGTTTAATCAGAAGTTAGAAGTTATGAGTTTTTTTATTCCTAACTTTTCACTCCTCACTCCTCACTCCTCACTCTTCACTTTGTACTTTTATGGCTGTAAAAGTTTTAGTTCCTACAACTCTTCAGAGTTTTACTAATAATCAAGCTACTTTAGAATCCAGCGGTAGCACTATTGCTGAATTGTTAGATTCCTTAGAACAAAGCTTTCCTGGTATTAAATCCCGGTTGTGCGATGAACAAGGTAAGCTACGTCGGTTTGTAAATTTTTACGTCGATAGCGAAGACATCCGCCATTTAGATGGGATAAATACAACTCTTAAAGATGGCGATGAAGTAAGTATTGTCCCAGCTGTCGCCGGTGGTTAATACAGAGAACATCAAATAAAGTAGAAGACTGACTAGACATACCTTTGAGAGATTGCCTCGTTTAAAATTTTAAACTGGGAATGCTCATTAAGAGGGCTGTCGCCTCCCTGACTTGCGGCAGAGACGATCCAGCCAGCATTCCAGGTATAACCTGGAAACGAGGCTTTCTCGCGTATATTGGCTTAAGTTGATACTAATAAGCAATGCCGCACCACTTATGTTGTAGGCTAATTTTCTTTGGCTTACTATGCAGCAATTATCTGAGTAAGTCTTTGTTGCCAAGACTCATTGTGATCAATAGTTAAGATAATCCGCTTGTAGGATTCATCTGGCAATTCAATGGTTAAATAATTTGTCTCTCGATTCATATACCAAAACTCTTTACCCCGGTTAGTGTAATAAGTTCCAGCCTTAATCACTCCAGGAACAAAGCTACCAGGGGCCTATTATGTGCAAGCAGAACTAAAAACTAAAAGTACTCCGCAGAATGCCGATGGTAACTGAGTCACTATCTGGGGTGTGACCAGGCTCCAAGATATGAATTATCCCTGGTGTAATGCTGATATTATCTGTTAGCTGGAAACGATAAAATGCCTCAATTTGAGTGGTCGTCCCTGGTTGTCCACCTGCACGTCCTAAACCAGTATTGACAAAATCAGGGACATTATTCCCTACAGGTAGGTCGCTATGGGTGATTTTAGGAGGTTGACCGATATAAATTCCCCCCAAATTTCCTTTAGCAAATAAATCAGGGAAATTTAGAAACACCATATAATTCGTCGTCTCGACATTTCCCGATCGCCCAGGAATGTAAGATTTAGTATAACCACCCCAGGCACCTGCGCTAATGCGGGGAGAAATTTGCCAAGTTAGAGTCGCACCCACAGCGTTGGTTTGCAGGGGTGCTGATTTTCCGGTAGTGGTATTAACCGCAGTTAAGCATTCATCACCAACAAAGGTTAGTAGACAACCATTTGAGGAATAATTGTTAACGTAATACAAACTTAAATCTAGAGTATCGGTTGGTGTCAGCAGCAATTGCACACCTGTAGTGGTGATTCCATCAAATAAACCGCTACCTTTACCGGGATTTCCTGGTTGATAACTAGTATAAATTGCCTGCAAACTAGCGCGTTTAGCAAATTGCCAATCAATAGCTATACCACCGTGACCATATCCCATATTTAAAATTGGGTTTCTTTGGGCAAAATAAGACAACGGCCCTGTTGCAGCACTTTCTACCCGATTGGGGCCTCGGAAAGCAGTTGGCATACTTACACCTTCTGTTCCCACCATCACTGCTAATTTATCTGTCACCAGCCAATGAAAATTGAGGTCACTTACAATCAAGCTATCTGTAGGAAATTCGTAGCCAAGTAAAACATCATTCCGAGAAACACTATTGGTAAATCTAGGTGCAGTAGTACCTTTACCATCTAAAAGACCCGTAAACAAGTAACTACGGGGAGTGATTTGACTAGTTAAATATAGTTGCGCTAGGGAGATAACATTAGTGTTTGTCCCTGCATCATCTGTATCTTTTTCTCCATCTCTAGGATTAACATCACCACGATTATTAGTCCGTCCTTGAATGCCAACTATCAGTAGTCCATTGAGTTTGGTCGTTGTGGAAAATTGGTTGGCTTTGATTGAGGCGGTTTTGGCTTCTAAACTATCGACACGACCTCGTAAAGTTGCTAATTCCGGGGCAAATTCTGACTGCAATTTTTGTAATATTGCTAAATCTTCGCGGGTGACTAAATCGCTGGTGGCTGTAGTGATTAATTCGTTGACTCTATCTAAACAAGCTTTCACACCTGCGGCAAATTCATACCGAGATAAGGCACGATTACCGCGATAGCTGCTATCTGGATAGCCGGCTATACAACCATAGCGTTCTACCAAAGACTGCAAGGCTTGGAATGCCCAATCGTTGGGTTGTACGTCCTTGAGTTGAGAAACCGATGTAACTTGCGCCATCGGATCTTCTGGGGAGAGGGAGGGAGATGAGGAAATAATATTATCGCTCTTAACTCCTAATTTCTGAGTAGTTCGGGTATTTATGTACTCTTGTGCTAGTGCTTTTTGTGCAACTCCATTTACTCCCGCAGTTAGTAACCATGCGAGCATCCAGGTTTTGCGATGACTGCGGCTAATAAGTCTACCTTTCAACTTTTTATACTCTGCTCACATACTTAAGTGAAGAGTGTATTCGCGATCATCTAGTGTTCACATGGGAACATTTACGGATTTTGTCCCAAATTAGACTTAATGCTTCTGGGCAACTTTTGAAAGGACGAGTATAACAGGGTATTAAGTACTGGGGACTTTTAAGAGGCAGAGGGGCAGAGGAGCAGGGGAGGGAGGGAAAAATACTAATGCCCAATGCCTAACCTAATGCCCAATGCCCCATGACGCCACTTGCTTTAAGTCGGCAAGAGCGCAAGGGCGCAGTGGCTTCCCAATGCCCCATGCCCAAAAATATCCACTGCATTGATTGAAAACTAATATGGCAAATCGCTCACGCAAGCTGACGCCAAAAGCCTCTAAACAAAATCAACCTCATGCAGGTGTGATGAAACGCCTCGCTAAAAAACCCCAGAAAAAGCTAAAACGGGGAAGTTGGTTGTCGTCAATGCTAGCGATCGCAATTCTGTTGATTAGTGCTAGTCTAATTATGGCTTTTGCCTGGATTAGCGTTCTCTTCATCTTCAATCCAGATCAGGTAAGTTGGCTAAATAAAGTTTTACCTGCATGGGCACAAATCCCTCTTGGTAACCACGAACGCCCCCAAACTCTCAAACAGATTCAACTCGATTTAAGTAAAAAAAACCAAATATTTGGGGAAACTCTACCTTTAGATCAAAATGCAGAAAACTCATTTTTACTGCCAGTTTTTCAACAGCGTGCTAACTGTCAATCTGATTGTAAAGAACTTGTTGAACTCAGGGTTTACGAGCGCTCAGAAGAGTTAGAGTTTAAATCTCAGTCAGAAAATTACTACTATCTAGCGACTAAATTGCCTGTAACTGGGCCAGAGGAATCCTTTGTGATTTCTCCCTTGCTTGAAGAACCCCAGGATATCAACATTCCCCTACCTTTAACTGAAGTGCAACGCTTTCAAGGTGGGACACCATCACCAGGAGTTTGGTTTAATTTGCGGGGTCAACGCCAACAAGGAACTGATGCCTTCGTCTATGGTCACGTCGTATACTACAATCCAGAACGTACCAATTTACTACAAATGTTGTCTTGGACTAGTCCTAACGGACAATTGCCCAAATGGCAGCAGGTAACTGGTGATGGTACAAAAGAGTTAGTTGTTGATCAAACAGTAGGTTTAGAACCGCACTTACAGGTTTACCAAGTCAAGCCTCTGAAGTTATTCCTCAAACCAATTCAATTGGAGGCGATTACCCTTAAATCATCAGTTCTCAAGGATTCTGCATACCAAAATGCCCTGTCAATTGCCCGTAGTGGACTGTGGACACCAGCCTTTGAATGGTTGAAATTCATCAAGAAACAGCACAAAGGAGTTTTGCCAAAGGCGGCGCAAGCGCAAATGGATTTGATTCGCTTGCATTCCCAACTTACTAAAATCCAAGCCCAGAAAAATTGGGCAAGTCCTAGTCAGGAAGTGCTGGCAGATTTGATTGATGGTCGCTGGGAGAAAGCTTTACAGGTGTTTGAGGCGTCGCCACATAATGCCCAAGAAATTGCTACTCTACTCAAAGCTGATGAAAAACGGTTGTGGAATCGCACATCTGCGGCGTTGCGGGTGAACCCAAATAGGCCAGAGGTGCAAGCTTGGTTTGCCTTGATTTTAGCAGTTCAGCAAGGAGAAGGACATGCTAATTCCTGGTTAAAGGCGCAACCAAAAATTACAAAAGATAATCTTGTCTATATTCAAGGTCTGTTAGCAAGACTCAAGGGTGAGGGTGCATCGCAAATCTCCTCTACTCACCCTAGTCAAATTGTTGGTACAGTCCAACCAATCACTCAAGTTACCAGCACCGAATGGCTGCAACCAAATTCCCCAGCAGACCTGAAACTCACAGATAACCAAGTTTGGTATCAGGTGGAGGTAAGTGCATTTAATGACGGGAAACGCTGGCTAAATTTCCCCTTTGAGAATTTCAACCCACCCAAAAGTGACGCCGCCAAATTTTTCTGGAAAACTTTGGGAATTACTTCTGACCCTGAAATCCAGATTGTGGTCTGGTTATCTAACGGAGAACAAAAAATTACTATAGCCGCTATCAAAGCGGTGCAACTTCGGGGTAAAGTTTTACGCCTATTAGCTGCTGGGCCAAAAATTCCAGAGAATCAAAACGATGTTCTTCAACCCAAATCTTTAGCCTTGACAAATGCAGCACTGGAATGGGTACAACCATCTCCCATTACTTTACAAGAACTGCATCAACAAAATCCCCAAGGGGTGAAGGTGATGTTATCGAGTCTGTGGCAATCTTTACAGCAATCTCGTGAAGTTCCGGCTGGTGATATTCCTAGCTTTGAGCAGATGCAGGAAAAGTTGGGTAATTGGCCAGTTCAAGTGATTGATTTAACAAATAACGCTCAACCAGAAATTATACTGACTATCTCAGCAGCTGAAATAGCATCGTTAAATAAGCCGACCCCTGGAATTCAGGAGAAAAACACAGGGCAACCGCGTGACCGGACTATAATTTTGTCTGATAGCAATGAAGTGATTTACACTGATTTTACAGGAAATTACTTACAAAGACTCTCTGCGATCGCCAAGCTTTCAGGCGTGCAATCCTTAGCTTTACTAGTAGAAAATGCTCATAACTACAGTTTGCGGCGCTGGTCAGAGAAAAATCAGCGCTTTGAATAGCACACCTTTTACTCAAATCTACCCTTACTCAAATTTATACTAGAGAGGGGAAAAGCGTAGGCGTAGCCCGTCGTAGACATCGCTTTTCTACTCGACTGACTTATTCTTTTTGGTCAGTGTCGGCTAGACGTTGCCGCTTCAGGTTTTCCAACTGCTGCAACAAGGAGTCTACCTCTGCTTGTAAATGCATAAGTTTAGCTTGCTGATCGTCTTGATAATAGGACTTGGTTAACTTGCTGACCCAGCTAGTCTGGGACTCGCCATCGGAAACACTAGATAAACAAGTAGGCATCACTAATTAAATCCACAATTTAACTCACACCATTAGAAATATTATAATAATGCTCTTTTAAACTTTATTAAAATATTGGATATTTTAAATCAATTACTCTAATGGATTTTAGGTTTAATCATAAGAGACGGTGATCACAATGGCTGTGTTCCAGAGAAAACATTGCCCTAAGTGTGCAAAGCTTCCATCCAGTGGAGGGTACTTAGGAATACTTAATTGATAGCCTGTCAATTATGGTTGTATGAATTATTATCGCCGCTTTCGGGTAATTTACGCAATAAATTACATCTAGACTAGATAAATTAGACCAAATTTTGAAAAGACGTAGGGCGAAGCACTTGCCGTACGACTACTTTTAAGCAAGCTATGTGTAGCGTCTTTGAAGGAGAAAGCGACTGCAAAGCAAAGGCGGCCTGTTGCGTATTCTACCGAGGCAGTTGCAGCGATTAACATGGGAAAATACACATAAGTACGTACTCTTGCAAAGAAGCAAGCTACGCAAAGCGTCTGGCATAAAAGTGGTTTTCCGCAAGGTAAGAATAAGTGTTTCAAAGAGTTATTACGTAAGTCCCATACATTTGTCTATCATTTTTCACCCCATTAGCATCCCCAGGCTAATTCGTTAAACTGAAGGTCGCCGTGGCGGTCTATGATAAACTGACATTCAAAATAAAATAAAAATGGCAAGTCAAAGGTCTGCACCACAAAAAAGAATATTCTTACATAATATTCTTTTAGAATTAGGGGACTCTTAACTCTTAACTGGCAAAGAAAAATTTACTTTCTTCCTCTTGTTGATTCTGCGCTTCCCTATGCCACCCTTTTTAAATATCCAATCCTTACATTAAGAAATTTTAAATCCCGTGACTTTGAGCCTATCTGTTGCTAAATCTCATCGCCAACCCTGGCCCGGACTGATAGAAGCCTATCGCGAATACTTGCCTGTCAGCGAAAAAACACCGATTGTCACTCTGTTGGAGGGCAACACACCTCTAATACCAGTGCCAGCGATCGCCGAACGCATTGGCAGACAAGTGCGTGTTTTTGTCAAATACGACGGTCTCAATCCCACCGGCAGCTTCAAAGACCGGGGGATGACTATGGCAATTTCCAAAGCCAAGGAAGCAGGGGCAAAAGCAGTAATTTGTGCCAGCACGGGCAATACTTCAGCCGCCGCTGCCGCTTATGCAAGGCGTGGGGGAATGAATGCGTTTGTGTTGATTCCCGATGGTTATGTGGCGCTGGGCAAGTTAGCCCAAGCATTACTGTACGGTGCAGAAGTCTTGGCAATTAAGGGTAATTTTGACCAAGCACTAGAAATTGTCCGCGAGATGGCCGAAAGCTATCCAGTCACTTTGGTGAATTCGGTCAATCCCTACCGTCTAGAAGGGCAGAAAACAGCAGCCTTTGAAATTGTTGATGTGCTGGGTGATGCGCCAGACTGGCTGTGTATTCCCGTGGGCAATGCGGGAAATATCACAGCATATTGGATGGGATTTTGTCAATATCATCAAGATGGGAAGTGCGATCGCTTACCCCGGATGATGGGATTTCAAGCCGCAGGTGCAGCCCCCTTAGTGACCGGTCAGCCAGTGGCGCATCCCGAAACCCTAGCGACAGCAATTCGGATTGGCAACCCTGCGAGTTGGGAGTTAGCTGTTGGGGCGCAAACCGCAAGTCAGGGAAATTTCCACGCCGTTACTGATGCAGAAATTCTCGACGCTTATCGACTTTTGGCAGGATCAGAAGGTATCTTCTGCGAACCTGCTAGCGCCGCTTCTGTAGCCGGGTTGTTGCAGGTGAAAGACCAAATTCCTACAGGGGCGACAGTGGTTTGTGTCCTTACAGGCAATGGTCTAAAAGACCCAGATACAGCCATTAAACACAATCACAGTCAATTTAAACAGGGTATTGCAGCAAAACTGGGCGCAGTAGCCGAGGCAATGGGATTTTAAGCACTCTGGAACTAAAAGCGATCGTAATATCTAATTTAAAAATTGCGATTGCAGCCAGGATTTTTCAGTCTGGCAGTGTCAAAATAATCCTAGATAATTTTTAAGCAACTGGTTGATCTCTTGTAATGACTCATTCTACTGATATTCTCACCTTAGCCCGGTGGATGGCAGCTGACTTTAGCAATCAAGAACAAGCTTTTGAAAATCCACCTTTTTATGCCCACATTCGCGTGTGTATCCGTCCCCTTCCCTTGGAATTGTTCTCTGGGGTAAGTTTGTTTCTCGAACAAGCTTATGATTTTATGCTCAATCAACCCTACCGGATGCGGGTAATGAAGTTGATTCAGGTAGAAAACCACATTGTTATTGAACACTACACGGTTAAAGAAGAACAAAAATTTTACGGCGCATCTCGTGACCCCGAACGTTTAAAAGTTTTATCCGTTGACCAATTGGAAAAAATGTCAGGTTGCAACATGGTTGTAGAGTGGACAGGTAATAGCTTCAAAGGCAGGGTTGAACCTGGAAAAGGCTGCATTGTGCTTCGTGACGGCAAAAATACTTATCTGGATAACGAATTTGAGATTGACGCTAAAGAATTTTTCAGCCTCGACCGGGGAAGGGATTTAGACACAGATGAACGTCTGTGGGGTTCTATCGCCGGGCCATTTCACTTTGTCCGCTGGGGTAATTTTGCCGATGAAGTGAAGGTGTAAGCTGCCCTTGCTTTAATTTGCACAACTAGGGCGGGCTTTTCGGCCCACCCCACAAGAGATTTATTTTTTGGAGGATGCAAATTAAAAGATTTTTAGCTTAACAAGTGAGTTGGAGCCACTGCGCTGCAAAGGGAAGTCTGTAGCAAGATCCCGCAGGGTGCGGAGGTTTGCTTTGCTTTGCTCAAAACTTCTCCTTCCCTTCTCTACCTTGGGCTGCACCAAGGGGACGCTCAAGGGACGGAGGGTTCCTATAAAGGAAGCTCAGGAAGAACCCAAAAACAACCCAGGATGTTACAAATAACCCTGGTTGATTTGTGTCTATGGATAAATTACACCACCAAAAATCCAAGCAGATTCCAGGACTTCCATTAATCTGCTAAGGGTTGTTTGTCCTATGGTCAATCTGTAATCAGGACTCCCTAGCGATCGCCTAAATACTACCAGAAACATCCAGTTAACCCACTATCTCTACCTCAGAATCCTATGCTATTATGGGTTAACTAGCGCCCTATGGCTACTAAAATACCTTAGAAACATTAAAGTAGTTTAGGGAACTCCGGAGTGGCGGCATAGCCAAGTGGTAAGGCAGAGGTCTGCAAAACCTCCATCCCCGGTTCAAATCCGGGTGCCGCCTTTAAAGAAATATAAGCACTACAGGGTTTTGAAGCCCTTTTTTTATTGGGCGTAAAAGGCTTGTTTTCAAAGCCTTCAAAGATTTTTGGGGTTATTTTGGGTAGTTTGGGTAAAGAACTGGGGTAAAACTGGGGTAAAAATGTAAGGTAGAGGTTTTATACGCCAATGAGCAAACTCTACAGCTACTATGCTCCTTTAGTAAAATCATTATTTTTTACTGGGTGCAGACCATCAGAAGCGATCGCTCTACAATGGAAGCATATCAGTGATAAATATATTACCTTTGAGCAAGCAATTACCATCAGTACTAAAGGGTTAGCTTTCAAAGATGGATTAAAAACCCAAAGCCAAAGACGTTTTCCGATCAATCATCAGCAACGTGAAATTTTAGACTCTATTAAATCTGAGAACTGTAACCCAGATGATTTTATCTTTAGAAGCAAGAAAGGCGGCATAGTAGACTTTGGGGATTTTCTCAATCATGCTTGGAAAGGTTACAAAAATCATCGTGGTACACATATAGATGGAATCGTAACTCAACTTGTAAAACAGGGTGTAGTCAGCGAATATCGCAAACCTTACCAATGCAGGCATACTTTTATTACTCTTTGCCTGGAAGCTGATATTGATGCGAAGGATGTAGGAAGGTGGGTTGGTAACTCTCCAGAAATTAATTATGCATTCACTCAAACCCTTGTAGAGACGCGAAATTTCGCGTCTCTACATTCTTTTCTGGAGATGTCTATTCAACCAGCAGTATTATAAATACTTCCTTGTCCAGAGTAATTCTCATAAATGTGCTGATAAACTTCCTGACATTTCTGTTCATACAGTTCAGTAGAATAACTCTGAGGTAATCTATCCAAACTATCCTTAATTGCCACTTCCACCGATGCTCTGGTTTGCTGTCTCTTCTTCCAATCCAAAACTAACTTCTCTTTCTTAAGAATTTTCAATAATTCTCTTGCAACTTGTTTGACTTCCTGTTCATCTTGCTTAGTCAGTTTAATTTCTGGTTTAGTCAGTAAGTCAAAAATTGCTAGTTCTTCTTCAGTGAGATTTTTTGCGATCGCTCTTTTATCTTCAACACCCAATTCTTGAGCAAAGTTAATCAAATCATTGAAGAATATCTGCACGTTGCGTGAGTCAGCATTGTGTTCTGCAATCATCTGCTGGAATTTGTCCAGGTAGTTGATGCGAGTTTTATTTAACCTCACCATCTGCTGGAGTTTTTGCGCGATCGCAGTTTTGAGTTTTTCTGTCTCTGTTCTCTGGTAGTCAGTACTAGCAAATTTATTTTTTAACGCTTCAAAGTCGATTTGGCTTAAGTCGATGCGTTGACTGTGGGATTCCTGAATGACAAACTCTCCAGCAGTGATGGATAGATCCAATAGTTCCTCCACTTGTTCCATCACTTCGGACACATCAACTTCTGGTATTTCTGCCAGAATTTGCTCCTTGATTGTCTGCAAGTGAGCATTGATAGCGGTAAATTCATTAGCAGTAGGATCTGGGAGGATGGCTTTGTAGAGTTTGTTAGCGTTACCTGCTAGGGAAAGATAAGTTTTTTTGGCATCATCATTAATAATGATGTATTCCACTGCATCTGCCCAAAATTTGGTGCGTGCAAAACCTTGTGCTGACTCCAGTACAGCAAAATCAATGTCTTTTTGCGTACAGAATGTTGTAGTTTGGGCGATCGCTTCTCTCAATTGTGCCACTAAAGCGGTTTTTGCTTTAACTGGGGTATCGCCTTCTTTAATCCCACCACCAGATGCAGAACCATAAATAGCTAGTGCTTTCTGTAAATCTCGGAAGACACCAATGTAATCAACAATTAAATCATTGACTTTACCTGGGAAGACACGATTTGCTCTGGCGATGGTTTGCATGAGAGTATGGTTCTTCATGGGTTTGTCTAAGTAAATGGTGGAACAACTGGGAACATCAAATCCAGTCATCCACATAGCGCAGACAAAGATGATCCGTAGGGGATGAGATGCATCTTTGAATTTTTCATCCAGTGGGGGAGATTCATTCACTAACCTCTGAAGGTGAGGAGTGATGGAGTTAAAGAACGTAGACGCAAAGCCTCAACCCAATCTAGACAGCTTGATCGCGGTGTGACAAAGTTTGAAGTACTCCAAAACGACTTTCAAGTACTTCAACACGACTTTCAAGTACCTCAACACGACTTTCAAGTACTTCAACACGACTTTCAAGTACCTCAACACGACTTTTAAGTACCTCAACACGACTTTCAAGTACCTCAACACGACTTTCAAGTACCTCAACATGATTTCTATGTATCTGTTGCTTATACCAAATTGCCTTTGGTTGTCATTATTTAACGCGATATTGAAAGCGATCGCTCAAACATCGAGATCAAAAGATTTGCGATCGCACTTGAATTACACTTGGTGCATCAGCTTAAGTCATTGCAGCAGTGTACCAAAATCTAGATTACCAATTGTTGACCAGTGGACAGCTTCAAATCCCGCATTTTCTAAGACTGCAACCCACTCAGGAGAAAGATTTATATCAAGTAAAATTTTCATGCCCAAGCAAGGGGTACTTCAATTTCTTCTACCCGCCATACAGCATAAACTAAAGCTTCATAAATATCTTCGCGTTCTAGGTATGGGTAGGCGTTGAGAATATCCTCTGGGGTATTTCCTGCTGCCATTAAACCAACAATTGTACCTACAGTAACACGCCTACCTCGAATGCAAGGTTTGCCACCCATGATTTCTGGGTTAAATGTGATTCGTTTTAGTGGTTTCATCGGGTGACTATTTTAATTCTGCTAATGGGCGAATGGCTAGCACTGCATCGCTGGGCATTTTTTCTACTGCTGACATGGGAACAGTAAAAACAGCGATAGAGTCACCTGCTGCATTAAATACTTCTAATATATAGCCATCTTCACCACCGCTTGGATGAGTCACATAATCAATTAGCATGGCGACATCACCCTGTTTGAGGTTGTATTCTGGGCAATCACGACACAGAGTAACGTACTGATATAGTTCCAATTTCATCATCATTAGTCCTTCTTTGGTTTCAAGGTAATAAAATGAAAGCTTCCGTCATGTTTTGATTCTAGGCAAACTGTAATAACTGCTAAATTTTGACCATTTACTCCTTGTAGATATCCAGCGATGGTGTAAAAAGTTCCATATTCATTGGTATTATCTTCTACTGCTTCGTTGATGGTTGTGAGTTGTAGAATCGCTGTCAATAAATCTTCTGGGTTATTTGGTGTAAATCCTGCTTAGGCTAAAAATTTTGATTTATCATCTTTGATGCGGGTAACTAGAAGATAGCGGGTAATTTTTTCTTCGGGAATGATGATATTGTCTGGAATTTTCACAATTTAGTTTTTATCTGGTTATTTTTAATTTAAGCAGCTATATCCTCTGTGGTGATTTCTAGGTGTTCTACGTCGATTTCTCCTGAGATGAGTTTGGGGAGGAGTAAATCGCGGGTTTTGCGAAGGTTGGAGTTTTTGTTGAGCAAATTAATTTTGAATGCCCAGATATTTTGTAAAATAGTTTGAAATCTTTTATGTGTGGCAATATCAGGAATAATAACAGGTATTTCCTTAATTACAGTTTGTGTTAACAGTGGTTGTGCAGAACCCCCTGCATAACGTCTAAGGTTTAGGTCTTGTAAAACAAAGAATGATAGTTCAATACCAAATTTCTGATTACTAGATTCAGCAACAATTGTATTATCAGATGCCCAAAAGCCAAATTTAGAATAGACAAGAGAACCACAGTAAGCACCTACACGTCCAATAACAATTCCATTTGTATATTTAGCCTTATCTGTCCAGCCCATAATACTATTTGAGCCATAAACAGGATAATTACCTACTTCTAAAGCTTTAATCGCTTTACCGTTCGTAAATTGAATAACATCTCCTAATTTTTTCACTTCCCACCTTTCAGGGATTAACCCCAATTCAGAATCAACCATTTTGGTGTGTTCATGACCAGGGAAGCGGAATTTGACAAACCACTCATGGTAGAGGGTTTGTGCCATTTCTTCTAATATTTTGATGCGTCTTGTGTTGTTTTCTATTAGATCATCATACGCTGAGAGTATGCCAGCGATTTTCTTCTGCGTGGGGAGTGGGGGTAAATGCAATGGTAAATTCTTTAGCCTATCCGTCTGTAATCTTTTAGTACCATGAGCAGCTTCATCAGCTAAACCAAGAACTTCGTATGATTTACCTCTTAGCCAGTGGAATAGAAACTGTGGCTCAACTTTAGGAGAACATTCCAAAGCTTTTAAATCTTGATTAAATGCTACTGTACGTTTGATTATCGCCACAGGAAAATGTTGTGCCAGAATCATTCCACGCACAACAATTAAAATAGTTCCTGGTGGTACTAATCTTGTACCATTGACAGCACCAATATCAGTTAGATGGTCTTGTGAATTATACAAGTAATCCACTTTCATATCTTTACATGAAACCCAAGGTATAGTACCATCCCAATATTCTGCTTTGCTTTTAGACGGTGTACCTCCTGATAATAAATTTACACAATCTCCCAAGGTATAATTTTTCCAATTCATATATTTTATAAACTCTATTTTTATAAGTTTTGTAGGGTGTGTTATGCCGAAGGCTAACGCACCATCATAAATTTTTGGTGCGTTAAAACTAAAGTTTATAACGCACCCTACCAGAACTTAAACTTAAAAATTAAATTCTCTAAATAACTTTTCTCCTGCTTCCAGATTTCTGGTAAGAAAGTAATCAGCAATTTCGTTTAAATCTCGACTTGCAGATGGTGAGATAATGTAATTACTCATTCCTGACCCTCACGCGCTTTTTGGAATCTGTCAAGTATTTGCATCACTACAGGTTCACCATCTAAACCTTCACCACGCTCAAGTTCTGCAATTGCGACATCAACTTTTTGCCGAGTTTCTTCTACCCATTCCTGATACTTCTTATCCGATTCTTCCAGCAATTTCGATGCTTTACTAATCACTTCCTCAGCATTTGTATATCTACCTGTAGCAAGTTGCGCTTGAATAAATTGCTCGATTTCTGGTTTAAGTGTGATATTCATAACTTTTACCTCAGCTACAAAATGGATGCATTAACTTTGTTCTAACTTGTCACCTTCTCTACAATTCTTGACTCTGACTTAGTAACCCAAACTCAAAAATTTATTCCTCATCCTCAAACAAAGATTCTAAATCTCTATAACCACTGGCAACACGAGTAACAAGAATTCCATCTTCGCTGGGATAGTAAAATATAATGTAATCATCCACAACAAAACCGCGCAAATTCGGTACAAGCCTTCCGTAACTTTTCCCCATACTGGGAAAACCTGCTACTAACTTACACTTTTTACGAATATCATCAAAAAGCTTACTAGCTACTTTTGGGTTACTGCGAGCAATATATTCACAAATTTCATCTAAATCTTGAATTGCTTCATCTGAAAATGAATAACTACTCATTCTTCAGACTCCTCAGCAATTTTCCGAATTTTTTCTTGCAACCTAGCAAAAACAACTTCGCCATCAGTTACTTGTCCTTTAGCGATTTGTTCATTTCCCACAGCAATTTTCTGACGTAATTCTTCAATGCGCCGTTCTCTTTCTTGAAGCAACTTAAAAGCTTCATTGATCACATCCTCTGCACTAGTAAACCTACCTATAGCAATTTGCGCTTGAATAAATTGCTCGATTTCTACCTTAAGTGTGATATTCATAACTATTACCTCAGCTAAAAGAAGGGATGCATTAACTTTGTTCTAACAGTTTCGCCACATTCTCAGCAATTCTCTCCTCTAATTCCCTCGCTTCCAGATTCAAAACTTCCAATTCCTCATTCAACTCCTCCAACTTCTCAGTAAAATCAAAATCTTCCACTACTCGTTCTGCAACACCCACATAACGTCCAGGGTTTAAACTCCATCCCTGCGCTGCGATTTTTTCTAAAGTTGCTACTTTACATAGTCCAGCTATATCAATATATTGTCCTTGAGAGAATTTCTCCGCCAGCAATGCTTGACTACCATTGGTTGTCTCTACTGCTTCACCTCTGTACAACCTGACAATATTCGCTAAAAATTCAATCTGTTCTGGGCTAAACTCCCGATGGGCACGGTCAATTTGACGGTAAATGTGCCTAGCATCCAGAAATAATACCTTATCTCTACGGATAGTATCTGCTTTCCCCTTATCCAAAAACCACAGAGTACAGGGTAAGGTAACAGTGTAGAAAAAATTAGAACCAACAGCAATCATCACATCCACTGCATGGGATTGGATAACTTTCTGCCGAATTTCTAATTCAGTACCTCGCGCATCACTGGCAGAATTCGCCATCACAAATCCTGCCCTACCTGTTTCATTTAATGCACTCCAGAAAAAATGAATCCACAGGTAATTAGCATTATCTGCCTTGGGCATTCCAAATTTGCTAATACGCGGATCTCCCTTGATTTTTTCTTTGTCCACCTTGTCTACATTAAAAGGTGGGTTTGCCATCATAAAGTCAAACTTGTTTATTGACTTATGAATGTCTTCATAATAAGTATTGCTCTGGCGAATATCTCCTGCAAGTCCATGTACCGCTAAGTTCATCCTGCACAAGCGGACAGTTTCACCTACTTTCTCCTGCCCATAAATACTAATTTCTGTGCTGGGGTTCTTCTTGTACTTGCTTGGTAGTCTGCTTTGGTAACTCCACGTCTTTTACTACCTGCATTTTTCAGTTCCTCCTCAGCATGGGTAAATTTCCAGTCAGCGTAACGCAAGAAAATTAACCCCAGTACCGGGATGGAATACTCACTGGACTTTAGCCTAGAGTTAGCGCGTAACTCATCCGCTGCTTCCCATAGGCGTTTCTCTAAATCAGTAGTGTTAGCAGGCATAGTCAGACATCAGATTACCAAATCTATCGATTATAGGATAGTTTGTGTCTGTGACAACTCGGTGAACTACGAATTTGAGCAGAAACCAGCAAGATGATCGCACCTTGGACTGAAAATTAGCGATGTCTGGCGACAAGAAGCAGAGCTTCTACGCCTTTTTTGATTTGATGCAGAATTATGTTGTGTGCGATGTCTACGACGGGCTAGCGCCTACGCACTAAGGAGAAATTCTAAAGTATGATCTGCGATCGCAGTTTCTGTGTTAGCAACTAAATATCAAGGATTTTTCGGGAATATTGCCAGTTTTTACCACAATTTCAATACATCGCCCAGTTTTTAGGGAATAGAATTTGCGATCGCTTATTCCCGGTATGATAGCTATGTATGTTGTCATCCGTGCATTATTAAAGTTGTCGCTATGATTGCAGCCAAAACACCCACTCGCAGACACTGGGAAGTGTTTGAGGTTTACAAAGCTAAGGTTGCTATCAAAATGGAGCCTGAAGAGTTCCTAAAGCATTGGGCTGTCAATTACAAAGAACTTGCCGAATTGTGTGGTCGTTCTAAAAGCACAGTAGCGCATTGGTTTTCCCAAGGTGAGCATCGTCGGGAACCCTCAGAATCTGACAAACACCGACTAGCGGAAATTCATGCTCTGTGGATTCAATTTGAAAATGAACCTGCCCACCTCAGAGAGATATGGGCAAGAAAACGACGGCGCAAACAAGACACGAACTGTAATGATTAGTTGTCATCAGTGCATTATTTAATTGTCATGGTGACAACATGAGCTTTATTGTGTGTCATAGCTATTCCCACCTCTGTTAGGTGAATTATGATTACTCAAAGCTTTTTATCCAGCGTCGAAGAATCGAATGTAGCAGTCAATAGTCCAAGCGAGTTTCAGACTGTGCAAGGTAAAGAACCACTCAAGCATCTGTTGATTGGTTCTTCTAAAGCTGTAACTAGCACAATCCACTACTTGCAGGTTATTAGCTATGCAGATGTTGGCGATTGGAGTCCTTTACTACCCAGTCCTAATCCTGGTGAAGTCATGAGCATTTTGAATAGACCTATTGTGGTGCAATAGGCACTGTTACTTCGTGCAAGTCAACAATTGATGACTCCCTGCTAGGAGTCATTTTTTTAGTTTATAAATTATTTTGTGTACGTTGTGTGCGTTTCCCCTGCCTCTTATCAAGAAAAACCTACATCAGTCAGCAATTTTCTTGCTACTATATTCCAAATTAGATAAAAATGATTATCATTATATTTATGTCTGTACCAAACATTATTGTCGTTGCTGGTTCATCTGGGGCTGGAAAAACTACCTGGGTTTGCCAACAGATGCGAGATATCGCCGATGTTGAGCAAATAATTTATTTCAGTCCTGGTACTGGGACTGTTCCCATAGACCAAAGCCGCATAACTACTGAATTTCCTGGGATACAAGTCTTTAGTGACGGTCAGGAAGTTGAATTTCTCAACCAAATACCTAAAGCAGAGGCAGTTTACATCGAATTGGGGTTTTACTTGCAATTAGAAGCGATCGCACAAATATTAGATAATCTGACTTACCGTGCCATAGCAGTTCTGCCACCAGACTTCAAAGACTCTGAATACCATTCTTGGGCGAACGAGATTGTTCGCGGCGCACCAACCCAAAGCAGTACTGCTGAAACTTTATGGCGTGCGGCAAGCAACGGTCAAGTCATTGACGAAAACAGTCTAGAGGAATTTTGGTACGAAATCACCCACGGTGCTTACGGTATTGTTACTCGTGCCAAAGGAATTTTTGATGTGAACGATGGTAGGTCACTTTACTGTGATTTTGTTGCTGGCGTTGCTCATACGGATTTTCTGGAATTAGACTTACCGCGCTACTTGGAGGGTAGACCCCAGCGTTTCAGTGGATTAGAAGTGGTGGGGGAAAACTTGGATGAAGCAACTTTAAGGCAAACATTATCAGATTGTTGTTTATCTGATGTTGCAATTTTGCAATACCAACAACAGGTTAAAGAGATTTTATTAGAGGGGGAAAAAGTGTGAAAATAGCTGTCATTTCATGTATTCATGGCAATTACGAAGCTTTAGACGCTGTATTACTAGATATTGACCAGCAAAAAGCTGAAAAAATCTTTTGTGTTGGTGATTTGGTAGGATATGGGCCGCAACCGAATGCAGTCATAGCTCAAATTCGTTGTTTAGATATTCCTACCTGCGCTGGTTGTTGGGATGAAGATATTGTAGAAGGATTGAACGCTTGCGATTGCAGTTATCCCTCTTTATTGGCAGAAAAAAGAGGACAGCAGGCTCATGAATGGACTAATAAAGAAATTCACTTAGAAAACCGTGAATTTTTAGCCAATTTACCCTATAGCCTCAAAGAGGGAAATTTAGCTTTTGTTCACGGTAGCCCTCATAGCAACCATGAGTATTTGTTACCTGAACTAGACGCTTTTGTAGCACTAGAGCGAGTACTTTCCACAGACTCAGATGTACTATTTTGTGGTCATACTCATGTACCTTATGCCCGAACTCTTGATGCTGGACAGCTACAAGTTCGTGTTGGCAGAGGAGAAAAAGCACAGGAAATCAGCTTTACATCTCCTCTCAAACGGATTGTGAATGTGGGTTCAGTAGGAGAACCCCGACATGGACGACCGAATGCTACTTATGTGATTTACGACACAGATAATCAAGAGGTCAAATTGCGAGAAGTACCTTACGACTACCAGAAAACCTGTGCGGCAATTATAGAGAAAGGATTACCTGCAATTTTTGCTTGGCGTTTAATGCATGGATTGGAGTATGCAGAACGAGCAGATGACCCGACTCATGTTTGTACCAGGTAGAGATTAAAACCGCAGAGGCGCAGAGACAGAAGAGTATGAATAAATGGGCGATTTTGAGTGGAATTGAAGGTAATTTGGCGGCTTATGAAGCTGTAATGGCAGATGTTAAGCGTCAGGGTGATAAGGTAGAGGCTTTGTATATTTTGGGTGATTTGGTGGGGCCAAGACCAGAAACAGAGAAGTTAGTAGAACGAGTGCTTAACCCACGTCATGGAGAATTAGAACCCCTGATTTGTAAAGGTTGGTGGGAAGAACAGTGTTTGATTCTGCATGGTCTAGGGCCGACCGGAGATGTTCCTGAACTCATGGCAAAATATGGGGGTGATACTGTTGAGATGTTGTGGGAGTGTGTTTCTCGCAAGACGGTACAATGGTTGCGATCGCTCGATTTTGGTTTTTTTGAATTAGATTGTTTGTTAATCCACGGCTCAACGGTAGGTGTGGACGAAGAATTAACCCCAGAAACTCCCCCAATTCAAATGCTTGATAGACTGTCGCGGATGCAAGCAAATAACCTATTTTGCGGGCGTTCTGGTTTAACTTTTGAGTATCAGATGCAAACTGGTTTCATCACAACTGCACTCACTACTCTTGATAAGCAGGTGTCTTCTCAAACAGTTACCGTTAATCCGCGTCAAGTAATTGGGGTGGGGAATGTGGGACGCACACCAGGTCAAGCTACCTATACTCTCTATAACCCCGGAACGAATCAAGTGGAATTCAAAACCGTGTATTACGCCAATAGTAAGGGATTTCAAAGCCAGCACAAGGGTAAAAAATCGAAATCTAGCGTTTAACGCATTCTCTAAATCTCTGCATTATCCTTGCTTGAGTATGAGGGATTAACATGCTTATTGCCATAGGCTGTGCCCCACCGTAGGCGATCGCCAGATGCCATAATTATTGCCAATTAATTGCAATAATTAAAATTATTTGCTAGATTATTTTTATATAAATGCTATAACCTCCAACATCAGCTTTTCTTGTGGGAGATTCATTCTCCGGCATATTTTTCTGATTTAACCAAATTCATCAAAGTTCAGGAAGGCTAACAAGATCAAGATAGTTGTTGCTTTTACTGCCAACAATCATACCCGCTGAATTTCAAATTAATTTAAATATGAGTGACTGCCCTTGCTGCAATGGAAAACTACTGCGTCATGTTCGCAGTAGTAAAATTTACTGGTTTTGTCTCGATTGTCGGCAAGAAATGCCAGATATGAGTTCGGTAGTTGATCACAAATCCCTATCTGCCACAGTATTATCAGCAAAAACCACAGGAAAATCACGCTGATGTTGGCAATGAAACTACCTCTATGGCTTATGAGTCGATACTACTTTGACATTCTTCAGGTGAATAGGCGATACTCCGTCGAACTCAAGTTAATTTATTCCTGCTAGACTTTTAACAAAAGGTAACAGATGTTAGCAATAAAGGCACGAGGAAAGATTCAATGAATACTATTGTGCTTAATCTAGAACCGATTGCTAATTAATCCTCAAGATACAAGAGTGGAAATTTACCGACTTTTGAAAGCTGTAG
Source organism: Nostoc sp. (assembly GCF_036917615.1). Taxonomy (GTDB): domain Bacteria; phylum Cyanobacteriota; class Cyanobacteriia; order Cyanobacteriales; family Nostocaceae; genus Nostoc. Next base: position 91,339 of record NZ_JBALCZ010000046.1, read on the forward strand.
AAGTTATTCAAATGCCAGCGATTCTTTCTGGAGAAGATATATTACCTGGATTTGAGTTGCAAGTATAGGGAGGCGATAAGCTTTCAGGGCATGACTTTGCTTACCGCATTGTCCCAAAAAAATCATGATCAATAATTTTTGCACAGTGCAACCATGCTTTTAGGATGGTTGGGTATTCAAAATCCCACAGGGCTAGTCGGGGCAGAGCCGTCTTGCTGGAGCATTTGACGTGCCAAGTTCATACAACTGGCACAGGTGCAGCCAAACTTTGTCTGAGCATACTGTTTAACCATGCTCTCTGACATTCGCGATTCTTGTGGAAAATCTGACTGTGAAGAAGTACCAGTCACATTCACACCTGAAATAGATACATTTGCTTCTGGTATTTTATTTGGCATCAGAGCCTGGACAGAGTGAGAAGCTAAAATTGTTGTAGCTAGAGAACCAGAGCAGCCAAGCAGCGTTAACACTTTCTTATTCATAGTGCGTATTTATTAATTGGTTGTAACTAGTGTAACTAAACAGTTGACGTTTAGTCATAGCAGATCTTTATCCTAATGCTAAACTTTAACTTGATAAACTACAACATGAGATTTTTGCCATGAATCAAACAATACTCACACTGCTTAGTAGCTCTTGTGTTTTCTACTTGTTTTTCTTGATGAGCCATGCCGCTGTCGCAGAAGGTAAACCTTCGGTAGCTACAATTAGCAGCGCACCAGCGCATCAAGTTGCTGGTACTGTTGCTTCCCCAACAAAAAGTTCTGCTACACAAACCACTGAAACTTTGACTGTACAAGTGAATCCACGAGTTTTTTCCCTAGATGCAAATGGTGATACAGTTGGGGATGTAGCGATCGCTAAGTTTGGCTGTGACTGTTCTAGTTGTCGTGCTTTAGCACTTCAAATGTTGCAAACTGGTCAGTTGACTCTTTAATCAAAGCTTGATGAGCTATTTTTAGATTTTACAGAATCGAAAGAGATATAGGACTCATATTTGATTTTTGAACAAAACTCAGTACAGCTTTATTCCTTCTTCCCAGTCCCCAATCTCCAGTCCCCAGTCCCTTACCTCTACGAGTGATTCAGAAATCAAATCGGATTGCTATAGTGCTAATGCCTCTTCTGAGGTAAATTATCAATAAAATTGCACTAGCTTTACTTTGCTGCTTTAGCTTTTTCGCCTTGATACTATTAAATGTCAACCCAGCTTTTGCAAAAAAGTTTTCTCCTCAAAATTTAGCTAATCCTACTTTGAGAGCCGCTAATACTCAGATAGTTAATGTACCCGTTTCCCAATCCCCATCTCTATTACTGCACTCTCTATAAACAGAAACAATAAAATAGCTTGCCATCCAAAAGTTGGGCTGCGATTGCCCTAGCTGTTAAGCCCTTGCCAGTCAGATGCTACTACAAAGTCAACTGCCTATACTACAGTAATTGAGATTAAATGAGCCGATTTTAATCACCCTCCCAGTGACACTCAAGAGCGTTGCTAACGCCAGTCGCTTTCCGACACAAGGCGACTGGAATGCACTGGCTCACTTTGTTTTTTGAGATTTGAATTGGCTCAAAAGCCTAGCTCTTTGATGAGCCATTTCTGGTCTGGTCAAAATTCCTTGACTAGGACTAAAAAATAGTGCTAATAAAAATAGCATAGAAACAACTAAAACGATCGCTGCACCAGATGGTACGTTTAAATAATAACTAATATACATCCCAGTCACACTGCTAATTACACCAATTACCGCGCCTAATTGCATCATTTGGTGCAACTCTTTCACTAATAAATAAGCTGTAATTCCTGGCCCAATCAGCAGTGAAACAACTAACACTACACCCACAGTTTGCATACTGGCGACAATCGTCAAAGTAATCGCACCATTTAAGGCAAAATGAATCAAATTAATCGGTAAACCACTCGCTTGAGCGCCAAGTGGGTCAAAGGTGTAAAATAACAATTCTTTGTAAAATAGTTTAATTAAAAGCAAGACAACAACTGTGATAATTACAGTGCGCTTCACATCATCTGTGGTTACACTCAAAATATCGCCAAATAAAAATTCATGCAGGTCTAATTTGCTTTTCAATAGGGTAATCAACATGATACCCAAAGCTAAAAAGCCAGAAAAAACTAACGCCATTGCTACATCAACTTTAATGCGAGATTGAGATTGAATCCAAGCAATTACAAAGGTGCTGAGAGTTCCGCAGATAAAAGCACCTAAGAAAATATTGATACCTAAGAAAAAAGCTATAGCCAGTCCTGGCAAAACTGCATGAGCAATTACATCTCCCAGTATTCCCATGTGTTGAACAATGAGATAATTACCCACAACAGCACAAAGAACACCCAATAGAATTGCTGTAGCAAGTGCTCCACGCATAAATTCAAAACTTAGGGGTTCTAAAAGAAAATTTAACATTAGCAGAAATCTCCACAATTAATAATCAACTTAATATTTTAGATTTTTTGTTTACATCTGACTGGTTTTAAAGTCATCATGGGTAAAGATGCAATTCGTGGCGTAGTTGAGCCTCACAAATTGCATAAAGTTGGTATTTCAAAATTTTCATAATCTCGCTGTTTTTCACCCAGACAAACTAGATTCATCTATATACTTAGATTTTGTTTCAACTCGTAGTCAAATACTCAATCAAACACCGGAATTAGTAGACTATTAAAATTCCGGGTGTTGTGCATTAAAATTAATAAATTAGTTTTTCTGCTCTCTACTCTAACAAACATTTCTATTTAATAATAAGACGCCATCTCCATAAGCACGTTGAATGTTATCTGCTGTCATTACCTCTTTCAACGACCCGTTAGCAATTATCTGTTTATTTAATAACAGTAACTGGTCGCATTTTGTCAAAGCTGTTCCCAAATCATGAGTGACCACTAATAAAATCTTGCCTTGAGATTTTAGTTCTTCAAATATATCAAACATGATGGCTTCTGTCTTTTTATCAATCCCAACAAATGGCTCATCAAAGAATAATAATTCGGCTTGTTGCGCCAAAGCTCGTGCTAAAAATACTCGCTGCTGTTGTCCCGCTGATAATTCTCCAATCTGACGCGATCGCAACTCTAACATCCCCACCTTCGCCAGAGCATCTTTGACTATTTCTTGAGATGATCGTGAAGGTGCGCGAAACCAGCCTGTATGCACAGTCCGCGCCATCAGCACCACATTCTGGACTGTTATTGGATAATCCCAGTCAATTTGCGATCGCTGTGGTACATACGCAACAGAACTTAATTGTTGTTTCAGAGCGCGAGATCGAAACTTTACAACTCCACTTGTAGTTGGCACTAAGCCCAAAATTGCCTTCACCATTGTGCTTTTACCAGCGCCATTTGGGCCAATTACACCCACAAGTTGTCCCGGTAAGGAACGGAAACTCACATCCTCAACCGCCGTGACTCCCCGGTAATTTACAGCTAAATTTTTAACTTCTAACATAAATCTACCATTTATATGATAATGATAATCAATGTAATTTCAGTCATCAGATTTATGATATCTTACAAACTACGATTGAAATCCCTAGCCGTTGCCCTAACATGCGGGGTATTTGGATGTAGTCCAACATCCCAAACCAGCCAATCGACTCCCACGCCTCCTAATAATCTGGTACCTCCCCAAACAGCTACTTCACCCGTTTTGGATGCTAGTGGGAAAAGTCCGTTAGTAGTCGCCACCAACACTGTTACTTGTGGCTTAACTAAAGAAATCGCAGGTGATACGATTGACCTCAAATGCTTAATCGATCCCGGTTCAGACCCGCACGTATACCAACCCAAGCCAGACGATAGCAAAGCAATTGAGCAAGCTAAGTTAATTCTCTACGGTGGCTACAACTTTGAACCTGGTTTAATCAAGCTAATTAAAGCTACCTCAAATCCTGCTCCCAAGGTGGCTGTAGATGAAGTTGCAGTCCCCAAACCTCAAAAGTTTGAAGAAGATGGTAAAACTGTTACCGACCCGCATGTATGGCACAATGCCCAGAATGGCATAGCCATAGCACAGGTGATTTCCCAAGAATTAATAAAAGTAGCCCCAAATAATGCTGCAAGCTATACCAGCAACACGCAAAAACTCACAAATGAAATCAGCCGAATAGACAGTTGGATTAAATTGCAGATTGCGACAATTCCACCTAAACAACGCAAATTAGTGACAACCCATGATGCTTTCGGTTACTATTCCAAAGCTTATAAAATTCCTATTGAAGGGGCGCTAGGGGGTATTAGCACAGAAGAAGCGCCCACACCTGCGCGGGTAGGCGCACTAGCGAATGATATTAAAAAAGAGGGTGTACCGACGATTTTTGCAGAGACGACAATTAACCCGAAACTTATAGAGGCTGTAGCCAAAGAAGCAAAAGTTAAGGTTTCAGACCGAGAATTGTTTGCTGATGGTTTGGGCGAAAAAGGAACAGAGGGTGAAACTTACCAGGGAATGTTAATTGCCAATACACGCACGATTGTGGAAGGTTTAGGAGGTAAGTATACAGCGTTTGGGCCTAAATAATCAGAGTTAGTGTCACCGATAGCGAATCTTCTCCCTACAGCCCTTCTCAAGACAGGAGACGCTGTTCTTGTTCGGGCATCCTACGGCAGGCGCTAGCCTCTCCCTAAATTCCTAACAGCGATCGCTATAATAACGTGAGCATCTTAAGTATCTGGTGTCGCTTGAATAAGGAAAATGCTAGAGTTAAGAGCGATCGCTACTTTGAAAAATGTAAATAAGATATGGCTGACCAAAAAGATAAAGCTCAAGAAAAAAACCGCCTTGAACAGCTTCAAGAAGAACAAGGAAATACGGATTCTAAACACTCAGGGGGTGCTGGCGCTTCTGGTGGCAACTCAGGTGCAGGCAAATCTGGCACATCAAAAATTTCTGCCACTGCTACACCTGATGATATCGAAAAAATTGATCAGGAGTAAAGCTGACTCAGACGACGAGTCAAGGTTTAACTGTGCCGGCTCTCATTAGTAACTCAACTCAACAATGGTGGATTGAATACCTGATTATTTAGTCCACCATAGCGATCGCAACGCGATCATCAGAAGGCGCACCCGAAAGTTAAGTAATGTTCAGCGCGGTGCAATATTTGTGAGACTTGGGGAGCGATCGCAGCTACCCTTATCCCACAAGGATCAAAATATTACAATGTACTACCCAAATGGTTGCCCAGATCACAGTACCTATTTTGATAGTCCAGATTTTCCCATTCCATAATACTTTTGACTATTGAATGAGTGACTTTTGACTTCCGCCTTGCGGTACTAGTCTTTAGTCATCCAAGGTTCAATTCTCCTACTTAACCTTGGGGGCGATCGCAATGGTAAGGATAAAGCCACTCACACTTGAAAAGTCCGTGGGTATGTTTTTCAAAAAAGGTTCCAGCGTGGCGTCCAGGTGATATGTCGATCCCAGCCTTGCTTTTAATTTCGTACAGCCAAGGAAAGGCTACTACTAAAACAGCGATCACAACGAAGATGTAGAAAATCGTAGTTCTAATTTTGGGCAATCTTCGGGAATTGCTGTTGTGTTTTTGAGGCATAGTAGAGGTGAAAAACTAATAATCAATTTTAGCCTAAAGCTAAAAATGTCGCTGGAATATAGGATCAATGTTGTCTGTTTTCTGCTGATTGCAGGTGAACCAGAGGGTTTGGAGAGTTAATTCGCTCTCTTGAAGTAACTCATCCTGAAGCATTTGAACATTCTGCACCCATGAAGGCTAGCTCTGTTACATTATGCACCACAGCCAGTTCGTATAGGTTAGAAGTAGGGAAAATTATTAGTGATTAAAGTAAAGGAGTTAGCAATCGAGAGACTCTTACAGCTAACTTGAACCAAAAAGGTTTTTTATCGTACTCATTAAGATCAACAGCAACACAGACAGCTAAATCATCCTCTAACATCTTTTTCACACTTTGGACAAACCGAGGCTCGGTAACAAAACCCATAACTTCAAAGTTTAGGGAAAAAGAGCGACTATCTAAGTTAACAGTTCCTACCCCTGCTATATTCTGATCAATGACTATAATTTTCTGGTGCATAAACCCATTTTTGTAACGATATAGCTTGATACCGATTTTTTCCATTTCGGTGTAGTAAGAGAAGGAACACAAATAAACAAATAAGTGATCAGGTCGGTTTGGTAAGAGAATTCGCACATCTACACCTCGCATGGCTGCCAGTTTTAAGGCTGACAATGTTGCCTCGTCTGGCACAAAATATGGACTAGCAATCCAGAGATGAGTTTGAGCTTGATTAATTAGTTCTACAAAAAAAAGCTTACAAGCTGGTAGCTGATCTGCTGGACCTGTAGGAAGAATGAATGCAGTTTGATTAGTTTCCCGATTAATTTTTACCTGCCAGTTAACTTCAAGAAGTTTTCGAGTCGCCCAATACCAATCTCGCAAAAAAGAGTTTTGTAGGCTTTGTACAGTTGGGCCTTCGAGCATCATGTGGGTATCGCGCCAGGGACTCAAGCGAGGATTTTTTCCTAAATATTCGTCACCAATATTCAGTCCACCTACAAATGCTATTTCTCCGTCCACCACCAAAATTTTCCGATGATTGCGAAAATTATATTGGAGCCGATTACCCTGACCTTGAGTGGTGTTAAATGCACTTACTGCAATTCCATGCTGTTCTAGAGACTGGATATAAGGGCGAGATAGTTTCTTGGAACCAATTTCATCGTAGAGAAAGTAGATGTTTATTCCTTCCTTGGCTTTAGCAATCAATGCTTCTTTAAATTGATTACCAGCTTGGTCATCGTTAACAGTGTAGAATTGGAACAAAATATAATTTGTCGCCAATGCAATCTTTTTCAGCATAGCTTCAAAGGTTTGCTGACCATCAATCAGTAATTCGGCAGCATTGCCTGATGTGAAAGAAATTTCTGTAAAAGCCTCCGCTAATGGTTGCAACTTGGCTAGATTATCTGGTGGCGTAACCTGAAATTTAATAAGGTCACTATAAATCGGCTGAATAAGGTTGTAGTGTTGTGCATAGACTGAGCGCAGTGTTTCAGCATATCCATGAAATTTAGTTCTTCCTAAAATCCAATACAACGGAATAGCTAGCCAGGGAAAGGTAATTAGAGAAATGCTCCAGGCAATTGCCCCTTGGGAAGAACGCACATTCATCACTGCATGGGCTGCATGTGCAACTCCTACAACATGAGCAACAACTGTAGCTGTGCTAAAAATAGCTAGAACACCACCATCTACAAGCATATTAATTTTTTTGAGTATTGATATAAGTAAATTCTGCCAGCAATGGCTTGTGATCGGATGAACAAATTTGGTCTAGCACCTTAGCACTGGCTTTCTTCGCACTGAGATTTCGATAAAAGATATGATCTAAAGGGGGTGATAACAGGAAGCGTTTAATTTTCTCCTTCTCATCAGGTGCGAAAATTACTGGTGTTAATCCCAATTGAGTTGTTACTTGATTGAGGATAACTGCTCTTTTTCGACTCCAAGTATTGAAATCTCCTGAAAATATTAGTGGACCACGATGTGTAGATAACACTAGCTCTAATTCATTCAATTGTATTTTAAATTTATTTAAATCTACAAAATTGATCAGATGACTATTTATTGTCAGGAGAATTGTGCTTTTATCAGATAGCAGATACTCAGTAACTAAAGAAATTTTAGGAGTTTTAACAATCGGCTCATAATGTTTAGTAGTTATAACTTTTTTTATGAGTGGACTGATTGTAGCTGCTGTGAAAATCCCCGAATAGGTTTGCTGATGAATATCTACAAAGTTAGGAGCAAAAGTCCAATTCATTTTCAGCCATTTTGGCAATTCATCTGCTTCTAACCTGAGAGAAAACTCTTGTAGAAATATGAGGTTTGGTTGATAAGTTTCAATTATGTTTGAAAAATCTTTTAGCCAATTTTTATTATAGTTTTGTTTAGCAATATTCCAACTGAGAACTTTAATTGATTTACTATTAATTTCTGTTTGGAGTGAATTATTTTTATCAATTGTGAGTTTTTGTAAACGAAGATATCTATAACTCGGAACAAATTTCGTAACGAGAGTGTTTACATGTTCTTGAATATTAGGCATCACTAATATTAAAATGGATTTATTCTAGCTTAACGCTATTGAACAGTCGTTACACAGTTAGGGACTTCCAAAAAACAAAGTACTCACTAATTGGTAATGATAATCATTGTATTAGATGTCTGGTTCTTGCAGCCATCGGGCGACCATACCCGCCAAAATTCCACCAAAAATTGGAAACACAATGAAAATCCAAAGGTCAGCCAATGCCCAATCGCGAGTAAATATAGCTGTGGCTAGCGATCGCACGGGATTGACGCTGGCATTTGTTACAGGAATGAGGATCAGATGCGCCAAGGTCAGCCCGAAACCGATGGGGATGGGTGCAGACCGCTTCAGAGCAGGAGAAGATGTGACGCTCAAAATTAGCAGCACAAAGCCACAGGTAACAGTGAATTCGGCTAATGCACAAGCCCACCAGCTATAGTTACCAGGGGAGTGAATTCCCACCCCATTAGAACCAAAGTTAGCTGTTGTAAACTCCGGCTTGCCCATGCAAATCAAAAACAGGATAGTAGTTCCCCAAATTCCGCCGAGAACCTGACTGCCGATATACGGCAAAACGTCTTTAGAAGAAAACTGCTTGGCTACCCAAAAACCAATTGTAACTGCGGGGTTGATGTGACATCCGCTGATCGAACCAAAAGTATAGGCAGCAGTCAACAAACTTAAGCCAAAAGCGATCGCCACCCCAGTAACTCCAACCCAAGGTATTGCACCAGAGATAACCGCAGTACCCACGCCCATCAGCACCAACCAAGCTGTGCCTAGAGCTTCCGCCAAACATCGTTTTGCTAAAGAGTAACGATTCATTTATCAGAAATGCCATAGCTGGCTAGTAGTTCGCCAAGTTCCCTTAGCGGGGTAAAAGGGAACGGCAAAAGAGATGTATGTGTTTTGTCTCTTTACCTTTACCCTTTAACCAATCTACACCCGTCAATGGAGAGCATGATCAACTACTAGACGTGATTGATACTTGTACGCATTAGCCGAATCACACTAAGATAAATACTCTTTTTGAATTATTAATTATAAAAGGTAACAATATCCTGTTAGTTGCTTCCTTTAAAAACTTGATGAGAAATTAAATTTATTTCCTTTTTACATAGCCCGCTACAAATCCGGCTTTTTCTGACAGCGCTTTTATTTCCATAAACTACAAACCACATAGTAGGGGTAAAAGTTGGAAAGAGATAATTTACCGCTATGCAACAGATCTCAATACGGTTCGGTTAAGATCCCCCCGCCTGCGGCGACCCCCTTTTTAAGGGGGTAAAGGAAGAAAATAGCCCCCCAATTTATCGGGGGGTTGGGGGGATCTTCGCTCGATAAACAAGCTAACCAAACCGCCATGTGACAGTTCTTGCTTTTATTACTTGTAAGTGCCTAATCCTAGTTTGCTTAGGTTTTGATTACTCCCTTTAAGCAATTAGTATTGTCGGTCGCTACAGTTAAAGTGTAGTTCCAGTATGTTGAGTAACTTGGGCAAGTCCTTTTGAGAAACCTGACGTCTACCCGTCTCGACTGCATCAACCCAGGAAACGCTTTTCCCCATCGTTGTAGCGAAAAATGCCCTAGACCAGCCTTTTGCTTTTCTAGCTTCTCTAATCGCATTACCTGATAGAGGCTGGATATTGTTTGCACTTAGCTGATTCGAGTTGATGGTCAAGCGTTCCTGTACTTCTGCTGGTAGATGAAAACGCCATCTAGAATTCAGTATTTCACTCCAGTAACCTATAGGTCTTTTAGTGCTTTTGGTGCTTGTTAACCAAGCTGGGCCTGTTTCCAGTTCTGCTTGCCATCCAGCTTCTTTGACAACTTTCAAGTCAGTTTCAAAGTCATCAGCCATTTGCCGTCTGAGCTGTCTGTCTTGCTCTGCTGTTGACACTTTGTCTGCGCCGTAAGCAATCTCCATCAGAGTCTTGCCCATTACACAATCCTGAAATTCCGGTTGGATTTGAAAGGTTAGCCAAACTAGCATTCTAACCGCGCCAGCATTTTGTTTACCAATACTAAATAGTTTCTGTACGGTTTTTTTGGTAATAATTCCAGTCTGGTAGTGGTATTTAGATTTGTTGAGAAAGTATTTTGTCCATACTCCAGGTTGACCTATCACCTTTAAACCCATTAGCTTGTTATTGCCAGCTTTATCTGTTTCAAAATCTCGTATTATGTTAACGTCCCAAATCTTCAAATCAGCAACAGTAAAAGCTCCTACTTTGCCCTGTTTAGGCCATGCAATAGAGGCTAATACCTGAGCAGGTTGCCGTAACAAGTGGTACAAAATACTCAATTTTTCATGCTTACATAAGTCCCTGCGTTTAATAAGCCCTGTGTATTCAAGTAGTTGCTTGTCATCAATGACAAAATTGCCTTGCCAAGGTTTATCTAGACTGGCTACTAAGGCACAATAAATCAAGTGAATTGCACACGCTCTTGGGTCAAATTGATCTATAACAATTAGAGCAGCCTCTTCGGCCAGAGTTTCTGGTTGTGGGGTTTCTGGATTATCTGTTACATAATAACAAATTTTTCCTTTTCCACTTTCAATTTCTTTTTCGTAGCTGAAAGTACTATTTACTTGACCTTTCCATGACAGATTCATTTTTTGAGATAAGACTTCAGCAACTCCATGCAAAACTAGCGACAAGGCAGCAATACTAGTCTTACTGTCAGGAAATAAGGAAGCTTTTTTGAATTGTCGAGGTTTAGCTGGATACTGGTAATTTAATAGTACCTCTTGCTCATTTTTCTGAACTCTGTCTGGAAGAGGAATTTTCTTTTCTAACTGAGCAGTCGGGTCTTCCAGAAATTCTTCATCTTCAGCAACATCAGTTCCGTTTGGATTTGGATTAGAGAAAATGGTAATTTTTAGTATCTGCTGAAATAGATGCAGGAGTTTACTAGATAACGTTTTTGCTAACTGTTTCATTTATGTATAAATATGCTGTTCATGTAGGTAATTTATATAGTTTAAGAAGTCCACATAGCTCCAGATCGCAAAATCCTATTAATCATATTGCCGAAAGTGACTTCTATTTGTTGTGAAAAATAACTGCTTTTCAGAAGCTTTAGTGTCTGCCGTCGAGAAGGTAAAGCGTGATATTTACGATTATTTTTGTGATTTTTTGTATCAGTGTTTTGATTTATTGTTAACCACGAGCTTCTTCAGTCAAAGTTACAGCGTTTTCAGCAGTTACAATTCTGGAGCCATATTTTCTCGTATAAACTTTAGTAAACTCGGTTCCAAAAAAGAGGATCTGGGCAGAATAGTAAACCCAAACCAGGATGATTATTGGGGAGGCAGCTGCACCGTAAGTGGAGTTAAAACTACCATTACCCAGGTATATTCCGAAAAGAGATTTTCCAACTGTGAACAGGACTGAGGCGATCGCCGCACCAATCCATACATTACTCCAGGCTATTTTAACATCTGGCAGAACTTTGTAAATTAAAGCGAATAGCAGCGTAGTGGCGAAAAATGAGGATAAGAAGTTGAAAATCTCCCAGAAAATCTCAATACCTACTATTAAATTCCCCAAAAAGTTAAATAGCGCTGTCAAAGCTGCGTTGAGTACGAGGGACACGAGTAGTAAAAAGCCAATCCCCAGCACTATAGTAAATGATAAAAAGCGGCTTTGAATGATTTTGATGACACCGAGTCCGGGTTTTGGCTGTACTGACCAAATTGTGTTAAGGGCATCTTGAAGTTGAGCGAAAACGCCGGAGGCTCCAAAAAGCAGAATCATCAGGTTGATTATGGAAGCGATCGCCCCAGTGGTCGGTTTGTTGGCATTTTCAATCGCCATCTCAATAAATTTTGCACCATTAGAGCCGATTAAACCTTGAATCTGCCCAACAATCTCGCCCCTTGCCGCTTCTTTTCCAAATACAGAGCTGGCGATCGCAATCACAATAATCAGCAACGGTGCTAAGGAGAAAACTGTATAATATGCCAACCCAGCCGCCAGAAGTGACACTTTATCCTTATTCCATTCAGAAAATGTCTCTTTAAGGAGATCCCAAACTGTCTTTAAATTCATGGATGAGTCTCCATACCTCTGTGCATCTCTACCAACATCGCTCTGCATCTCCAAGATAATCTTTGCAACAGAATTCTATTTACCGCTGACCATAAAAACTATTATCCTGTAGCTAAAATTCACTTAGCTACTAGCTAGAAGCTAAAAATCGAATTATTGCACAGACCGTAGGTAATAGAATTCAGGTGTTGAGCATCTAGTGAGCGATTATAATGATTTAGAAGAAGATGGCGTTACAATATGTTTAGTAAGTTTACTCTCACAAACCGTAATTTGTTCTTTTAAAACTTTCTAATATTGTAATCGGCCACGGGGCGATCGCGGTTATTGATACAGAAATTGGCATCGCTCCTAGTCTTCAGTAGCGCATTTCTCACTACTTTGCTAGCGTCCTCAGTCAGGATGAGGCGACAACATCTAGCGATGCCGAAGCTTCCAAACCAGACCCAGATATTGTTGAAGTTGCTTTGAGTAAGTTGAAGGGAGCAACCAGCCTCGGTAGTGATGCTTTAGATACTCCTTCCGATATTGAGTCTGCAAATAAAGCTGGTGTTGGCGTGATTGCGCTTCGTTGTGGTGGTTTTGATGATAGTTAATTAAGAGGATGCGAGCGCTACGCCCGCCACAGGCATCGCTATTTACGATGATCCGGCTGACTTGTTAACACATTATAATAGTTCACCTCTAGCAAGTAAAGCAATGACGGACACATAATTATTTGAAAAACTATTAGCATCTGCTAGTCTAAAACTGTAAGGATTCAGGTGTTTTCAACCTAGTCACAGAGAGTGTTTCAAAGTTGGCTTTTTAGTTTAGTCAAAACATTATTTGCAATCAGCGACGAATCTAAGCCATTTTTCCAAAATTTATTGACAACATGATTTTCTATTTTTTTATACAGCCGCTTATAGAACAATAGTTAATCCTTGAAATATGCATGGTTATTGTTAACTTTAAATAGGGAAAAACTTATATTAAAAAATAGAATGACGGTTACACGTCATCTATTTCTAATATTTGCAAAAATTAATTTGTCGGAACAGGAGTTTCACTCAAACCCCTCAAGTCTCGCCCTGTAGGGCTGTTATTATATCCTTGAAAGTTACGGTATTGTTGTGCCTCTTCTTGTGGAACACGAATCCCCTCTTGTGGCTGTGTTACCCAGACAGGCCGACCTTGAGCATCTCGATAATAAACACGCCCATTCTTAGAAAGGTAGTATTTCCCCTGCGCTCCTTTTCCTTGGGCATTCTTTCGCTGATTGTAGAGGTAGTAAAGTCCAGCGGCTCCCGCCAAGATTGCCACTTTCTGTCCTGTACTCAATCCCCTCCTAGCTTGGGGTTGATTTACGGGGGCGCGATTATTTAAATTTCTACCAACACTATCGTCAATCGGAGGTGAGGTGGCATTTCGGGAACCTCCGCCGCAGCTATTAAGGAGCGGGACTGTTAGCAATATTAAAAGAAATATTGCTGAGGTCTGCGAAGCTAGTCTATTTATCTTGATCATACATTTCCTTTTCCTTCTAATTTAGCTGACGTGGTATAAGGCATAAGACACGAATAAATACCCAGTCGTCGATGAAAGCCATTCAGGCTTTCATTACCTAAATCCTTGGCTTGAGCCAAAATATATTTGATCCGCTGAGTCCTTTTAAAGAAGGCGGGTTTCCCACACCCTCAAAACTTGCTTGAGCGTTGGGCTAGGCATTTTATTTTCTGTAGATCTCCCGAATACTCATATCAACACCTTCAAACCCAAGGGACTGCACTGTCTTAAACCAATTCATCACTTGTTGGTGTAGCTCCAATATGATTATCTATCACGGCTCAAAACATAATCAGCATTTGCTGCTACAATTTTCTGGGCAAGGGTCTTTTTTTCTTTTGAGTATTTCTGAAACTTACTTGTAATGTCTTTGCTGTCTAAATTGGGTGCAAAAGATGTTTCGGTAGAGAGCGCTGCCTCAGCGTTTATGAATGATTTTTTTGTCAAACCCAAGTATTGTGGCGCTTTCGCCGAAAAGGCGAAAGCTAGGCGTGAGCAGCATTTTATTACTTGTAAGTGCTTAACCTTGCACCACTATACTGTAGTTAGCTCAAAGTCTGTGATTCTTCTCTGCCTAGAATTTGTTTTTTAAACAAGCGAATTTCTGCTGCTAATTCTTGCCGAGTTGAATCTTTGAGCAAATAGCGGAAAGTAAACCAAATTGTGTAACCAAGTCCAATTAACTCTAGAATTGGAGAAACTAGTGGAATATCATTTATTGCCTTCAGTACCGCTAGAAAAATTCTCAGTCCTGTAACCACTATCACAAGCAAAGCAAAGCTGATAATCGGTAGTTTGTATTCTTGGTAGAACCTAGCTATGTACTCAGGTATTTTTGCCAAAAATATAGAAATCTGTCTACCAATTCTTTGCCATTGTTCTTCATTTTCCGAGGCGGGTGGTAACATTGCTAGGTTTCCAGACTCTGAACCTTTAAGTGCTTCTATCTGCTTTTGGGAGGCAGCATTGACATACTGCTGTTGCTGTAATTCGCTTTCCATAATTATCTCCTGATTTTCTGCAATGAGAACAGTTTTAAAGTTTAGGCTTTGTTGTTATCAAGTTTGGCAACGGTTGCTTTGCAACTACATTTTTAACACCTTTTATAGCATTTCCTAAGCAAGTGAGGTACACCCAAATCTTTTTTACCAAGGTTAGTAACTTTGAAAAGATACCTCACCAGATCAGAAAGCGCTATATTTCCTTTCGTATCCGCGATCGGGTTTTGTTTATCTACATTCCTAGCAATCAAGCACAGATTATCATTCCTAGCAATCAAGCACAGATTATCCAACCATAAACCAGCATCGCCCAGTTCAGTAAGTGACGCTTGTGGATCTCGCTTGTTTGAGAATACCCCTATTGCTTATTGCTGTCTTTGTATAATTTGCCGGGGAACCGTGGTAGCGGTGGAGTGAGCAACAAGCACAGCAGTATAACCAGGACTTGTAGAACTAATTAAAGTTGGATCATAGATTTGCCACTCTTGAATTCTATACTTGCTGAGAATTGAGCCAGTGTCACGAAGCTCATCGTCAGCTTTACCACCAACGTACTCGCTAACTTCAGCACCAGCAATATGATTATTGCCGTCTGCATCCTGCACAACCACAGATACTCTATCCATTGCCAAAGCCCAAATCTTTCAATTCATGCGGCGCTTGTTCCGCATCCCGATGATGAGTAAATACGCTTATAGCACGCCGATGTACATCTCAGACCATGATTTCTCCTTATTACTCCTTAGTAGCAGAGGTAAATATTTATTTCCAAATTTATTAGGGCTTTCATCAAGGTTAGACGTTTTTAGATTTACTTTTCATCAATCTTTTGGAATACCTTTTGCCTTGAACAAGAGTGATAGAACAAGTATTACAACTCAAAGAAGAAACGTTGAACAATGTCAAGATATTTGATTTAAATGTAAGGCATTAATAAACATATTTAACTAGCTTAATTGGATTCATTATATCGATTGAGCTAAATCTAAACTGGACATATAATGCTAGAAAGTAGTCACAAAAAGGCTAGAAAGTAGTCACAAAAGTAATAGAATTTTAGTTATAATAGATTCTAGGAGCAGTAATAAGGTAGTACTAAAAAATGAGCTTAGTATCATACTTTTTGGTTATCAAACTATATTTAGTTATTCCTATTGATTAAATATCAAGATGATTGGACTCAATCCTCGGAGAGAAGATTTATATAAACTAAATTGTGTAACTTATAAAAAAGACACAGCAAGATTTTAAGGAATCAAATAATGCCACTCCAGAAAATAAGTGAATTTGATACAGACTACCGTAATACTCTTGAAGGTAACGACATCAAAGGAATAGGTGTGTATGTTCAAGGAACTGATGAGAAGATTGGTACAGTAAATGATGCTGTAGTAGACGACCAAGGAGCATTCCGCTATTTAATTGTTGACATCGGCTTTTGGATTTTTGGCAAGAAAGTCTTACTACCAGTAGGAAAATCGCGTATTGACTCTACAGCAAACCGTGTATATGTCGTTGGTATAACAAGAGAGCAAGCGGAAAATTTACCTGAATATCAAGAGCATACAACACTTGACTACGACTATGAAGAACAGGTGCGTGGAGGATATCGTACACCGTCTGTAGAAAGTTCAGCTGCGCTAGAATCGGCAGTTGGCCGCACTACTCCTAGTCCTGATCCCAACAGCTACAGCTACGCAGATGACGCGGATCTGTATGATGTCAGCGCTCACGAAGATCAAACCTTCAAACTTTACCAAGAAAGGCTAGTTGCTAATAAACAGCGCCGAAAAAGCGAAGAAGTAGCGATTAGTAAGCATGTTGAAACCGAAACTGCAAAAGTTGCTGTTCCGGTGGAAAAAGAGCGAGTCGTGATTGAGCGAGTGACTTCTCAAGACACAGGCAAAGTTGTGTCTGCTGAAGCGACTGACTTTGGCGAGGGCGAGGTAGCGCATATAGACCTCTATGAAGAAGTTGCAGATATCCATAAGGAAGCTTTTTTGCGAGAAGAAGTCAGAGTGCAGAAAGTTCTAGACAAAGAAACCGTTGAAGCTCAAGAAACCATTCGACGCGAAGAATTAGATGTTCACACTGATGGAACTCGAATAGAGAATAAAACTGACCGGGGTTAACCTACTTAAACTACAAAGGTCATTGCATTTGAGTTAGTACGAGTGGGTTTTCTACCTACTTCTACTCAAAATTACTTTCAGACGATTGATATTGCAGAAGAGTCATTAGTTTAGATTAGGTGGTTAAATTGAAAATAATTCAACAGTTTCGTCGGGTTTTAATAGCTTTAGTATTGGTATTAGTACTAACAACGACTGCCGCCTGTAGTGGTACTGTTCAAGCTAAACAACCAACTCAATTACCGTCTGGAATCAGTCATAGTGCTGACTATGACTTGTTGTCACGCGGTAACAGTGTACAGGGTCAAGATTTTGGTAACTGGGTTGTCGCTACAGCCAAGGGAATTGTCCAGGATGCTTATGTACGTGACAACAATAAGTTGGGTGTCGTGATTGCGCCTCAAGTTCGTCCGACCGAGGTGCGACCATTAGCAAAATCCTTACTCCAAGGTTTTCACCAAAATTTCCCCAATCAAGACTTAAAAATTTTGATGTATGCACCAGACAAAAAACTGATTTTGACGGCTCAGTATGATACGCAATCAAATCAAATTGAGTATAAATAAATTGATTGCAAGTAGAAAAGGAGAGATTTAAAATGAGCAGCAGTGACAAGTATAAACGCGAAATTCTCAACGAGTTGGCTCACGGGAATACAGAATCTTTAGATGATGTTTCGTCTGATCCAACTCAGGAATACCAAAATTTTGACGATTTTGCCCAGCGCTCATCTCATGATGAACGTCGGCAATTGTTTAGTCAGTCTTTCAACCATAACAGCATTCCACCAAGCCAACTGGAGCCAGAACTCCAAAAAGCGATCGCTCAGATTAAGCCTAACGAACGGGATGATGTTGCACGGGCATTTTTCAAGCACTTAAAGCAAAGAGGTCTAGACGAGCGTCATTTGGAGCGAGATTTAGGACTTTCTACCCACAACCCTAACCGCATAAATGCAGATGACCTTAGCAAGCTAGCATCTTTCACATATCATAGTCATCCTGACATCTTCCAAGAAGTGATGGCTGAACAACCAGCGATTATTAAGTTTCTCAGTAATCCAGTGGTAGGAGCAGCTTTGGGAGCGTTTGCCTCTAAATGGTTTGGTGGTCATAAGTAAGCATTCCCACCCAAAGTTGATACGGGAGCAACGCGGTTTTGTGAGATTTGATTTTTCCTATCAATAAACCAATTTTGGAGCTTTGGCTGTATCAGGTTTTAACCTATTAGACATCTCCAGAAAAGAATGTAGAGACGCGAAATTTCGCGTCTCTACAAGGGTTTGAGTGAACGCATAATTAATTTTCACCAGATGTCTATTTGGGCAAACGCAAGTAATTTGTGAAACCCTTGCTGCATATGGATATTTCTGAAAAAATAGCCTCAATAATCAAACGTTTAAACCAATATAGTTCAATTAAGGCTAAAACTCTTTGCCAAAGTCAATTTTTTTAACGAACCGCCAAGGACGCAAAGAGAAGAAAGAAATGCTTAACTAAACCGTATTGACGTTTAAACCCTTGCTATTAAAGGATTCTTATACTTTAGATGCGTTTGCCCTGTGTTAAGACTTACTCTACGTGAATACTTATTTTGTGCTGATATATTTTAATATCCTTTTTACATTCTATTCACAATTCTTAGACCCAAAACAGCTAAACTTCATACTCTATAATTTACTTTATCTATTAACTACAGAGTAGGAAATTAGAGTATTTTCCTTCATAGCATCTTGAATTTAATCTCATTAATTATATCATTGTTGGAACAGCTTAAATGATTGATATTAAAAGAGTAGTTTAAAAACAGAGTTGCATAAAACGTGAATAAGAAATGGGCTGTTAAACGACTTACAATCAATCTCACATCAGGTGAGGCTCAGAAGCTTGAAAAGTACTGTTCAATGACTGGAAGACCAGCAACCGATATAATCCGAGAGTTAATCCGCTCTTTGACAACCGAAATGGCACAAAAAGAAGGTTGAGCAGTTCAACATATGCTAACTAAACTGACCAGAATAATTATTAATTCATTATTTTGGTTACAAGCCCCCCCAAGTTTGGAGCGCTGGCTTCCAGCGCTCCAACTTATCTCTCAATTTATTGATGGATAAAATAAATTTATTACTTAATCAAGAAAGTGCATTTATGCATGGGATTTTAATGATGAGTTAGTAATTATTAAATAGGAATTATTTTGACATCAGCCTTTTTGTTATGAGAAAATGTTTTGCCAGAAAAAAACATATTTAGAGCTTTCAGAAGTGAATAGATGCTCTCATAAATTCTCCTTACGCAGCTAAAACCGGAGCGATCGCAGCCTCTGTCTTGGTCACCCAAGCAACCAAAAGAATACTCAAAGCCATGCACAGGTACTGTCATACGGTAGGTTCGCCTATTTTAAAAACTTGAAGAAAAATTAAGATGCTGTAAAGCTTATGCAGCTTAATTTAGATAGGATTCTTATAAGCACTTATCCAGGAACAAAGTGAGGGAAAGTGTAAAGCAACTGCGGTAAAACAGTCAGGGTCTACACCATTTGCCGAGCCATTAACTGGGCAAACAATCCCTCTACAGCAGCTAGTTCCTGAAAATTTCCTTGCTGTACAACCCGGCCTGCTTGCAGTACATAAATGCGGTGAGCGTTGCGGATGGTGCTAAGTCGGTGAGCGATCGCTATCCTAGTAACTTGCAACTTATCCAAACTTTCACTGACAATCGCTTGGGTTCTGTTATCGAGCGCACTAGTAGCTTCATCGAATAACAAAATGCGGGGTTTTAATGCCAAAGCACGAGCAATCAACAATCGTTGTCGCTGCCCTCCAGAAAGATTACTACCCCCCTCACTAATGACAGTATGCATTTCCATTGGCATGGCTGCAATATCCTCAGCCAACCCAGACATCCGCGCCGCCTCCCAAGCTTCATCAAGTGTAACTTGAGCACCACTAGTTATGTTGTCGAAAATGGAAGCTGAGGTAATCTGACCATTTTGCAAGACTACGCCTAACTGGCGACGCACCGCTCCAACGTCCAAACCAGATAAATCTTGACCATCATAGTATATAGCCCCATCTTCAGGAGTCTCAAACCCCAGCAGCAATCTAAATATAGTAGATTTCCCGCTTCCAGAGCCGCCTACAAGTGCAATAAACTCTCCAGGCTCTGCATGAAGACTTACATTATCTAAAGTCAGCGCTCCCTCTTGACGGTAGCGAAACGTGAGATGATCTACTTTAATTCTGCCTATGAGTTTGCCAGGGTCAGCTTTGTCCAGATCGACTTCTGGTATACTTTCTAAAATTGGCTGGCTGCGCTTCCACTGGGGAATGACTTGTAAAGCGTTAGTAACTGTATTACTTACGTCTGTAGAACCTTTGATAAAGGTGTCAAAAGTAGTCTTAAAAGCTAAAAAAGTCCCAATAGTCAGTCCGATACCACCTGTAGTCTCAGCCTCCTCAAGCAGCTTGATCGTAAACCAGAAGAGGACAGCAGAAGTTAGTGTGGGCATAACTGTATTGAAAAGCATAACGCCGTCTTCAAGGTTCTGGGTGCTGAGTTCTAGTTTGATTTGCCGACTGTAGTTTTTACTCCAAGAAGCAAAAACTCGCTCTTGAGCGCCAGCAACACGCAGTTTAGCAATGCCATTAATCAGCTGCACCGTCTGCCCAAAAATATTTCCCTTGAGTTCTAGTAATGGCCGAACTTTACGGACGAGGAACGCTCCCGAAAGTGTGGTGATGGCGATCGCTACTACGGCAACAGCAACGGCAACTAAAGCTAATTTCCAACTGTAGTAAAATAAAAGCCCCAAATTCAGCAAAGCAAAAAGACCAGTTATCAAATTTAGCAGAGTTGGGCCGCTAAGTTGGCGACGAATTATACTAACCGTTGTGACGCGAGAGTAAAGGTCACCACTTGTGTATTTACGGAAAAACGATACCGACAAATTTAACAGTCGATCCCATATAGCAGCTTGGATAGAGGCGTCAGTAAACGTTTCTACCCGCAGCAGGGCTAATCCCTGAGCTAGCCGAAATAGCCCCGTTGCTAAAACAGCAACCAACAGTCCCAAACCAACTTGTAACAGTAATCCCCGGTCACTATCTGGAATCGCATTGTCAATCAAAATGCTAGTAGCGTAGGGTGTAAGCATTCCCAGTAGCGTCGCCGCAACACCAGTTAAAAAAATGACAAGCAAGTCTCTTCCACGACCTTTAAAAGTGAACCGGAATAGATCCACCGCTTTGAGAGCCTTATCAGGCAGAGACCGATAAAACATGTAGGCAATTGGAGCCAGTGTCTCAATACTGTGGTCATTGACAAGCACACGGGTTTGTGCAATAGAATCGAAAATTTCGTAGCGATTAGCTGCAACTGGTAGCAGCGCCACAGGTCGGTTGTCCTGCTGAGTATAAGCGACCAGGGGGCCAGAATCCTTCTCCCACCAATTATCCCGCAGCAAAACCTGCCGCATCCTCACCTTAGAAGCCCGCACAATTGCCTCCAACGGGTTCTTGAGCCGTTTGAGGTTTTCGGATTGAGCAGGGGGGCGAATTGTTATACCTAAATATCTTCCAACTGCACCAGCAGCAACTAACAAAGGTGTGCCTTCCAAGAAAAAGGTTGCTTTACCGGGTAATAGGGGCGATACGAGTTCACCCAGAGCCTCAGCAGTAACTTGATGATTGAGCCGTTCTCGATCTTGAAGGCGCTGTAGTTCTGTCTGCGCTTCCTGCTGCTCTAGGAGGCTAATATAGTCAAGGAGTTGAGTATGAAGTTGGGATAGTCCCCCTAGCAGCATATCAGCATCCCGAATCGCGCTCGTGGTTTCAGTAGACAGCTGAACTGACTCCATAGCTTGTAACCACATGCGATCGCTTAGGGGAAAAATTCCCGTCTTCGGATCTAGAGTTAATTCTTCTAGCCCCATCCAACTGACATTTCCTTGCTGAATTTCTACCCAAGCGATCGCACCAGCTTCAGGTTGGAAAGTCTCGTGATTACTCAAAGAAAATCGTGCTTGTCCAACAGCCTGAACTTGAATTGCTGGTGTAACGATGTCAAAAAGCGCAGGGTCGATATGCTCAAGCCAGCCCTCTATTAAAGCAACTACTGTGGCATCGCCATCAACAACTAACTGCCGAAAGTGTTCTTGATCTACCCTCAGCAGTTCTGTCTCTCCAATCGGCACTGCTAAAAGTCGGCGGTGCTGATTCTCAGAGCTAGGAAGTGTTCCGAAAAGGGCTTGTTTGGAGTCACAACTGAATAGATAACGTCGATTTCCTTCCATAACGCCATTTTTAACCGTGACTGCAAACAATGCTACAGAGCCAGACTCAACCACCCAAACAATCTGCGGGTCATCCAGTAGTATGGGTTCATTACCCTTAAGGCTGCACACTTGCCCCTGTAAATCTGTGATTTTAACTTGGTTAACCATTTTTAAAATAATTCGTAATTCGTTAAACTCCTGGCAGCGCTTCACCCTCACTACGGATTAACTGCGAGTACAATCCCTCCATTTGCCATAATTCTTGGTGAGTACCTCGTTGCATTACCTTTCCTTTCTCAAGGACGATGATTTGATCACAGTCTCGGATGGTGCTTAATCGGTGTGCGACAATAATGCAAGTGCATCCCCGTCGCCGCAGATTTTGGTCAATAATTTTTTCCGTCTCAGAATCCAAGGCGCTGGTGGCTTCATCCATAATTAGAATGGAGGGATTATTCACCAAAGCGCGGGCTATTTCTAAGCGCTGTCGCTGGCCTCCACTTAAATTGACAGCACCCTCGCTCAGTTCTGCATCAAATCCCCCAGACATTGAGAGAACCACATCGTCAATGGCAGCATCACGGCAAGCTCGGATCAGGCTGTTATCTGATATTGTGGTATCCCATAAAGTTAAATTTTCCCTAACAGTTCCGGCAAACATCAAAATTTCCTGCTCCACCATAGCGACGGAGTTAGTCAATACTTGATAGGGAATTTGCAACCTGGGTTTACCATCGAATGGCACTAAGAAAAGCTGAAATACTTGTCTGGTAAGGGGTTTAGAAAACTAATAGTTTTAAGGGCGGGAATCAGAATAATCTGCAACTCT